>NZ_JBNCKQ010000002.1:628079-990898 GCF_049841615.1 Micromonospora sp. DT63 | reverse complement strand
GCTCGCCTTCGGCGGCCCGCTCGCCTTCGGCGGCCCGCTCGCCTTCGGCGGCCCGCTCGCCTTCGGCGGCCCGCTCGCCTTCGGCGGCCCGCTCGCCGTCGCTCGCCCGCTCGCGTCGCCGCTGCCACGGCCGGCAAGATCCGCGCAACATCAGGGAAAGTGTCGCCTCAGGGCGTCCGGAGGCAGCAGTTTCCCTGATGTTGTGGCCTCCGACGGGGCCTCCGTCCGCAAGATCGTGCTCGATCCAGGATGTAGGGGCATCCGCCTGGTCTGACACCACTACATCCAGGATCGAGCACGATCTTGGGGTGAGCTGCCAGCGGAGCGCGGCGCGCGGCGCGCGGCATGCGGCATGCGGCGTGAAGGCGCGTGGGCGAGCGCGGTGTGGGCCTGCGGCGGGCTTGGAGCGCGCGCGGATGTGCGGCCAGCGGGTCGCTGGGCACGATGGGCGGGGTGGGGGCAGGTCAGGTCGTGAGGTCGGCCGTTGGCAGGGACGGGCCGTCGCCGGCCAGCCGGAACGAGTCGGTGCCGACCGGTTCCACCAGCCCGTCCTGTACGAGGCCGGCTAACGCCCGGGCGCGCTGCACGTCGTCGGTCCAGACCTGGTCGAGGCGCTGGTGCGGGACCGGCCCGGTGGTTTCCCGGAGCACCGCGAGCAGCAGTCCGCGTACCTGCCGGTCGGTGCCCGCGTACCGCTGGGGGCGGCGGGTCGGGCCGGTCGCCGGCGCCTGTCCGGAGGCCCGCCACGCGCAGACCGACTCGACCGGGCAGGCCGTGCACCGTGGTGACCGGGTCGTGCAGAGCACCGCTCCCAGCTCCATGAACGCGGCGCTGGCCAGTGCCGCGGCGGCGGGCTCCGCGGGCAGCAGCTCCTCGGTGGCGACCAGGTCGGCGGGTCGGGTGACCGGCCCGGCGTCCGGTTCACCGGCAACGGCGCGACAGACCACCCGTCGTACGTTTGTGTCGACCACCGGATGTCGCTGCCCGTACGCGAACGCGGCCACCGCACGCGCCGTGTAGGTGCCCACGCCGGGCAGCGCCAGCAACTGCTCCAACCGGTCCGGCACCTGACCGCCGTGCCGGTCCACGATCGCTATCGCGCACTCCCGCAGTCGGACGGCCCGGCGGGGATAGCCGAGGCGCCCCCACATGCGGATCGCCTCGGCCGGGGTGTCGGCCGCCAGCGCGGCCGGGTCGGGCCAGCGGGCCAGCCAGGCGTGCCAGGCCGGCACGACCCGGACGACCGGGGTCTGCTGGAGCATGACCTCGCTGACCAGGATGGCCCACGGGCTGACCCCGGGTTCCCGCCACGGCAGGTCACGGGCGTGCTGCTGGAACCACCGGCTGACCACTGTGGCGAAATCGGGTTGAGTCATGGCGCCGTCGATGATGTCACGCGGTCCGGTCCCGCTGGATGGGCGGCTCGGGCGGGGTGTCGCGGTGGCGGTGGGCGGATCGGGCAGAATGCGCGGATGAACGAGCTCGCGATCACCGTCATCGGTCGGGACCGGCCGGGCATCGTGGCCGACGTCGCCGAGGTGCTGGCCCAACTGGGCGCGAACCTCACCGACAGCACGATGACCCGCCTGCGGGGGCATTTCGCGATGACCCTCATCTGCACCGGGCCGGACGCCGCAGGTGTGGAGGCGGCGCTGGCGCCGCTGGCCGCCGAGGGGCAGCTGTTGGCGACAGTCCGCGCGGTGACGCCCGACGGTGAGGTGGCCCCGGCCGGCGAGCCGTACGTGCTTGCGGTGCACGGGTCGGACCGGATGGGCATCGTCGCGGCGATGACCCGGGTGCTGGTGGACGCCGGTGGCAACGTGACCGACCTGAGCACCCGCCTGGCGGGTTCGCTCTACGTGGTGTTGGCCGAGGTCGAGTTGCCGGCGGGGGTGGCCGAGGCGGTGACGGGACGGCTGCACCGGACGGCCGCCGAGTTGGGGGTCGAGGTCACCCTCCGGCCGGCAGACCCGGATCTGCTGTGAGCGAGGGGCGGAGCGGGCCGGACGCCGGCCGGGACGTCGAGGCGTACGCCGGTCTGGGGGACTGGACGCCGGAGTCGCTGGCGGTGGCGGGCGAGGTGCGGGCCGTGGTCTCGGCCCCGCATCCGGTGTTGAGCCGGGCCGGGGACGATGTCGATCCGACGGCCGAGGAGACGGTCCGGCTGGCCGCCGACCTGGTCGCCACGATGCGGGTGTCGCCGGGCTGCGTGGGGTTGGCGGCGCCGCAGGTCGGTGTGCCTGCGCGGGTCTTCGCCGTCGACGTGACGGGGCATCCGAAGGCGGTCACCGTGCACGGCACCTTCGTGCTCTGCAACGCCCGGGTGGTCGAGGCGACCCGTTGGAAGCCGGGCCGGGAGGGGTGCATGTCGGTGCCGGACCTGACCGGGGATGTGAAGCGGGCCAGCCGGCTGGTGGTGGAGGGTGACCTGCCGGGCACCGGCGCGGCGGTCCGGTTGGTGACGGACGGCTTCGAGGCGCGGGCGTTGCAGCACGAGATCGACCATTGCGCGGGGCTGCTCTTCCTGGATCGGGTGGCCGGCGCGCACGCCGTCTACCAGCGCAAGGTGTACCTCTGAGCGGGCCGCGGACTGTCGGCGCTTCCGTCCTTTGTGGAGATTGGCCACGGTGGCCCGGTGACGCTCCGGCGCGTCGTGACGGGCTGGTGGGTGCCGCGCGGCTACGGTGGGGGGCATCATGCGTCTGACGGTCGGCCCCCTGCCACCCGCCGTGTACTGGCGGCGTCGCGCCGTCGTACTCGGAGCGGGGCTTCTTTTCCTGATTGTCCTGCTCTACTCCTGCACCGGGTCGAGCCGCTCCGGCGACAAACCGAATGCGGGGGCGGGCTCGACGTCGACTCCGACGTCCACGGCGAGTCCCGGGCCGGGCGGTCCGCTGTTGAGCCCGCAGACCGGGGCGCCGTCGGCGTCCGCGCCCGCCGAGTCGAATGCTCCGGACGGGTCGGCCGGTCCGAACACCACGGACCCGAGCCCCGAGACCACCAGCAACGACCCGCCGCCGGGCGCGGCCGGGTCGGTCGACGACGGCACCTGCACCGACGCGGAGATCAGCGTGACCTCGGTGGCGCGGCCCACGTCGGTCCAGCGCGGTGCGGTGGTCGACCTGCAACTGAAGATCAAGAACACTTCGCAGCGGACGTGCAGCCGCAACGTCGGCGCCGACCTTCAGGAGATCTTCATCAAGGCCGGCGCCGAGAAGGTGTGGTCCTCGGACACCTGCGGCAAGGTCCAGGGCTCGGATGTGCAGTCCTTCACGCCCGGGTTCGAGCGCTCCTACCAGGTGGGCTGGAACGGGCGGGACACCACCCGCTGCGACGGCGCCGGGCTGGCCGCCGGCCCCTTCCCGCCGGCCGGGACGTACCAGGTGTTCGCGCGGGTCGGCACCAAGTACAGCGCACCCGTGAAGATCACCATCACCGGCTGAGCCGGATCAGACGTACCGCTCCAGGATGGATGCCTCGGCGAGCCGGGACAGGCCCTCCCGGACGCCCCGGGCACGGGCGTCGCCCACGCCCTCGACGGCCTGCAGGTCTTCCACGGTCGCGCCCAGCAGCCGCTGAAGGCTGCCGAAGTGCAGCACCAGGCGGTCGACCACGGCCACCGGCAGACGCGGTACCTTGGCCAGCAGCCGGAAGCCGCGCGGGCTGACGGCGGCGTCCAGCGCATCCGATGCGGCCGGGTAGCCGATGGCCTTGGCGACCGACACCAGGTCGATCAGCTCGGTGGCGCCGAGCAGATCCAGCTCGACCAGCGCCTCGTCCAGCGTGCGGGACTTGCGGCCGACCGGGAGGTAGTCCCGGATGACCAGCGTGCGGTCGGCGTCGACCCCGGCCATCAGCTCGTCGAGCTGAAGGGCGAGCAGTCGCCCGTCGGTGCCCAACTCGACGACGTAACCGGCGATCTCGTCGGCGATCCGGCGGACCATCTCCAGACGCTGCACCACCGCCACCGCATCCCGCACGGTGACCAGGTCTTCGATCTCGAGCGCGGAGAGCGTGCCGGAGACCTCGTCCAGGCGCAGCTTGTACCGCTCGAGGGTGGCCAGCGCCTGGTTGGCCCGGGACAGGATCGCCGCCGAGTCGTCCAGCACGTGCCGCTGACCGTTGACGTAGAGGCTGATGATCCGCATCGACTGGCTGACCGAGATCACCGGGTAGCCGGTCTGCCGGGCGACCCGCTCCGCGGTGCGGTGCCGGGTGCCCGACTCCTCCGTCGGGATGGACGGGTCGGGCATCAGGTGCACGGCCGCCCGGACGATGCGGGTGCCGTCGCTGGAGAGCACCACGGCCCCGTCCATCTTGCACAGCTCCCGCACCCGGGTCGCGGAGAACTCGACGTCCAGCGGGAAGCCGCCGGTGCAGAGACCCTCGACGACCTTGTCGTAGCCGAGCACGATGAGCGCGCCGGTGCGCCCCCGCAGGATGCGCTCCAACCCGTCCCGCAGCGCGGTGCCGGGTGCCATCAGGGCGAGGTTCGCCCGCAGCGGATCGCCGGCGCTCCCGGCAGCGGCAGTCACACTCACGCTGATCGGGCGGGCTGGCGAGCCCACGGCGCCGGTGCGGGCCTGGGGCGGCGCACCGGCAGGCTTGGTGGTATCGCGGTCGATCGGCACGGGCACAGTCTACGGACTGCCGTGCGGTGGGTGCTGTCGTGGTTACTGTGATGTGTCACGATGCCGCCCTTCGAACCGTTTCCACTTGCGCCGATGCTGTCCGGTATCGCCGCTCGCGTCGACACGCTCGGTCACTCAGCGGACGCGCGGGCCGCATGGTGCAGCGCGGAGCGGACATCAGTGACCTCGGTCACCCGCATCCCGTCGGGCCCGGCGCCCGTGCTGGCCGGCCCACAGCCGGTCGGCACCAGCGCCACCTTGAACCCCAGGCGGGCCGCCTCGGCGAGCCGGCGCGGCACCGCTCCCACCCGGCGCACCTCGCCGGTCAACCCCACCTCGCCGATCGCCACGAGGTGCGGCGCGATCGCCAGGTTGAGCCCGCCGGAGGCGACCGCCAGCGCGACCGCGAGGTCGGCCGCCGGCTCCACCACCCGGATGCCGCCCACGGTGGCCGCGAAGACCTCACGGTCGTGCAGGGTCAACCGCTCGGTACGCCGTTGCAGCACCGCGAGCACCATGGCCAGGCGCGCGGAGTCGAGGCCGGAGACCGTACGACGGGGTGAGCCGGCAACAGTCGCGCCGATCAGGGCCTGCACCTCGGTGACGAGGGCCCGCCGCCCCTCCATGGCCACTGTCACGCAGGTGCCGGGCACGGGTTCGGAGTAGCGGGTGAGGAACAGCCCGGACGGATCGGCCAGGCTGCTGATGCCGCCCTCGTGCATCTCGAAGCAGCCGACCTCGTCGGCCGCGCCGAACCGGTTCTTGACGCCGCGCACCAGCCGCAGCGAGGAGTGCTTGTCGCCCTCGAAGTGCAGCACCACGTCGACCAGGTGCTCCAGCACCCGGGGCCCGGCCACCTGGCCGTCCTTGGTGACGTGGCCTACCAGCACGGTGGCGATGCCCCGTTCCTTGGCGACCGAGACCAGGGCGGCGGTGACCGCGCGCACCTGCGTGACGCCACCGGGCACGCCCTCGGTGCCGGTCGTCGAGATGGTCTGCACCGAGTCGAGCACCAGCAGGCCGGGCTTGACCGCGTCGAGGTGCCCGAGCACCGAGGCCAGGTCGCTCTCGGCCGCCAGGTAGAGCTGGTCGTGCAGGGTGCCCATCCGCTCGGCACGCAGCCGGACCTGGCTTACCGACTCTTCGCCGCTGACCACCAGGGAAGGGCTGCCGGCGCTCACCGCCCACTGCTGTGCCACGTCGAGCAGAAGGGTCGACTTGCCCACGCCGGGCTCGCCGGCGAGCAGCACCACGGCACCGGGGACCAGCCCACCGCCGAGCACCCGGTCGAGCTCACTGACGCCGGTGGGCCGGGCGCGGGCCGGAGCGGCGCTGATGGTGGCGATCGGCCGGGCCGGCTCGGCCGGCAGCCGGGAGCTCACCACCCGACCGGAGACGGTCGGGCCGGTCACCGTGGACTCGACCACCGAGCCCCACTCGCCGCACTCCGGGCAGCGACCCACCCACTTGGGCGGCTGGTGCCCGCAGGCGTCGCACTCGTACGCCGGACGCGGGTCGCGGGTGGCGGACCGGCCGCGGGCGGCACCGGCCGTGCCGCCACGGCCAGAGGTCGTTCGGGAGGTGGTCACATCAGGACGCTAGCCCTCTCGTGCGACGAAAACACCCCGGCGTGGTGGTTCCCACGCCGGGGTGTTCGTCGATGTCGGAGTCGGGTCAGTCGTGGGTGGTGCCGCCCTCGTCGCCCTCGTAGCCACCCTCACGCTCGATGATCGGCGAGGCGGGCGCGGCCGGGGTGAGCGGGACGGCGATCGGCGCCTGGCCGGTGACCGTGTTGCCGTTGCCGAAGTCGAAGGTCACGATGACGTTCTGGCCGGAGCGCAGCGCCTCGGTCAGGCCGATCAGCCGCAGCTGTGTGGTGGCCTGCGAGTTGAGCTGGATGTAGCTCAGCGGGGCCAGTTCGATCCGGGCGGGCTGGCCCGGCGCGGCGGCGCTGGCCGAACCCGACGCCCGCGCCGACTCCGGGGCGGACGGCGTCGCCGACGACGAACCGGTCTCGGACGGGGTCGCCGACGGGCTGGCCGAGCGGGACTCGGACGCCGACGGGGTGGCCGAGCCGGACGCGGAGGTCGACGGAGTGGCGGACGCCGACTCGGAGGCCGACGGGGTCGGGCTCGCCGAGCCACCCGAGATCAACACCTCGCGCGCGCTCTGGGTGGTGATGGTGACCGTCACGGTGCTCTTCGAGTCGTTGTAGATCACGGCCTCGAGCGGGGCGTCCTGGCCGGCGCGGTAGCCCTCGGTGCCCGGGTAGGTGACCAGCAGGCCACGCACCGAGTAGGAGCCGTTGGGGCTCGTGAGGCTGACGCCCTGGACGGACGGCTCCTTCAAAGCCGTCTCGGCGATCTGACCGGCGCCGCATCCGGACGCGAGCAGGCTGGTAGCCGCCGCGATCCCGGACAGCAGCAGGGCCGCCCGCCGGGGTCCCCTGATCGAGCGCGTCACGTCGGTCCTCCTCGTTGCGATCCCCACCCGGCCGTACGCCGGGCACGGTGGCCATACCCGCGCAGACCGCGCTCCAGGGTAGTTGGAGCTGATCGAGGCCCGCACGGGGACCCGGCAATGCCACCTCCCCGGGTGCCCGTCACACCACCCGACCGCTCGCCACCAGCAGAACGACGTCGATGAGGGCCACCAGCATGACCGCCCGGAAGGCGGACACCGGCCGCCGGCCCGCCCGGGCCGCCGAGCGTCCGGCGTACCAGCTCAGTGGCGGCACGACGGCGGCCGTGCCGACCGCCGCCAGCCCGAGGGCCGACGGCGGCCCGGGTGGCCCCAGGACCAGGATGGCTGTGGCGGCGAGGAGCAGGCCCGCGGCGGCCGCCCGGCTGCCCGCCGCGCCGAGGCGGTGCGGCAGGCCGCGTACCCCCGTCCGGGCGTCGTCGGCCAGGTCGGGCAGCACGTTGGCGAAGTGCGCGCCGGCCCCCAGGCAGGCCGCCGCCGCCAGCAGCCAGGCCGGCGGGGTCGGCTCGCCGGGCAGCGCCAGCACCACGAAGCCGGGCAACGCGCCGAAGGACACGGCGTACGGCACCACCGAGAAGACTGTGGCTTTGAGCGGCCAGTCGTAGAGCAGCGCGGAGACGAGGGCGACAGTCAGCCA
The DNA here is from genome assembly GCF_049841615.1 of Micromonospora sp. DT63. NCBI lineage: Bacteria > Bacillati > Actinomycetota > Actinomycetes > Micromonosporales > Micromonosporaceae > Micromonospora > Micromonospora sp. DT63. Next base: position 983,149 of record NZ_JBNCKQ010000002.1, on the reverse strand, counting down.
GAGCGCCGCCGGAGGGTTCGTGGTGAGCGCCAGCAGCGGGCACGCCAGCGCGGCCACCGCCGCGGCCCAGGCCGTGACGCGCCGGCCCACCGCGCCGGCGGCGACCGGCTTGTCGGTACGCCCCACAGTGGCGTCCCGCTCGGCGTCCAACGCGTCGTTGGTCCAGCCGACGGCGAGCTGGCTGGCGAGTACGGCGAGCACCACTGAGACGATTCCCGACGGCCGGTGCCCCACTCCCCAGGCCAGCAGACCGGACACCGTGGTCACTGCGGCGGCCGGTTCCGGATGGCTCGCTCTGACCAGCCCTAACACCCTCGACGACATAAGGGAAGTCTGGTCGTTACCGAGCAGTCGTGCCACGCTCGGAGCCATGCGAGACGTGGCTGCGGCCGCGGCGTCCACCGGTCCCCGGGTGCTGCCGCGCAACGACCCGCGCCAGTACGACGACCTGGCCGGCGAGTGGTGGCGGCCCGATGGCGCGTTCGCGATGCTGCACTGGCTGGCCGAGGCCCGCGCGGCGCTCGTGCCGCCGGCGACCCACCCGGACGCGGTCCTTGTCGATCTGGGTTGCGGCGCCGGGCTGCTCGCGCCGCACCTCGCCGCCAAGGGATACCGGCACGTCGGTGTCGACCTGACCCGCTCGGCGCTGCTCCAGGCCGCCGGGCACGGGGTGCGCGTGGTCCAGGGTGATGTCACAGCGGTGCCGCTGCCCGACGGGTGCGCCGACGTGGTCTCCGCCGGTGAGCTGCTGGAACATGTTCCGGATTGGCCGCGCGCGGTGGCGGAGGCGTGTCGGCTGCTGCGCCCGGGCGGCCTGCTGGTGCTGGACACGCTCAACGACACGGCGCTGGCCCGGCTGGTCGCGGTACGGATCGCCGAGCGGCTGCCGACGGTGCCGCGCGGCATCCACGATCCACGGTTGTTCGTGGACGCTCGGGCGCTGGTGGCCGAGTGCGCCCGGCACGGTGTCGAGCTGCGTCTGCGCGGCATCCGTCCGCAGGTCGGCGGCCTGGTCGGCTGGCTGGTACGCCGGGCGCGCGCGGCGCGGACGCCGGGCGCGACGTCGACGCGCCGGGTCCCGCGCATCGTGCCGACGCGGTCCACCGCCGTGCTGTACCAGGGCCAGGGGGTCCGCAGAGGATAGTCGGCTTCGTGGCGGGGTATGGGACGCCGAGGAGGAAGCGATATGACGGTGCACGCGCTTGAGGCGGCCCGCCGGTTGGCGCCGCGGTTCGCCGCGCGGGCGGCGGAGCACGACCGGGACGGCTCCTTTCCGGTCGACGACTTCCGCGACCTGCGGGACGCCGGCCTGTTCGGGCTGATGGTGCCCCGCGCGCTGAATGGCCTGGGCGCCAGCTTCGCCGAGTACGCCGCGGTCGCCACCGAACTTGCCCGGGGCAACGGCGCGACCGCGCTGGTGTTCAACATGCACGCCTCGGTGACGGGCGCGCTGGGCGCGGTCACCGAGGAATTGGCCGAGGCCCTGGGTGTGCCGGACGAGGCGCTTGCCGCCCGGGACCGACTGCTCACCGCCGCCGCGGAGGGCTCCTGGTACGCCGTGGCGATGAGCGAGCGCGGCGCCGGTGCGCGACTCTCGGCGTTGAGCACGGTCTACGAGGCGACCGACGAGGGGTGGCACCTCAAGGGCAGCAAGACGTTCTGCTCCGGTGCCGGGCACGCCGACGGTTACCTGGTGGCCGCGCGCAGCTCCGCCGACCAGTCGGTGGTGTCGCAGTTCTTGGTGCCGGCCGGGGACGGTCTGAGCGTCGAGCCGACCTGGGACGCCCTCGGCATGCGCGCCACGTCGTCGCACGACCTGCACCTGGACGTCACCGTGCCGGCCGACCGGCTGCTCGGCGGGGTGGAGGGGCTGGCGCTGGTGGTTGCCCAACTGATGCCGCACTGGCTGGTGGCCAGTTACGCGGCCGTCTACGTGGGGGTGGCCCGGGCGGCGATCGACGCGGCGGCCGAGCATCTCAACGCCCGCAACCTGGCCGGCCTGCCGGCGGTGCGGGCGCGGCTGGGCCGGGCGGACGCGGCGACCGCGGCGGCCCAACTGGTGGTGGCCGAGGCGGCCCGCCGGGTGGACGACGCCCCGGGAGACGCGGAGACCAACCGCTGGGTGTGGCGGGCGAAGCTGCTGGCCGGCACCACTGCCGCCGAGGTGGCGGCGTCGATGCTGGAGGCGGCGGGGACGTCGGCGACCCGGCGTGGTCACCCGTTGGAGCGGCTCTACCGGGACGCCCGCTGCGGCTCGCTGCACCCGGCCACCTCGGACGTCTGCGCCGACTGGCTGGGCATCGCCGCTCTGGGCGGGGACCCGGATCGCGACGCATCGGTACCGCGTTGGTGAGCCCGCGCGGCGTTACACGTACGGGGGAGGGGCCGGCCGAGGTGGCCGGTGGGACGGCCAGGGGGAGGACAGCGTCTGACGAGAGGTGGGGATCGTGTCCGTACCAGTGATCGCGGGGCTCGGGACAGCACAGCCGCCGTCCGCTTCGCAGGACGAGTTGTGGGAGGGCTTCTTCTCCCGGCACTTCACCGGCACCACCCGGTCGTTGGCCCAGCGGATCTTCGCGAACTCGGGGGTGACCCGACGGCAGGCCGCGGTCAACCCGCTGCTCGAGGACGTCTCGGACTGGCCGACCGAGCGCCGGATGCGTCGGTACCAGGTGGAGGCGCTGCCGCTCGGCAAGGAGGCGGTGGGGCGTGCGCTGACGGCCGCCGGTCTGGACGCCAGCGACATCGGGCTGTTCATCGTCTGCTCCTGCACCGGGTACGCCACCCCGGGGCTGGACATCCTGCTCGCCCGCGACCTGGGCATGGCAGCGGACACGCAGCGGATGTTCGTCGGCCACATGGGCTGCTACGCGGCGCTTCCGGGGTTGGGCGCGGCGAGTGACTTCGTGACCGCCCGGGGCCGGCCGGCGCTGCTGCTCTGCGCGGAGCTGACCAGCCTGCACATCCAGCCGTCCACCGCCCGGGTGGACACCCAGCAGATCGTGTCGCACGCGCTCTTCTCGGACGCGGCGGTCGCCGCCGTGCTGGTGCCCGGCGGTCGGGGGTACGCGTTGCGCGAGGTCACGTCGGTCACCGACACCTCGACCGCCGACCACATGACCTGGGACGTCACCGACGCGGGGTTCCGGATGGGGCTGTCGCCGAAGGTGCCCCAGGTCCTCTCCCGGCACGTCCGGGGGCTGGTGGATGACCTGTTGGCCCGGCACGGCGGCGTCAGTTCCGACGTGGACGGCTGGGCGGTGCATCCGGGTGGGCCCCGCATCCTCAACGTGGTGGAGCGGGAACTGGCCCTGCCGCCGGAGGCGTTGGCCGCGTCCCGGGCGACGCTCGACGAGCACGGCAACTGCTCGTCGCCGACAGTCCTGCTGATCCTGGACCGGCTGGGCCGTTCGACTCCGGCGCCCCGGCGGGTCCTCCTGCTGGCGTTCGGTCCGGGCCTCACCCTGTACGCCGCCCTGCTCGATCGACAGGACTGAGCGCCGGCGACCCGACCGGTACGCTCACCACATGGATGCGGCGGAGGACCGGCTGCGGTCGGCGGTGCTGGCCGGGGTGACCCTGGCCGCGCTGGCGGTTGGCGGCTGGTGGTGGCGTGCCGCCGCGCCCACGCCGATGGCCGGGCCGGTGGGCGAACCGAGCGCCGAGCCGAGCGTCAGCACCGAGTTGGAGCGTGTCCTGGCCCGTGGTGTGCCCGAGGGACGGGTGACGGTGCGGGTGGATCCCGAAACCGGCGAGGCCGTCCGGGTGGAGCGCGGGTCCTCGCTGGTCGACCCGGCGACGGGCGCTGTCGTCGATCTCGGCGACGATCAGGGCGTGCTCTCTCCCGGGAGTGACCTGCCCTCGTTCCGAATGATGGTCTGGCGGGAGCAGCGGGAGCTCACCCCCGGCCAGGAGGTGACGCGTCAGTCGGCGGACGACGGCTCGCGCTATCTGCTGCAGTACCGGTGCACCCGACCGGGCACGCTGGCGGTGACGAGCACGGGGGCCGGGATCGCCGGCCCGCCGCGCATCGACTGCGACGGCACGCTGGCCTCCGCTGAGGTGCTGCCCGGCGGGGGGCCGTTCGGGGTGACCCTGTCGGCCGCCGGTGACGAGCCCATCGACGTCCAGGCGCAGCTCGTCGCGCTGCCCCCCGCGTAGGACGACCGCTCAGCGGGTCAGGGCGATGAGGTCGTCCTGGTACGCGTCGACCGACCCCGGGTCCGGCAGCACCCGGGTCACCACGCCGGTGCGGTCGACCAGCAGCGCGTTCGCGGCGCCGGGCCCGAGGAACGAGCGCAGCCCACCAGCGGGGTCGGCCAGCGCCCGGACGCCCCTGGCCGGCGGTGCGGTCGCGACAGCCCGTCCTTCGGTAACGGTGACGACTGTGACACCGGCGGGCGCCGCCGCCACGGCCTCGGTGACGACGTCCGGGCAGCCGCAGTCGTCCACGAGGATGATCATGGCGGGCAGCAGGCCACGCAGCGGCACCGGCGCCTGCCCGGCGTCGACCAGGTCCAGCGCGGGCAGCGGCTGGCCGGTGAGCGCCACGGGGGGCGTCGCGGGCGTCGGGGTGGGTCGGTCGGTGCCCCGGCCGACGCGGGGCCAGGTCACGGCGACCAGGCCGGCCAGGGTGGTGAGCATCGCCACCAGCAGGACCAGCAGCGGCAGGGTGAGGGCGCGGTGCCCGGTGTGGCGGCCGGCCGCGCGGCGCAGCTCGCGGCGCACCGCGGCCGCCTCGCTCGCCAGCTCGGAGGCGTCGTCGGGGACGACGACGCGGCCCCACTCGGGTGGCAGGTCGGGCAGGCCGTCGGGAGGCCCGTGGCCCTCTGCGTCCGGCTTGCCCATCGGACCCCCTCCGAAGCGTCTCGAGAGCGGAGTGCGGCTCGGACTCCAGCGTCCCGCACCGGGGGCACCTCCCGCTACACCTGGGCGCGTTTCCGCCGGGCGGGATACCATGGGAGGAGCGCATTGCCCTTGATCTCGACGTTCTGTTCACCCGTACCGGGAAGTCATCCGTGCGTTACGGAGCGTGTTCGAACCATCGGTTTGACTGCCTGTCAAGCTGAAGAAAGACCTCTCACAGGGCCCCTGAGCTGCGCCAACGGTCAGGACATCGGTGAGACATCGTTGCCTGAGCGTGTTACCCTAGACACAGCGAAAGGGGTTTCGAACCTATGGTTTTCAGTGTCGGCGAGACCGTTGTTTACCCCCACCACGGGGCCGCACTCATCGAGGCAATCGAGACTCGGGTCATCAAGGGCGAGCCCAAGCAGTATCTCGTCCTGAGGGTCGCGCAGGGTGACCTGACGGTCCGGGTGCCGGCCGAGAACGCCGAGATCGTGGGCGTCCGTGAGGTGGTCGGCGAAGAGGGCCTCGGTAAGGTCTTCGACGTTCTCCGGGCTCCGCACACCGAGGAGCCGACCAACTGGTCGCGGCGTTACAAGGCCAACCTGGAAAAGCTGGCCTCCGGCAACCCGCTGAAGGTCGCCGAGGTCGTGCGTGACCTGTGGCGCCGGGAGCGGGAGCGGGGCCTCTCCGCAGGCGAGAAGCGGATGCTGGCCAAGGCCCGCGACATTCTCGTCGGCGAGGTCGCGCTGGCTGAGAAGAGCACCAAGGACGAGGCGGAGACGCTGCTCGACAAGGTCCTCACCGAGGCCTAGTCCGCACAGCATCGTCGTACCCACTTCGTAGCGAAGAAACCACCGAGGACCGCGACGTGACCGCGCAGCTCAATCCGCGCGGTGACGTCGCGGTCCTCGTGCCTGCGGCGGGTGCCGGCGTACGGCTCGGTCCCGGCCGACCCAAGGCGCTGCGCCTGCTCGCTGGCGAGCCGTTGCTGGTGCACGCCGTACGCCGGCTCGCCGCCGCGGCGTCGGTGCACACGATAGTGGTGGCCGCGCCCGCCGCTGAGGTGGTGGGCGTCCGTGAACTGCTGGCGCCGGTGGCTCCGGTGATCGTGGTGCCGGGTGGCGCCGAGCGGCAGGCCTCGGTCGCCGCCGCGCTGGCGGCGGTGCCGGCCGGCCCGACGATCATCCTGGTGCACGATGCCGCCCGAGCGTTGACCCCGCCCGAGTTGGTGGAATCGGTCGCCGCCGCGGTCCGGGGTGGCCGGGCCGCGGTGATTCCCGTCCTGCCGGTCGTCGACACGATCAAGGAGGTCGGCGCGGACGAGGTGGTGCTGGGCACCGTCGACCGGGCCGCCCTGCGGGCGGTGCAGACCCCGCAGGGCTTCCGCCGGTCGGTCCTGACCGCCGCGCACGCCGCGGCCGGCGACCCGCTCACCGACGACGCCGGCCTGGTCGAGAAGCAGGGCATCGCCGTGAGCTGCGTGCCCGGCTCGGAGTACGCCCTGAAGATCACCCGTCCGTTCGACCTGGCGTTGGCGGAGCACCTGCTCGCCGCCGCCGGCTGACGCGTAACCTCTGATCATGATCGTTCCTCGGGTGGCCATCGGCACCGATGTGCACGCGTTCGAGCCGGGTCGGCCCTGCTGGGTGGCCGGCCTGCTCTGGCCCGACCAGGACGGTCTCGCCGGACACTCGGACGCCGACGTCGCCGCCCACGCCGCCTGCAACGCGCTGCTCTCCGCCGCCGGCCTCGGTGATCTCGGCGCCGCCTTCGGCGTGGACCAGCCGGAGTGGGCCGGGGCGTCCGGCGTGGCGCTGCTGGCCGAGACGGCCCGCCGGGTGCGGGCCGCCGGCTTGGAGATCGGCAACGTCTCCGTGCAGATCGTCGGCAACCGTCCCAAGATCGGCCGCCGTCGGGACGAGGCCCAGCAGGTGCTCTCCGACGCTGTCGGCGCCCCGGTCACCGTCTCCGCCGCGACCACCGACGGGCTTGGTTTCGCCGGCCGTGAGGAAGGTCTGGCGGGCATCGCGGTGGCCCTGGTGTACGACGCGCCGGCCGCCTAGGCTCGCCGCGATGTCCACCGAACCCGCCCCCGACCGGTTCGCCGGCGACGGCTATCTCGAACGCGCCCAGCTCCTCGCCGAGCTGGGACGCCACGACGAGGCGGCCGGCGAGCTGACCGAAGGGCTCGCGCTGAAGCCCGCGGATTCGCAGGCCCTCACCATGCTGGCCCGGGTGCATCTCGTCGCCGACCGGCCGGTCGACGCGCTCGCCGCCGCCGACGCGGCAGTGGCCGCCGCACCGCAGGCCCTGCCGGCGCTCGTCGTCCGGGCCATGGCGCTTGTCGACCTGGGGCGCTACGCCGACGCGGCGGCCACCGCCGACCGGCTGCTGGCGCTCGGGCCGACCGACGCGTACGCCCAGCGCAGCGCGGCGGCGATCCTGGCCGACTCGCGCAACGGGCAGCCGGCGCTGAACGCGGCCTGGCGGGGGGTTGAGCTGGCCCCGCAGGAGGCGCAGGCGCACCTGGTGCTCAGCCTGGTCGCGGCCCGGCTGGAGCTGTTCGACCTGGCCGAGCGGGCCTACCGGGAGGCGCTCCGGCTCGATCCGCGCCTCAGCGAGGTCGAGCACGGCGTCGGTGTCCTGCACCTGGAGCAGCGTCGCTGGTCCGAGGCGTTGGCGCACGTGGCGGAAGCGGTGACGATGGGCCCGAGCCGGGTCGACTCCCCGCGGACCCTCGCGTACGGCCTGCACCGCCTGGTGCTCTACGGTGCGGGCTGGTCACTGGTCGCCGCGGTGGTGGTGGCGTTCGCGGCCTCGACGAGCGACGGGTTCTCCCGTGTGCTGGCGGTGCTCGCGGCCCTCACCGGCGCCGTCGTGGTCTGGCAGCTCGCGGCGCGGCTGCCGGGGCTCACCCGGACCGTCCTGCCCGCCATGCTGCACTCGGACCGCACGATGGCCCTGGCGATCTACGCGGTGGCCGCCGCGCCGGTGCTGCTGCTCGTGTACGCGGTGGTCGGCTCGCCGTGGCCGCTGGTGCTGGCGATCGTCGCCACCGCGATAGCCGAGTTCGCCGTCTTCACCAGAACAACCTTCCGCTGACCAGACAACCCACCTTCGGCAACACCACAACACCACAACAGATCACCAGCGTCTGTCAGCTCGCCCAGCTCAGGGTTTTCGCCGGAGCCCGCCCGCGTCGGGATCAAGCCTGACCGCCCAGAGCGGGCGGGCTCCGGCGAAAACCCAAAGAGCGACTAAACAGAACGTGCCCACGTCCAGGCGTACCCCTCGTCCTCGCAGGCGCGCGCCGCGTCGCACAGGTCGAGGGGCCGGAAGGTGTCCACCATGACTGCCAACTCGTCGAAGTAGTCCGCGCCGATGGAGCGTTCGGCGGCGCCCGGCTGAGGGCCGTGGGTGAAGCCGGACGGGTGCAGCGAGATGGAGCCCTGCTCGATGCCGGAGCCGCGTCGGGCCTCGTAGTTCCCGCCGGTGTAGAAGAGCATCTCGTCCGAGTCGACGTTGTGGTGGTTGTACGGCACCGGGATCGACTGCGGGTGGTAATCGACCTTGCGGGGCACGAACGAGCAGATGACGAAGTTGGGGCCCTGGAAGGTCTGGTGCACGGGCGGGGGCTGGTGGATGCGGCCGGTGATCGGCTCGAAGTCGTGGATGGAGAACGCCCACGGGTAGAGGTGCCCGTCCCAGCCGACCACGTCGAACGGGTGGTTGGCGTACACGTAGCGGGTCCAGCCACGACGGTGGCGGACCAGCACCTCGGCCTCCTCGCCGTCGACGAGCAGCGGGGCGTCCGGGCCGCGGACGTCGCGCTCGCAGTACGGCGAGTGCTCCAGGAACTGGCCGCGGACGGAGAGGTAGCGCTTGGGTGGACCGATGTGCCCGGCCGCCTCGACGGTGAGCAGCCGGACGGGCTGGTCGCCGGTGGGCACCAGCCGGTGGATGGTCGAGGTGGGGATGACGACGTAGTCGCCGGCGACCGCGTCCAGCGCGCCGAACGGCGATTCGACCCGCAGGGTGCCCGCCTCGACGTAGAGGCAGTGGTCACCGGTGGCGTCGCGAAACAGCGGGGAGGGCCGGTCGGCGAGGACGTACCCGATGCGGACGTCGTCGTTGGCGAGCAGGTACTGCCGGCCGAGGATCGGGTCGGCGCCGCCCGCGTCGAGCTTGTGGGTGCGCAGGTGGCGCGGCTTGAGCGGCAGGTTCGGCGCACGGGTGAACGTCGGCGGGGTGAACTCGTCGGCGGCCAGGATCGCCGTGGGGGCGTGCCGGTGGTAGAGCAGGGACGAGTCGGAGGAGAAGCCCTCCTGGCCCATCAGCTCCTCGGCGTAGAGGCTGCCGTCGGGCTGGCGGAACTGGGTGTGGCGCTTGCGCGGCACCTCGCCGACGCTGCGGTAGTACGGCATCTCGCCTCCCGATATATCCCGTTCACCGGCCAGAGGCGTCCGATAATCGGACGCTGTTGTCCGTTCCTTGTAGCGTCCCGTACATTCTTGTTCCGTGTCAACGCAGGTGCCCGCGCTCCTTCACGGCCTGGTGGACGACGCCGCCGTCTTCCCTCCGGGCAGCGCCGCGCTGCCCGACGCCCTGGCCGCCCACCGCCGGCACCGCGCCGCCTGGTACGCCGACCTGGTGGGCCCGCTGCTCATCCCCGCCTCGACAGTCGCGGCCGGTGAGCTGAGCGGTCTCGTCGACCCGGCCGAGGGTCTGGTGATCGGGCTGATCGGTGACACCGGTATCGGTCGTCTACCCTTCGCGCTCTCGTTCCTGGCACCCGACGGCGTTACCGCACGCCAGGTCGAGGTGGCCGTCGCCAAGCGGGGCGAGAACCCGCTGCCCGGCATCGCCGAGCTGCTGCGGCTGACCGAGGAACTGCCGGACGTCGACGCCGTCTACGCCGAGCTGCCGCTGACCTTCGGGCTGATGGGCGCCCTCGACGCGGTCGCCGCCGCCCGCGCCGACGGCGTGCCGATCGCCGCCAAGTTCCGCACCGGCGGCCTGGCCGCCGAACTGTTCCCCACGCCGGCCGAGCTGGCCGCCGTGATCTGCGCCTGCCGGGACCGGAACCTGCCGTTCAAGCTGACCGCCGGGCTGCACCAGGCCGTGCGACACCTCGACCCGGAGACCGGGTTCACCCACCACGGGTACGCCAACGTGCTGGCCGCGACGCTCGCCGCGGCCGACGGGGCGGGCGTGCGGGTGGTCGCCGAGCTGCTGACCGCGCTCGACCCGCGCCCGCTGCTCGAACGCGCCAACGAACGGCTGGACGCGCCGCGCCCACTCTGGGTCGGCTTCGGCTCGTGCAGCATCCTGGAACCACTTACCGATCTGATCCGGCTGGGGCTGGTGAACGGGGGGCACGACGCATGACCTGGGTGACCGGCGTTGACGGTTCGCCGTACGGGGTGACGAACCTGCCGTACGGGGTGTTCTCCGCAGGCGGGGACGAGCCGCGGATCGGCGTACGGATCGGGTCGTGGGTGTTCGACCTGGCCGGTGCCGAGACCGCCGAGCTGGTGCTGGCCGCTGGCGCGCTGTGCCGGCCCACCCTCAACGACTTCATGGCGTTGGGGCGTCCGCAGTGGACGGCGGTGCGTCAGCGGATCGTCGAGCTGCTGACCGACCCGGCGCACCGGTCGGCTGTGGAACCGCTGCTGGTGCCCCTGGCCGACGTGGAGCTGCTGCTTCCGTTCGAGGTGGCCGACTACGTCGACTTCTACTCCTCCGAGCACCACGCCTCGAACGTCGGGCAGATCTTCCGCCCCGGTCAGCCGCCGCTGCTGCCCAACTGGAAGCACCTGCCGATCGGCTACCACGGCCGCGCGGGCACCGTCGTCGTCTCCGGCACGCCCGTGGTCCGGCCCACCGGCCAGCGGGCGTCCGCCGAGGGTCCGGTCACCGGCCCGTCGGTACGCCTCGACATCGAGGCCGAGGTCGGTTTCGTGGTCGGTGTGCCCAGCCCGCTGGGGGCCCGGGTGTCCGTCGACGACTTCGCCGACCACGTCTTCGGAGTGGTGCTGGTCAACGACTGGTCGGCCCGCGACATCCAGGCTTGGGAGTACCAGCCGCTCGGCCCGTTCCTCGGCAAGTCCTTCGCCACCTCGGTTTCGGCCTGGGTGACGCCGTTGGACGCGCTGGCCGAGGCCTTCGTGCCGGCTCCGGAGCAGGACCCACCGGTCGTCGACTACCTGCGCGACGTGCCGCACCTCGGGCTCGACCTGCGCCTGGCGGTCGAGTGGAACGGCGAACAGGTCAGCGAACCGCCGTTCGCCACCATGTACTGGACCCCGGCGCAACAGTTGGCGCACCTCACCGTCAACGGCGCGTCCCTGCGAACCGGCGACCTGTACGCCTCGGGCACCGTCTCCGGCCCGGACCGTTCCCAGGTCGGCTCCTTCCTGGAGCTGACGTGGGGCGGGGCCGAGCCCGCGAAGGTCGGCACCGAGAGCCGTACCTTCCTGGCCGACGGCGACACGGTCACCATCACCGCCACCGCGCCCGGCCCGGACGGCACCACCATCGCCCTCGGCGAGGTCACCGGAACGGTCCGCCCGGCCCGCTGAGTCGGGCGGTCCGCCGGGCCCGCTGGGCTGGCCCGGCGGGGGCGCGCACACCTCCTGCGCGCCGGAATGCCTGCTGGTCCCATCGATGAGACTCGTGATCGCACCGTCTGTGCGATCACCAAGCCTGGTTACCCCGTTGGTCACGCGGACCACGTCGCCCTGCCACCCGTACCGCCGGAGCACGCCCGGCCGCGGGTGGTGGGGCATCCCGACGCACACGGAGGTAACGACGATGCACGATCTCACCGGAGCGCTCTGGCGCACCAGCAGCCGTTCCAACGACCAGGGGCTCTGCGTGGAGGTTGCGGACAACCTGGTCGACGTCCTCGGTCTGGTCGCTCTGCGCGACTCGAAGGACCAGGCCGGCCCCACGCTGGCCGTCAGCCCGCCGGGGTGGACAGCGTTCATCGGCGCGATCAGGGGTGGTCGCTTCGACCGCTGACCGGCACGCCGGGCATTCGTGCACGATCGGTGCCAGGCGACAGCCGGAACGGACAACGGGGCCTCCGGACGGTGAAAATTCCGTCCGGGGGCCTCGTCCGGCCCGCACCGCGCGTACCGTCGACGACACGGGAGGGCAGCATGTCGACGGTGGCGGTTACCGGGTTCATCGAGGCGCACGCTGTCGATGTCTGGCGGCTGCTGACCGACCTGCCCGGCCGGGCCACCCGCCTCAGCGCGGCCGGCCCGGTCGAGGTGCTGACCCCGGGCCCGTTCGGACCGGGCACCGCCTGGCGCGAGGCGCGCGCCCAGCCGGGCGGCGGCACCCTCACCGAGGAGTTTCTGGTGGTGGAGGCGCTCGCGCCGCAGCGTCTGGTGCTCTGTTCCTCAGGTGCCGGCGCGGACTACCGGATCACCTGGAGCCTGCGGCCGGTCCGACGTCGCCGCCGCGCCCGCACGGCGGTCACCGTCACCCAGGAGGCCGTGCCCACCGATCCGTACGGCCGGGTGGTGGCGCTGCTGCTCGGTGGCCTCGCCGCCCGGGCGGTCGAGGTGGCGCTCCGGCGCGACCTCGCCGACCTGGCCGTCGCGGCCGGCACTCTCGGCTCGGTCGAGGCCGCCTGACCCATTCGCCCGCGCACCGCGTCCCGGACAACCTGGCCGGGGTCCGGTCGGTTGCGCTGGGTAGGGTGCCGGGCGGAGGTGCGGCATGGGGTTCCCGAGGGGCCGACGACGGCTCGTGCTGGCGGCGGTGGTGCTGCTCGCCGTGGCAGCCGTCGCGGTCATCGTCCACCGGGTGCTCGCGCCGGCCGAGGTGAGCACGCCGGCGCACGGCGCGTATCCGGCCGCGCCCCGGCCGGCCGCAGGTGTGGTCGGTCGGCTGCCGGTCGCCCCGTTGATCGTGGACGGCAGGCTGCGGGTGTACGCCGCACACCGCCAGGTCTACGCCGACCGCCCGGTCGACGGCCGGCACCGGACAACGCCGTACTGGTCGTACCGGCGCTGGCCGGCGGAGCTGACCGGGGTGGTGGCGAGCGGCAGCACAGTGATCAGTCGCTGGTCCGACGGCCGGCTCGTCGCGCTCGACGCGTCGACCGGGCGGGTGCGGTGGCGGGCCGACGGTCCGGTGCCCGCCGAGAACCCGGAGGTGATCCGGCGGACCGGGGCCGCGACGGTCTGGGACGCGCGCGGGCTCCTAGTCACCGACCTGGCGGACGGCCGGACGGTGCTGACGGTCACCGGTGACACGCAGGCCCGCGGGGTGGAGGTGGCCGGCGGTCGGGAACTGTGGCGAGCCGATCTGCCCGGCGCCTGCCGCAGCGACCTCGGCACCACGGCGACCGGGCAGGTGATCGGCCTGGACGCCTGCGCCGGGCCGGCCACTGTCGAGTTCCGGGATGCCGCGACGGGTGTGGTGGGCGAGCGTTGGCGACCGCCGGGCGGCCCGGATCGGCTGGTGGTCACTTCACTCGGTTGTCGTACCGGCCGGTCGGGCTGTCTGGGCCTGCGGACCGCCGGCCCCGGGGACGCCGGTGGCCGGGGCTGGCTGCTGGGCGGTGGCGGGCCGCTGGCCGCGCCCGCGCTGGACCCGGCCGGGGCCACGCTGGCCGGTGACCAGGCCATCGCCGTCGTCGACGGGGTGGCGGTGGGGCGGTCGGCGCGGACGGGCGCCGAGCTGTGGCGTTTCGCCGGCCTGGGACCGGCGCGGGTGCTCGCGGTGCAGCCCGGCCGGGCGCATCTGCTGACCGAGGCCAACGAGCTGGTGACACTCGACCCGGTGACCGGGGCGCTGCTCTCCCGTTACACGCTCAACGTGGGCTCGGACGGCACGGGCTGGGCGCCCGGGGCGGTCTGGGCCGAGGACGGCTACGTCGCGGTGGAACGGCTGCGTGAGCCGGTCGACCCGAACGGCGACGACCAGCGCTACTACCTGACCTCCGAGGCGGTGATCCTGGCCGCCACCTGATCGGGGCACCGGGTCATGAAACTTTCACCCACTCTGACCAGAAAAGGTACTTTTCTCACGGTTCAGGTTTCCGGTGAGAGGGGTCGGCGCATGGCCAGCAGGGCAGCCAGATGGTGGGTCGGCGGCGTGCTCGCCGCGACCGCGGGCCTCGTGATCACGGTGCCGCCGGCGCTCGTGTCGGATGGGACGTCGGCCAGCGCGTTCGCCGCCGTGCGGGTCGCGCCGTCGGACGACACGGGTGTCACCTTCGAGGTGGTGCCGGCCACGCCGACCGCCACCCCGACCACGCCGACGCCGACTCCGACCCGGCACCCGCACCCTCCGACGCCCAGCCACGGTGGAGAGTTGCCGGTCACCGGCTCGGGTGGGTCGGTCCTGCTCCTCGCCGCGCTGGGCCTGACCCTGCTGGCCGTCGGTTGGCTTGCCGCACGCCGCCGCCGACCCAGCTGACGTATCCCGGCGGATGTCAGCGTCCCGCCGGGACCCGCTCGCGGGGCGCGGCGGCGGGGGAGCGACGGGACCGGCGGGACCGACGCAGGAGCAGCGTGAGACCGGTGGCCAGCAGCAGTGCCGCGACTGTCGCCCCCAGCGTCCAGGGGGACAGCATGCGGGAGACGACGCTGCCCTTGCGGCCAACCTGACCCGGGTCGGGGAACCGGATCTGTGCGGTCAGATTCCGCTTCACCAGACCGCTCTCCAGGTGCACCTCGGCTTTCCAGGGGCCGTTCGGCAACTCGGCGGGAAACCGGGCGACGACCTGTCCGGTGCCACCCGGGGGCAGGGTGACGCCCTCCCCGACCGGGAACGGGCCGGCCCGGCTGCCGGCCGGTCCGTCGCTCAGGGTTATCGCGCCGGTCAGGTCGACGGCACGGCCGCCGGTGTTGGTGACCTGGACGGTCAGCGACGGCACGCCCTCGGGGCCACGGGCCGGCCGCAGGTCGCCGATCGCGAAGTCGGAGGCCGGTTCGCCACCGGGACCGACGTCGAGATACATCCGGACGCCGACCCGGTGGATCTGCTTGACCTCGCCGCTCGCCCGGGGTGTCGAGGTGGTGGACGCCCAGAGCACCCCGTACCGCTCGCCCCGGGAGGCGGGCGGTGGCACGGTGATGGTGGCCCGCACCCGGGCCTCGCCCCACGGTTCCAGCTCCACGGCGCTGCGGTCGATGGTGGTCCAGGACGTCAGCTCGTTTGCCGCGCGGCCCTCACCGAAGGTGAACGCCGAACCCTCCAGGGTCGCCGCTGCCGGGTACACGTCGACGTGGCGCGGCTCGCCGGTCCGGTTGACGATCAGCAGTTGCCGCTTGATCGTGGTGCCCGGCGGTAGGTGGTCGACGATGTAGCGCAGCGCCCGCGGGTCGTCGCGGCGGTCGGTCGGGGCCTCCAGCAACCGGATCCCGATGCTGCCCTCGTCCGATCCCGCAGCCGGCTCGGCCGCACCGGCCCGGGTCGATAGACCCGGACCGGCGAGGCAGAACAGGGCGAGCGCGACCGCGATGGTCGACCGCCCCCGGCGGTCACGCCACCGAATGTGTCACCGTGCCGGTGTAGACGCCCGCGATGCTGTCCAGCGGGACGTTGACCACCAGGGTGGGGTTCCAGGAGGCGGTGTTGCCGCCCGTGCCGCCGGAGTGGGTGAACGCGGTGAGCGGAGTGACGCTGTCCAGCGGCGCCGCGTCGCCGGCGGTGGCCTGTCCGGGCGTGAAGGTGCCGTCACCAGTGGTGGCGGTCGCCGGGCCGGACCAGTAGTCGATCTCGGACGGCAGGACCGTCTCGGGAGGAGAACCACCGCCGGTCTGGAAGACAGTCGCCGTCACCGAGGCGACCCAGGACGCGTCGGCGGCGCCTCGGGAATCGGTAACGGTCACCGTGCCGAGCGGGCCGGTGATGGTGCCGCCGGGTGCGCCGGTGCCCAGGTCGGCGGTGGCCGGCGCGTCGATGTCGAGGGTGCCGACGAGGACCTCGAAGGTGACCGTCGTGGTGTCGGTGGGCGCCGCGACGGCGGGTGCGGCGAGGAAGCCGACCATCGCGGCGGCGGCCGCTCCGGCGAGACAGATCTTGGCAGTACGCACTGTTCGTTACCCCGTTTTCTCGAAGTGAGCCGGCGCGGGTCCGCGCCGCGCCGGCTACTTCGGAAGATAGGGCAAATAACACGCAAAACTGGACAAAACAGTCTTATGTCATCGGTTGGTCACACCGCGTCCGCTCAGGTGAGCGCCGCCTCCGCGGCGGCCAGGAACGCGTCGTTCTCGGCCGGAGTGCCGATGGTGACCCGCACGCCGTCCCCGGCGAACGGCCGGACGATCACCCCGCGCGCCTCGCACGCCTTGCCGAACGCCACGGCCTTCTCGCCCAGCGGCAGCCAGACGAAGTTGGCCTGGCTGGTCGGCACGTCCGGCACGAACTTGCGCAGCGCCTCGGTGACCCGGTCCCGCTCGGCGACGACAAGCGCGCAGCGGCGCTCCATCTCGCCGGCCTGGGTCAGCGCCGCGAGCGCGCCCGCCTGGGCGGCCGTGCTCGTCGAGAACGGCGTGACCACCTTGCGGATGGCCGCCGCCACCGCCGGCTGGGCGACCAGCCAGCCGATCCGGAGCCCGGCCAGGCCCCACGCCTTGGACAGGGTGCGCAGCACCGCCACGTTCGGCCGGTCGAGGTAGTCGAGACCGTCCGGCACCTCGGCGTCGGTGACGAACTCCCGGTACGCCTCGTCGATGACCACCAGCACGTCGTCCGGCACCGCGTCGAGGAACCGGTCCAGCTCGTCCCGGCGTACGGCAGTGCCGGTGGGGTTGTTCGGGTTGCAGACCAGGATCATCCGGGTCCGGTCGGTCACCGCCGCCGCCATGGCCGCCAGGTCGTGCCCGTGCCCGGCGTCGTTGGACACCCGCACGCTCGTCGCGCCGCTGGTCGCCGCGATGATCGGGTACGCCTCGAACGACCGCCACGAGTAGAGGACCTCGTCGCCGGGCAGGCAGGTGGCCCGGACGAGGTGCTCGGCGAGTGCCACCGACCCGCAGCCGGTGGCGATCCGGTCCGCGTCCACGCCGTAGCGCTGCGCCAACGCGTCGCGCAGCGCGACAACGCCCATGTCCGGGTAACGGTGCGAGGCCATGACCGCCTCGGTGACCGCCTCGACCACACCGGGCAGCGGCCCGTACGGCACCTCGTTGCTGGCCAGCTTGATGGCCTCCGGCAGACCCAGTTCGCGCGCGAGGTCGGCAGGGCTGCGCCCCGGCACGTAGTTGGGCAGCGCGTCCAGGTCGGCGCGGGTCAGTCGCAGCGCGGGCTCGTGACGTCCGGAGTCGGTCATGGCGTGTCTCCCGAGGGCTGGGGGTGGTCGTCTGGGGCGGGGGAAGCGGCGGTGTCGGGGACCTCGACGACCACCGTCTGCGCGCGCTTGTCGTGCAGCGCCCGGCGCAGCGGGTGGTCGAAGAGCGGGGACAGGGAGTCGACAAGTTGCAGCAGCAGGCCGAGCCCGGCGCAGTACCAGAGCAGGGTGGGCAGGCCCAGTGTCGTCCAGCGGGTCAGCGCCCGACCGAAGCCCAACGGCTGGTCGGCGGCGATCGGGACCGCCTTGATCCGCATCAGCCGCTTGCCGATGGTCTGCCCGTTGGCCGCCATGGCGGGCACCTCGTACGCCAGCCACAGCGCGGTGGCGATCACCACGATCACCACCTGGAGGAGCCCGGTCTGCTCGCTGATCGGTGGCATCCCCTCGGTGGAGGTGTTGCCCTCCAGGCCGCGCCGGAACGCCTCCCGCCAGTACGGCATCAGCTCGTCCAGCCACCGCCAGACGAACCAGCCGTTGACCAGCACGTTCAGCGCGAACACGAGACCGAAGTCGATCAGCCGGGCGACGAGCCGGCGGCCGTAACCGGCCAACCTGAGCCCGTGCGGCCGGGGCTCGGGCGGTCGGCCGAGCCAGCCCGGGGGACCGCCCTGCGGCGCCCAGCCCGGCGGCACGCCCTGCGGCGTCCAGCCGGGAGGACCGGCCTGCGGCGCCCAGCCGGGCGGCACGCCCTGCGGCGTCCAGCCGGGTGGGCCGGCCTGCGGGCCCCCACCCGCGCCGACCGGACCGTGCCCCGGTTGCGAGGCCGGCCCGGAGTGCGGAGGCCAGCCCGGCGCGGTGCTCACCGGTTGGTCGGTGGCCGGAGCGGCAGGGGTGACCGGTGCGGGCGGCGGCTCGGCCGGCGGCGGTCCGTCCGGCGGGGTGGCGTCGACGGGAATGGGTGCGCCGAGCCAGCCCTCGCCGTCCCAGTACCGCCGGGTCTCGGTGTCGGCGGGGTCGACATACCAGCCGGGTTGCACGCTCACGCCGACGCTCCGCTGCTGTACCTGCTGGTTCGCTCGCTCACGAGGCAACCTTAACGACGATCGTTTCGGCGGCCTTGTCGTGGAGGCACTGCTGCCAGGGCTTGTTCCAGAGCTGCCAGAACCCGTCGAGGTAGCTGCCCCCGGGCACCAGGCCGGCGAGTTGCTGCACCAGGAACCGCTTGGCGGCGGTCCAGCGGTCGAGGGTGCGGGTCGGATCGAGCGGCACGACCCGCAACTTCATGGTCTTCTTGCCGAGGGTCTGGCCGGTCCGGAACATCATCTCGACGTAGTACACGTACGAGAGCACGAGCGAAGCCGCGAAGATCGCGAGTTCCAGCCACAGCAGGGGCAGCACGAGGTCGCGGTAGAAGTCCGGCTCGGCCACGGTGCCGTCCGCCGCGACCTGGAACAGGTCCGGCGCGATGACGACGAAGAAGTAGATCATCGCGGGCACGGTGAACACCATGCCGATCACCATGAAGACCGCGTAGTCGATCAGGGTGGCCAGCAGCCGGTCGGTGAAGCTGGCGAGCGGCTGCCCACCGGGGCTCAGCGTCGGCGGCGGGGCCACCGGCCGGGGTGGGCCGGGATACCACGGCGGTGGGCCGTAGCCGGGCGGCGCGTACTGCGGTGGGATCGCGTACCCGGGTGGGGCGTGGTGCGGCGGCACGGCGTACCCCTGGGGGATCTGTCCGGGCGGCGGCGCGACGCCGCCGGCGGCGGGCGGGGGCCCACCGACCGGCGGCGTCGGGTACGGCGGAGGCTGCGTCACGCTCGACAGTGTTACAGGTTGCCGCGGGCTTCCTGCTCCCGCTCGATGGCCTGGAAGAGGGCCTTGAAGTTGCCCTTGCCGAAGCCCAGCGAGCCGTGCCGCTCGATCAGCTCGAAGAAGACGGTCGGGCGGTCCTGCACCGGCTTGGTGAAGATCTGCAGCAGGTAGCCGTCCTCGTCCCGGTCGACCAGGATCTTGCGGGCCTTCAGCTCCTCGATCGGCACCCGCACGTTGCCGATGCGGGCCCGCAGCTCCGGGTCCTCGTAATACGAGTCCGGGGTGTCCAGGAACTCAACGCCGGCGGCGCGCATCGCGTCGACGCTGGCCACGATGTCGTTGGTGGCGACGGCGATGTGCTGGGCGCCGGGGCCCTGGTAGAACTCCAGGTACTCGTCGATCTGCGACTTCTTGCGGGCGATGGCCGGCTCGTTGAGCGGGAACTTTACCTTGCGGGTGCCGTTCGCGACGACCTTGCTCATCAGCGCCGAGTAGTCGGTGGCGATGTCGTCGCCGATGAACTCCGCCATGTTGGAGAAGCCCATGACCCGCTTGTAGAACTCGACCCACTCGTCCATCCGGCCCAGCTCCACGTTGCCGACCACGTGGTCGACGGCCTGGAAGAACCGCTTCGGCTGAATGCCGGCGTCGATCATCGGCTGCCGGTCGACGATCGGGCCGCGGGCCACGAAGCCGGGCAGGAACGGGCCGCGGTAGCGGGACCGGTCGACAAGGGTGTGCCGGGTGTCGCCGTACGCGGCGATGGCGGCCATCCGGACGGTGCCGTTCTCGTCGCTCACCTCATGGGGCTCGACGACGCCGGTGGCGCCCTGGGCGACGGCGTGCGCGTACGCGGCGTCGACGTCCGGCACCTCCAGCGCGATGTCGCTGATCCCGTCGCTGTGCTTCGCCACGTGCTCGGCGCCGTCGGCGTCCGGGCGCACCGCGCCGGTCAGCACGAACCGGGCCGAGCCGCTGGTCAGCACGTACTGGGCGTGGTCGCGGTAGCCCTGCTCCGGGCCCCGGTACGCCATGCAGGTCATGCCGAAGGCGGTGGAGTAGTAGTGCGCGGCCTGCTTGGCGTTGCCGACCAGGAAGTGCACGTGGTCGAGCCCACGGACGGGGAACGGGTCGTGGCTGATGTCGTGGTCGACAGCGCCGACGAGCCGGTCGACGTCGACGTCCTCGGTCGACTGGGGTCGGTCGATCGCCTGGGTCATGGTGGCCTCCCTCGCGTACCGGCCGGCCTCGTGGGCCGGTTCTTGACCGAAGGATCGCGGTGCGGGCATCGAGTGGGCAACTGTCGGTGTAAATGCTGGTCAGGTTGTGCATTCGGTATGGTCTGAACCCGTGAAGGGTGAGCAAGCTGTGCAGCTCGACGTCCTCGACGTGCGATTGGTCGAACTGCTCGCCGAGGAGCCGCGGATCGGGGTCCTGGAGTGCTCCCGGCGGCTCGGCGTGGCCCGGGGCACCGTGCAGGCCCGGCTGGACAAGCTTGTCGACAGGGGTGTCATCGGTGGCTTCGGCCCGGAGATCTCGCCTGCCGCGATCGGATTCGGGGTGACCAGCTTCGTCACGCTGGAGATCAGTCAACGGCAGGGGCACGACCCGGTCACCGCCCACCTCGCGGCGATCCCCGAGGTGCTGGAGGCGCACACCATCACCGGCTCCAGCGACCTGCTCTGCCGGATCGTGGCCCGCTCCAACACCGACCTGCAACGGGTCATCGACCAGATCGTCTCGTCGGCCGGCATCACCCGCGCGTCGACGATCATCGCGCTGGCCGAGCAGATCCCGTACCGCACGCTGCCGCTGGTGCGCAGCGCTGTCCGGGCCGAGGGACGAACACCCCCGTAACACCTTCGGCCCCAGAAAGCGCGGCGACACGGCGGCGCGGGCGTACGGAAGATCCGTGATCGTGGCTACGGTGTGCGGGTGGCGAAGGGGAGCGTGCGCGGCGGGCTGCTGGTCGGCCTCGCCGTGGTCGTCGCGCTCGCCGCCACCGGCGTGTGGAACCCGTTCCCCGGCCTGTGGGAGTGGGTGGACCGCAGCGAACCCATCTCCGAGCCGGACGTGGTCTGGCAGCAGCGGGTCGGCGGCACCCCGCGCAGCGTGACCATCGCCGGGGACGCCGTCGTGGTCGAGCAGCGCACCCGGGTGGAGGCCCGCAGCCTGGCCACCGGCGCCCAGCTCTGGGAACGCAAGGCGGACTGGTCGGCGGTCGCGGGCGGCGACTCCGACCCGGTCGTCGCCGTGGGCAAGCTCCTGGTCAAGGGGTACGAGCTGCTCGACCCGACCACCGGGGCGACCCGGCGACGCGACGACGACGCGGTGGCCGTGTGGACGTACCGCAACCTGCTGCTGGACGCCCGCTGCACGGACGCCACCGACTGCACCCTGAGCGCGTGGGACCCGCGGGGCACCGCCCCACTGTGGACTGCCTTCCTGCCCGGCGTGCACAGCGGGCTGCTCGCCGACAACCCGGGCCTGCGCGGCACCCGCCGGCTCGGCGCCACCCGCATCGACGACGGGGTGGCCGGGCCGGAGCCGGTGCCTCCGCTGCTCGGCTTCCCGGTCGACGGTCGGGTGCACGTCGTGGACACCGCCACCGGCCGGGTGCTGCAGAACGTCGAGCCGGGCCGGGACGAGCGGCTCTCCGTGGTGGGCGGCCGGATGTTGCGGATCGCCGCCCGCTCCCAGGACGGCACCTGCTACTTCACCATCTCGGCGCGGGACCCGGCGACAGGGCAGGAGGCGTGGCAGCGGGCCGGGGTCAACCTGCGCACCGCCGACACCGCCGGCTGCGTCCAGCGCGAGGACCCGCAGGGGGCGCGCAACGTGCTGATCGGCGTGGGCCCGGACGGCCGCGAGGCGGTCATCGACGGGTACGACGGGCGGCTTCTCTGGGTCGGTGAGGCGAGCACCAAGCTCGTCGCGGTCGACGACCGCTACGCGGTGTTCCGCTCCGCGGACAAGCGCTCGGTGGTGTCGCGTGACCTCGGCGCCGACCGGGTGCGGTGGACCCGTCCGGCAGGTGCCAAGTCCGGCGCGGCACTCACCCCGTACGCGGCGGTGCTCGCCGACGAGAAGCCGTCGAGGTTGGTCGCCCTCGACCCGCGCAGCGGCCGGGAACTGGCGGTCCTGCGGACCTCCGCGAACGCTCTCGCCGTCGGATCGCAGGGAATGATCATCGGTGAGGGGCGGGAGATCGGGTACGTCCGCTTCGGCGCCACTGGAAGCGCCCCCGTCCCGCCTCCCGGCGACGGTGGCAACCCCGGCCCCGGCGGCACCGGCCCCGGCCGGGGCAACGACGGCAACGACGGCGACGACAACTGCGGGCCCAAGCGTGAACTGTGCCCCGATCCCGGCAGCGGCAAGGACGGCTGAGCGGGCACGACACCGGTGCGCCCAGTGCGCCGGGGCCCGGGGGATGAGAGCGGCGTCCCAGACCCAGCCCGGCGGGTGGGAATGATCGACCGGTCTGCCCTAGGCTTGCCGCTCATGAGCAGTGCCGCCGCATTCTCGTACGCCCCTCTGCTGCCGACCGGTCCCGACCAGACGGACTATCGCCTGGTCACCGACGAGGGCGTGGACGTCGTACACGGCCCGGGGGGCCGTCGTTTCCTCACCGTGGAGCCGGCCGCGCTCACCGCGCTGACCGCCGAGGCGATGCACGACATCGCGCACTTCCTGCGCCCGGCGCACCTGGCCCAGCTCCGGGCGATCATCGACGACCCGGCCGCGTCGCCGAACGACCGGTTCGTCGCGTTGGACCTGCTGCGCAACGCCAACATCGCCGCCGGCGGGGTGCTGCCGATGTGCCAGGACACCGGCACCGCGATCGTGATGGGCAAGCGTGGCCGGCACGTGCTGACCGACGGGGCCGACGCCGAAGCCATCTCGCGCGGCGTCTACCAGGCGTACACGAAGCTCAACCTGCGCTACTCCCAGCTCGCCCCGCTGACCATGTGGGACGAGCGGAACACCGGCAGCAACCTGCCGGCCCAGGTGGAGTTGTACGCCGAGGACCCGGACGGGCACCCCGACGCGTACAAGTTCCTGTTCATGGCCAAGGGCGGCGGCTCGGCCAACAAGTCGTACCTGTACCAGGAGACCAAGGCGCTGCTCAACCCGACGCGGATGATGCAGTTCCTGGAGGAGAAGCTGCGGCTGATCGGCACTGCCGCCTGCCCGCCGTACCACCTGGCCATCGTCATCGGCGGCACCTCCGCCGAATACGCGCTGAAGACCGCGAAGTACGCCTCCGCCAAGTATCTGGACGCGCTGCCGACGCAGGGTTCGATGAGCGCCCACGGCTTCCGGGACCTGGAGCTGGAGGCGGAGGTGCTGGAGCTGACCCGCAACTTCGGCATCGGCGCGCAGTTCGGCGGCCGGTACTTCTGCCACGACGTGCGGGTGGTCCGGCTGCCCCGGCACGGCGCCTCGTGCCCGGTGGCGATCGCCGTCTCCTGCTCGGCCGACCGGCAGGCCGTCGCCAAGATCACCCCGTCGGGCGTCTGGCTGGAGCGACTGGAGACCGACCCGGCCCGGTTCCTGCCCGACGTCACCGACGACACCCTCGACTCCGAGATGGTCGTCCGGGTGGACCTGAACCGGCCGATGGACGAGATCCGCGCCGAGCTGTCCAAGTACCCGGTGAAGACCCGACTGTCGCTGTCCGGCCCGCTGGTGGTGGCCCGCGACATCGCCCACGCCAAGATCGCCGAGCGGCTGGACGCCGGCGAGCCGATGCCGCAGTACCTGCGCGACCACGCGGTCTACTACGCCGGCCCGGCGAAGACCCCCGAGGGGTACGCGTCCGGCTCGTTCGGCCCGACCACTGCCGGGCGGATGGACGCGTACGTGGAGAAGTTCCAGGCCGCCGGTGGTTCGCAGGTGATGCTGGCCAAGGGCAACCGGTCCGGTCAGGTGACCCGCTCCTGCCAGCAGCACGGCGGGTTCTACCTCGGCTCCATCGGCGGCCCCGCCGCCCGCCTCGCCCAGGACTGCATCAAGCACGTCGAGGTCCTCGAATACCCGGAGCTGGGCATGGAGGCGGTCTGGAAGATCGAGGTCGAGGACTTCCCCGCCTTCATCGTGGTCGACGACAAGGGCAACGACTTCTTCGCCGAGGTCACCAAGCCGGTGCTCACCGTCGGCCGCCGCTGACCGTTCCGTCACGCGAAGAGGCGCCAGGCTCGCACCTGGCGCCTCTTGCGTCGGTAGCACCTCCACCGACATCGGTACGCCCGCCCGCTGGGGGGTGGGAGGGGCGCACCGCCCCCGTCGGATGTCGTCACCGGCAACCTGGACAAGTCTGCGATGCGCCACGCTCGATTCGCTCTCAGATCACTATCACCGGGCGATGTCGGGCTGTGATCCCCGGACTACGCTGCTGGCTGGTGTGTCGTCGACACGGGGGAGCAGATGCGGTTCGGGATCCTGGGGCCTCTGCGCGTCGGCGGTGGCGAGTCCACAGTTACCGCCGGCCGGGACCGGGTCGTGCTCGCGATGCTGCTGCTCCGCGCCGGTCGGCTCGTGCCGGTCGAGGAACTGGTCGACGCGGTCTGGGAGGAGCATCCTCCGGCCACCGCCCGTGCCCAGTTGCAGACCTGCGTGTCGCGGTTGCGTCGCCGGTTCAGCGAGCTGGGGCTGGCCCCGGAAACCATAGTCACCGACCCGGCCGGGTACGGCGTGCGTACCGACCCCGCCGACCTGGACGCGCACCTGTTCACCCGGGGTGTCGAGGCGGCCCGTGCCGCCGTCGCGGCCGGTCGTCTGGTCGAAGCCCGTACGCACTTCCGGGCCGCCCTGGCCCGGTGGCGGGGGCCGGCCTGCAGCGGCATCACCAGCCGCAGCGTCCGTCGCCGGGCGCAGGCGCTCGACGAACAGCGGCTCACCGTGCTGGAGGAGTGCGTCGACGTCGAGCTGCGCCTCGGGCGGGCCGCCGAGTTGATCGAGGAGTTGACCGAGAGCGTCGATCAACATCCGCTGCGGGACCGGCTGCGGGGTCAGTTGATGCTCGCGCTCTCCTCGGTCGGTCGGCAGGCCGACGCGCTCGCGGTCTACCGGGAGGGCCGGCAGTTCTACGCCGACGAGCTGGGCCTCGAACCGGGCGCCGATCTGCAGGAGCTGCACCAACGCGTACTCGCCGGTGATCTGGCTCTGGCCGGTCGGGACGGCCGGTCGACGGGGCCGGTACGGTCGCTGCCCCGGGCGATCGGCGACTTCATCGGCCGGCGGGAGACGGTGGCCCGCCTGGTCAAGGAGATCGAGGAGGACGGTACCCGGATCCAGGTGATCGACGGCATGGCCGGCAGCGGCAAGACGACGCTCGCCGTGCACGTCGCCAGCGCCCTGGCCGAGCGGTACCCGGACGCTCAGCTCTTCATCGACCTGCACGGGCACAGTGAGCGTGACCCGTTGACACCGGCGACGGCCGCAGCCGCCCTGCTGCGTCAGCTCGGCGTGCCGACCAGGTGGATACCGGAGGACACCGACGACCGACTGGCGCTGTGGCGTACGGAGCTGGCCGGCCTGCGTGCCCTGGTGGTGCTGGACAACGCGTTCGCCGCCGACCAGGTCGCGCCGTTGCTACCCAACGGTCCGCACTGCCAGGTGCTGATCACCAGCCGTCGTCGACTGGTCGGGCTCGACGAGGGTCGCCCGTCGTCGCTGGCGGTGCTCGACGCCGAC
The DNA here is from genome assembly GCF_049841615.1 of Micromonospora sp. DT63. Taxonomy (NCBI): domain Bacteria; kingdom Bacillati; phylum Actinomycetota; class Actinomycetes; order Micromonosporales; family Micromonosporaceae; genus Micromonospora; species Micromonospora sp. DT63. Next base: position 957,531 of record NZ_JBNCKQ010000002.1, on the reverse strand, counting down.
GAGGCCGTGGAACTGCTCGGGCGGGTGGTCGGCGCGGAGCGGGTCGCCGCCGAACCGGAGGCGGCAGCCGAGGTGGTGCGGCGCTGCGGCCACCTGCCGCTCGCGATCCGGCTGGCCGGCGCCCGCCTGGCGCACCGGCCCCGCTGGCGCGTCGCCGACCTTGCCGAACGGATGCTCGCCGGAGCGGGAGCGCTGCCCGAACTGACCGCGGGGCAGCGGTCGGTGGGGCGGGCGTTCGCGTTGTCGTACGAGCAGATCACTCCCGCGGCGCAGCGGCTGTTCCCGCTGCTCGGTCTCCACCCCGGCGGGTGGCTGGACGGTCGGGTGGCCGCAGCCCTCGCCGAGCTGCCCCTGACGGACGCGCAAGACCTGCTGGACGAGCTGGTCGACGCCCATCTGGTCGAGGAGGTGCAGCCGGACCGCTACCGCCTGCACGACCTGCTCCGCGAGTACGCCCGCCTGCTGCTCGGCGAGCCGGAGTGGCAGGCCGAGCGTCGGGCCGCCCTGGCGCGGCTGCTCGACCACCACCTGGCTGTCACCCTGGCGATCGCCCGGACCATCGAGGCGGCGGGCAGCCGCCGCACCATCCCCGCGCACACGCCCGGTCGACCCGATCTGATCGACGCCCCGGTGGCGCAGGGGCCGGCGTGGTTCGAGGAGAACCACGCCGCGCTCACCGCGCTGGTACGCCTGGCTGCCGAGGAGGGCTTCGGAGTTCGGTGCTGGCAGCTGGCCCGAGCCTGTTGGCGACTCAACTTCGACGGCGGGCACCTCGACGAGCTGATCGAGACCCACACGACTGGCCTACGAGCCGCCGAGGAACTGGGCGACGAGGCGGCGGTGGCCACGATGTTGAACTACCTTGCGTCGGCGTACTTCCGGCTTGCCCGCTTCCCCGAGGCGATCAGAGCGATGGACGTGGCACTCGAACTGCGTCGCCGGCTCGGGCTGCGCGGCGAAGTGCTCACCACGCTGTGGAACCTGGCCGTGTCGTATTCCGCGAACGGCGACTTCCGGCAGGGCAAGGCGAAGTTCGAGGAGGCTCTCGAACTCATCGCCGGCCGGGGCGACGCGAACGAACTGGCGAACCTGCTGAACAACCTGTGCCTGGGACTCATCGCCTGGGGTCGGTACGACGAGGCGCTGCCCCTGGTCCGGCAGCACCTCGTCCTGGCCCGTCAGACGGTGGACCTGGACCTGCCGCAGATCGCACACGCGCTCGGGCACCTCGGCATCGTCCGTCATCGGATGGGTGACGTCGGTCCGGCTCGTCGGATTCTTCGACTCGCGCTGCATTTCCGGCGCAGGGTGCGGAATCGGTTCGGCCAGGGTGAGGTGCTCAACGAGCTGGGCGTGATGGAGCGCAACGCCGGAGAGCCGGAACGCGCCGCGGCCCTGCACCGGGACGCGTTGGTGGCGATGATGGAGGCCGGCGACCGGATCGGCCAGTGCGCCTCGCGCAACCTGCTGGCCGTGGCCATGCTGGCGCAGGGAGATGCCGCCAGCGCGCTCGACCTGCACCGCCGGGTACTCGTCGACGCCGGCCGGCTGGGCGCCCGCTACGAGCAGGCCCGGGCGCTTCAGGGCATCGCCCGGTGCGTACGCGACACCGACCCGGCGGCGGCCCGTGCGCACCTGACCCGAGCACTGTCCCTGTACCGGCAGATCGACGTGCCAGACCGGCACGAGGTGGAACGGCTGCTCGCCGAGTTGGGCTGACGGATCATCTGCGGGTCGGCCACGGGCGCGGCAGGATGGTACGCGTGACGACTCCAGAGACGACCGGTTACCGGATCGAACGTGACTCGATGGGCGAGGTGGAGGTGCCCGCCGAGGCGCTGTGGCGGGCGCAGACCCAGCGCGCGGTGCAGAACTTCCCGATCTCCGGGCGGGGCATCGAACCGGCCCAGATCAAGGCCCTGGCCCAGATCAAGGGTGCCGCGGCCGAGGTCAACGGCGAGTTGGGCGTGATCGACGCCAACGTGGCCGCCGCGATCGCCGCCGCCGCCGCGCACGTCGCCGACGGCGGGTACGACGACCAGTTCCCGGTCGACGTGTTCCAGACCGGTTCCGGAACGTCGTCCAACATGAACGCCAACGAGGTGATCGCCACCCTGGCGAGCCGTGAACTGGGCTCGGCCGTGCACCCGAACGACCACGTCAACGCCTCCCAGTCCAGCAACGACGTGTTCCCGTCCTCGATCCACCTGGCGGCCACCCAGTTCATCGCGGAGGATCTGCTGCCGTCGCTGACCCATCTCGCCGAGGCGCTGGAGGGCAAGGCGGCCGAGTTCGAGACGGTGGTGAAGGCGGGGCGTACGCACCTGATGGACGCCACCCCGGTCACCCTCGGGCAGGAGTTCGGCGGGTACGCCGCCCAGGTCCGCTACGGCATCGAGCGGTTGGAGGGGTCGCTGCCCCGGCTGGCCGAGCTGCCGTTGGGCGGCACGGCCGTGGGCACCGGGATCAACACGCCACTCGGCTTCGCCGCCGCCGTGATCGGCAAGCTGCGTGAGTCGACCGGGCTGCCGCTGTCCGAGGCCCGCAACCACTTCGAGGCGCAGGGCGCCCGCGACGCGCTGGTGGAGACCTCGGGGCAGTTGCGGACCATCGCCGTGGGCCTCTACAAGGTCGCGAACGACATTCGCTGGATGGGCTCGGGCCCCCGGGCCGGCCTGCGCGAGCTGCGCATCCCCGACCTCCAGCCCGGCTCGTCGATCATGCCGGGCAAGGTCAACCCGGTGGTGGCCGAGGCGATGCGGCAGGTCTGCGCCCAGGTGATCGGCAACGACGCGACTGTCGGTTTCGCCGGGTCACAGGGCGACTTCGAGCTGAACGTCATGCTGCCGGTGATGGGCCGCAACCTGCTGGAGTCGATCCGGCTGCTGGCCGCGGCGAGTCGGCTGTTCGCCGACCGCCTGGTGGCCGGCCTGGTCGCGGACGCCGAGGTCTGCCTGGCGTACGCCGAGGGGTCGCCGTCGATCGTCACCCCGCTGAACCGCTACCTCGGGTACGACGAGGCCGCCTCGATCGCCAAGGAGGCGCTGGCCAAGCAGGCGTCCATCCGGGAGGTCGTGATCGCCCGAGGTCACGTCGACTCGGGCAAGCTCACCGAGACCCAGCTCGACGAGGTGCTCGACCTGCTCCGGATGACCCACCCCTGACCAGCGCCGCCCTCTGCTCACGCCCGGCGAAGCGCGGCGCGATCCTTCACGCCCGGCGCAGTGCGGCGCGATCCTTCACGCCCGGCGCAGTGCGGCGCGCTGCTCACGCCCGGAGCAGTGCGGCGCGGCCCGCGAAGCGCGCCGAGTCGCCCAGCTCCTCTTCGATCCGGATCAGCTGGTTGTACTTCGCCGTCCGGTCGGAGCGGGAGAGCGAGCCGGTCTTGAGCTGACCGCAGCCGGTGGCGACCGCCAGATCCGCGATGGTGGTGTCCTCCGTCTCGCCGGAGCGGTGCGACATGACGACGGTCCAGCCCGCCCGCTGGGCCGTCGTCACCGTGGCCAGCGCCTCGGTCAGGGTGCCGACCTGATTGACCTTGACCAGGACCGAGTTGCCGACGCCGGTGCGGATGCCCTCGCTCAGCAGCGTCTCGTTGGTGCAGAACACGTCGTCGCCGGTGAGCTGGCAGCGGTCGCCGACGCGGGCGGTCAGCTCGCGCCAGCCGTCCAGGTCGTCCTCGGCCATCGGGTCCTCGATGGAGACGATCGGATAGGCGTCGATCAGCCGGGCCAGGTAGTCGGCGTGCTCGGCGGAGGTGCGGCGTACTCCCTCGCCCGCGTAGTCGTACACGCCGTCGCGGAAGAACTCGGATGACGCCGGGTCCATGACGAGGCCGATGTCCGTTCCGGGGCGGTAGCCGGCGCCCTCGACGGCGGTCAGCACGAAGTCGAGCGCCTCCTCGGCGGTACGCAGCTCGGGCGCGAAGCCACCCTCGTCGCCCACGCCCGTGGAGTGCCCGGCGGCCAGCAGATCGCGGCGCAGGGTGTGGAAGACCTCGCTGCCCATGCGGACGGCTTCGGCGAAGGAGTCCGCGCCCACGGGAACGATCATGAACTCCTGGAAGTCGAGCGGGTTGTCGGCGTGGGCGCCGCCGTTGACGATGTTCATCATCGGCAGCGGCAGGAGGTGCGCGTCGGCGCCGCCGAGGTAGCGGTAGAGGGGCTGGCGGTGGGCCGCCGCGGCGGCCTTGGCGACGGCGAGGGAGACGCCGAGGATCGCGTTGGCGCCGAGCCGGGACTTCGTGGCGGTGCCGTCGAGGGCGATCAGCGCGGCGTCCAGACCCGCCTGGTCTGCCGCGTCCCGGCCGCGCACGGCCGCCGCGATCTCCCCGTTGACGTTGGCCACCGCACGGTCGACGCCCTTGCCGTGCCAGCGCGTCGGGTCTGCGTCGCGCAGCTCCACGGCCTCCCGGGCGCCGGTGGAGGCGCCGGAGGGGACGGCGGCCCGGCCCAGAGACCCGTCCGTCACCGTGACGTCGACCTCGACTGTGGGGTTGCCCCGGCTGTCGATGACGCGGCGGGCGGTGACGGTCTCGATGGTGGTGGTGATGGTTCCGGCTTCCAGTGCGGACATGGGAGGTCCTTTTCGTTGTCGCCTGCCGTGACCCCAGCTGCGACAACGCTGGCGCTGAGCCCGACAGCGGCAAACCCTACAGCAATGCTGATCAGTCATGCTGAACAGCCCCGCTGAACAGCATTGCTGTGCAGGTCAGGTGCCCAGCAGTGCTGACGAACGGGGTAAAGTGCCGTGTGCCCACCTCGGAAGCCGCCGCCATCGCCGCCGAACTGCGCACCGCGATGGGCAAGCTCACCCGGCGCGTCAAGCACGAGGACCGCATCCCGCTCGGTCAGATCGCCGTGCTCGGCGCACTCGACCGCGACGGCGCCATGACCACCAGCGACCTCGCCGCCGACCAGCGCGTACGCCCCCAGTCGATGGCCCGGGCGGTGGGGCTGCTCATGGAGCAGAAGCTGATCACGCGACGGGCGCACCCCACGGACGGCCGCAAGTCGCTGGTCGAGCTGTCGGACGCCGGCCGGGCCGCACTGGAGGCGGAGCGCAGCCGCAGAGCCGGTTGGCTCGCCCAGGCCATCGAAGCCGAACTCACGGACGAGGAGCGGGCGTTGCTGGCCCGCAGCGCCGCCCTGCTGGAACGGCTCGCCATGCGCTAGACGCTCCCCTCGACGGCCGGGCCGCCGTCGACGAGCGTCAGGGTTCGGGCAGCGCAGCCCAGCCGAGGAAGCGCACGTAGAGCGCTGCCGGGTCCGGGCCGTCGTGCGGGTTGAGTCGGTACAGGTCCGCCGCCGCGTCGTGCAGAACGGTGCACAGGTAGATGCTCAACGCGATCCGGTCGTGGGCGTACTCGCGGCGGAGGCTGAGCCGGGCGACCGCGCATGGCCAGGGCCCGGCGCAGACCCGACAGAGCCACAGTGGACGCAGCGGCAGGTGCGGTCGTGGCGTGATCGCGCGGTCGTCCGGGGCGGTCCGGGACATGGCGTGGGAGTCCTTTCGAGCCGAATCGTCTCTGACGTCACCTCCCCGTGGGCCGTCTCGCTTTCGGCGACGTCGCCGAGTTCGTGGTCGACCGCGCGATGACCGCCATCCGCCCCAACCACCGAGATCTTGGACAGTTTCCGTTGGTGGCTAACGGAAACTGTCCAAGATCTCGAATAGTTCGCCCAGCCTGGGGGTGGGACCGCCCGGCACGGGGGTTCGGGCGGTCCCGCGCGACGCCGCCGGGCCCGGGGGACGGGGAGCGGTGCCGCACTTCACAGTCTGGTGATCGGGCGACTACGGTCGGAAGGGTTTTGCCGGGTCGTCACAGCCGTCCTGTTTCCGGTGGTGATGCCGCTGGCGGCCGGCTGGAGTTGATCGTCGACGGGGTGGAGAGGCGGCAGGTCATGGCCGATGGGCAGATGACGGCGGCGGCGTTCCTGGTCACCGAGCTGCGCCGGGCGCGCGTCCGCCGGGGCTGGAGTCAGGACGAGCTGGCCAAGGCGGTCAACTACTCGCCGTCCATGGTCAGCGCCGTCGAGCTGGGCCAGCAGCCGCCCACCGGCAAGTACCTGGAACTCGTCGACCGCGCCCTGGACACCGGCGGCCTCTTCACCCGCATGGCCTCCGAACTGGTCAGCCTGGACAAAGCGCAGGTCTGGCTGCGCGGTTGGCGTGCAATCCTCGCGGAGGCGCGGGCACTGCGATGGTTCGACCCGCTGCACGTCCCTGGCCTGCTGCAAACCGAAGGCTATGCACGCGCTGTCTTCGAATCGGACAGACTGCTCGACACCGATGAGGTGGAGCGGCGACTGACGGATCGGATGGACAGTCAGCAGGTTCTCTACTCGGACCGACCGCCGCACGTCGTCGCTGTGCTCGACGAGTCCGTGCTTCGGCGGCGCGTCGGCGGGCGGAAGGTCATGTGCGAGCAGGCTCTGCACCTGGCGCGGTTGGCAACCGAGCATCCGCGAGTCCAGCTACATGTGGTGCCTCGCTCGGCCGAGGAGTACCCAGGTCTGAACGGACCGTTCATCCTCGCCACCGTGGCAGACCACAGCGACCTCGCCTACCTCGGTGGCCAGATCGGCGGCCAGGAGCTGGACGGACCAGCGGATCTGCTGCGTCTACAGCGGACCTGGGAGGCTACTCTCGGGCAGGCGTTGCCACCGCAGGAGTCGGTTGAGGTGCTGAGGGAAGTGGCGGAGTCGTGGAGTTGACCCGAGCTGTCTGGCGCAAGAGCATCCGGAGTGGTTCCAACGACCAGTGCGTCGAGGTGGCTACGAACCTTGGGGGCGTGGTCGGGGTGCGCGACAGTAAGGACCCGGACGGGCCCGTGCTCGTGGTCGACGCGTACTCCTGGCGGCTCTTCGTGGTCGCGCCCCCGCGCTGACGCGACAGCAGTGCCCACGGCGGCGCGAAAACGGCTCGACCGTGTCGCGGGACGGCGGGGATGATCCAGCCATGGATGGCGACGACCTGGTTCCTCCAGGGAGCGAGCGGCTGCGGTTCCGGCGGTTGACCGTTGCCGATGTGGACGCGTTGGTCGAGTTGGACAGCGATCCCGAGGTGATGCGTTTCCTCACCGGCGGCGTCGCCACCCCGCGCGCCACAGTTCAGGGCGAGCACCTGCCGAAGCTGCTCGCCCAGTACGACAGGCATCCCGGCCTCGGTCGGTGGGCGGCCCTCGATCGGGAGACCGGTGACTTCCTGGGCTGGTTCGCCCTCGATCCGTCAAAGGACGGCGCCGAGGCCGAGTTGGGCTACCGGCTGCGCCGCGCGACGTGGGGGCGCGGCCTGGCCACCGAGGGGTCGCGGGCGCTGGTCCGGTACGCCCTGGACGTCGTGGGCGTGCGTCGGGTGTGGGCGCAGACGATGGCTGTCAACGAGCGGTCCCGGCGGGTGATGGTGAAGGCGGGGCTGCGCCACGTGCGCACCTTCCACCTCCAGTTCGACGACCCGATCCCGGGGACCGAGCACGGCGAGGTGGAGTACGAGCTGCGGGCCGACGTCCCTCAGGACCTGCCGGCGGCCCTGCGGGCGCGGTAGGCGGTCACCGCGGCCCGGTTGCCGCAGCCGGCCTCGCAGAACCGCCGCGACCGGTTGCGGGACAGGTCGACGACGACGTTGTCGCAGTCCGGGTACTCGCAGATCCGCAACCGGCTCAGCTCGCCCATGCGGACCAGGTCGGCGATCGCCATCGCCGCCTCCACCGCCATCCGGGTGGCCAGCGGCGCGTCGCGGGGCACGGCGTGCAGGTGGTACGGCTCGTCGTCGTGCTCGATGAGCTGCGGCAACGCCCGGTGTTCCAGCAGCAGGGCGTTGACCATGGCGACGACCTCGGGCGGTTCGGCGTGCCAGATCCGGCGCAGCCGGGGGCGCAACTGCCGCACGGCACGCAGCTCGGCGTCGGTGTGCTCGTGCCGCCCGCTGTAGGCGTGCCGGGTGAAGAAGGCGTCCAGCGCGGCGACGTCGGGCAGCAGCTCGCCGTCGCGGCCCGCGGTGTTGACCAACGCGGTGGCGGCGATCAACGAACATTCGGTGTCATGAGCGAATAGCAACTTGACTCCTGTCACGGTGGCCGCCTAGCGTCATGAGCACAAGGATAGTTTGCTCATGACACCGTGTCGTCCCCGAGGAGCGCGAGATGCAGTCACGACCCGCCGCCGGCGCTGCGCTGGCGCTGCTCTCCGCAGTCACGTTCGCCACCTCGGGCACCTTCGCGCGGTCGCTCATCGAAGCCGGCTGGTCGGCCGAGGCCGCCGTGATCGCGCGGGTCGGCGTGGCCGCCCTGGTGCTGGCGATCCCCGCAGTGCTGTCCCTGCGTGGCAGGTGGCACGTGCTGCGCAGCAACAGCGCGGCGGTCGTGATGTTCGGGCTGCTGGGGGTCGCCCTGGCGCAGGTGTGCTTCTTCAACGCCGTGCGTTACCTGCCGGTCGGCATCGCGCTCCTGCTGGAATACCTGGGCATCATCCTGGTCGTCGGCTGGATGTGGCTGCGGCACGGTCAACGCCCCCGGCGGCTCACCGTGGCCGGCTCGGCCGCCGCCCTGTGCGGGCTGGCCTTCGTCCTGGATATCACCGGCACCGCCGGCTTCCACCCGGTCGGCGTGCTGTGGGGGCTGGGTGCCGCGTTCGGCCTGGCCGGCTACTTCGTGCTCGCCGGCCGGGTCGACCCCCGGCTGCCCTCGGTCGCCATGGCCAGCGGCGGGATGGCCGTCGGCGCGGCCGTGCTGCTCCTCGTCGGGCTGACCGGTCTGCTGCCGCTGCGCGCCACGTTCGGCGATGTCGCGTTCGCCGGGCACCGCACCTCCTGGCTGCTGCCCATCGTCGGGCTCACCCTGGTCGCCGCCGTGATCGCCTACCTCGCCGGCATCGCCGGCACCCGCATCCTCGGGCCCCGGCTGTCGTCGTTCGTCGGGTTGACCGAGGTGCTGTTCGCGGTGCTGATCGCCTGGCTGTTCCTCGACGAACTGCCGACCGCGTGGCAGCTCTTCGGCGGCGCGCTGATCATCGCCGGGGTCGCCCTGGTGCGCCTCGACGAACTGCGCGGTACGCCCGCGCCCGCCCCCGGTGAGCCCGCGCTGGCGGCAACCACCCGGTGAGAGAGTGGTACCCGTGCTGACCACAGTGGTGTTCGACGCCGACGAGACCCTGCTGGACCTGCGGCCGGCGGTGACCGCCGGGCTGGTGACCGTCCTCGACGAGATGCGCCGCCGAACGCCGGACGCCGCCGACGTGACGCTCGCCGAGCTGGAGTCCGACTGGGATGCCGTCTTCGGCGAGCTGAGCGCCGCTCCGGTGCTGGAGATCCGCCGCGCCGCGCTGGCCCGGTCGCTGGCCCGCGCCGGGCTCGACGACCATCTGGACGAGATCGCCGCCCTCTTCTTCGCCCGCCGTTTCGCCCTCACCCGGCCCTTCCCGGACGTCCCGCCGGCCCTGGCCGCGCTGCGCACCCGGTACACGCTGGGCTTCGCCACCAACGGCAACAGCCGCGCCGAACGCTGCGGGCTCGCCGGGGAGTTCGCCTTCGAGATGTACGCGCACGAGAACGGCCTGCCCAAGAAGCCCGCCCCGGAGTTCTACGCGGCGGTGGTCGCGACCGCCGGAGTCCCCGCCGAGCAGATCGTGTACGTCGGTGACTCGTGGGAGCACGACGTGGTGGCACCCCGACGGGCCGGCCTGCGGTCGGTGTGGTTGAACCGGTACGGGCTGCCCCGCCCGGCTGGGGTCACCCCCGACGCGGAGGTGGCCACCCTGGCCGACCTACCGATGGTCCTGTCGGAACTGGCGACGGGATTGGCCGACCGGGTGGACGTGGGCATCGAGCTGGGCGGATGAAGGAGAGATTCACCGCCATAACGGACGTTCACCTGGCGTAAAGCCGGCAGGTGTTGTGTGATGGCTGCCACGTCCCTCAACGAGAGGATCCGATGTGGTGAGCAAGCGCTTCACCGCCGGTGCCGTCGCGACCGCGGCAACACTGGCACTTACGGCAGCGGGCCTGGGTGTACCGGCCACCGCCGCGCCGAGCACCTCCCGCACCTTCACTGTCGTGGCCGAGGACGGCTTCGCCGCCGACGCGGCTGTCGCCGCCATCCAGGCGGCCGGCGGCACTGTGGTGTCCCGGTCCGACGAGGTCGGCATGTTCCAGGTCACCAGTGATCGGGCCGACTTCGCGGCCAGGGCGACGGCAGCCCCGAGCCTGATCGGCGCGGCCGAGCAGAAGGCCATCGGCCGCAAGCCGAAGCTGGACCGGGTCGAGCAGGAGCAGGCTGCTGGCGCGGCCGGTGCTGCGAGCGCTGCTGGCGCGGCCGGTGTGGCCGGTGCGGCCGGTGCCGGGAAGAAGGGTGCCAAGCTGGACCCGCTCGACGAGAAGCTCTGGGGTCTGAAGATGATCCGGGCCGACGAGGCCCGCAAGGTCGAGCCCGGCGACCGTCGGGTCACCGTCGGCGTCCTGGACACCGGCGTCGACGCCAGCAACCCGGACATCGCGCCGAACTTCAACTGGTCGCTGTCGCGCAACTTCGCACCCGACATGACCGATGTGGACGGACCGTGCGAGGTGCCAAGCTGCCTCGACGCCGTCGGCACCGACGACGGCGGGCACGGCACCCACGTGGCCGGCACCATCGGCGCCGCCGCCAACGGCTTCGGCCTCTCCGGTGTCGCCCCGAACGTCTCCCTGGTCGAGCTCAAGGGTGGCCAGGACTCCGGCTACTTCTTCCTCAACCCGGTGGTCAACGCCCTGATCTACGCCGGCCGGTCCGGGATCGACGTGGTCAACATGTCGTTCTACGTCGACCCGTGGCTCTACAACTGCACCGCCAACCCGGCCGACTCGGCGCAGGCGCAGGCCGAGCAGCGGGCCATCATCAAGGCGATGAAGCGGGCGCTGATCTTCGCGCACAACAAGGGCGTCACCCTGGTCGGCGCGCTCGGCAACAACAACGAGGACCTGGGCGCACCGCGTACGGACACCACCAGCCCGGACTACGGCGCCAACCCGTACCCCCGGCCGATCGACAACAACAGCTGCTGGGACCTGCCCACCGAGGGCCCGCACGTGATCGGCGTGTCGTCGGTCGGTCCGTCGGGCAAGAAGTCGGACTTCTCCAACTACGGCACCGAGCAGACCTCCGTCGCCGCGCCGGGTGGGTTCGCCCGGGACGGGTTCGGGACCCCGACGTACAACACCCCCGGCAACCGGATCCTCTCCAGCTACCCGCTGAAGGTGCTCCAGGAGGAGCCGATCTCCACCACCATCCCGGACCCGAAGGTGGACGCGAACGGCAACATCGACCCGCGGGTCGCCACGAGCGTCTTCAAGCAGTGCAAGCCCAACGGTGAGTGCGGCTACTACACCTACCTCCAGGGCACCTCGATGGCGTCCCCGCACGCCGCCGGTGTCGCCGCGCTGATCGTCAGCCGGTACGGCAAGCCGCAGGGCCGGGGTGGCTTCGGCATGTCGCCGGACGTGGTCGAGCAGCACCTCTACCGCACGGCAGCCGAGCACGCCTGCCCGGAGCCGCGCCTCCAGCAGTACCGCAACGAGGGCCGGGACGAGACCTACGACGCGTACTGCGCCGGTGGGGTCAACTTCAACGGCTTCTACGGGTACGGAATCGTCGACGCGTACGCGGCGGTGAAGACCCCGCTCAAGCCGAACGCCCGCCCGTAAGTCACCACCGCGAGGCCCGGTCGACGCTCGTCGACCGGGCCTCGTCGGCGTCTTCGGGGTCCGCGTCGGCCTCGTCAGGCTTGATCGACTCCAGGTCGCCGAGGTGGGGGTATCCCGTCCGTCTGATACAGCCATTTCGGCGACCTGGAGTCGATCACGGTTGGTGGCGATCAGCGCCGCCAGCCGCGGGAGATCAGGGCCGACCGAACCTCGGCGAGCACGGCGGGGAACTCCTTCTGGAGCCGCCTGCTCGTCACGTGCAACACCAACCAGCCCGCACCGACGAGAAGGTTGAGCCGTCGACGATCGCGGTGCAGTTGCTCGGGGTCGGCGTGCCATCGGCCGTCGTACTCCACCGCCACGCGGAACTCGGGCCAGGCCAGGTCGGGATGGAGCACCAGCCCTCCGGGTAGCCGGATCGGGTGCTGGGTGACCGGTCGGGGAAGCCCGCCCAGCATCAGACGCACCCGTAGCTGCGACTCGGGTGGTGACTGCGCTCCTGCATCGGCGACGTCGAAGATCCAGCACGCACGTCGTCCGCCGGGCCGGTCGGCATTGGCGGTGGCGACGGCGGTCAGCGCCGCCGGGGTGGTCAGACCGGTCGCGAGCAACGAGTCGACAATCCCAATCGCACGCAGCGGGTCCAACCAGACCGCCGTCTCCCACGCCGCAGATGTCGGATCGGTCCGGCGGAGAGCGGCGCCGCCCCGCTCGCCGGGCAGTGCGTTGAGCGGCGTCGGCGGCGAGGCTGGTGGCCGCTGTGACACTGGCGTCGGCGGTGAGGCTGGCGTCCGCCGGAGCGGTGGCGTCGATGGCCGTGCGTCGGGCAGGGCGTCCCTCGCCACCGCCGGCCGTTGTGCGATGGACAGAGCGGGGCCCGGCGTCGCAGCGGAATCGAATTTGACCACGTGCACGTGAAGGCCGCGTTGAGAGTCGACGCGGGCGACCTTCGGCAGCAGCACGTGCACGTCGTCATCGAACCCGGCGGCATGCTCGATCCCGTGCAGGTAGGCCGACGAGGGCCCGGCGATCATCGCCTGCGACGGCAGCCGAAGGATTGCGGCACGGCAGGCCAGCTCGTGTGTGCGTTCGAGACGCGCGTCCGCGTACACGTCGTGGCGGAGTCGGACCCATGACGAGCCGCGCAACTGATGTCTGGTGATCAAGCCCTGCCGAATCGCTGCGGAGCCACGAAAAACCCGCCAGGCAAGGGCAGGAGGCCGGTGAGGGTGCGGAGGCATGCGGCCAGCGTCTGACGCTCGAGGTGCTGGCCGATACCCCTGTGGACAGCGGCGGATGGTCGCCCCGCAGGTGCCTGTGGACAACTGCCACGAGCCCGATGGACGTGTTATACGGCGAGATCATCACCAGTGCGGCGTTATGGCGCTGTCCAAGGCTAGCGATGACGCCATATCGGCGATCTGGAGTTGATCAAGGATCGGGTGGGTCAGCGGAGGGCGGCGGTGACGGCTGTGGCGGCGGCGAGCACCTGGGGGCCGATCAGGTCGACGTCCAGCGGGGCGAGCGCGACCACCCCGACGCTGGCCTCCAGACCTGGCACGCCGAGCACCGGCGCGGCCACCCCGTACGCCCCGGACTGCAGCTCCCCGCTGCTGCTCACCGGCTCGGCGGCACCGCCCCGACCGGCCAGGATCGCCCGACCCGCGGCACCTCGGTCCAGGGGATGCCGCGCCCCGGTCCGGTACGCGACGTGGAACGACGTCCAGCTCGGCTCGACCACGGCCAGGGCAACGCCCTCGCCGCCCTCCACGACTGTCAGGTGTGCCGTGGCGCCGGCCTGCTCGGCGAGCCGACGTAGCGCGGGCAGCGCCCCCTCGGCGAGCAGCGGCTGGGCGCGTCGGGCCAGGTGCAGCACCCCGGCGCCGAGGCGGAGCCGGCCGTCGCTGTCGCGGCGCAGCATCCCGTGCGTGGTCAGCGGGCCGACGAGCCGGTAGACGGCCGCCCGGCCGATGCCGAGTCGCGTCGCCACCTCGGTGACCGTCAACCCGGCCGGCGCGTCGGCGACCAGGTGCAGCAGTCGCAGACCCCGGTCGAGAGTCTGGGACGTCTCCCCGGCCCGGCCGGACCCCGCCGTCTCATCCACAGCACGCAGCGTACGACCCGGCACCGGCGGACCCGTACAGGCGCGGACGGCTACCCTTGTACGGTGACGCTACGCCTGTATGACACCGCCACCCGATCGGTGCGGGACTTCGTCCCGCGGGAAGCCGGCAAGGTGGGGGTCTACCTGTGTGGTCTCACCCTCCAGGCGCCGCCGCACATCGGTCATCTTCGGTCCGGCGTCAACTATGACGTGCTGCGTCGCTGGTTGCTGGCCGCCGGCTACGAGGTCACGTTCATCCGCAACCTGACCGACATCGACGACAAGATCCTCGTCAAGGCGGGGGAGCGGGGTCTGCCGTTCTGGTCGATCGCGTACGCCAACGAGTTGATCCTCGCCGAGTCGTACCGGGCGTTGAACGTGCTGGCGCCCACCTACGAGCCGCGCGCCACCGGGCACATCCCGGAGATGCACGAGCTGATCACGAAGTTGATCGCGGACGGGCACGCGTACCCGGCCACCGACGGCTCCGGGGACGTCTACTTCGACGTGGCGTCCTGGCCGGCGTACGGGTCGCTGTCGGGTCAGTCGCCGGACGCGATGCAGTCGGCGGGGGACGCCCCCGACCGGGGTAAGCGGGACCCCCGCGACTTCGCCCTCTGGAAGGGCGCCAAGCCGGACGAGCCGGCGGACGCGTACTGGCCGTCGCCGTGGGGGCTGGGCCGCCCGGGGTGGCACATCGAGTGCTCGGCGATGTGCTGGCGCTACCTCGGCCCGGAGTTCGACATCCACGGCGGTGGTCTGGACCTGACGTTCCCGCACCACGAGAACGAGATCGCCCAGTCCCAGGCGGCCGGGTTGCCGTTCGCCCGCTACTGGGTGCACCACGGGCTGCTCAGCATCGGCGGAGCCAAAATGGGCAAGTCCGCCGGCAACGCGCTCGACCTGGCGTACGTGGATTCGCTCGGCGTGCGGCCGGTGGAGCTGCGCTACTACTACGCCGCCGCCCACTACCGCTCGGTGATCGACTACTCGGAGGACTCGCTGCGCGACGCGGCCACCGCGTACCGGCGGATCGAGGGTTTCGTGCAGCGGGCCGCCGAGCGGGTGGGCCCCGGGCAGCTCGGTGAGCTGCCGGCCGGCTTCGTCGCGGCCATGGACGACGACCTCAACACCTCCGCCGCGCTGGCCGTGCTGCAACAGCACCTGCGCGACGGCAACACCGCGCTGAGCACCGGCGACGATGTGACCGTCCGCACCACCCTGGCCGCGGTACGGGCGATGCTGGATATCCTCGGCATCGACCCCTTCGACGAGGCCTGGACCGGCGGCGGCAGCTCGAACGATCTGCGCGCCGTGGTGGACTCCCTGATCGCGCTGGCCCTGGAGCAGCGCGCGCAGGCCCGGGGCCGCAAGGACTGGGCCGCCGCCGATGCGGTACGCGACCAGCTCAAGCTGGCCGGCGTGGCGGTCGAGGACACCCCCCAGGGCCCCCGTTGGACTATTGGAGAGCAGGACTGATGGCCGGCAACTCGCAGCGCCGTGGCCGGCGACTGACGCCGAAGGCGGGCGCCCCCAAGGGCTCCGGCGGCAAGAACAAGGACTCCCTCACCGGACGCGGACGCACCCTGCCCGCCGACGAGCGACCCTGGCACAAGGGTTACTCGGGCACCGAGAAGCTGCCGCAGCGCACCGCCTGGAAGCAGGACAAGGAGCGCCGGGCGGCGGCCGAGGAGGGGCGTGCCCCCAAGATCGGCCAGCCGGGCAGCAAGGACACCACCTGGGGCAAGGGCGGTGGCCGGGGCGTACCGGCGAGTCGGGGTGGCGCCGCGGGTCGGGGTGGTCGGCCGACCGCCGGCCGGAGCGGCCCCCGGGTCGCGCCGGGTCGCAAGTCCAACCCGTCCAAGGACACCCCGGAGCTGCTGGTCGGGCGCAACCCGGTGCTGGAGGCGCTGCGCGCCCAGGTGCCGGCGACGGCGCTGTACGTCGCCCAGGGCATCGACATGGACGACCGGATCAACGAGATCATCCGGACGGCCGCCGACCGGGGCATCGCCAACCTGGAGATCAGCCGCGCCGAACTGGACCGGATGACCGGCGGCGTGCTGCACCAGGGCGTCGGGTTGCAGGTGCCGCCCTTCGCGTACCAGCCCTTCGAGGACATGGTCGCCGCGGCCCTGGAGCAGCAGGCGCCGCTCCTGGTGGCGCTGGACGGGGTCACCGACCCGCGCAACCTGGGCGCGGTGATCCGTTCGGCCGCCGCGTTCGGCGCGCAGGGTGTCTTCGTACCCGAGCGGCGGGCTGCCGGGATCACCGCGACCGCCTGGCGGACCAGCGCCGGCGCGGCCGCGCGGGTGCCGGTGGCCCAGGTCACCAACCTGACCCGGTCGCTGAAGGCGTGCCGGGACGCCGGCTTCATGGTGGTCGGCCTGGACGCCGACGGCGACACCGACCTGTACGACCTGGAGGCCGCTGTCGGGCCGCTGGTGGTGGTGGTCGGCTCCGAGGGGCGCGGGTTGTCCCGGCTGGTCGGCGAGACCTGCGACCTGACCGTGAGCATCCCGATGATCTCCGAGGTGGAGTCGCTCAACGCCAGTGTGGCCGCCGCGGTCACCCTCGCCGAGGTCGCCCGCCGGCGCTCGGTCGAGCTGTAACGACTGTCGACGAGGCCCCTTCCCGCAGGTGTGCGGGAGGGGGCCTCGTCGTCAGATCTGGTGGGTCCAGGCGACGAAGAGCAGCGCCCCGGCCACCGCGATCAGCAGCGTGACCGGAATCAGCCACGCCGGGGCGCGCTCCCCGTCGAGACGTCGGGTCAGCCGCTGGTGCACGGCGGCGATGCCGATCAACGCGAGCAGGCCGGCGGTGGCCATCGGCAGGCCGACGAGGAAGTGCGCCACCCACGCGCCGGCCCGGGTCGGACCACCCCAGGAGTGGTCGTAGGGGCCGCGGTCGACGATGCCGTACAGCACGCCGCGCAGCACCATCAGCAGTTGAACACCGAGCGGCAGCAGGGCCACGAGGCCGAGCAGCAGGCTGAGCAGCCCGTGGCCGAGCACGCTGAACGGGCCGGGTCGCCGGTCGGGCGCGGGCACCGGGGGTGCTCCGAGCAGTCCGGTGCGGAGCCTGCGCCACCGCGCGGCGGCCGCACCGGCGCCACCCACCGGGGCGGTCACCAGCGCGAGCAGGGCGACCGGCACCAGCGCCGCGCAGTAGGCGAGGCTGCGGCCGGTCAGGCGGGCCGTCCGGCCAAGCCGGGAACTGGTGATCGGGTGAACGGTGGCGGACACGGCGTCTCCTCGGGTTGGGCGTGCCGCGACGCTACGGGCGCGGCCCGCCCTGCCGAGTCACCCCGCGGAGCCACATTGGTGCTGGCACCTGGGGGTGAGAAACCCTCCCCGGGTACGACGAAAGGGGCGGCCCGCCGAAGCGGACCGCCCCTTTCCGGTACGGCGTTACGTCAGATCCGGCCGCCGGTGGCGGCGTGGAAGACGTGGCTGCGGCCGGTGCGCGGCTTGACGAACACGGTGTCGCCCATGTTCGGCATGGTGCGCCGGTCGGTGCGGACGACGAAGCGCTCCGAGTTGCCACCCAGCGCGGCGTGCCCGTAGACGTTGGCGTCCGAGCCGAGGTCCTCGACCAGCTCGACGACGACCGGCATGCCGCCCTCGGTCGGGCTGACCAGGTCGCAGTCCTCCGGGCGGAAGCCCACGGTCACCTTGCCGTCGCCACCCTCGGCGCGGGCCGCAGCGACCTGCTCGCGGGTCAGCGGGATGTGCAGCTCGGCGAACTCGGCGCCCTGCTCGTTCAGCGGAACGGTCTTGATGTTCATGGCGGGAGAGCCCATGAAGCCGGCGACGAACACGTTGGCCGGGGTGTCGTACAGCGCCCGCGGGGTGTCCACCTGCTGGAGCACACCGTCGAGCAGCACGGCGACCCGGTGGCCCATGGTCATGGCCTCGACCTGGTCGTGCGTGACGTAGACCGTGGTGACGCCCAGCTTGGCCTGGAGCGACGCGATCTGGGTACGGGTCTGCACGCGCAGCTTGGCGTCGAGGTTCGACAGCGGCTCGTCCATGAGGAAGACCTGCGGCTCGCGGACGATCGCCCGGCCCATCGCGACACGCTGACGCTGACCGCCGGAGAGCGCCTTGGGCTTGCGGCTCAGGTACTCCTCCAGCTGGAGCAGCCCGGCCGCCTCCTTGACCCGCCGGTCGATCTCCGACTTGGAGGTCTTGCGCAGCTTGAGGGCGAACGCCATGTTCTCGTACACCGTCATGTGCGGGTAGAGGGCGTAGTTCTGGAAGACCATCGCGATGTCGCGGGCCTTCGGGGGCAGGTGGGTGACGTCGCGCTGGTCGATGTAGATCGAGCCGGCGTCGACGTCCTCCAGGCCGGCGAGCATGCGCAGGCTGGTGGACTTGCCACAACCGGAGGGGCCGACGAGAACGAGGAACTCGCCGTCGCCGATCTCGAGGTTCAGCTCGTTGACGGCGGGACGCTCGGTGCCCGGGTAGATCCGGGATGCCTTGGAATAGGTGACCGTAGCCATGGTGGTGCGCTTCCTTTCACCGGCAGGAACGTGCCGGACGATCCGAGTGAAGGAGCGACCGGCACGTACCCGTGCCGGTCAGCGGACGGCGGGTCGGCCGCGGGGGCGGCCGTGGTGTCGTCCGTGTCACTGCACCGTAAACGGCTTTCACCGCGCTGCCAAGGTGAGGGGCCCTCGGAAGTGATCCATTGCCCACGCATTCCGGGCACTCGGGCACGGGCAGGTATCAATCGACGTCTCCTCAAGGCGGTGGGGCGTCGGGTTGTTGACGTTTCCCGTGCTCGGGAGCCCTCGCGAGCGGGATATCCGGACGTCAGTCGCTATGCTGACCTCGACGCACGCGCCCCTGTAGCTCAGCTGGCCAGAGCACTCGCCTTGTAAGCGAGATGTCGCCGGTTCGATCCCGGCCGGGGGCTCCATATCCACAAGGCTTTTCCCGATCGACTCTGCCATGAGTCGATCGGTTGACAGCAACGCTGACAGCAACGGCACTCACGAGAGCTTCCCGTCGGGCTTGCCAAGAGCCTGACGCATCGCGTCGCATCCCGGTCTTCTTCTGCGATCCCCACAGCCCGTGGCAGCGCGGAACCAACGAGAACACCAACGGCCTGCTACGCCAATACTTCCCCCAGGGCACCGACCTCAGTAGACACAGCGTTGACGACCTGGCGGCCGTCGCTCTCGCGCTCAACAGCCGCCCCCGCAAGACACTCGGATGGCGAACTTCCGCTGAAGCACTCAACGACCACCTACTATCACTCAGACAAGGCAGTGTTGCGACGACCACTTGAGCCCGGTCTGAGTCCCGCGGTCCGAATGGTGAATGACCTGGTCTCGGGCGGGTCGGCGGTGCTGGATGGCCATGCCGACGGCGTCGAAGATCAGCTCAGTCCGCAGGTGATCGGCCATCGCCCAGCCCACGACGCGGCGGGAGTAGGCGTCGACCACGACCGCGAGGTAGAGGAAGCCTTCCCAGGTGCGCAGGTAGGAGATGTCGGCGACCCACAGCCGGTTCGGTGCGGTGGCGGTGAACTGTCGCTGGACCAGGTCCGGCGCGGTCGCCGTGGACGCGGCCCTGCGGCGGGGCTTACCGCGCCGCCGGCGGTGGGCGCCCTCAATGCCGGCCAGCCGCATCAGCCGGGCCACCGCCTTGCGGTTCCACCGGTGGCCGCGCTCGTGCAGCTCGGCGGTGAGCCGTCGGGCGCCATAGACACCGCGGTGCTCTGACCATGCCTGCTGGGTAATCTCAACGCGCTGCTGGTCGTGGCGTTCCCGCTCGACAGCGCGCCGACGCCCCTGCCGAAGCCAGTCGTAGAAGGCGCTGTGGCCGACGCCGAGCAGTCGGCAGAGCAGACCGACCGGGTAGCTGGTCTTCCCCGCGTCGATGAACCGGTACACCTCAGTCCGGTTCACCGCTCCGTCTCGCGTGCGAAGAAGACCGCCGCTTTTTTCAAGATCTCCTTCTCCAGCTCTAGCTGCGCGACCTGACGCCGCAGCCGCACCAGCTCAGCCCGCTCGTCAGCGGCCAGATCGCTCAGCCGGCCGCCGTCGCGTTCCTGCCGCATCCGGTCGACCCAGTTACGCAGCGTCTCGTGGTTGACGCCCAACTCCCGGCCCACGTCCCGCAGCGTGCGACCGGAGTCGAGCACCAACGCCGCGGCCTGACGCCGGAACTCCTCGGGGTACTTGCTCTGTCGAGCCACAGCGGTTTCCTCCTCCTCGGCAGGATGCCAAGTCAGGAGGTGTCCGGTCTCAGGGGGTCACTTCAGTCGCAACCTCTCTACACTGCACCGCGTGACACTGCAGGCGTACGACCGTGGGGTGCTCGCTGTGCAGCGCCGGGCCTTCGAGCAGGCTCGCGAGCAGTTGGAGCTGGCCGGGCCGGATGACCGGGCGCTGCTCCTGCTGGGCCAGCTGGCCCAGCAGCGGCCACGGCGAGCAGGCAGATCCGGTGCGGGCGCGCGGGTTGTACGAGCGTGCGGCTGAGTTGGGCAATGCCGAGGCGGCTCATAACCTCGGGGTCCTGTACGCCACCGGCCGGGGAGTCGAGCAGGACCAGGCGGCGGCGTTGTGGTGGTATCAGCGTTCGGCCGAGTTGGGCAGCGTGCCCGCTCGCCGGATGGTCGGGCTGATGTACGCCACCGGCCAGGGCGTGCCGGTGGACCAGGACGAGGCGGAGCGGCACTGGCGCATGGCTGGCGCCGCCGGGGAGGCGCAGGCGCTGCACGATCTGGGCACCCTCTTCGCGTACCACAAGGTGGACCCGCCGGAGGCTGCGTTCTGGTATCTGGAGGCGGCCAAGGCGGGCATCGAGATGGCCGAGCGGGAACTGGCTTTGCTAGCGCCGAAGCTACGCATGCCGGCTTCGGTAGACAGCCGGGCGCGCACGATGCTCGGCGTGATCCACGCGTTCCATCTCGGAGATCCGGCCGGAGGCGTGAAACTACTGACCGTATCGGCGGATGACGGGGACCCAGTTGCCCAGCGCACGCTCGCGTATCTGGTCCAGCATGGCATCGGCACGACACAGGACGACGCTCGCGCGAACGCTCTCTACCAGGCCGCAGCCGAGGCAGGGGACGCATTTGCTGCGTTCAACCTGGGGGTGCTGTCCGGTGGGTCTGACGAGGCGGTGCGCTGGCTGCGCCAAGCGGCCGAGGCCGGGGTCACTGAGGCGTATCCACGGCTGGGTGACCGACTCAGCGAGCGTGACCTCGACGAGGAGGCGCTGCAGTGGTACGTGCGCGGCGCCGAGGTCGGCGACAAGGGCAGCATGTTCGCGGCGGCTTGCTGGTACCGCGACGGATTCGGCGGACCGGTCGACCTTGTGCAGGCACTTCGGTGGTACCTCGCCATGTTGAATGTCGGCAGCGGCGACGGCATCCACGAAGCACACGCGACCGTGCCACGAATGACCGCCGATGAAATCCACGAGGCAGGCCGGCTCTCGGGACGGCTGCTGGAGGCGGACCTCTTCGTGCAGCGGCAGTCTGCTCCGAGCGCTGCCTCCGATTGACCTGATGCTTCTGCCGGCGCAGGCACCCGCTGCATTGCGTCCGGAGCTGGCCGGGATGGGGGCGACGCCGCAGAGCCGGGCGAAAGCCGCTTCGGAGTGCAGGCGATGAGGGTTGTCGCCGGCGGTGACGAGGAGTTGCCCAGCGGTGTCGACTCCGACGCCAGGCAGCGCGACCAGATCCGGGGCGGTGGCGGTGACGAGGGCGGCCAAGTGGCTGTCGAGATCGTCGATCTGCCGCTCCTATAGTTCGGGTATCACCGACCGTCGAGGAGTCGCATGAGCCCGGTCGTCGCGATCGCCGGCAGTGCCCAGGTCAACCGCTCCTACTCGCCCGCCGTACGCGACCCCGGAGCCGCTCCCGCCGCTGCGGCGGAACTGGGCGCGGCACTCGCCAACCAGGGCTGCCGCATCGTCGTGTACTCCGGTGATCCGGAATACCTGGAACGGGACGTCGTGCGCGGCTACATCAGCTCCGGCCGGGCGACGCCCGGGTCGATCCTGGTCCGTGGTCGCTACCAGCAGGACGCGGGCTTCGCGGAGGCCGAGCGGCACCCGGAGCTGTTCACGGTCGTGCCCGAGTCGACCGACGACTGGGAGGTCAGCTTCTACCGGTCGCTGCTGACGGCCGACGCGTTGCTGCTGGTGGGCGGCGAACGCTCCACGTTCATCGCCGGGCTCATCGGTCTGTCCCGGCGCATCCCGGTGGCGGCGGTCGCCGCGTTCGGTGGAGGCGCGGAGAAGGTCTGGCAGCGCCTCAGCGGCGAACGCGGCGTCGCCACCGAGGAGGAGGTGGCGGTGCTCGCCAGGCCGTGGCAGCCGGGCGCCGCCGAGCCGATCGTCACCGCGCTCTGCGCCCAGGTGCAGCGCCGAGCCGAGCAGGAACGCGCCTCCCGCGAGGCCGAGCGGGCTGCCGGGCGGCGTACGGTGGCGGGCCTGGTCACCGCGCTTGTCCTCCTGCTGCTCGCCCTCGCCACGATCCCGCTGGCGTACGCCGCTCCGGCCGGCGGCTGGCAGAACGTCGCGGTTCTCGTGGCCGCCCCGCTGTTCGCCT
This sequence comes from Micromonospora sp. DT63, assembly GCF_049841615.1. Lineage (NCBI taxonomy): Bacteria > Bacillati > Actinomycetota > Actinomycetes > Micromonosporales > Micromonosporaceae > Micromonospora > Micromonospora sp. DT63. The sequence continues at coordinate 935,177 of NZ_JBNCKQ010000002.1, read as the reverse complement.
CGGTGTGGGGTGCGATCGTGCGTAACGCGTACGACGGCGGTGGCAGCTGGCTGCGGGCGGCGGCGTTGGGCTCGGCCGCCGGTGTCATCGCCTTCCTGCTGTTCGTCGCGGCGCAGATCGCCACGAACCCGGGCCTGCTCGACGGTGACGCGGCGCGGCAGTTGGTCTTCTTCGTCCTGGCCATCGGGTTCATCGGCGGGTTCACGTCCGAGGTCGTCTACGCCAAGCTGCGCGACCAGGACGTGGCGCAGACGTCGGTCCTTCCGCCGGGCGGCCTGCGGTGAGCCGGGCCGTGGAGGAGTCCAACCGGGCGATGCTGCGGGCGCGCGACGCGATGGACCGGTCGTACGCCGAGCCACTGGACATCCCCGCGTTGGCCCGGATCGCGCACGTCTCCGAGGCGCATTTCATCCGCACGTTCCGGGCCACGTTCGGCGAGACGCCACACCGCTACCTGCAACGCCGCCGGGTGGAGCGGGCCATGACGCTGCTGGTGGAGACGGACCGGGACGTCACGGACATCTGCTACGCCGTCGGCTTCGGCAGCCTGGGCACGTTCAGTCGGACGTTCCGGCAGATCGTGGGGGAGTCCCCCACGGATTTCCGGCGTCGCCGCGCGGCGACGGGCAACGTGCCGTCCTGCTTCACCAAGGCGTGGACGCGTCCCAGCAGTTTTGGATAAGCAGCAGGTCAGGGCCACCCTCTACGGTCATGGCATGACGATGAACGCGATCAGCCGCTCCCAGATCTACGTCCTCGACCAGGACGCGGCGCTGGACTTTTATGTCAACAAGCTCGGTATGGAGGTCAACACCGATCAGGATCTCGGCTTCATGCGCTGGTTGACGGTGAACCTGCCCGGTGACCCGGAGCGCGAGATCCTGCTGGAGAAGCCGGGCCCGCCGGCGCTCGACCCGGCGACTGCCGAGCAGGTGCGGGAGCTGCTCACCAAGGGCGCCCTGGGTGGGTACCTCTTCATGACCACCGACGACGCCCGCAAGACCCACGAGGATCTCGTGGCGAAGGGCGTCGAGATCACCGACGAGCCGACCGAGCGCCCGTACGGGATCGACTTCGGCATCCGGGACCCGTTCGGCAACAAGATCCGTATCGGCCAGATGTTCCCCCGGGCGTAACGTCAAGATCGAAAACCGGAGGGCGCGGGCCGGTCCCGCGCCCTCGGGTGTGTTTGGGTGTACGGCATGCGAACGCGGTTGCTGTACCTGGCCCGGCACGCCGAACAGGACCTCACCGGGCATGCCGACACGGACTCGATCGAGCCGGATTCCGGCCTGTCCGAGCGCGGCCGGCGGCAGGCCACGCTGCTCGGTGAGCGGCTGCGGGGCCGACCGTTCGCCGCCGTACACCACGGGCCGTTGCGCAGGGCCGCGCAGACCGCCGAGGTGGTCGCCGCGGCACTGCCAGGCGTTCCGGTGTACGCCACGGAGCTGGCCGGCGACCACCTTCCGCACGACACGGACCCGGCCGGGCTGCCGTTGGCGTACGCCAATTTCCTGGCCGGGTTCTCGACGGCCGAGCGGGCCGACGGGCCGCGGGTGACGGCGGCGGCGGTGCGGCGCTTCACCGGCCCGGCGGTTGCCGACGAGGGTGCAGCCGACGGCGAGCCGGTTCGTGAACTGGTGGTGACGCACACCTTCCTGATCGCCTGGCTGGTCCGGCATGCCCTCGACGCGCCGGAGCGGCGGTGGCTGGGTTTGAACCACCACAACGCGGGGTTGACAGTCATCCGGTACGGCGTGGCGGGGCCGCCGAACCTGATCGCCGTCAACGACGTGGCGCACCTGCCGGCGGAACTGCGCGGCACCGGTCTTCCCCCGGACTACCTGGTCTGAGCCGCCGGTCAGCCGGTGACCCGCAGCAGCAGCTCGACGAGCGCACGGGTCGCCGGCGGCGGCGCGGGATCGGCGGGGCAGTCGACGTACCCGGTCTCGACGGCGCCGATCCTCAGGCGGTAGGTGAACGCGTCCGCGCAGCTCGACGCGGTGGCCGTGCGGCGGGCCTCGGTGGTCAGTCGGGGGTCGGCCGCCAAGCCGCGTAGCCGGCCGAGGTCGGCGGCGTCGAGCTTTCCGGTACGACGGCTGCCGGCCCGGTCAACCACGGTCCACCGCCCGTCCGGCTCGACGGTGATGTTGTCGCCGCGCCCGGCGAACCCGCCGGAGCGGAACAGCGCGACGCGCGCCCGGTCGTCGGCTTTCGGGCCGCTCTTCCCGGGGCCGCTCTGCCCGGGGCCGCTCGGGACTGGGCCGCTCGGTGCGGGGATGTTCGTGAGGTCCGGGCCTGCGGTCGCGCCGCTGCCCGAGGGCAGGTCGGTGGGGGCGGCAGCCCGGTCGGTGCCGGTGCAGCCGGCCAGGAGGGCGGCCAGGAGCGCGATCGTGACGCCGGTCGTCGAGGCGGGTCTCATGTCCGTCGGACGTGTCATTGCCGGCGTTGGTTCCCTTGTCAAGGCCCTCATCCGTTCGGCCAGTCTCAATGTCTGGGAGCGGTCCAAGGCTTCTCTTTTCCTCAACACATCGCTATATCTACATGCGTGACTACCCCCGTCACACCCTTTCTCCTTTCAGGAGGGCACGTGAAACGACCCCTCGCGGCCGTCAGCGCAGCGCTGCTCACCAGCGGCCTGCTGACCTGCGTCGCCACCGCGGCGCACGCCGCCCCACCCACCGCTCCCGCGCCGGACGCCTCCGCCGCAGCCCGAGCGGCGACCGTCCTGCGGACGAACCCCGGCGCCGTCCAGGGTTCGAGCGCCGAGTCCTACCAGGTGCGCAGCACCCGGGTGGACGCCTCCGGTGCGGCGCACACCCGCTACACCCGCACCTACCAGGGGCTTCGGGTGTACGGCGGTGACTTCGTCATCCACACCGCGCCGAACGGCACCTACGCCGGCAGTTCGGTTGCACTCGCCGCGCCACTGACCGTCCCCACCACGGCCCGGATCACCGCGGACGCGGCGAAGAAGGCGGCCCGCGCCGGGTTCAACGGCAAGGCCGAGGCCGTGGGCGCTCCGGAACTGTTCGTCGACGCCAGCTCCGGCAAGGGCCGGCTGGCCTGGGAGACGGTGGTCAGCGGCTGGCAGCCGGACGGGCAGACGCCGTCGCGGCTGCACGTGATCACCGACGCCACCTCCGGCGCGACCGTCGGCTCGTTCGACGAGATCGAGTCGGTCACCGGCAGCGGCCAGGGCATCTACACCGGCTCGGTGAGCATCGACACGACGCTCTCCGGCAGCACGTACCAGATGATCGACCCGGTGCGCGGCAACGGCCGCACCTGCGACATGAACAACGGCACCTCCACCTGCACCACCTTCACCGACGCCGACAACGCGTGGGGCACCGGCGCCAACTCCAACCGGCAGTCGGCCGCCGTGGACGCGCACTTCGGTGCCGCGAAGACCTTCGACTACTTCAAGAACGTGCACGGCCGCAACGGCATCTTCGGCAACGGCAGCGGTGTGCCCAGCCGCGTGCACTACGGCAACAACTACGTCAACGCGTTCTGGGACGGCGCCCAGATGACCTACGGTGACGGCTCCAGCAACGCCCGACCGCTGGTCTCGCTGGACGTGGCCGGGCACGAGATGAGCCACGGCGTCACCGAGGCGCTCGCTGGCCTGGTCTACTCCGGTGAGGCCGGTGGCCTCAACGAGTCCACCAGTGACATCTTCGGCAACATGATGGAGTTCTACGCCGCCGCGCCGAGCGACCCGGGCGACTACCAGGTCGGCGAGAAGATCAACATCAACGGCAACGGCACCCCGCTGCGCTACATGTACAACCCCTCGCTGGACGGCTCGTCCGACAGCTGCTGGTCCACCAGCACCAAGAGCAAGGACGTGCACTACTCCTCCGGCGTCGGCAACCACTTCTTCTTCAACCTCGCCGAGGGCACCGGCGCCACCTCGTACGGCACCTCGCCGGTCTGCGGTTCCGCTCCGGCGGTCACCGGCATCGGCCGCGCCAAGGCGGAGAAGATCTGGTACCGGGCTCTGGACGTCTACTTCACCTCCAACACGTCGTACGTCAACACCAGCAACCCGGCGAACACCGCCCGCGCCTACAGCCTGCGGGCGGCCACCGACCTGTACGGCAGCTGCTCCACCGAGTACAAGGCCGTGCAGGCCGCCTGGACGGCCGTGAACGTGGCCGGCAGCGACTCGAACTGCTCGACCGGCAACGACTTCTCCGTGTCGCTGTCGCCGACCGCCGGCTCGGTGAACCCGGGCAGCGCGGCCTCCACCACCGTGTCGACCGCCACCACCAGCGGTACGGCGCAGACCGTGACGTTCTCCGCGTCCGGCCTGCCCAGCGGGGCGAGCGCCGCGTTCAGCCCCGCCTCGGTGACCTCGGGCGGCTCGTCCACCCTCACCATCAGCACCTCGGCGAGCACCCCGCCCGGCACCTACTCGGTCACCGTGAACGGCGCGGGGTCGGTCACCCGCAGCGCCACCTACACGCTGACCGTGAACGGCACCGGGGGCGGCTGCACCTCGGCGGGCCAGAAGCTGGCCAACCCGGGCTTCGAGTCCGGTTCGACCGGCTGGACGACCAGCTCCGGCGTGATCACCAACTCCAGCAGCCAGGCGGCCCACGGCGGGTCGTACAAGGCATGGCTGAACGGGTACGGCAGCAGCCACACCGACACGCTCGCCCAGTCGGTGGCCCTCCCGGCGGGCTGCTCGTCGTACACGGTCAGTTTCTGGCTGCACATCGACTCGGCCGAGACCACCACGAGCACGGCGTACGACACGCTGCGCGTGCAGGTGCTCAACTCGGGCGGGACGGTGCTGGCCACGCTGGCGACCTACTCCAACCTGAACAAGGCCACCGGCTACAGCCAGAAGTCCTTCTCCCTGGCCGCGTACGCCGGCCAGACCGTCAACCTGAAGTTCACCGGCGTCGAGGACTCCTCGTTGCAGACGTCCTTCGTGGTCGACGACACCGCTCTCAACGTGTCCTGACCTGACCGGCACGCGGGCCCGGCGGCCATCCCCAACGGTGGCCGCCGTGTCCGCGCCGTCGTGTTTCTGGCAATCTTGGACAGTTGCCGTCAGCTCAGGACGGAAACTGTCCAAGATTCGCTTCAGCGTGGAACTCGGGGTGAACGTGTCGGACGCGGAACTGACCGTCGCGGTGACCGGGCCGGTGGCGACCGTGGTGATCCACAACCCGGCCCGTCGCAACGCGATGACGGCCGCCATGTGGCGGCAGCTCCCCGAACTGCTCGACCGGCTGGAGCCCGACCCCGACGTACGGGCCCTGGTGCTCACCGGCGCGGGCGACGCCTTCTGCGCCGGCGCCGACCTCGGTGACCTGGCCGAGCTGCTCGACGCCGGTGACACCAGCATCGCGGTGGCCGCCGAGGAGCGGCTGGCCGGCTTCGCCAAGCCGACCATCGCGGCGATCCGGGGCGCCTGCGTCGGGGGTGGCGCTCAACTCGCGGTCGCCTGTGACCTGCGGATCGCCTCGGATGACGCTCGCTTCGGCGTACCGCCGGCCCGGCTCGGGCTGGTCTACCCGGCACCGACGACGCGGCGGCTGGCCCGGCTGGTCGGCCCGTCGGCCGCGAAGCACCTGCTGTTCACCGCCGAGCTGATCGACGCCGACCGTGCCCTGCGGATCGGCCTCGTCGACGAGGTGCTGCCGGGCGACCGGCTCGCCGCCCGGGTGGACGACCTCACCGCCACGATCGCCCAGCGATCGCCGCTGAGCGTCGCCGCCGCCAAGGAGATCGTCGACGACCGGGCCGGACCGGCGCGGATCGCCTGGTGGCACCGGAAGGTGACGGACAGCGGCGAGGCCCGCGAAGGCGTCGCGGCCATCGCCGAGCGCAGGACACCCCGCTTCGCCTGGCGCGCGCCGACAGAGCGTTGAGACTGGTCGCCTGAGCGTCGCCGCCATCGCCATCGCCATCGCCGCCATCGCCATCGCCGCCGCCGCCATCGCCATCGCCATCGCCGCCGCCGTCGTCGTCGTCGCCGGCCGAGGCATCGCTGAGGTAGGCCCGCCCGCCGCGCTGGATCCCGGTGCTGGCTCGGCCCGGTAGCACCCCCTCTCTTCCCTTTGCTCTGCTTCAGCGGAGGCAACACTCACGGCCCGTGAGTGTTGCCTCCGCTGAAGCAGAGCAAAGGACGTGCCCAGGTATCCGCGGACCCCGCGCGCCGGGTCGGCCATGCCTCGGTCGGAGTTCCATTCATTGCGAAACCTCGATCCCGGGTGGTGCCGGGCCGGTGCGGTACGGCAGGCTGTCGGTCGTGCAGCGTGATCGGTTGCTTGCGGGCCGCTACCGGCTCCTGGAGCGCCTCGGCAGCGGCGGCATGTCCGCGGTCCATCGGGCGTACGACGAGGTGCTCGAACGGGACGTGGCGGTGAAGGTGCTCGTCGGCTCGGACGCCAACGCCCGACAGCGGATCCGGGCCGAGGCCAAGGCGGCAGCCCGGTTGTCACACCCGTACGTCACAAGCGTCTACGACTTCGGTGAGTCGGTCGTCGACGGCGTCCAGGTGCCGTTCGTGGTGCTGGAACTGCTCAACGGCGTCACCCTCGAACAACGGTTGGCGGCCGGTCCGCTGCCACCGCGCGCCGCGCTGCGGGTCTGCGCGGAGGTGGCCTCGGCCCTCGAGGCCGCGCACGCCCAGGAGCTGGTGCACCGCGACGTGAAACCGAGCAACGTGATGCTCACCCCCACCGGCGCGAAGGTGCTCGACTTCGGTATCGCGGCGGCCGTCGGCGACCCCGAGATCGACTTCGATGGTCGGCTGCTCGGTACGCCCGCCTACCTCGCCCCGGAGCGGCTGGCGGCCGGCGAGGTCGTGCCTGCCTGCGACGTGTACGCCCTCGGCCTGCTCCTGCACCGGACGCTCACCGGTCGGCTGCCCTGGGCTCCCGAGGCGCAGACCGCGATGCTCCGCGCCCACGTCCACGTCGAGCCGGACCCGTTGCCCGAGATCGACGGAGTCCCCGCCGAGATCCACCGGCTCTACCGCTGGTGCCTGGCCCGCGATCCCGCCGACCGGCCCTCGGCCGCCGATGCGGCCCGCATCCTGCTCGGAGCTGCCGCCGGGCCGGCGACGGCGGATGTGGCCCCAGCCCCGGGCGGAGCGTCCGGGGTCGGTTCGGCGGCCACCGGGGGTGCGCCGGTCGACGACGAGCCCGAGCCCCCCGCCGGGGTCACCGCCGACCCAACCCGTGCTTCCCGGCGACAGTTCTGGCGTCGGCACCGGTTGGTGCTGGCGGTCGGCAGCGCGGTGATCGCCGCGGTGGCGGTGGCCGGCTCGCTGGGCGACTACGCCACCCGGCAGCACGACGGCACCGTGCCACGAACCGGCATCGGCTCCGGTGGCACCACCACTGTGGGACTGCCGCAGACAGTCGAACAGCCCGAACCGTCCGAGACCCGTCCGTCCGCCGGCCCGTCAGCCCGGAAGACCCCGGCCGTCCCCCGGGCCAGCTCAGCGACGGGTTCGGACGGACCGTCCACGCCGGCGCCGACCCCGCCCACACCGACGCCCACGCCCACGCCGACGCCGACGCCCACCGACCCCGTGCTGGTCCCGGTGCAGGCTCAGGGCGGGACGGTCACCGTCCGCTGCCTCGGGGGATCTGCCGAACTTGTCACGGTGACGCCCGCGTCGGGCTTTCGAGCGGAGCCCTACGACCCGGGTCCGGCGAAGCAGGTCCAGGTCGAGCTGACCTCGACCGAGCACAGCAGCGAGATCCGTGCGCACTGCGCGAGCGGCCGTCCGGTGCCAAAGGTCAAGGAACGGGCTCTCTGACCGGGGCCGGCGGGTGCCGCGCCGGGGCGTACCCCGACGCGGCCCCCCGTTCCCGCCGGCCGGTCGGTCACCGCCCCGCCAGCGACGCCCAGCCGGGGTTCACCGGCTCCCGGCGCAGCGGCATGCCCGCCTCCGCCGGGGTGCGGTCGCCCTTGCGCTGATTGCAGCCGTAGCAGGCGGCGGTGGTGTTTCGCCAGGTGTTCCGGCCGCCCCGTGAGCGCGGCAGGATGTGGTCGATGGTCGACGCGATCCCGCCGCAGTACGCGCAGCAGCGCTCGTCGCGGCGGAGCACCCCGGCCCGGGACCAGGCCGGCCCGGAGTTGAACCGCCACCGGGTGACCACGTAGCGGACCAGTCGCACCACCCGGGGCAGCGGGAAGACGCCGATCACCTGGTCCGGCTCCGCCTCGTGGATCTCGGCCACCCGGCGGCAGAGCATCCGGACGGCGTGCTGAACGGTGACCCGGTGCAACGGGCCGAGGTCGGCGTTGATGACGAGGACGGCGTCCACCGGGGACTCCTTTCAGCTGGTGACGGACAGCGAAGAGCCGCCCGGTCCGGCGTTCGGACGGGGCGGCTCGGCGCGTACGGGAACGCGTCAGTCGGGCCGGCCCGTCCGGGGGCCTTCCGCTCGCCAACCGTCGCCGGGCAGCGTCGACGACAGCACGGTGGTGACGTGCGACATCGTCATGATCGGCTCCCGCGGCGGTGGTTGACCTTGCGCGATCACGGTAGGTCGGCACCCGAGAGCGGGGCAACGTATTTCGATGGGCCGCCCGGCTCCGCGGGACGACGCTGACGTCGGGTCCGAGGAGCGCGCCGGGTCCGTGGAGCGCGCCGGGTCGGGGGAGCGACCCCTGCCGCGCGATGGGCGTTGGCCAGGGGCCGGTCCAGCCGCAGGGCCATCCGCGCGGTGAGTTCGCTGTCCAGCAGCGGCCGGTTGACCTCCCCCGCGACAGCCAGCGCGGGACCGGAGACGGAACGCCAGATGGCGGCCAGCCCGGCGCCCAGCCCGAGCAGAGCGACGGTGGCCCGCGTGGTCGGCGAACCGGCCGCGGCGGCGGCGCTCACCCCGACCACCGCGAAGAGCACCACCAGCAGGGGCACCAGCACCGGCCAGAAGATGCCCCGGGCGGCCTGGGCCACCAGTCGCCGGTCCCGGATGATCAGGTTCCGGGCGACCACCGCGTAGTCCTCCTCGTCAAGCAGGTCGCGCGGGTGCAGGCCGCCGGTGAGTACGCCGCGCCAGAGGTCACCCTGGTTGCGTAGTTCGCGGCTCAGCTCGGCCGGCTCGGGTTCGGCCGGATCGCCCCGGCCGGCCCGTTCCACGGCGACTGCCCAGGCGGCCAGCGAGCGGCGCACCACAGCGGCGGAGTACGGCGGCAGCACGCTGGCCAACTCGTCCAGCCACCGGCTGATCTGGATCTGCCGGCCGTCGAAGCGGCGCAGCAGTTGGGCGGCGTCGCCGGGCCGGACCGTGTCGGCCAGGGACCGGCCCAGCCGGTAGGCGAGCCCGACGCGGAGGTTGGTGGCCATCGCCCAGCGCAGCACGTCCACGTTGAGGTCGTCGAGGGCGAGCAGCAGCGGTTCGGTGTCGGCGGTGTCCGACTGTTCCGCCTCGGGCAGCCGGTCCAGGTCGGGCAGCCGGGTCCGGGCTGCGGACGTGTCCGGCAGCGGCCCGGTGTGCCGGGTGAGCGCCGAGATCTGGGCCAGCGCGACGTCCACGCCGTCGAGGTACATCCGCATCCGGCGCGGGAGTGACATCTCGGTCAGGTTGGAGAGCTTGGCCGGTGGGTGGGCCGGGGCGGTCGGGCCGGGTTCGGCGTGCTGCCCGTGGTGGTACGCGTCGGCCATCCACCAGCCCAGCCGCAGCGCGATGACGACGCAGGCGCGTTCGTCGCGGAGCATCGGGTACGCGTCGTCCCGAACGGTCTCGTCAGCCGGCCGGACGTCCGCCGGGCCGGCGCGGTGCAGTGGTGACATCGCTGCTGCCCTCCCGCCCGGCCGATCGACGGATGATCATTCGAGCGTACGGCAGCGTAGCGTCGCTTATGTTGGTTTTTGTCGGTTTGGGGTGCTCCGCCCGGCCAGCAGGCCCCGGGGCCGGATCGAGCGCACCGGCTCGGCCGCGGCGCCCTCCGCGCGCAGGATGTGGTTCGCCGCGATGATCCCGGTGGCTGCGGACCGCTCCATCAGGGCGCTCGGGAAGTCCGTGGCGATGCCGTCACCGGCCAGATAGACGCCGGACGCCTCGGTGCGCACCCCGGGCCGCCAGGCGTGGCTGCCCGGCGTGAACGCCGGCGCCTGCGCCTCCACCCGGGCACGCAGCTCCCGGACCCGCAGGTCAGCCGCCTCCGGCCAGAGCGCCACCAGCTCGCGGCGCATCCGCTCGGCCAGCTCCTCGGCCGGCACACCGGGCTCACAGGCGTACGCGTGCAGCTCGATTATCGAACCGCCGGTCTGCCGCGCCCAACGGCGCGACTCGTTCTCCAGCCGGTGGTAGAGCGTCACCGAGTCCAGTGTGGGCTGGCGCGACACCCCGCTGAACACGGCGCGGTCGGCCGACACGTCCCCGTCGCACCAGTACCGCGCCACCGCGTACGGCGGGCCGGGCGTGCCGAAGCGGGGCATCCGCGCCGCCAGCTCCGGTGCCCGCCCGACCAGGTCGGGGGAGGCCGCCACCAGCGCGGCCAGCGCCGGCGGATCCACCGCGAGCACCACGTGGGCCGCCGGGTGGCTGCCACCGTCGGTGGTCGTCACCCGCCAACCCTCGCCGTCACGGTGCACCCCCGTGGCGCCGGAGCCGGTGACCACCCGACCGCCGTGCTTCTCCACGTGCCTCGTCAGCGGCTGCCAGATCGCCGTCGCGTAGTCCTCGTCGGGGCAGTCGAAGGCCAGCCCCTCCGGATTGCCGAGCAGGTAGAAGTGGAACTGGGCTACCATCTCCGCCGCCGACATCTCCGCCTCGTGGTTGAAGAACGAGTGCGAGAAGACCTCGAACAGCATCGCCCGCGCCCGGTCCGGCAGCCGTAGCGAGGCCAGCAGCTCGTCGGCGGTGGTGTCGTCCAACTCCGCGTAGGTGCGGACCGGGTCGTAGGTGAGCAGCGGCAACGCCGCGTCCCGGTCCATCGACCGCAGGTCGGCCAGGCGCAGACTGGGACTGCGCAGCAGCAGCGCCAGCAGGTTCGCCGGCGGCGCGGGCGGCAGCCTGCCGAACTCCTCGGTCGGCCACTGTGCACTGAGGATCGGGTAACCCGGAATCGGCTTGAGGAAACCCAGGTCGGGATCGACCCGACGGAGGATCGAGCGCCAGTTGTAGTACTGCCGGAAGAACGCGTGGAACCCGTGCTCGTTCTGCTGCTCGCCGTCGCCGAGCGCTTCGGGCCACGCGCCGAGCCGCCCGCCCAGCGTGGGCGCCGCCTCCAGCACCGTCACCGCAACACCCCGCTCGGCGAGCACGACCGCCGCCGACATGCCGGCGATCCCGCCGCCGACAACCACCGCCGCGACCGGTCGCGGCACGCGGTCGGCGCCACCTCCACCCGGGTCCACCTGGTGCTGACGTACGCCGATGAGCCGACCCACCACACGCGACAGCGCCACGCGCACCTCCCTCTTCGGGCCCAGTCTCCCCTACGGCAGGCAGCGGCGCTCGCGGTCGGACGCGGGCCAGACGTACTCCAGGTCGTCGGGGGTGTCGGCGCCGAAGATCGGGCGGTAGTGCGTCGGGTCCTTGCGCAGCAGCGACGAGCGGTGGCTCAGGTGCAGGTCGTCGCGGCCCAGCCAGGGCGGCAGGTCACCGGCGCGGGCCAGCTCGTCCTGCGTGCGGACGACGCCGGCCCCGCAGGCGGCGGCGAGGTCGACGGTAAGCGTGGTGGCGCAGGTGTCGGCGCGTCCCGGCTCGGTCCAGACGGCACACATGTCCAGCCCGTAGCGGGTGAGCGCCTCCTCGTACCCGGCCCACATCTTCACCGCCGGATGGTTGCGCCACCCGTACCCCGGCCAGGTGAGCCCGCGCAGCACCTGGATGGCCTCCACCCGCTGCTTGCCCAGCCGCTTCTGGTCCAGCGCGCGGGCGCTGGCCAGAAAATCCGGGTACGGCAGGAAGGTCTGCATCCCGCTGCTCTACCCGCCGCCCCTGTCGACATGCCTGGTCTCCGTGCGTGGCCGGGATGATCCGGGCGGGGTCGCCCAGTGTGGTCGTGCTGGTTACGATCCGGGCATGGCGGAGCCGTGGCGGGACCGGGCGCGACGGGCGGTCGAGTGGAACTGGCGGCTACGCGCCGCCGGTGACCCGCGTCCGCACTACGTGATCTGCGGTCAGGACGCTCTCGCCTACTACGTGGCCCGCGCGATGGTCGAATCCGACCTCCCGGCCGGCGGCGTCCGGGTGACAGTCGTGCTGCCGGAGCGCTACCGCCGCAACGGGCCGGACGTGGCCGGGCTGCGCGGGGTCCGCGTGGTCCGCTCGGAGCGCCTGGACGTGGCGACCTTCGAGGCCGCCGGGCTGGCCGGGGCGACCGGTCTGGCCCTGCTGCACCAGGACGACGTCGGCAACCTGCACGCCGCGCTTTGCGCCCAGGCCGTCGACCAGCGGGTGCGCCAGGTGCTGCGGATGTTCAACGGCACTCTCGCCGACGGCGTACGCAAGCTGCTCAAGGCGCCCGTCGAGGTGCTCTCCGACGCCGAGATGGCCGCGCCGGCGTTCGTCGCAGCCGCGCTCGGCGAGGTCGACCCCAGCTCCTTCCAGCATCGGGACAAGACGTTGCGGGTGGCGCGGCGTGCCGACGTGCGGGAGCAGGACGTGGTCTGCGCGCTGGCCCACCTCACCGAGCAGCAGGGCGTGGAGTTGCTGCCGGACGAGTGGGTCCCCGCCGACCTGGTGCTCGCGGAGGTGACCGGGCAGCCGCCGGGCACCGAGGTCGCCGCCCGGCGGCTGGTCCGGGCGCGGCGGCGGCGCCGCCCGATCGCGGTGCTGATGAGGGCCGTACGCGGCTTCGCCACCCGCAAGATCGGCATCGCGGTGATGCTGGTTCTCGCGGTCATCGCGGTCCTGGGAGCGCTGATCTCCCGCGCCGAGGACGTCTCACCGCTGGAGGCGCTCTACCTGACGTTGGTCACCACGCTCAGCGGTGCCGACCCGGACACCGACAAGGCGGCCGACGCGCAGATCATGCAGGTGGTGCTCAACCTGGCCGGGTTGGCGCTGATCCCGCTGATCACCGCGGTCGTCGTGGACGGCATCGTCAACGCCCGGCTGGCCCTGCACACCGGCCGGCTGCAACCGGCTCGCGCCGGGCACGTGGTGGTGATCGGTCTGGGCAACGTCGGCACACGGGTGATGGCACAGCTCCGCGAGTACGACGTCGAGGTGGTGGCGATCGACAAGGACCCGGAGCCGCGTGGCGGGGCGCTGGCCCGCCAGTTGGAGGTGCCGCTGATCGTCGGCGACGCCGCGCTGCCTGAGACACTGGCCGCCGCGTCGGTGGCCGACTGCCAGGCGTTGGTGGTGGCGTCCACCGACGACGTCGCCAACCTGGAGGCGGCCCTGGCCGCGCGCGATCTCCGGGACGACCTGCGGGTGGTGCTGCGGCTCTTCGACGGTGACTTCGCCGAACGGGTGGAGGAGACCTTCGCTCTCGGGGTGTCCCGATCGGTCTCCTACCTGGCGGCCCCGGCCTTCATCGGCGCGCTCACCGAACGCGCGGTGATCACGACGATCCCGGTCGACAGGCATGCGCTGCCGGTCGCCGAGGTGCCGGTCGCCGCGGGCTCGGAGCTGGACGGCGCACCGCTGGAGGCGGTCTCCCGGAACGGGCAGGTCCGCCTGATCGCCCGGACGGCGGCCGGTGGGGCGAAGACGATCTGGTGGAGGGACCTCGACCCGCGACAGGTGATCTTCGCCGGTGACCGGCTCACCGTGGTCGCCCGCCGGCGTGGCCTGGACTGGCTGACCACCCAGTGCGCCCCGCCCGCCCGTACCGGTCCAATTCCCCGGCCGACCGGGTCGGCGCCCGGCGGCGAATCGATCCCGTCGTCGGTGCCGCGCCCGGCGGACCTCTCAGCGACTCCGCTGCCGCAGGCCGTACCCGACGACGCCCGCGACGAGCACCCCGAACCCGGCGAGGACGCTGCTGAGCGGCAGGTTGACCGCCAGCAGCAGGCAACCGACAAGCCCCAGGCCGGCGAGCACCTGCACCGGTAGTTTCCGCTCCCGATCCCGATCCCGGCCGAGCGTGAGTGCCGCCGCGTTGGTGATCGCGTAGTAGACGAGCACCGTGCAGCTGGAGAAGCCGATCGCGTCGCGGACGTCACCGAGCAGCACCACCACGATCACCACGGCGGCGACTGCCAGCTCGGCGCGGTGCGGCACCTGGTGCACCTGGTGCACGGCGGCCAGCGCACTGGGAAGGTCGCGGCGGCGGGCCATCGCGAGGGTCGTCCGGCCGACCCCGGCGACGAGGGACAGCAGCACCCCGACGACGGCGATCGTGGCCCCGGCGCGGACCACCCAGGCCAGACCGGGCAGGCCGGCGGCGGTCACCACGTCGACCAGGGGCGCAGCCGAACCGGCCAGCCGGTCGGCGCCGAGCACGCCGAGCGTCACCACGGCCAGCACCAGGTAGATCGCGAGCACCGCGCCGAGGGCCAGCGGCACCGCGCGGGGGATGGTCCGCTGCGGGTCGCGGACCTCCTCGCCGAGCGTGGCGATCCGTGCGTAGCCCGCGAAGGCGAAGAACAGCAGCCCGGCGGCGGTGAGCACACCCCGGCCGGAGCCACCGGGGTCGCCGAGCCGATCCAGATGCACCGGCCCACCCACCACGCCGACGACAGCGACAAACGTCAGCACCACGAGCACCACGCCGACGAGGGCCTTCGTGGCGGTGGCGGTCTTGCCGATGCCGCGCAGGTTCACCGCCGTCACCGCGACCACCGCGCCGACCGCGACCAACCGCGCCTGCCCCGGCCACAGGTACGCCCCGATGGTCAACGCCATCGCCGCGCAGCTCGCCGTCTTGCCGACCACGAAACCCCAGCCGGCCACGAAGCCGGCCAACGGTCCGAGCCGTTCCCGGCCGTAGACGTAGGTGCCACCGGATTCCGGGTAGCGGGCCGCCAACCGGGCCGAGCTGGTCGCGTTGCAGAAGGCGATGAAGCCGGCGAGCACCAGCGCGGGCAGCAGGCCGGCGCCGCCGGCCGCCGCCGCGGCCGGACCGAACACCACGAAGACGCCCGCGCCGAGCATCGAGCCCAACCCGATGACAACCGCATCGTGTACGCCGAGCCGCCGCGCCAGTTGATCCACGCTTCGACCCTAGGGGTACGAGGTGAACGGCTGGTCCCAGTGGCGTAGCCGGCCGCCCAGTGGCAGATCGTCCCAGGGCACCCGGTGCAGCAGCCGGTCCAGGAGAAGCCCGAGCAGCAGCCCGGCCACCGAGTCGGTCAGCCAGTGCCAGCCCAGATAGGTGGTGGTGGTGAGGACCACCAACGGTGGCACCACCCGGATCACGGTGACCAGCCGGGGCGGCAGGTGCCGGCCGAAGCTGCGCGCGAGGGGGGCGAGCAGCAGGGCGATGACGCCGTACCAGACGATCGCGTTGGCGACGTGCCCGGACGGGTAGGACTGGGCGAACCGCACCGGCAGGTCGTCGTGGAACAGCGGCAGGGTCTGCTCGGGCGGCAGGAACGGCTCCTTGACGCTGGCGCTCGGTGCCGCCCGGGCGGTCCAGACCTTGAGCGGGCCGATCGTCAGGTAGGTCAGCACGAAGCCGACCACCGGCGGCAGGATCGGCCGCACCGACCGCAGCCGGACGGCCAGCAGCACGCCCAACCCGGCGGCGATGAGAGTCAGCGGGGTGCCCTGGCCGAGCAGGTTGAACACCCGGGCCACCCAGTACGCGACCGTCGGCCGGTGCGCCTCGGCCCAGTCGGCGACGGCCCGGTCCAACCCGAAGAGCTGGTGGGCGACGAGGGCGACGGTCAACCCGACCAGGGCGGCCAGCAGCAGGGCGTCGAACCACCAACCGGCCGGGCGGACGGGCCGTAGCCGCAGGTCACGTCGTACCGCCGTGGGTTTGAGCACGCGACCACGCTACCGGGCCGACGCGAGGCCGGGGTGTTCGGCGTTGTGGGCCGAGCCACGATGTGAGGCGGATGCGGGGGGCGACCCGTCATGCTTGTGCCCGTGCGGATCACGTCTGCCCTCGTGGACCCGGCGCTGCTCGACCTGCCCTGGTCGACACCGCTGGAGGAGTGGCCTGCCCAGCACCTGGTGGCCCTGCCCCAGGGCATCTCCCGACACATCGTCCGCTTTGTCCGCCTGGGCGACTACGTCTACGCGTTCAAGGAGACCCGCGAGCGGATCGCCGAGCGGGAGTACGACCTGCTGCGGGCCCTGGAGCGCATCGACTTCCCGTCCGTCGAGGCGGTGGCGGTGGTCGCCGACCGGCAGACCGACGACGGCGAGCCCCTCGAATCGGTGCTGATCACGCGGCATCTGCAGTTCTCGCTGCCGTACCGGGCGCTCTTCTCGCACACCCTGCGCCCCGAGACGATGAGCCGGCTGCTCGACGCGCTCGCCGCCCTGATCGTGCGGATGCACCTGACCGGCTTCTTCTGGGGCGACTGCTCGCTGTCGAACACGCTGTTCCGCCGCGACGCGGGCGCGTTCGCCGCCTACCTGGTCGACGCGGAGACGGGCGCCCTGCACAACTCGCTCTCCAACGGGCAGCGCGGCGAGGACCTGGAGATCGCCCGGGTGAACATCTTCGGTGAGGCGCTGGACCTCCAGGCCGCCGGCCTGCTGCACGAGTCCATCGACCCGGAGGTGGTCTGCGAGGAGGTCGTGCAGCGCTACGAGCGGCTCTGGCACGAGATCACCTACGAGCAGGCGGTCGAACGGGAGGCGCGGCACGACATCGAGGGCCGCATCCGCCGGCTCAACGAGCTGGGCTTCGACGTGGCCGAGGTCGCCATGTCGACGATCGACGACGGGCGCTACCTGGTGCGACCGAAGGTGGTCGACGCCGGCTACCACACCCGGCGGCTGCTGCGGCTGACCGGTCTCGACGCCGAGGAGAACCAGGCCCGCAAGCTGCTCAACGACCTGGACGCGTACCGGGCGGAGAGCGATCTGACCGACGAGCAGCAGGCGGCGCACCGCTGGCTCACCGAGGTCTTCGAGCCGGTGGTCCGGGCCGTGCCCGCACACCTGCGCCGCAAGCTGGAGCCGCAGGAGCTGTTCGCCCAGATCATCGAGCACAAGTGGCTGCTCTCCGAGCAGGCCGGCCGGGACGTCGGGATGGCGCCCGCAGTGCAGTCGTACCTGTCCGACGTGCTGGTGCACCGCCCCGACGAACAGGCCGTGCTCGGCGTCGACGTCCCCGCCCTGGGCTGAGACGGCCTCCGCTTCACGGCGCCGCCGTGCTGGCCGCCGCTTGTCGCCGCCCGTCGCCCTCTGGTGCTGTTGCGGTCGTCGCGACCGGAGCCTTGAGTCCGACACGTCCCGGACGGCCAGCCCCTCGACAGGGATGGAGACGCGTCCTGTCGAGCTGCCCCAGATATGGGGCAGTCGCCGCCCCAGGTCCTAGCCCCACCTATGGGGCAGCTCGACAGCGTGTGCAGTAGCAAGGGGCGTTGCCGTCCGGGCGCGCGCGGCGAGCGCGACGGGAGGGGCAGCCCAGGCGCGTCACTCCACCCAGGAGCCGCCGCGCAGCACCCGCACCACGTTGAGGTCGTCGTCGAGCACGACCAGGTCGGCGCGGAGGCCGACCTGGAGGGCACCGACCCGGTCGCCCAGGCCGATGGCGCGGGCCGGGGTGGTGGCCACCATCCGGGCGGCGTCGGCCATCGGGATTCCGGCGTGCACGGCGTGTCGCAGCGCCGCGTCCATGGTCAGTGTGCTGCCGGCGATCGCGCCGTCGCGGGCGAGTCGGGCCACCCCGTCGGTCACCGTGACGGCCTGACCGCCCAACTCGTACTCGCCGTCGGCCATTCCCGCGGCGGCCATCGCGTCGGTGATGAGCGCGGCGCGGTCCGGGCCGACTGTCGCGGTGGTGAAGGTCAGGATGCCGTCGTGCAGGTGCACCCCGTCGGCGACCAGTTCACAGATCACGGTCGGCGCGTCGAGCATGGCCACCACCGGGCCCGGCTCGCGATGGTGCACGGGCCGCATGCCGTTGAACAGGTGCGTACCCACGCTCGCGCCGGCAGCGATGGCGGCGCCGGTCTGCTCGTAGGTGGCGTCGGTGTGGCCCACGGCCGCCACCACGCGGTGGGTGGTGAGCAGCTTGATCGCCTCCAGCGCGCCGTCGCGTTCCGGGGCGAGGGTGACCATGCGGATCGCGCCCCGACCCAACTCGATCAGCTCGGTCAGCTCGTCCGTCGACGGGTCGCGCAGGTACTCCGGGTTCTGTGCCCCGCAACGGGCCGCGGAGAGGTAGGGGCCCTCGAAGTGGACGCCCGCCAGCACGCCCTCGTCGACCAGCGGCGCGAACGCCTCGGTGGCCGAGCGCATCACCGCAAAGGGCGCGCTGACCAGGCTGGCCAGCAGCGTCGTGGTGCCGTGCGCCAGGTGGAAGCCGGCCGCGGCGCGCGCCTGGTCGGCGTCCCCGGTGGTGAAGGTGTGCCCGCCGCCGCCGTGGGTGTGCATGTCGACGAAGCCCGGCAGGATCCAGTGTCCGTCGCGGACCGACGGATACTCGGCCACGGCCGTGATGCGGTCGCCGTCCCACTCGACGCAGCCCTGCCGGATGACACCGGTCGGGGTCACCACTTTGCCGTTTACCCGTACGGTCATCGCTCCTCCTGATGGTCAAGGACGCGGGCGGCGTCCGTGTCACGGACGCCCGCGGCGTCCAGCGCGAGCAGGGCGGCGCCGAGGCAGCCCGCCTCGTCACCGAGGGCCGCCGCGACCAGCCGCGGCTCCCGGTGGAAGGTCATCCGCTCGTGCAGCGCCGCCCGCAGTGGGCCGAGGAGGCCGTCGCCCGCCTGGGCCAGGCCGCCGCCGAGCACGATCGTCGACACGTCGAACAGCGCCTGCCCGGTGGCGAGGCCGTCGGCGAGGGCCTCGACCGCCTCCTGCCAGACCCGGCTGGCGAGGGGCTCACCGGCGGCCGCCCGCTCGGCCACCATGGCGGCCGTCACGGCGGCACCGGGCATCTGCTCCGCGCCGTCGCCGGCCAGCTCGCTGTAGCGGCGGCCGATCGCGGCCGCCGAGGCGACCGCCTCCAGGCAACCGGGTCGCCCGCAGCCGCAGCGCGGGCCGTCGGGACGGACCAGGATGTGGCCGATCTCCCCGGCGGCGCCGTGCGCGCCGACGGCGGCCGAGCCGTCGACGACGTACGCGGCGGCGATGCCGGTGCCGATCGCCACGAAGAGCACGTGGTCGGCGTCGCGCCCGGCGCCGAGCCGGGCCTCGGCGAGGCCGCCGGCGCGCACGTCGTGGCCGAGCGCTGTGGGCAGCCCGAGCCGCGTCACGGCCAGGTCCCGCAGCGGTACGTCCCGGAAGCCCACGTTCGCCGACCAGACCGCGACCCCGCGCGCCTCGTCCACCACCCCGGGGACGGCGATGCCTGTCGCGACCGGGGTGAGGCCGTCGGCTCGGGCCTTGCCGATCAGCCCGTCGGCCACGTCGAGGATGGTGTCGAGCACGGGGGCCGGGCCGCGCGCGGCGTCGGTGGGGTGTCGCTCGGTGTGTACGACGACGCCGTCCGGTCGGACCAGGGCGCACTTCATGCCGGTGCCGCCGACGTCCAGCGCCACGACCACCCGGTCATCGCTCACGGCACCGCTCACGGCACCGCTCACGGTGCAGGCTCGGTTCGCGACTGCGGGGCTCGCAACCCCGGCTCACTCCTCGCGCTCATGCCAGCACCACGGACCGGCTGAGGTGCCGGGGCGCGTCGGGGTCGAGGCCCCGGCTGGTCGCCAGGGCGACCGCGAAGCGCTGGGCCAGGATCAGGTCGGCCATCGGGTCCACCGGCGTACGACCGGCGGACCAGCTGCCGAGCACCGTGCGCCAGCCGTGTGTACGGCTGTGCACGAAGGCCGCGCCGGTGGCGGCCACGTCCTCGGGCAGCCCCTCGGGCAGCTCGCCGAACGCCCACACGAGCCGCCCCGGTGCGGCGATCGAGATGGGGCCGTGCCGGTAGTCCATCGCCGGGTACGCCTCGGCCCAGAAGGTGGCCGCCTCGCGGCACTTCAGCGCGGCCTCCTGGGCGAGGCCGACCGTCCACCCCCGGCCGAGGAAGGTGGCCTGCCCGATGGTGGCCGGGTCGATCGGCAGCGGGGAGCGCACCGCCACCTCGGCGTCGGCGGCGAGCGCGGTCACCGGGTCGCCGAGGTGTGCCCGGAGCAGGGCCAGCGCGGTCGTCGCGAAACGGGTCTGCACCACCGACCGCTCGTCGGCGAACGGCATGGTCACCGCGGCCGTGGCCAGGTCGACCGCCGGCGCGGCCGGGTCGCCGACGATGACTGTGGTGGGTGTCCGTCCGCGCAGCGCGGCGAGCAGCTCCAGCACCTCGGTGGTGGTGCCGGAGCGGGTGATCGCGATCAGCCGGTCGTAGTGGCGGCCGGCCGGGAACTCGGACGCCTGGAACGCGTCGGTCTCGCCCTGGCCGGCCTGCTCGCGGCGGGCCGCGTACGCCATCGCCATGAACCACGACGTGCCGCAACCGACGACGGCGACCCGCTCGCCGGGGCGGGGAAGGTCGCCGCGTACGGCACCGGACAGCTCGGCGGCCTC
This sequence comes from Micromonospora sp. DT63, assembly GCF_049841615.1. Classification (NCBI taxonomy): domain Bacteria; kingdom Bacillati; phylum Actinomycetota; class Actinomycetes; order Micromonosporales; family Micromonosporaceae; genus Micromonospora; species Micromonospora sp. DT63. The sequence continues at coordinate 914,640 of NZ_JBNCKQ010000002.1, read as the reverse complement.
CCGCCAACAGTCGGGCTGGCTCGCGATCTCCGCGTCCACGTACGCCATGGGAAACTCCTCGCCGGGCCGACCTGTCTGCGCAATACGGCTCGTTACACCCGTATTTCGCGCGTTATTCTGCGCGAAGCGGGGTCGTCGTGGCAACCGCCCGGCCGATCGCGCAGATGAGCCTTTTGCGCCAGGCTAGTTTCGCGCACTAGTGTGCACGCAATCAATCACCGAGCGTGCAGTTGCTGGGAGGGCCCCCGCGGTGGACCGGTACGCCAGATGGAACGCCCTGCTGGAGATGCTGACCGACAACGGCCGGGTCAGCGTCGAGGCGGCCGCCGAGCGGCTGGACGTCTCCCAGGCCACCATCCGACGTGACTTCGACCAGCTCGCCCAGCAGCAGATGATCACCAGGACCCGGGGTGGCGCGGTCGCCAACGGTGTCTCGTACGACCTGCCGCTGCGCTACAAGACGGCCAAGCACTCGGCTGAGAAGCAGCGGATCGGCGCCGCCGCCGCGGCGCTCGTCACGCCCGGCACCGTGGTCGGCCTCAACGGTGGCACCACCAGCACGGAGGTGGCCCGGGCCCTCGCCGTACGACCGGACCTGAACACCAGCGCCGAGGGTGCCCAGCTCACGGTGGTGACCAACGCGCTGAACATCGCCAACGAGCTGCTCGTGCGGTCGCGGATGAAGGTGGTGGTCGCCGGCGGGGTGGTGCGGCCGAAGTCGTTCGAGCTGGTCGGCCCGCTGGGCGGTGCGCTGCTGCGGGAGGTCACCCTGGATGTCGCGTTGCTCGGCGTGGACGCGATCGACCCGCAACTCGGCGCCGCCGCGCACCACGAGGGTGAGGCGGCCATGAACAACCTGATGGTGGCCCGCGCCAAGCGGGTCGTGATCATCGCGGACTCGTCCAAGTTGGGCGGTCACGCCTTCGCCCGCATCTGCCCGGTCGAGCGGGTCGAGACGCTGGTGACCGACTCGGGGGCGGCCCCGGAGCTCGTGGACGCCTTCCGGGCGGCCGGCGTGCAGGTCGTCTGCGCCTGAATGGCGACACTCCGTAGCTGAAACGCATCGATCGGCGTGTCGATGCATACCGGGTATTGCGCGGCGCTGCATACCGCGTATGGTGTCGGCTGTCACGCCCACCATCGGGGGAGGTGCAGCTTGCCAGCTGTCCTGGAGATCGAAGGTCTACGTAAGACGTACAAGAGTCGTCGACGCGGCACCCGCAACGCGCTCGACGGCTTCGACATGCGGGTCGACGCGGGGCAGGTGCACGGCTTCCTGGGCCCCAACGGGTCCGGCAAGACGACCACGCTGCGTACGCTGCTCGGCCTCATCCGGCCCGACGGTGGCCGGATGACGCTGCTCGGGCACGAGGTTCCCGCCGCGCTGCCCACCGTCGCCGGCAACGTCGGCGCGATCGTCGAGAGCCCGCAGTTCTTCCCGCACTTCTCGGCCCGGGACACGCTGTCCCTGCTGGCCGGGGCCGGGGAGGTGCCCGCCACGCGGGTCGACGAGGTGCTGGAGCTGGTCGGGCTGCGCGACCGCGCCGGCGAGCGCGTCAAGACGTACTCGCTGGGCATGAAGCAGCGGCTCGCGGTCGCGTCCGCCCTGCTGAAGAACCCGACGCTGCTCATCCTCGACGAGCCGGCCAACGGCCTCGACCCGGGCGGCATCCGGGAGATGCGCACGCTGATGCGGACGCTCGCCGAATCCGGGATGACAGTGCTGCTGTCCAGCCACATCCTCGGCGAGATCCAGCTGATCTGCGACTCGGTCACCATCATCTCGCTCGGCCGACGGGTCGCCTTCGGCCCGGTCGACGAGGTGCTCGCCCAGCACTCGTCCGGCGCGGTCCGGGTCCGCCTGGAGGCGGTCAGCGACCTGCCGACGGCCACCGAGGCCCTCACCCGGGCCGGGATCCGGGTCACCGGGCACCCCGACCACCTGATGCTGAGCGGTGTCGACAAGCCGGCCACCGTGACCCGGCTGCTCGCCGAGCACAACCTGTACGTCAGCGAGCTGGCCCCGATCGCGGTCGACCTGGAGAGCGTCTTCCTCGAACTGACCGCCACCGCGCCGGTCCCCGGCCAGCACCGCCAGGTTGACGAGTCCACGAAGGTTGGTGGGACGGGTCAGCCCGGCGCCACCGCGGGAGGGTGGGGCGCGTGAGCCTCTTTCGGACGGAGCTGCGCCGGCTGACCAAGCGGCGCTTCACCCGCTACATGACGCTTCTCGGCCTGCTGGTGCTGGCCGCGGTAGTGGTCGGTGTCTTCTTCACCAACCACAAGATCGACGCCGGTCAGCTCGCCAAGGCCGAGCGTCAGGCCGACCAGCAGTACCAGGAGCAGGTCCGCTGGAGCGAGCAGGAGCGGGTCAACTGCGAGCAGGCCAAGACGGCCGGCACGTCGAACGACGGCCGCTACCCCGACGACTGCTCGGTGATCACGGCCCCGTCGCGGGACCAGATCGAGGCGGAGTGGTTCCTGCCCTCGACGTTCAACTTCCGCAAGACGTTCGACGAGACACTGGTCCCGTTCGCGGCGATCCTCGCCCTGGTCGGGTTCGTCATCGGCGCGTCCTTCGTCGGCGCCGAGTGGAGCACCGGCGGCATGATGAACCTGCTGCTCTGGCGGCCGAAGCGGCTCACCGTACTGCTCACCAAGCTGGCCGCGCTGCTCACCGGCATCCTGGCGGTGACGCTGCCCGCCGCGGTGCTGTGGTTCGCCGGGTTCTGGGCGGTGGCCAGCTTCCGGGGCAGCACCGAGAAGATGACCTCGGGTGCCTGGCAGTCGTTCGCCCTGACCGGGGTACGCGGCGTGGCGCTGGTGCTCGTGCTCACCACCATCGGCTTCGCGCTGGCCTCGCTGGGCCGGCACACCGCGATGGCCCTCGGTGGTGTCGTGGCGCTCATGGTGGTCGGCCAGTTCGGCCTGGGCATTCTGCTGTCGATGGCCAGCGTGAAGTTCGCCGAGGCGTGGCTGCTGCCCACCTACGCCCTGGCGTGGATGACCAAGAAGGTGACACTGCAGGACTGGGACGCCTGCAACGCCACCTACTCCGGGGAGTGCAAGCCGGACACCATGGACATCACCTGGCAGCAGTCGTCCGTACTGTTCTCGATCGGGGTCGTGGTGATCCTCGGCGCGGCGCTCTGGACGATGCGTCGACGCGACATCACCTGATCGACGTCACGGAGTCAACGGCACGGCCGGCCCCACCGTCGGGTTTTCCGACGTGCGGAGCCGGCCGTGCCGGCTGCTGCGACAGTGGTCGGCCCTGGCTAGGCTGAACGTCATGCCCGCCGACGCCGCGCCTACCGCTCCCGAGCCGTCCACCGACGCTCGTCCGGGCGAGCTGGCCGGCGGTGTCGCGCCCAGCGTCCCGACCCCCCGCCCGGCACCGCCCGTCGAGAGCACCGACGACGCCCCGCCGGCCGACACCGAAGCGGCAGACGACGAGACGGCCACCGCCCCGGCCGCGCCCCCGGCGGGCCTGACCGCGCGCGAACTGGCCATCCTCGCCTTCGAGCAGCAGTGGTGGCGGCACGCCGGCGCCAAGGAGCAGGCCGTCCGGGACACCTTCGGCGTCTCCTCCACCCGGTACTACCAACTGCTCAACGGGCTGCTGGACAATCCGGCGGCGCTCGCCGCCGACCCGGTGCTGATCGGCCGGCTCCGCCGGCTCCGCTCGTCGCGCGCCCGCAACCGCCGTCGCTGAGCCCGCCGGCCCTACTTCTTCTCGTACCCCTGCAGGCCGTTGCCGATGGCGAAGAACGTCGGCGCCCACTCGCCGATGAAGATGCCCCACCGGTCCGCGCGCGCCACACCGGCCCGCTCCAGGTGCCTGGACAGGAACCAGCTGGTGAACGACAGGCCGATGCTGGCGAAGCCCGCCATGTACATGTGTTCCGCCTTGAGCCCCGATTCGTGCAACCGCTTCAACATGCGATCCCCCTGACGCTGTGGACGGTCTGCGCGGTCCGGACACCGCCGTCCGCGATCCGCCGGACTCACCGTTCCTGCCGGGTCCGGTCGTCCGGAGACTCCGGAGATGGCTGTTGCTGACGCTACCGTCCGTGCTGCCTCCGATGCGGTCCGTTGGCCCTGATCGGTGGTCTTTCCCCGTCGGCGCGTCGACCGGTTCGCATGTCGGCGGGCCCGGCGGGTAGGCGACGGACGTTCCGGGGTCGCCAGGCGACCGAGCACCCAGGAGGGGAGCGGGGCATGACGGCAACGAACCAGAGCGGCACACCGAGCGGTAGCGGGCAGCAGGCCCGGCAGGAGGCGTCCCGAGTCGGCCACCAGGCCACGCAGGCCGGTGGGCAGGTCGCCCACACCGCCGCCGACCAGGGCGGGCAGGTGGCCGCCGAGGCGCGCAGACAGGCCCGGCAGCTGACCGGCCAGGCCGGCGGACAGCTTCGAGAGCAGGCACAGACGCAGCAGCGGCGGGCCGCCGAGGGCCTGCGCGACATTGGTCGTGAACTGGGGTCGATGGCCGAGCGCGACGGTGATTCCGGGCTGGCCGGCCAGGCGGTACGCCGGGTGGCTGACGCCGCCCAGCAGGCCGCCGGCTGGCTCGACGAGCGTGAACCCGGCGAGGTGCTCGACGACGTGCGCAGTTACGCGCGGCGCCACCCGGGGACCTTCCTGGCCGGCGCGGCAGTGGCCGGGCTGCTGGTCGGACGGCTCACCCGTGGCCTGACGGCGTCGGCCTCCGGCAACGGCTGGAGCCCGGGCACGCCGAGCGCCCAGCCCGCGCCCCAGGGCGCAGCCCAGCCCGCCCCGCAGGGCGCACCGGCGGAGACCGGTCAACAGCAGCCGTACGTGGGGGCGGCGCGGGCCCAGAACGTCTCGCCCGCCGGTCGGCCGCAGTCGGACCTGCCCGGCGGGGTGGCACCGTGAGCGCCCCGGAGAAGGAGCGGACCCAGGCATCGGTTGGCGACCTCCTCGGCGACGTGACCCGGGACATGTCCACCCTGGTGCGCAAGGAGGTCGAACTGGCCAAGGCCGAGCTGCGCGAGGAGGTGACCCAGGCGGGCAAGTCCGGCGGTATGTTCGGCGCTGCGGGGCTGGCCGGGTTCCTCGCCGTGCTCTTCGTGTCGTACGCCGTGTGGTGGGGGCTTTCCAACGCGATGGACCAGGGGTGGGCGGCGCTGATCGTCGCGATCCTCTGGGCCGCCGTCGCCGGTGGCCTGTTCCTCAACGCGCGGACCCAGCTGAAGCGGGCACGTGCGGTCCTGCCCCGAACGAAGCAGACCGCCCGGGAGTTGCCGGACGCCCTGCGGGGCCGGTGACCGAGTCGGTAGGGAGAGCAGACCATGTCCAGTGATCCGGATCGGATCCGGCGGGAGATCGAGACCACCCGCAACGAGTTGAGCAGTGACGTCGACGCCCTGGCCGACAAGGTCAACCCGCGTCGGATCGCCGGTGACAGCGTCGGGCAGGCTCGCGGCGCTCTCACCCGAGCGAAGGAGAAGATGATGGGCAGCTCGAATCACCTCGGGCAGGAGGCCGGCCAGCGGATGTCGTACGCCGCCGGTTCCGTCCGCGACGAGACCCGGTCGCTCGGGCAGCAGTCCCGCGAGCAGGCGCAGGGCAATCCGTTGGCAGCCGGGCTGGTCGCCTTCGGCGTCGGTCTGCTGGCCGCCTCGCTGATTCCGCCGAGCGGGCGGGAACGGCAACTCGCCGGCCGGGCGAGGGAGATGGTGAGCGAGCACTCGGGTGAGCTGCGCGAGCAGGCGAGCCAGGTCGGCCACCAGATGCAGGACAACCTGCGGGAGCCCGCGCAGCAGGCGGCCCAGTCGGTGCGCTCCAGCGCCCAGCAGGGGATGTCCGCGGTACGCGACCAGGGTCGCTCGGCCGCCGGTCAGGTGCAGGGACAGGCGCATGCGTCCGCCGACCAGCTTCGGCAGCGCTGATGCGACGGGGCCGGCGCCGATGATGCGCGTACGCTCCGCGTCCGCGCCGGCCCCGGGCCGGTCGGTCAACGAGGACCTGGTCTTTCAGTTCGGCCCGCTGGTCGGCGTCCTGGACGGCGCGACAGTGCCGGACGGCTTCGACACCGGCTGCGTCCACGGCCCGGAGTGGTACGTCCGACACCTGGCGGCCCGGCTCGGTGTGGCCGAGGCGGCCCGTCCGGCGGCCCGCCTGACGAGCAACCTGGCAGCGGCCATCCTCGCCGTCCGCGCCGACCACGGTGGGCAGTGCGACCTCGACCATCCGGGCACCCCGTCCAGCACTGTCTGCCTGCTGCGGGACTGCGGCGACCAGGTGGACTACCTGGTGCTCTGCGACAGCCCGTTGGTGCTGGACGTCGGCGGGCAGGTCAGCGTGGTGACCGACGACCGGCTGGACACGGCGATGGCCGAGCTGCGGCAGACGGTCGCGACCGTGCCGGCCCGCGCGGCGGACCCGGTCGCGCGGTTCCGGCACGCGGTAGGCGTCCAACGGGAACGAATGAACCGCACCCACGGCTACTGGGTGGCCGCCGCCGACCCCGACGCGGCCTTCCACGCGGTGACCGGGACGGCGCCCCGGCGCGGTCCGGCTGCCCTGCGCCGGGCCGCGCTGCTCAGCGACGGCGCGTCCAGTGCGGTCGAGCAGTTCGGGCTGACCGACTGGGCGGGGTTGCTGGACCTGCTGAGCGTCGAGGGGCCAGCCGGGCTGCTGGGCCGGGTCCGCGACGCCGAGCGCGATCATCCCGACCGGCTGCGAAGGCACAAGCCCACCGACGACGCCTCGGTGGTGTTCTGCGACTTCGGGGTGGTCGCCCCATAGGCCAGATGACGACGGAGCGTGAGGAGAAACACCCTAACCGGCCGACCGGCCGGTACGGGTAGCCGGACCGCCAGTGGATGTCCAATGGGGTGGACTTCGGCCGATGAGGCCGGCAGACTGCGGCACGTGGCGGGTGCGGTCCGGCTTGAGCCGGTGGACGAGCAGAACTTGGAGCCATTGCTCTCCGTAGCGGCTGCCGAGGCCGAGCCGGGTGAGGTGATGCCTCCGGTCGAGGCTCCCGCTGGCTGGTCGCTCGCCCGCCGGGAGGCGTTCCGTGAGTTCCACCGGGCGAGTTTCGCCGGTCTGGACGGCCCGACCGGCTCCCAGATGTACGCGATCCTCGTCGGCGGCGAGGTGGTCGGCATGATCCGGATGACGCGCTGTGACGAGCCGGGCACGGTGGAGACCGGCATGTGGCTCGGCCTGTCGGCGCGCGGTCAGGGGATCGGCGCGGCGGCCCTGCGGGAACTGCTCAACGTCGCCGCCCGCGCGGGCATGCGAGCCGTGGTCGCCGAGACGACGTCGGACAATGTCGGCGCGGTAGCAGTTCTCGAAAAATGCGGTGCGAAACTGCGTGAGGACGGCGGAAAGGTGCACGCCGAAATCTGCCTCGATTCGACGCCTCCCGCTCTCTGAAACTGCTCCACTCTTTCGTCGTCGTTGGTGTCCTCCCTGCTCAAGACCGCCTGAAAGTCCTGTCTGTGCCGCTGGGTGCCGTCTTTCCGAATGTCTCCGGTGCCGCGCTCACGGAAATTGTCGGAGCGGTTTCGCGGCAATTCCCCCGGGTACTGCCCGCCGGGTCCGCAGATACGGGACGTCTGATCGAGGGCGTGGCGCGCGCTATTCCCCGGTAGCCCTTCTCCGGCCCCTGCGCGGGCAGACGGTCCCGGACCCACCGGGGAGCGAGGGAGACCTGATGAAGACCGGAACACGAATCGGGCTGGCGGTGGGCTTCGGCTACCTGCTGGGCCGCCGACGCAAACTGCGTACCGCCCTGACCCTGGCCGCGGCGGTGGCCGCCGGCCGGGCGAGCCGCGACCCGGGCGGTCTGCTGAAACGAGGTGGCGACCTCCTCCAGTCGTCCCCGCAGTTGAGCAACCTGAGCCGGCTGGGCGGGCCGCTGGTCAACGCCGGTCGGTCCGCCGCGACCGCCGCGGCCGGCAGCGGCGTCGACGCGCTCACCGGCCGGCTGCGCGGCTCCGCCGACGCGCTGCGCCGCCGCACCGGCAACCAGAGCGGCAACAGCGACGGCGACAACGGCGGTGACGGCAGTCGGAGCGGCAACGGCAACCAGAGCGCCGATCGCGGCGCGACGAGCGACCGGAACGACGCGGCCGGGCAGCGACGGGGGCGGTGACCATGGCGGGAGACACCAAACCGGGAGGCCTCGGCGACAAGCTCCGCGGCCAGTTGGCCGACGAGGTGCGCAACCTGGCCGGGGCGATCGGCGATCGCGCGGTGAGCGTGGTGACGGAGCGGATCACCGGTGCGACGGGCCGCCTGAGCGAGTACGCGCGCCAGGGCGGAGGACCGGGCCTGATCGCCGCCGCCACCGGCGCGCAGAAGCTGGCCGAGGGCGGCTCACCGATGAAGGCGATGGTGCATGCCGGGGTGGCCGGCGGTAAGGAGAAAGTGATGTCGGCTCTCGGCCGCGTGGGCGGCAAGGGCGGTAAGGGCGGCAAGAAGCAGAAGGTCACCAACATCGTCGAGACGATCGAGGTTGGTGTACCGGTGCGAGCCGCGTACAACCAGTGGACGCAGTTCGGCGACTTCCCGAGCTTCATGAAGAAGGTCGAGCAGGCGGAGAACGACGAGGCCGAGAAGATGACCTGGAAGGCGCAGGTCTTCTGGTCGCACCGGACGTGGGAGTCGACGATCATCCGCCAGGTGCCGGACCGGCTCATCCACTGGCGTTCGAAGGGCGAGAAGGGCTCGGTCGACGGCACCGTCAGCTTCCACGGGATCACCCCCGACCTGACCCGCATCCTGGTGGTGCTCGAGTACCACCCGCAGGGCCTCTTCGAGCACACCGGCAACCTGTGGCGGGCCCAGGGCCGGCGGGTGCGGCTGGAGTTGAAGCACTTCGTCCGGCACGTCATGACCGAGGTGGCGCTCGACCCGGACCAGGTGCAGGGCTGGCGCGGCGAGATCCGCGACTCCCAGGTGGTCAAGGACCACGAAACCGGCCTGCGCGAAGACCGGGAGCAGCGCGAGCAGCGGGAGCGCGGCCGGGAAGGGCGCGGCCAGGCTCCGACCGAGCCGGATGACGAGGAGTACGCCGACCAGGAGCCGCCCGAGGAGGAGCCGCGCCGCCGGCCCGGCGGGCGACTGCGTCAGCGGCCACCCCGGCGACCGGCCGAGCCGGAGTACGACGAGGAGTACGAGGCGTACGAGGACGGCTACGACGAGGGGTACGCGGACGAGCCCGACGAGGAGGAGCCGCCGCCGCCACCCCGTCGTCGTGCGCCCGAGCGGGCCCGCCGCCCGCAGCCGCGCGAGGAGCCGCAGCGGCCCCGGCCGCCGGTGCGCCGGGGATCGGAGCCGCCGCGCCGACCCGTGGTACGCCGCCGCCGGGAGGAGGAGGAGTGACGCTCGCCTCCGGCGGTGACGCCGTTGGCGGGGCCCTGGAACGTGTGGGGGGTGCCGCCGGCGGGCTCGCCGACGTCGTGGAGACGGTGCTCGACAAGGGCATCGTGATCGACGCGCAGGTGACGGTCGGGGTCATCGGCATTCCCCTCGTGGAGATCAACGCCCGGGTGACCGTGGCGAGTATCGAGACGTACCTGCGGTTCGCCGAGGCGGTCGACCGGCTCGACCTCGACCCGGGCGAGGGCGAGGGATTGGCCGGCCTCGTCGGTGGCGTCACCGGCGCGGTCCGCGAGGTCACCGGTTCGGTCCGGGACGTCACGGGCTCCGTGCGGGACGTCACCGACGACGCCACCGGCACGGTGCGGGACCTCGGGAGGAGCTGACATGGCGGACGACACGGGACTGTTCATCTACGGGCTGGTGCCGGCGGACGTGGAGGCGACACCCGACGCGGCCGGGGTCGGCGACCCACCCGGCGAGGTGACTGTCATCCGGCACGGAGACCTCGCGGCCCTGGTCAGCGAGGTGCCGCTGGACGCGCCGCTGGGCCAGTCGGCGGACCTGCGGGCGTACCAGGAGCTGCTCGACGGGACGGCGGCCGTGGCGCCGGTGCTGCCGGTGCGCTTCGGCACCGTCGTCACCGGGCCGGACGCGGTGCTCGACCTGCTCCGGCCGCACCACGACCGGTTCGCCGCCGCGCTCGCCGAGTTCGAGGGCCGGGTGCAGTACGTGGTGCAGGGCCGCTTCGACGAGCGGGCGTTGCTGCGCGCCGTCCTCGACGAGAACCCGAACGCCGCTCGGCTCGCCGAGCAGGTACGGGGTCGGGGCGAGGCGGCCAGCAGGGAGCCCCGGATCCGACTCGGGGAGCTGATCAGCCAGGCTGTGGAGTTGCGCCGTGAGGCGGAGAACCGGCGGCTGCTCGACGTCACGGCCGAGTACGTGGTGACCACGCAACTGCGCCCGCCGACCCACGAGATGGACGCGGGGCACGTGGCGCTGCTGGTGGACACCGACACCGAGGCGGACCTCATCGACGTGCTGGAGCAGTACGCCCAGGACCGGCGGGGGCTGCTGCGGCTGCGACTGCTCGGGCCGCTCGCCCCGTACGACTTCGTCGACGCCCACCAGTTGGCGGGCTGACGGTGGACCTGCTCTGGGCGCTGCTGACCCTGCCGTACGCCCCCGTGCGCGGGTTGACCGCAGTGGTCGCTGTGGTGGCCCGGGAGGCCGAGTCGCGTCAGCGGAACCCCGTGAACGTCCGGCGCGAGCTGGAGGAGCTGGACGCCGCCGTGGCGGCCGGCGAACTCAGCGCCGAGGAACGCGACCGCGCCGAGCAGCGGGTGCTGGACCGGCTCACCGGGGGAGCGGGCCGGCGTTCCGAGGGCTCGGCGTCCGCTGACGGACGATCTCGTGGCCCAGTCCGGGAGAGGAGAGTGCGCCGTGACCGACGACGCGAGGGCCCGCGAGCGTGAGCCGGCCGACGAGGATTACCTGCAGCCCGTGTCGGCGGCCGAGGCGGCTCGTGCGGGCCTGCGGCAGCTCGTCGAGTTGACCGGCCGCGAGCCCTCCGTGACCACGTCGCTGGAGCCCACCGAGGACGGTTGGCTGGTCGGGGTGGAGGTGGTGGAGGCACGCCGGATCCCCAACTCGACAGACCTGCTCGGCCTGTACGAGGTGGAGTTGGACATCGAGGGGAACCTGCTCGGCTATCGGCGGGTGCGCCGCTACCAGCGCGGAAAGGGTGAGGTGGGCTGAGATGACCGCTGGGCAGCCGCCCTCGGTGGTGCAGAACTCGGGCCAGGTGCTGCCCGCCGGCCACGAGCCGGCCAACCTGGGCGACATCCTGGAGCGGGTGCTCGACCGGGGCATCGTCATCGCCGGGGACATCCGGGTCAGCCTGCTCGACATCGAGCTGCTGACGTTGAAGCTGCGGCTGGTCATCGCATCGGTGGACACGGCACGCCAGATCGGCATCGACTGGTGGGAGCACGACCCGTGGCTCAGCTCCCGTGCCCGCCCTCCGGTGGAGCCGGGACCGCGCGATCCGGAGCAGGTCGAGGCGGAGCGGCGGCCCCGGGTGGCGGCCCGGGCGCGACGTCGCGACGCCGAGGTGGAGGAGTGGGATGAGTTCGACGGCTGAGGTGGCTCCCGAGCGGCGTGCCGCGGTGACCGGGGTCTGGCTGCACGGCGTGGTGCGGGACGTCGACCGGGTGGCGCTGGCGACGGTCGCCGGGATGGGTGGCGTCCCGGTCCGCGCGGTGTCGGCCGCCGGGCTGGTCGCGGTCGTCAGCACCGCCCCGCTCGACGAGTACGGCGAGGAGCCGCTGCGCCGCAACCTGGAGGACCTGGTCTGGTTGGAGCGGGCCGCGCGGACGCACCATGCAGTGGTCGAGGCGCTCGCCCGACAGGGGCCGGTGGTGCCGGCCCGACTCGCCACCGTGCACACCGACGACGGGCGGGTCGCCGCGTCGCTCGCGGCCCGGCGGGCCGAGCTGTCCGCCACCCTGGCCCGCTTGACCGGGCGCGGCGAGTGGGGCGTCAAGGGCTACCTGGTGCCGGGGGCGTCCGCGCCCAGCGTCGCCGGGGTGGGCGGCGGTGGGGTGGGGACGGCGTACCTGCGCCGCAGGCGTGCCCAGTTGACCGCCCGCGAGGAACACCAGCAGGTGGCGAGCGCGGCAGCGGACGCCGTGCACGTCGCCCTGTGCGAGGTGGCCGTGGCGGGACGCCGGCACGCCCCACAGGACCGGCGGCTCTCCGGGGTGCCCGCACCGATGGCGCTCAACGGGGCGTACCTCGTCGACACCGCGGCGCTGCCCCGCTTCACCGACCTGGTCGGCTCGTTGGGCTCCCGTCATCCGGGCCTGCGGCTGGAGCTGACCGGGCCGTGGCCGGCGTACTCCTTCGTGGCGGAACGGCCGGAGCCCGCCGGCGCTGGCGGGGAGTCGCGGTGACCACCGCTCTCGCGCCGAGCAGCGCGGACGATCCGCTGGCCTACCGGCCGGTCGCCCTGGTCGACCTCCTCGACCGGGTGCTCGCCACCGGCGTGGTGATCAGCGGCGACATCACGTTGTCCATCGCCGACGTCGACCTGGTCCGGATCTCGTTGCGGGCGCTCGTCGCGTCGGTCGGCGCGCTGACGCCACCTGAGGATGTCGGATGACCGGCCGGGACGACGCGGGCGAGTTGATCGCCGCGCTCGACGCGCAGTCGTGGCGGCCACCCCGGGTCACGCCGTTGGACCGCCGGATCGCGGTGGACCGTGACTCGGTCGAGCGGGGACTGGCCAGCCTGGTGCTCACCGTCGTCGAGTTGCTGCGCCAGCTGATGGAGCGGCAGGCGCTGCGCCGGGTGGACCTCGGTGACCTCACCGAGGAGCAGGTCGAGCGCATCGGCGTCACCCTGATGGCGCTGGAGGAGCAGATGGCGGGGCTGCGCGAGCACTTCGGTCTGGCCCCGGAGGACCTGAACCTGGACCTCGGCCCGCTCGGCCCGCTCCTCCCCACGGACTGACCCGTGCCGGACTGACCCGCGCCCGATCGGCCCGGGCCGGGACGGTCGGCGGTGACCCGGACGGGCCGCCGCCGACCGCGCTCGATCAGGCCGGGAGACGGACGATGTCGTAGTCGACGTCCGGGCCGGGTTCGACGTCGAACCGGCCGTTCACCACGTACAGCGCCGAGCCGAGCAGGTCGCCGGTGGCCGGCGACCGCAGGGCCGGACCGGTGATCTCCCGGCGCACCACGCCGACGGTGTAGTCGGCGTTCAGCCCGACGACAGCGATGACGTTTGTCAGGTTGCGGATCACGTAGAGGGTGTGACCGCGCAGCACCAGCCCGTCAGCCCGGTCCACCGAGTAGCCGCCGAGGTCGAAGACACGGCTCGCGCCGGTGCGCGGGTCGACGCGTACCAGCCGGCCGGTCAGCATCTGCGCGACCAGCAGGTCACCGTCGGGCAGCGCCACGATCCCGTTGTTGAACGCGTCGGGCGTCGCGGCCGGGCCGCGCAGCGGCAGGACCCGCGCGGCGCCGGCGGCGGGCAGCCGACCACCCGGAAGCAGCGGTACGACGTACAGCGCCGGTCGGGCCGAGTCGGTGAAGTAGACGGCGCGGCTGGTGACCACGAGGTCGTTGACGATGCTGCCCGGCTCGTCGGTGAACTGGTAGTGGGCCAGTTGGGCGCCGGTGCCGCCGTGGTGGACGCTGGCTCCGCCGGAGGAGAAGTCGGCGGTCCACAGCCGGCCCTGCGGGTCGAGCTTGAGACCGGCCTTCTCCCGGCCCGGCGCACCCGGGATGAGCACCGAGCCGCGCCCGGTACGGACGTCGCCCCGCCAGACCGCGCCGTTGCCGACCGAACCGACGTAGACGGTCGTGCCCCGACCGATGGTCAGACCCTCCGGGCTGAACCCGTCCGGCAGGGCGATCCGGGACGGGAACGACGGCGTCGGGTGCGCCGCCGCCGAGCCGACAGTGGTGAGGGTGGCCGCGGCCACCAGAGGGACGACGAGAAGAGTGAGGAGCCTGCGCAAGAGGAACACCGCCTGTCGTCGAGTGGATCTCTCCACTGAGGAACGTGCCGCTCTGGTAACGCGCCGGGTACGGCAAAAGGTTGGGCGCGGCGCTCAGTCCCTGCCGGCGGCGTACGCGGCGAGCCAGGCGACCTGGGCCGCATCGAGCGACGGCCGGACCCGTTCGCGGGCGGCCGCCACGTGCGCGGCGGTGACCGTGGCGGCGGCCAGGGACTCCCGCATCGCCGCGAGCGCCGCCTCCCGGACCACCGCCGCGCAGTCCGCCGCCGAGAAGCCGGTCAGCTCCGCGCCGAGCGCGGCCAGGTCGACGTCGGGCGCCAGCGGCACGTGCCGGGCCGCGGCGCGCAGGATCTCCGCGCGGGCCGGCCCGTCCGGCGGCGGCACGTAGACCAGTCGCCCCAACCGGCCGGGTCGCAGCAGCGCGGGGTCGACCAGGTCCGGCCGGTTCGTGGCCCCGACCACCACCACGTTGCGCAGCGTCTCCACCCCGTCCAGTTCGGTGAGCAGCGCGGCGACCACCCGATCGGTGGTGCCCCCGTCGGTCGCCTGCCCGCGTACCGGCGCCAACGCGTCCACCTCGTCCAGGAAGATCAGCGTCGGGGCGGCCTCCCGGGCGCGGCGGAACAACTCGCGTACCGCACGTTCGCTCTCGCCCACCCACTTGGAGAGCAGCTCCGCGCCCTTCACCGAGAGCACGTTCGCCCGTCCCGAACCGGCGAGCGCGGTGACCAGGTAGGTCTTGCCGCAGCCGGGTGGGCCGTAGAGCAGCACGCCGCGCGGTGGCTGCACGCCGAGGCGGGCGAACGTGTCCGGGTAGGTCAGCGGCCACAGCACCGACTCGGTAAGCGTCTGCTTGACCTCGTCCAGACCGCCGACGTCGTCAAGGGTCACCGACGCCAGCTCCAGGGTGGACGCCGCCATCGTCGTCGGCCGGACCACCTCCAGGGCGGCGGTGAAGTCGGCCATCGCCACCGTCGGCGTCCGCGCGGACTTCTGCCGCAGCGCGGCGCGCACCCCGGCCTCCCGGACCAGCGCGGCCAGGTCCGCCGCCACGAACCCGGGGGTACGCCCGGCCACCTCGTCCAGCCGGACGTCGTCGGCGAGCGGCACCTGCCGGGTCAGCACGGTGAGCTGCTCACGGCGCAGGGCCGGATCGGGCAGCGGAACGCTGATCCGCAGCGACAACAGGTCCGGTGCGCGCAGCGCCGGGTCGACCGCCTCGGGCCGCCCGGTCGTGCAGACCACTGCGACACCCGCCCGGACGGTTTCCGCGAGCACCTGCCGGAACACCGTGGCCACCGGGCCGGGCTCCTCCGCCGGTGCCAACGCCTCCACATCGGTGACCAGCAGCACCGCCGGTCCGCCGGCCCGAACCGTCGTCGCCGCCGCGCGCAGCCGGTCGGCCGCCGCCTGGTTGGTCAACGCGGCCACCTCGGGCGCCCACAGCGGGTGGACGCGCGCGCCCACCCGGGCGGCGACGGCCCGGACCAGCGCCGACTTCCCGGAACCGGCCGGCCCGGAGAGCAGCACGCCCAGCGAGATGGTGGTGCCCAGCCGGCCCAGCACCTCCCGGTGGTGAAAGCCGAGATCGAACAGTTCGGTCAGCTCCTCGGCCTGGGCGCGCAGGCCGGGCAGCTCGTCCACGTCCGGCACGTCGCCGGCCGCGTCCACCGTCGGGGCCGCGCCGGACGCCGGGGCCGCGGCGGGCTCGCCGTGGGTGGCCGGGCCGTGCTCCCAGGCGACCACCGTGTCCATGGTGACCAGCGACCCGGCGGACTCCTCGACGGCGACCACGGTGAGCAGGGTGCTGGTCCACGCGAAGCCGACGGTGGTGGCGAGGCTGCGCCGGGCCGCCTCGACGAGGCCGCGCGTCGAGGCGTCCGGCAGCACGTCCTGCGGCAGCAGCGACACGTCGTCGCCCGCCGTGACCACCTTGCCGAGCAGGGCGAGCCGGAGCATCTCCGGGCTGACCGACGCCAGCACCTGCACCGGCCCGGTCAACGTGACCCGGGCCGCCGGGGTCAGCGGCAGCGGCGACACCCGCACCGGAGCGCCGTCCCGCAGGCCCAGGTTGCCCAGCGTGAGGTCGTCGGCGTACAGCAGGGCGCTGCTCGCGCCCGACCCGGCAGCGGCGACGATCCCGGCGGTCTCCCGGCGGCCCGTCAGTCGCACCGGGTCGCCGGGGCGCAGCCCCAGCGCGGTCAGCGCCTCCGGGTGCAGCCGCACGATGCCCCGTCGGGCGTCCAGCGCCGCGGGCCGCAGGCTCGCCGTCAGGGTCAGGTCGGGTTGGGCCACCGCCCGACCGTAGCCGCCGTCAGCACGTCGGCGCGGTCAGCGCCGCGGATCCAGCTCATCCAGCAGCGACGGATCCCGCCGGATCAGCTCTGCCAGCCGGGCCGCCGGGTCCGGGGTCAACCCGTCCGGGCCGGGTGCCCACGCCGGAACCGTCCGACCGGACAGCGGCCAGGACGGCGGGGGTTGCACCGGGGCCGCGGGCGGTTCCGGGCCGACCGTGACGTCCGGGCCGTTCCAGGAGACCCGCAGCGGGTACGTCCGACCGTCGTGCTCGACGCGGACGGTCACCGCCAGGCCCGGGTGGGCGCCGACGACCTGGCGGACGGCCTCGGCCACCTCCTCGACCGGACCCCACCCGACGACGTCGCCGGGGCTCTCCGGTTCCGCGTGGCGACCATCGTGCCGGGCGGGCCCGGCGTTGCGCCCACCCGTGGCGGCGCCCTGCCCGGCGGTCGGGCCCGGCGGTGGCGCGGTGTCGTCCCGATCGGTGACCCGCCGGCGCAGCGCCTCCTCGCGCCGGGCCAACCGGGCCAGCGTCTCGTCCAGGTCGCCCCTCACAGCTCACCCCTTCCCGCCACGGCCGGAGCCGGTCGGCTCAGGCCTTCCTGTCCCGGGTGGCCCGGTCCAACGCCCGGTCCAGGACGACCAGTAGAGCGTCCCGTACCGAGAGCCGGTCCCGGGCGTCGAACTGCACCAGGGGAACATGATCGCCGATGGCGAGCGCCCACCGGATCTCGCCGA
Source organism: Micromonospora sp. DT63 (assembly GCF_049841615.1). Classification (NCBI taxonomy): domain Bacteria; kingdom Bacillati; phylum Actinomycetota; class Actinomycetes; order Micromonosporales; family Micromonosporaceae; genus Micromonospora; species Micromonospora sp. DT63. Next base: position 897,716 of record NZ_JBNCKQ010000002.1, on the reverse strand, counting down.
GTTCCAGGGCCAGTCGTCCGTCGAACGCGTTGACCCCGACCACGAACGGCAACCCTGCCCGCTCGAAGAAGTCGATCGCCGGGAAACAGTCGTCCAGTCGGGAGCTGTCGACCACCACCAGCGCGCCGAGCGCACCCCGGGCCAGGTCGTCCCACATGAAACCGAACCGCGCCTGCCCGGGAGTGCCGAACAGGTAGAGCTTCAGGCTGCGGTCGATGGTCACGCAACCAAAATCCATCGCCACGGTCGTGGTGGTCTTGGTCGACCGTATGCCCGGGTCGTCCACGCCGATCCCGGCGCTGGTCATCTCGGCCTCGGTGGTCAGCGGCGCGATCTCGGAGATCGCCCCGACAGTGGTGGTCTTGCCCACGCCGAACCCGCCGGCGACGAGAATCTTGACCGGCACGGGGGGCGCCGCGGGTGGCCGGTTGGGCGGTCCGTCGCCCGCCGGCGGCCGGTACGGCGGTGGTGGGCCCGGCGGCGGGGGCGTGGCACGCCCGAGCGCCGGAGGAGTTCCCGGGGCCGTGCTGTAGCGGGCGGTGGCGCTGTTGCCGGCGAGCCCTCCGATCGGGACGCCCGGCCATTCAGGAGATCGCACGAAGTCCATCAATCACTCGCAGGATGAGGTCGGGGTCGAGGGCGTCGTCGGCGTCGGTGACGTGCACGTCCAGGTGCCCGGCGGCCCGCAGGTCGCCGACCAGGACCCGGGTCACGCCGAACTGCAGCCGGGTCCGGGCGGAGAGTTCGGCCACCGAGATCGGCTCGGCGCAGAGCGCGATGATCGCCTGGAGCTCCGGCGCCAGCAGGCCGACCGGCGGTTCGGTCCACCGGCCGCCGTCCGGGCGCAGGGTCACCTGCGTCTCCAGCCCGATCGCCGGATCCGCGCCGGCCACCCGCCCGGAGGTGAGCACGAACGGGCGCGGACCTGTCGGGCCGCCACCGCTCTGCTGCGGCGCCGGCGCCGCCGGCACGCCGCCCCCACCCGGGTGCGGCGTGCGCAGGTAGGGGCGGATCCGGGTCCCGGGCTCCGGGTCCGGGTCCTCGCCGGCGACGTCGGGGGTCACTGCTGGACGGCGTTCTTCAGCTCGGCGATCAGTCGCGGGGTCAGCGCACCACCGGCCCGACCGGCGAAGAGCGTCATCTCGTACGCGACGGTGCCCAGGTTCGCCGACCGGTCGGCGACGACGCCGAGTACGGAACCACTGCTGATCGCGCTGATCAGCAGGTAGCCGTCGGCCATGTCGACGATCACCCGGTTCAGGCCGCCGAGCGCGTACCAGCTGGCCGCGCCGCCGGCGAGGCTGGTCATGCCGGAGACCACTGCGGCCAGCCGCTCCGCGTTGGAGCGGTCCTTGATCGCCGACATGGCCATCAGCAGCCCGTCCGAGGAGACCGCGATCGCCTCCAGCACCCCGGCTGTGCTGGAGGTGAAGGAGTCCAGCAGCCAGTTGAACGTGCGCGCCTCGGGACTGAGGTCCCCGACGGCGCCGGGCTGGCTCTGGTGTTCGACGTTGTCGTGCAGGAAGGGGCTGGTCACCGTGATGATCCTTCTTCGTTCCGACGGTCTGGGCTGACTTCGCGGAGAGCACGGGCGACGCCCGCCTCGAACTCGGTGATGAGGTCGCGCACCTCGGCCGGATCCCCGAGGTGCTGGCTGGGCGGCTGGCAGGGCGGGGAGACCGTGAGGTTGGCGCCGGGCACCCGGCGGCTCAGTCGGGGACGGATCCGGGCGGGTCCGGCGGTGTCCGCCACCGTGGGGCCGAGGCCGCCCGGGGTGGCCGGCAGGTCGACCGTCTCGCCCGGATCCTCCGGCGTGGGGCCGGCGCTGGTGGTCGGCTCGGTGGCCGTCCGCATCGACCACTGCCCGACGGGGCGGCCGGCGGCCGGCGGGACGCTCAGCTCGGCCCGGCGTACGCCGGACTGGAACGCCTCGACAAGTGCGCGAGCCGCGTCCGGGTCGGCGCTGCTGGCGTCTGCGGGCCGGGCCGGCGTGGCGGTGGCCGGGAGGCTGGCACCGGGCACCCGCTGCCGGATGCGGGGGCTGGCGGTCGCACCCGCCGCCGTCGCCGGGCTGTCCGGGGCGGCGGCCGGACCGGGTGCCGTGGCGGCCGGACCCGCTGCCGTAGCGGTGGGAACGCCGGTGTCGACGATTTCCCGAGCGCCGAACGCGTCCCAGGACTGGCCCGACTCCAGGCTGCGGGTGGCCCGGCTGAGCAGGTCCGTGTCGAATCCGGCAGGTGCCGCGATGGCGGCGCGGGTGCGGGTTTCGCGGGCGGAGTCGAGAGCGGGCCGTCGGCCCCGGTCCGGCACGGCCGCCCGGGCGACAGTCGCCCCGGCCCGGTCGGCGCGGCGCAGCACCAGCGACGTCTGCGGGATCTCCACCTGCGCGGTCACCCCGCCGCCCGCGGTGGCGGCGAGGCTCACCTCCCAGCCGTGGCGGCGGGCCAGCCGGCCCACCACGAAGAGGCCGAGCACCTCGGTCGGCGCCAGGTCGAGACGTTCGCGCCGGGTGAGTCGGGCGTTCTCCTCGGCCAGTCGCTGCTCGCTCATGCCGATGCCGTTGTCCACCACCGTGATCCGGGCGCCCCGCCCGGACGTCTCGCCGGCCACCAGCACCCGGGTGTGCGGCGGGGAGAAGACTGTCGCGTTCTCCATCAGCTCGGCCAGCGCCAGGACGAGGTCACCGACGACCGCCGGAGCGGCGGCGATGCCGGCCGGCACCTGCACCTCGACGCGGGTGTAGTCCTCGATCTCGCCGAGCGCCAGCCGGACCACGTCGGCCAGCGGCACCGGCGCGGTGTGCGCGTCGGCGCCGGCCGAGCCGGAGAGCACCACCAGGCTGCCGGCGTTGCGTCGCAGCCGGCTGGAGATGTGGTCGAGCCGGTACAGGTGTTCCAGGCGGCCCGCGTCGGCCTCCTGTTGCTCCAGCCGGTCGATGAGCGCGAGCTGGCGACTCACCAGATTCTGCGTACGCCTACCGACGTGGCCGAACATCTGCGCCACGTTGCGCCGGCCGGCGACCTGCCGCTCGACCAGCTGGGCCGCGGTGTTCTGCACCCGGTCGAAGGCCTTGGCCAGGTCACCGATCTCGTCGTTGGACCGGATGACCACCGGTTCCAACCGGACGGACTGGACGTGCTCCGTCTCGTCGTCGGTGACCCGGACCAACTCCGCCTCGGCGACCCGGGCGACCCGGTCGGCGGAGCGGGTGAGCTGACTCAGCGGTCGGGCCACCGTGCGCGCGACCGCCGCGCTGAGCAGCACCACAAGCGCCAGGATCAGCGCCGCCGCGGCACCCACCAGGTACGCGGCGGTAAGCGCCCGCCGCTGGTCGGCCTTCACCTCGGCGAGAACGTCGGCGACGATCTTCTTCTCGACGAACTGGCCGAGCCGGATCATCGTGCGGACGGCCGGGAAGAGCGCCTCCAACGGCACGTCGCGGACCGCGCCGGCCGGGTCCCGTGCGCTGGTGATCAGGAAGTCGGGGCTGGTACGCGCGGCCACCGCGGCGTCGTTGAGCTGGGCCACCTTGAGCTGCTCCGGAGTGATCAGGCTGCGGAAGCGCGCGTTGTCGACCTGAAGTGCGGCGATGCACGCCACGTAGCCGGCGGTGGTGTCCGGAGTGCCGATCGCCTTGACCAGGATGCTCAGGGTGGCGCAGGTGCCGATGCCCTCGTCGGCACGCAGCAGCCCGTCGAGGGCGAGCACCTGGCGGCCGGGCAACGTCTCGGTGTCCACGTTGAAGACCAGCCGTAGCGATCCGATCAACTCTTTGTTGACGGGGCCGAACGCGTCCATGACCTGGCCGGGGTTCGCGGACCGACCCAGCACCGCCCTGCGGAGGTCGCCGAGCCTGGACACCCCGTCGAGCGCGTGGTCGACCTGCTCGGTCAGCGCGTCGCCGCCGTCGGCACGCAGGTCGGCCACCCGATCGTCCACGTCGGCGGCCTTGCGGATCACCTCGGAGCGGTCGACCCGGCGCAGGAGGAAGCCGACCGACAGGATGCGTTCCTGTTGCAGGTCCTGGACGAGGCTGCCGACCCGGCTGGCGAGCCGCACCTGCTCGGTGATGTCGGCGGCGCGTTGCGCGGCGGCCACCCGGTCCAGCACCACGGGCACCGCGAGGCCGACCATGCTGAGCAGGGGGATCACCACGAGCAGCGCGAGCTTTCCGCGGATTCGAAGCCTACCGAGAAGCATCGAACGGCCCCCACTGCGCGAGGATCGGCTCGTGGGCCGCGCCGACCGGTTGCAGCGGTCGAAGCTCGGCCGGTTGGCCGGTCGGGGCCGACGGTTGCCAGGGGTCGCCGGGCGGCGGGGTGGCGGGGTTTCCGGCGTCCGGCGTGGCGGCCCGTCGACGTGCGCGTCGACCAGCGGCGATCAGTATCCAGGCGAGCCAGGCCAGCAGCAGGAAGGCTGCCACGCCCGCTCCGGCGGCCAGCCAGCGGTCCCGGGCCAGCCCGTCGCTCCGCTCGGTGAGCAGGGCGTCCAGTTCGCCGAGGATGACCGGTTGGAGCTGGCGCGCGGCGTTGCGGGAGTTGAGCGCCGCCGCGGTCAGTTGACCCTGGTCGACGGTGCCCCCGCCGCTCGGGGTCGAGTACAGGGCCAGCGCCTCCACCGACCGCTGATAGGCGTCCAGCGGGGTCAGCACGTTGGCGCCCAGGTCGGTGCTCTCCGAGCTGTCCACGGCGGAGCGCAGGTTGTCGACCACCTCGTTCGCGGGCAACAGGGCGGACACCCGCAGGCCGGTCAGCTCCATCAGGCTGCGGGGCCGTTCGGCGGCCGGCCGTCGGGTGGCGAGCGCACCCAGGTCGGCGAGCCGGCCGGCGGCCACCACCGCCTCGGGCAGCTTCTGACCGGCGCTGTCCTGCAGGAAGAACGAGTCGGCGCCCGGGTCACGGCCCAGTCCCGAGCTCTCCCGGACCTTGCGGTGCAGGGCGAGCAGCAGGTCGGTGACCTCGCCGTACGCGGTGTAGGCGGCCTCCGGGTCGGCGGGGCTGCGGTCGCGCAGCGCCTCCACCTTGGCCCGTAGCCCGGCCCACCGTTCCTGGCTGCGCAGTTGCCCGCCGATGCGGGCGTCCACCGTGGCGGCCTGCTCGACCGCGCGGCTCAGCGGCTCGCCGGGAACGGGGCGTCCGGCCACGGCCGCGGACTGGGCTTCCACAAGTGCCTCGGTGACCGGGGCCAGGGCGCGCAGGTACTGCACGCCGAGTCGTTCGGAGTCGGCAAGGCTCCGGTCGGCACCGGTGTGCCGCCACGTGGATGCGAAGAGCAGCCCCACCGGTGCCAGCAGCGCGACGATGAGCAGCAACGGCATCGACCGGCCCAGCATGGACGTCCGTCGACGGGCCCGCGGCGCGGGGACTGTCATGGTGTGTCTCCTCCGGCGTCGGGCGGGGGAACTGCACGGCGTCGGGCTCGCCGACAGGTCCCGTCCACCGGACCGGAAAACTAACCGAACCCTGTGGGGGTCGACCGGTTGCCGGTGAGTCAGGTTTGCGTCAGTTCGAGCGATGTCACCGTTCGTCAGGGTTCCGAGCACGCTGTGTTCCGTCGATGTGTGTGACATGAAGGGATCGAGGGGGATATCCGCGGAAGATCGGAATTCACGGGATCCGAACTCAACTCACCCGGCCGCGGCGGAGGATGGGCGGTCGCACCGGAGTGGATCACCGATCGGAGCAACCGGACGGACGTACGGCGGATCTCAGCCAACGCTCAGCCTGCGGCCCGTACCGTGTGCCGCATGAGACCGCCCTCGCCGGCCGCGTGGTTCCGGCGTGCCCTGCCCACCCGCCGCCGCGCGATCGCCGCAGTGGCTGTCGTCGTGCTGCTGGCAGCCGCCGTGACCTGGGCGGTGTGGCCACAGGGATCGGGCGTACGCACCGAGAGCGCGATGCTCACCGTCCGCTCCGGACCAGCCGGCGACCAGCCGGTGAATCTGGACACGACCCTCTACCTGCCGGACGACGCCTCGTCCGGCCGGAAGGTGCCGGCGGTGCTGCTGGCGCACGGGTTCGGCGGTACAAAGGAGTCGGTGCGCTCGGACGCGGAGGAGTTCGCCGGGCGCGGCTACGCGGTGCTGACCTGGACCGCGCGGGGCTTCGGCCGCAGCGGCGGCGAGATCCACCTGGACAACCCGGACTACGAGGTGCGCGACGCCGAGCGGCTGCTGGACTGGCTGGCCGCCCGGCCCGAGGTGCGCACCGACGCCCCCGGTGACCCGAAGGTCGGCGTGGTCGGCGGCTCGTACGGCGGCGGATTGGCGCTGCTGCTGGCCGCCCAGGACCGGCGGGTGGACGCTATCGTCCCCATGATCACCTGGAACGATCTGTCCCGGGCGTTCCTGCCGGAGAGCACCGGCGCGGCACCGACCGAGGGCGTGTTCAAGAAGGGCTGGGCGGGTCTCTTCTTCGGTGGGGGCGGCAACGTGGGCAGTGGCCCGGCCGGCCTCTCCGGTACGACCGCGGCCCAGCCCGAGCAGGCGCCGGCGTCGGCCGGCCCGCCCAGCCCGGGCCCGGGTGCGGGCCCGGGCACCGCTCCCGGTGGCGCCCCGGCCGGCGCCGCCGACCCGTCCTGCGGGCGGTTCGCCGCCGACGTGTGCGCCGCGTACCTGCGGATCGCCACCACCGGCCAGGCCGACCAGGCCGCCGTGGACCTGCTGCGCCGCTCCAGCCCGGCGGGCGTGCTGGACCGGATCAAGGCCCCCACCCTGCTGGTGCAGGGTGAGGCGGACACGCTCTTCCCGCTCGGTGAGGCGGACGCGAACGCCAAGGGCATCGCCGCCGCCGGCACCCCGGTCCGGGTCGCCTGGTTCACCGGCGGCCACGACGGTGGCAGTGGACCCCGCTCGGACTCGGACCGGGTGAAGTTCCTGACCGTCCAGTGGCTCGACCACTACGTCAAGGGCGAGGGCGACGCGCCCGGCGACGACTTCACCTGGTCGCGGATCGCCGGCTTCGACGCGCTCGACCGGGGCCTGGTCGCCACCGGCTTCCGCCGCGCCGACTATCCGGGCCTGGGCGGCAACGCCCGCCGGGAGGTGACGGTCACCGGTCCGGCGCAGCCGATCGCGAACCCGCCGAACGGCAACCCGGCCGCCATCTCCTCGATCCCGTTCGCGGGCGGGCTCGCCTCGCTGCTGGACGGGGTGGCCGGTGACGTGCCCGGCCAGCACGCCCGGTTCGAGTCGGCACCGCTCACCGAGGCGGTGGACGTGGCGGGCGCACCCACCGTCACGGTGCGGGCCGCCTCGCCGACCGGGGAGGCGGTGCTCTTCGTCAAGCTCTACGACGTCGACCCCGACGGCGCGGCCACCCTGCCGAACGGCCTGGTCGCCCCGATCCGGCTCACCGGCCTGCCGCAGCGGGTGCAGGACGCCCGCCCGGTCACCGTGACGCTGCCCGGGATCGTCCGCCGCGTCGAGGCCGGCCACCGGCTGCGGCTGGTGGTGGCCACCTCCGACCAGGCGTACACCACGCCGGCCGCGCCGACCGTCTACACGGTGGCTGCGGACGGCGCGGTCAGCCTGCCCACCGTCAGCGGCGAGCCGATCCCCACCGCCGCCACGATCTGGCGCTGGGTGCTCGCCGGCCTGCTCGCCGCCATCGTGATCGGGCTCGTCGTGGTCGTCGCCCTGGTCCGCCGCCGGCACCGCCGCCAGGACCGCTCGGTGCATCCGGAGTACGCGGACACCCCGCTGGCCGTACGCGCGCTGCGCAAGGAGTACGCGGACGGCTTCGTCGCGGTGTCGAACGTCGACTTCGAGGTGCACCCCGGTCAGGTCGTGGGTCTGCTCGGGCCGAACGGCGCCGGTAAGACCACCACCCTGCGGGTGCTGATGGGGCTGACCCAGCCGACCGCCGGCGAGATCTACGTCTTCGGTCGTCGGCTGGTGCCCGGCTCGCCGGTGCTGTCCCGGATCGGCGCGCTGGTGGAGGGGCCCGGTTTCCTGCCGCACCTGTCCGGTCTGGACAACCTGAAGGCGTACTGGAAGGCCACCGGCCGGCCGGCCGAGGACGCGCACTTCGACACGGCTCTGGAGATCGCCGGGCTGGGCGACTCGGTGCACCGGAAGATCAAGAATTACAGCCACGGCATGCGCCAGCGGCTCGCCATCGCCCAGGCGATGCTCGGCCTTCCCGAGCTGCTGGTGCTGGACGAGCCGACCGACGGGCTCGACCCGCCGCAGATCGCCGAGATGCGCCGGGTGCTCCAGCGCTACGCCACCGACGGTCGCGCGGTGCTGGTCTCCAGCCACCTGCTGGCCGAGGTGGAGCAGACGTGCACGCACGCCGTGGTGGTGAACAAGGGCCGGATCGTGGCGTCCGGGCCGGTGCAGGAGATCGTCGGCGAGTCGCCGAGCGTGCTGTTCGACGTGACCGATCCGGTGGCGGCGCGGGCGGTGCTGGACCGGCTGCACGGCGTACGGGTGCTGCCGGAGAGCGACGGGCAGCTGGTGGTCGACACCAACGGCACGGCCCGCAGCGAGGTGGTGGCGGAGCTGGTGCGCGCCGGCATCGGGGTGGACCGGGTGGTGCCCCGGCGACGCCTGGAGGACGCGTTCCTCGCCCTGGTGGGCGAGAACTCTCGGGGAAGCGGTGACCGGTGATGGCTGGATCTTCCGTCGAGGCGCCGGTGGGTGTCACCGACCCGGCCGGTGCGGCCCGGGGCTACCGCCCCTCGGCCACGATGCCCTTCGCGGCGGAGTTCCGCCGGCAGGCGTCCCGGCGGCGGACCCAGCTGGCGCTCGGGTTCATGGTGCTGCTGCCGCTGATCATCCTGGTCGCCTTCCAGTTCAACTCCGGCGGCGACGACGACAACGGCAACAACGAGTTCGCCAGCCTGGTCGACCTGGCCACCTCCGGCGGGCTCAACTTCACCCTCTTCTCGATCTTCGTGTCGGCGTCGTTCCTGCTGGTCGTGGTCGTCGCGCTGTTCTGCGGCGACACGGTGGCCAGCGAGGCGAGCTGGGGCAGCCTGCGCTACCTGCTGGCCATCCCGGTGCCCCGGGCCCGGCTGTTGACGGTGAAGCTGGTGGTCGCGCTCGCGTACTCGGGGCTGGCCCTGCTGCTGCTGGCCGGCACCGCCCTGGTCGCCGGCACGCTGCGCTACGGCTGGTCGCCGCTGCGCAGCACTGTCGCCGCCGAGCTGGAGCCGACCGAGGGGCTGCTCCGGCTGCTGGCAGTGCTCGGGTACCTCGCGGTCGTACTCCTGGTGGTGGCCGGCCTGGCGTTCCTGCTGTCGGTGACGACGGACGCCGCGCTCGGCGCGGTCGGCGGAGCGGTCCTGCTCTGGATCCTGTCCAGCATCCTGGACCAGATCACCGCGCTGGGCGGTCTGCGTGACTTCCTGCCCACCCACTTCAGCACCGCCTGGCTGGGGCTGCTCTCCACGCCGGTGCAGACGGACGACGTGGTACGCGGCTGCATCTCGGCGATCAGCTACGCGACGCTGTTCTGGGGGTTGGCGTTCTGGCGGTTCACCCGCAAGGACATCACGTCGTAGCCGCCTTCCAGGCGCTCACGCCGATCCGGCCGGTGTTGCCCACGTCGACCGGGCCGTGCGGGTCGACCTCCTCGGCCGGCTGACCGGCGGCGGGCGCGATCGTCAGGTACGCCCCGGCGGTGGCCACCACCGTCGGATCGGTGACCAGGTTGCGCCAGAGGACGGTGGCGACGGCCCGCTCGCCCTTGTGCAGCGTGATCGGCTGCGGCGGCTGATCGAAGCCCGACGTGATCTCCTTCGCGCCGTTCACCACCCGCAGGATGATCGGCTTGCGCTGCTCGTTCAGGACCCACACCACCGGGTAGCCGTTGAGCTGGTAGGGGCGGTCGGCGCAGTTGACCAGTTCCAGGCCGAGGGCGCGCAGGCCCATCGCCGCGTCCCCGCCGGTGGACCGGATCCGGACGCCGGAGGCCGGGCACTCGGCGACCGGGTCGGCGCTCGCCGACGGGGTCGTGGCGGGCCTGGGCGGTGGCGGGCCCGTAGGGTCCCCGCCCGCGTCCCGATGTTCGTCGGTGGTGCAGGCGGTGAGTAGAAAGGCCGCCGCGACCGCCGCGACGACCCGTCGCCGTGCTGCCGTACCGAGGGAGATCATCCGCCGATCCTCGCCCACCCGGGCGTTCCGCCGCAGGCCGGCCCCGCGCTCGCCACGGTCAGGTGCTGGTGCCACCGGCGATCCGCTCGGCCTCGCCGGTGGTCCTCCGCCCCACAGCTGGGGCAGCTCGACAGGCTGTACGGCCCCCCGGCGGGCGATACGTTCTGGCGGGAGCGCTCCCATACTGCGATATATTCCGATCGGGGATTTTCCCACCAGCAAGGAATTTATTAACTTCGATACATTCGTGGCCCACCATTGAAGAGATCTGTCCCCTTCGATGGAGGTCTCCATGAACGTCTCTCGGCTCGGCGGGCCGACCCTGTCCCTGTTCCGCATCGTGACCGGCCTGCTGTTCATGCTGCACGGCCTGTCCTCGGTCTTCGGGTTGTTCGGCGGCAACCCCATGACCGGTGCGGCCATCCCGCTCGGCTCCTGGCCGGGCTGGTGGGCCGCGCTGATCCAACTGATCTGCGGCGCGCTGGTGCTGGCCGGGCTCTTCACCCGGCCCGCCGCGCTTCTCGCCTCCGGCTCGATGGCGTACGCCTATTTCGTGGTCCATCAGCCCGAAGGCCTGCTCCCGCTGCGCAACGGCGGTGAGTTGTCGGCGCTCTTCTGCTGGTCGTTCCTGCTGGTCGCGGCACTCGGCTCGGGCCCCTGGGCGCTCGACGCGCTGCTCGCCCGGCGTCGCGCCGACGCCCCACCGGCCTCGGTGAGCGACCCCGCCCCGGTTTCCGCCTGACCGCACCCGAAACCGCGCGTCGCCGGAGCCTCAACGAGGCGGCTCCGGCGACGCGCCCGGTCAGGGTCGGGCCGGCTCGGGCCTGGTCGGGCCGGGTCGATCGGAAGTGGAAGCAGGCGGGGCGTCAGGCCGGAGGGCGCGGGGCGAGGACCGCGTCCAGGAGGCCCGGGTACCGCTGGTCCACCTCGTCGCGGCGCAGCCGGACCAGTCGGCTGGTGCCGGCGGCCCGGGTGCGGGTCAGGCCCGCCTCGCGCAGCACCTTCAGGTGGTGGCTGCGGGTCGCCTTGGAGACGCCGAAGTCGAAGCTGCCGCAGGCTGCCTCGCCGCCCTCGGCGAGCGCCCGCACGATCTGTAGCCGCACGTCGTCGGCGAGTGCGGCCAGCACAGCGGTGACCGGTACGGCGGCCAGGTCGGGTTCGTGCGGCTCCATGTGACCAGTGTAACCCTTGTTCGACAACTTTCGAACAACACCCTATGGTCGGTGTCGTTGGTTCGAAGATACTCGAACATTGGAGCTGACGATGCGATCCCGCGCCGCCGCCTATCCGCTGCTCGCCGTGCTCGCCTGGGGCGCGATGTTTCCGATCCTGGCCAGCGCGCTGAGCCGGGTCGATCCACTCAACCTGACCACCGCCCGCTACCTGTTCGCCGCCGTCATCCTGGTCGCCATCCTGCTGGTCCGCGAGGGCGCCACCGCGCTGCGGCTCAGCGGTCGGGGAGTCGAGGTGGTGGTGCTCGGCGTCGTCGGCTTCGCCGGCTTCAACCTGCTCACCAACCTGGCGCTCGAACACGCCGCCCCGCAGCAGATCTCCCTCTTCGTGGCCACCACACCGGTCATCACCCAACTGGTCCGGTGGGCGCGGGACGGCGTACGACCGAAGCCGCTTCTGCTGGCTCTCTCCCTGGTGGCGCTCCTCGGAGTCGGCCTGGTGATCACCCGCGGCAGCCTGGCCGGTCTCGGCCAGTTCGGTCTCGGCGGCCTCATGATGATCGGCGCGGTGCTCGGCTGGGGCATCTACACCCACGGCGCCAGCCGGTTCGGCGCCTGGTCGCCGCTGCGCTTCACCACGCTTACCGCGCTCGCCGGCACGGCCGCCATGCTGGCCGCGAGCATCGGCGCCGACGCCGTCGGGTGGCAGCACGCGCCGGCCGCCGCCGACCTCGTGGCGGTCGCCCCACAACTGGCGTACGCCGTGATCGTCGCCGCCGTCGTCGCGGTGCTGGCCTGGAACACAGGTGTGCAGCGGCTGGGCTCCGCCAACGCGGCCCTGTTCATGAACCTGGTCCCGGTGACCACCTTCGTCGTGCAGATCGCCCGCGGCTACCGGCCCGAGGCCATCGAGCTGGTCGGCGCCGCGATCACCATCGCCGCCCTCGTCGCGGCGAACCTCGCCACCAGGGCACGGACCCGGTCGTCGTCCCTGCCGCAACCCACAGCGGTCACCGACCCGGCCGCGGTGGTCGACCCGGTGGCGGTGGCCGCCCGCTGACCCACTCACTGGGATACCCGGTGGAGGCGACAGGCAACGTTGCCTAGACTCGACGGCACAACTGCATACCTCATCCAGAGGGGCTGAGGGATACGGCCCGACGACGCCCCGGCAACCACCCCGCGCGCTCACCGCTGAGCGACAGGCGGGGCAGGTGCCAATTCCGTCCCCGCCGCACCGTGCGATGCGGGGAAAGATGAGAGGACTCTCGACATGACGTCGACGCTCGCCGCCTCCGGCATCGACACCTCCGCCAGCCCCGCCCGCGCCCTGGTCTGTCGCGCCTGTTCGGCCCGCTACCCGCTCGCCGCCCAGCACGCCTGCTACGAGTGTTTCGGCCCCCTCGAAGTGGACTACGACACCGCGGCCCTGGCCACTGTCACCCGCGAGCAGATCGAGGCGGGCCCGAACAACATCTGGCGGTACGCCGCGCTGCTGCCCGCCGGCCAGGACCCGGCCACCCGGGTCACCCTCGACCCGGGGCTGACCCCGCTGGTGGCCGCCCCGCACCTCGCCGCCGAACTGGGCATCACCGCACCGCTGTGGGTCAAGGACGACAGCGCCAACCCGACCCACTCGTTCAAGGACCGGGTCGTCTCGGTGGCGCTGACCGCCGCGAAGGCACTCGGCTTCACCCGGTTCGCCTGCGCGTCCACCGGCAACCTGGCCAACTCGGTGGCCGCGCACGCCGCCCGAGCCGGTGTGCCCTCGGTGGTCTTCATCCCCAGCGACCTGGAGCAGGGCAAGGTCATCACCACCGCCGTCTACGGCGGCGAGCTGGTCGCCATCGACGGCTCGTACGACGACGTCAACCGGCTCTGCGGTGAGCTGGTGGAGACCGACGAATTCGAGGACACGGCGTTCGTCAACGTGAACGTCCGGCCGTACTACGCGGAAGGCTCCAAGACCCTCGGTTACGAGGTGGCCGAGCAGCTCGGCTGGCGTATCCCGGCCCAGGTGGTCATCCCGATGGCCAGCGGTGAGCTGCTCACCAAGATTGACAAGGCGTTCTCCGAGCTGGTCGAGATCGGCCTGGTCGAGGCGCCGGCCGGCGGCTGGAAGGTCTTCGGCGCACAGTCGGCCGGCTGCAACCCGATCGCCGCCGCGCTGCACGCCGACACGGACACGATCACCCCGGTCAAGCCCACCGGCATCGCCAAGTCGCTCAACATCGGCGACCCGGCAGCCGGCCTCTACGCCCTGGAGGCGGTCCGGCGCACCGGCGGTTGGATGGAGTACGCCGACGACGACGAGATCCGCGCCGGCATCCGCGACCTGGCCCGCACCACGGGCGTCTTCGCCGAGACGGCGGGCGGGGTGACCGCGGCCGTGCTGCGCAAGCTGGTCGAGTCCGGGCGACTCGACCCCACGGCGGAGACTGTCGTGTTCAACACCGGCGAGGGCCTGAAGACCATCGACGCGGTGGCCAGTCAGGTCGGCCCGACCCACCACATCAAGCCCAGCCTTCGCGCCGCCCGCGACGCCGGCCTCCTCGGCTGACCCTCGTGCCGCGCCGGGCGACCTGCCCGTAACTGGGTTTTCGCTGTGAGTATGGAAAACCCGCCGGTCTGGACTTGACGGCAGGAACCGGACGGCGCAAGATGCTCCGTGCGGGAGGGCATTTCGCCGGAGACTTTTGAAGTTCTTGCGACCCAACGCCGGAGGCGTTGTGCGAGTGTCCCTCCCGACCACGTCCGATGAGGCCAGCGAATATTCGCTGGCCTCATCGCTTTTGCGGCTGTCAGGCTCCCGGGCATGAGCATCACGATCACGTCGTTCGACGGCGCCGACCGGGCCGCTGTCGACGAGGCGTACCGGGTCGGGGCGGCGGCCAACGAGGCCGACCTACCGGACTTTCCGCCCTTCTGCCGGCGTCGCTTCGACGCGCTGTTCCACACCCCGGCACCCGGCACCCGATCGCTCTGGGCACTGGCCCGGCTGGACGGCGTGCCGGCCGGATACCTCCAACTCGACCTGCCGCAGCTCGACAACACCGACAACGCCACCGCCGAGCTGACGGTGCGTCCCGACCTGCGGCGGCGCGGCGTCGGCCGGGCGCTGCACGAGTACGGGGTGCGACTGCTGCGGGAGCACGGCCGCAAGCGGGTGGTCGCGATGACCGTCCGCGCGCTGCCCGGCGGTGCGGCCCGTTCCGGGGCGGGCGACGCGTTCGCCGCCTCGACCGGCGCGCAGTCCGCCCTGGCCGAGGTGCGTCGCCGGCTGGAGATCGCCGACATCGACCGACCTGCCCTGCGGGCGGCGCTCGCCGAGGCCGGGCCGCGGGCCGAGGGCTACCGGTCGGTCTGCTGGCAGGGCAGCACGCCGCAGGAGTACGTGGCGGACATCGCCTACCTGGACAGCCGGCTGTTGATGGACGCGCCAATGGGTGACGTGCAGTGGGAGCCGGAGCAGGTGGACGCCGAGCGCATCCGGGGCAACGAGCGCGCGTTGGACGCCCGGGGCCGGCGGCGCTACCACCTCGGGATGCGGCACGAAGCGTCCGGTCGGCTGGTCGCCTGGACACTGCTCGACGTGGGCGCCTCCGCCGACTGGCACGCCTTCCAGCAGATCACCATCGTCGACCCGGCCCACCGTGGGCACCGCCTGGGCCTGATCGCCAAGGCGGAGAACCTGCACCACCTGCTCACCCACGAGCCGGCGGTACGCGTCATCGACACCTGGAACGCGGCCAGCAACAGCTACATGGTGGCGATCAACGAGCAGCTCGGCTTCCGCCCGGTGGACGCCTGGAACAACTGGCAGCTCACCGTCTGACGGGTATCGGCGCTACTGCTCGCCGACCGGACTCAGGCATGATGGCTGGCATGACGGAGACCCCGCATCCCCTGTACGACAGGCACGCCGACACCCTCAACCGTGCGCTGACCGCGATCACGGAGCGGGGCTACTGGTCCGCCTATCCCGAGTCCCCCAGCCCCCGCGTGTACGGCGAGACCGCCGCCGCCGACGGCAAGGCCGCCTTCGAGGCGTACCTGGGTGGTGATTTTCCGCTCGACCAGCCGGGCACCGGCGAGCGGATCGCCACCGAGACGAGCCCGTTCGGGGTCGAGCTGGCGGTGCGTTACCCGCACGCCGGCACCGACGAGCTGATCGCCGCCGCCTCCGCCGCGCTGCCGGCCTGGCGCGACGCCGGCCCGCAGGCCCGCGTGGGCGTGTGCCTGGAGATCCTCGACCGGCTGCACAAGAACATCTTCGAGCTGGCCAACGCGGTGCAGTTCACCAGCGGGCAGGCGTTCGTGATGGCCTTCCAGGCCGGCGGCGCCCACGCGCTGGACCGGGCGCTGGAGGCGCTGGCGTACGCGTACGCCGAGATGACCCGGCACCCCGGCACGGCCGGCTGGGAGAAGGCCGCCGGCAAGGGCGACCCGCTGCGGATGACCAAGACCTTCCACGTGGTCCCGCGTGGGGTGGCGCTGGTGATCGGCTGCAACACCTTCCCGACCTGGAACTCGTACCCCGGGCTGTTCGCCTCGCTGGTCACCGGCAACCCGGTGATCGTCAAGCCGCACCCGCGCGCGGTGCTGCCCCTGGCCATCACGGTGAAGTACGCCCGGGAGGTGCTCGCCGAGGCCGGCTTCGACCCGAACCTGATCATGCTGGCAGCCGAGGCGCCCGGCGAGAAGCTCGCCAGCGACCTGGCCCTGCACCGCTCCGTCAAGATCGTCGACTTCACCGGCTCCACCGAGTACGGCGACTGGCTGGAGACGCACGCCCGGCAGGCGTCGGTCTACACCGAGAAGGCCGGACTGAACACGGTGGTCATCGACTCCACCGACGACTTCGCCGGCATGTGCCGCAACCTCGGCTTCACCCTGACCCTCTACAGCGGCCAGATGTGCACCACCTCGCAGAACATCCTCATCCCCGCCGGTGGCATCGAGACCGACCAGGGCCACAAGAGCTTCGACGAGGTGGCCGGCGGGATCGCCGCGGCGGTCGGCAAGCTGACCGCCGACCCTGCCCGGGGCGTCGAGCTGACCGGCGCCATCGTCAACGACGGGGTGCTGGAGCGGCTGGCCGAGGTCACCAAGGTGGGTGAGCCGGTCCTGGAGTCACGGGCCGTGGCCCACCCGGCGTACGCCGACGCGGTGGTGCGTACCCCGACGATCGTGAAGCTGCGCGCGGACGACGCCGAGACGTACGGCCGGGAGTGGTTCGGGCCGATCTCGTTCGCCATCGCCACCGACTCCACCGCGCACAGCCTGGAGTTGCTGCGCCGGACGGTCGGCGAGAAGGGCGCGCTGACGGCCGGGGTCTACTCGACCGACGAGGCCGTGCTGGACGCGACCGAGGCGGTGGCGATCGAGGTCGGGGTGCATCTGTCCTGCAACCTCACCGGCGGGGTCTTCGTGAACCAGTCGGCGGCGTTCTCCGACTTCCACGGCAGCGGCGCCAACGCGGCGGCGAACTCGGCGCTGACGGACGGGGCGTACGTGGCCAACCGGTTCCGGATCGTGCAGTCGCGGCGGCCTGTCTGATTGTTGCGGTTGGGGTTTCCGGGGCAGCCCGCCCCGCTCCGGGCGGTCAGGCTTGATCCCTGCGCGGGGCGGGCTGCCCCGGAAACCCTGGCGTGGGCACTGTTGTCGCTGACGCATCCGGCTTTGGGAGACATCACCGGGGTTCTGCCTTGGGATGGGTTCTTTGTTTCCGGGGCGGTTCTCCTGGCTCCGGGTCGGTTGTCTTGGCTCCGGGGCGGTTCTTTGTTTCCGCGGCGGTTCTCTTGTTTTTAGGCGGGGCGGCGCATCTGTAGTTCGTTCAGCGCGGGGATCGTGGGGTGGGGGACCCGCACGCCGGTGTCGGTGAAGCCCAGCCGCTGGTAGGCCCGGTAGGCGCGGTCGTTGCCCACCACCACCTCCAGCAGCAGCTCCGGTCGGCCGCAGGCCCGCGACCAGGCGGCCACCCCGTCGATCAGCTCGCCGAGCAGCCCACTGCCCCGCCAGGCCGGCGTAACGTACACGGCGTAGATGACTGTCAACCCCGGGTCGTTCGGAGCGACCGTGCCACCGGCGTGCCCGACCAGACGGCCTCCCGGGTCCGCGACGAACTGCGCGTTGTGGGGGCCGACCGACGTGTACGCCACCCGCGCGGCGAACTCGCTGTGCGGTCGGGCCGCCGCGTCGGCCAGGGTCTCCAGGAAGGCCAACGGCGCGTCGGCGAGCATCTCCAGGCGCAGTGCCCGCATCCGGGCGGCGTCCTCCGGCCGGACCCGGTGGATCTCGGCCTGCCGAACGGCGGCTGAGCCGATATCGGTGGTCATGCCTGCATGCCTACCACAGGGGCCGGAGCTGCCTCGGGGCGTGGCCCGCCCCGCTGGCGGGCCGCCGAGGACCCCCGGGACCGGACGTCCGGGGCCCGTTCCGGCCCGTCCCGGGACCCGGTCGGGTCGCCCGGGAATACGCCCGATTTGGGGTCGTGCGCGGCCGTCACTCCTCGTGTAGCGTGCGATTTCGGTCACCCTTTCAGCGGCCGTCGTCGATCGCTGAGGCGGTGGTTCGAGGGCGTCCGGCCGTGCCGCGCGCCCGGGCAGGCAACGCTGCGCAAGAGTGAGGGAAGTGCACAGTGGCACAGGGTTCCGTGAAGTGGTTCAACGCCGAAAAGGGCTACGGCTTCATCGCCGTCGACGGCGGTCAGGACGTGTTCGTTCACTTCTCCGCGATCGAGATGGACGGCTACAAGGCGCTGGACGACGGCCAGCGGGTGGAGTTCGAGATCGCCCAGGGGCAGAAGGGCCCGCAGGCGGAACACGTACGCGTCATCGCCTGAGCGAATTCCCGGCCTCCTCGCTGGCGGATCGCCCCCGATCGGCTGACCGGTCGGGGCTGGCGGTGCGGACGCCCACCCGGGAAGATCGTGAGCCGTTCCAGCCGATGCTGAGGAGGGTTCATGACCGACCAGTCGCCCCCACCCACCACGCCCTCCGGGCCGGGTGAGCCGGGCCCGTCCGACCCCACCTCACCCGTCTCCGGCGCGGCTCCGGGCGGGTCACCGGCCTCCGGCGCAGACCCCGGGCCGCCCGCGACGCCGCCCGGATACGACGCCGGCCCCGCGATGCCGCCGGGACCCACCCCCCAGGCCGGTCCGCCGGATCCCACCGCGCAGGGCGGTTGGGGTCCGCCGGCCGGGCCGCCGCCCGGTTGGGACCCCGCGCAGGGTGGCTGGGGTCCGCCGGCCGGGCCGCCGCCCGGTTGGGACCCGGCGCAGAGCGGCTGGGGTTCGGCCGGTGCGCCGCCGCAGGGTTGGGCCTATCCGCCCACCGGCGGCTACCCGCCCGGGGCGGGCCCCTACGGTGGGCAGCCGTGGTATCCGGGGGCGCCGGTCGGCTGGTACCCGCCGGGTCACGGGCTCGACCCGAACGACGCCCTGGTCACTCCGCCCGGCGCCGGCGTCGGGGCCTGGTTCGAGCGGTGCGGTGGCGCGCTGCGGCGGGGCTGGCGGCAGTTGGTGCCGATCATGCTGCTCACGCAGGTCCTGCCGGCGGCGGTGCTGTCCGTCGTCTCGCTGGGCCTGGACCCGTCGCCCGGCTGGGAGGCGCAGGCCGAGATGGACCCGGCCGCCGGACTGCCGGACAACTTCGCCGCCACCCTGGTAACCCTCGTCGCCGTGCTGGTCGGCGGCAGTCTGCTGATCGGTCTGGTGCAGGCCGTGGGGTGGGCCGCCGGCAGTTGGGTGATCACCCAGCAGGCGACCGGCCAGCCCGCCAGCGTCGACGCGGCGCTGCGGTACGGCCTGCGCCGGGCGCTCGGCCTGTGGGGCTGGACGTTGCTGGTCAGTGTGCTCATCGGTATCGGCTTCTGCTTCTGCGTCCTGCCGAGCATCTACCTGGCGTTCGCGTTGAGCATGGCCGGTCCGGTCTACCTGTTCGAGCGGCAGAACCCGATCGGCAGGTCGTTCGGGATGTTCCACGCCCGGCTCGGGCTGCTGCTCGGCCGGGTGGCACTGGTGGGCGGGGCTGTGATCGTCGGCACCGTGGTTCCGGGCGTCCTGGAGTCCGTGGGCACCACCGGGATCGGTACGGACCCGTTCGCGTCCCCGGGCACCGCGGTTCTGGTGGTGGGGGTGATCGGTGTCACGGCGGTGCTGGCGCTGCCGGCCCACCTCGCCCAGTTGATCGGCCTGCTGATCACGTACGCCGAGCAACGCGCCCATGAGGCGCCGGTGAACGGGGCCGCACTGGCTGCGGAACTCGGCTGAGCGGGTCCATCGTGCTTGCACTCGGCAGGTGAGAGTGCTAAACAAGTCATTGGCACTCGCATACCGTGAGTGCCAATGGTCGGGACGGTGGGGCCAGGTTGCCCGGGCGTGGAGACGCCGGGGCGGCACATGGCCGGTCGTCGCGGGCTATCCGGCCCGGCCGAAGGACGTCGTCGTCGCCAGGTGGCGACGTCCCAAGGTGCGTACACCAGGCGGCCCATCCGGGGGACACATCTCGGGTGGCCCGTGAGTGTCCAGGAGGACAACGCCGTATGGCCAAGATGATCGCTTTCGACGAAGAGGCTCGCCGCGGCCTCGAGCGGGGCATGAACCAGCTCGCCGACGCCGTAAAGGTGACCCTCGGCCCCAAGGGCCGCAACGTCGTGCTCGAGAAGAAGTGGGGTGCCCCCACCATCACCAACGATGGTGTGAGCATCGCCAAGGAGATCGAGCTCGAGGACCCGTACGAGAAGATCGGCGCCGAGCTGGTCAAGGAGGTCGCCAAGAAGACCGACGACGTCGCCGGTGACGGCACGACGACGGCGACCGTCCTGGCCCAGGCCCTGGTTCGCGAGGGCCTGCGCAACGTGGCCGCCGGCGCCAACCCGATGGCCCTGAAGCGGGGCATCGAGGCCGCGGTCGCGAGCGTCTCGGAGGAGCTGTCCAAGCTCGCCAAGGACGTCGAGACCAAGGAGCAGATCGCCTCCACCGCCTCCATCTCCGCTGGTGACTCCAGCGTCGGCGAGATCATCGCCGAGGCGATGGACAAGGTCGGCAAGGAAGGCGTCATCACCGTCGAGGAGAGCAACACCTTCGGGCTGGAGCTGGAGCTCACCGAGGGTATGCGCTTCGACAAGGGCTACATCTCGGCCTACTTCATGACCGACCCGGAGCGCATGGAGGCCGTCTTCGACGACCCCTACCTCCTGATCGTCAACAGCAAGATCTCGTCGGTCAAGGACCTGCTCCCGATCCTGGAGAAGGTCATGCAGGGCGGCAAGCCGCTGCTGATCATCGCCGAGGACATCGAGGGCGAGGCCCTGGCCACCCTGGTCGTCAACAAGGTCCGGGGCACCTTCAAGTCGGTCGCCGTCAAGGCGCCGGGCTTCGGTGACCGCCGCAAGGCCATGCTCGCCGACATCGCCATCCTCACCGGTGGCCAGGTCATCAGCGAGGAGGTCGGCCTCAAGCTGGACGCCGTCGGCGTCGACATGCTGGGCCGTGCCCGCAAGGTCGTGGTCACCAAGGACGAGACCACCATCGTCGACGGTGCCGGTGACGCCGAGCAGATCCAGGGCCGGGTCAACCAGATCCGGGCCGAGATCGACAAGAGCGACTCCGACTACGACCGCGAGAAGCTGCAGGAGCGGCTGGCCAAGCTGGCCGGTGGCGTTGCGGTGATCAAGGTCGGCGCGGCCACCGAGGTCGAGCTCAAGGAGCGCAAGCACCGCATCGAGGACGCCGTTCGCAACGCGAAGGCGGCCGTCGAGGAGGGCATCGTCCCGGGTGGTGGCGTCGCGCTGGTGCAGGCCGGCAAGACCGCCTTCGACAAGCTGGACCTGGTCGGCGACGAGGCGACCGGTGCCAACATCGTCAAGGTGGCGCTGGACGCCCCGCTGCGGCAGATCGCCGTCAACGCCGGCCTCGAGGGCGGCGTCGTGGTGGAAAAGGTCCGTAACCTCGAAGCGGGTCACGGCCTCAACGCCGCCAACGGCGAGTACGTCGACCTGCTGGCCGCGGGCATCATCGACCCGGCCAAGGTGACGCGCTCGGCGCTGCAGAACGCGTCGTCGATCGCCGCGCTGTTCCTCACCACCGAGGCCGTCGTCGCGGACAAGCCGGAGAAGACCCCGGCTGCCCCGGCTGGCCCGGGTGGCGGGGACATGGACTTCTGAGTCCAGTTCCGACACACCGAACGGGGCGGGCCGCTGACGCGGTCCGCCCCGTTCGTCGTCAGGTGGGCAGCGGGCGCTGGTTACGGCGTTTCTGCGCCCGGTCGTACGGCGGGAGCAGCTGGATCGGCGCGTCCACCATCTCCTGCGGTTCCTCGGCCAGCGGTTCGCCGTCGGTGGTCATCTCGGCCAGTTGCTCGGCGTCGCCGTAGTCGAGCCGGTCGAACGGGAGTTGGCCGGGCAGTTCGCCGACCGGTTTCCAGGTGATCGGCGGGCCGTCCTCGGTCTGGTCGTCATCCGTGGTCATGGCTGCCTCCTCTACCGAAACGGTAAGGGGCGTCGATGGCTCATGCGGGCGAATGGATTCATGTCCCATTTGCCCTCTCACGTCACCGGTAGGGTCCGCCGGTACAGGAAGAAGACCCGCTCGATCCGGGCACCCGCGCTGCCGGAGTAGAACGGCACCGGCCCCACCCAACCGATCTGCGCCCGGTCCACCCCCGCCGCGCGCTGGTCACGCAGGCAACGTCGCAGCAGCACGCCGCCGATGCCCGAACCCTCGGCGGAGGGCGCGGTGCCCATCGGCCCGAACCAGCTCGGCCGGGACGACCCGTAGGCGGCGAAGCCCAGCACCTCACCCGCCCGCTCCGCGAGGTGGCAGCCGGCCCCGGCGCGGCCCACCGACCCGGCCAGCTCGCCGTCCCAGGTGCCACCGAAGGTGGACCGGGCGAACGCGGCCAGCGCCGGCAGGTCCGCGGGCTCCGCCCGGCGTACCGTGATGCCCTGCCCCGCCAGCCGTTGCTCCGCGGCCTCCGTGGACCGCAGGGCCGGTGACCCGTCGTACGACAGGTCGGCGGTCATGTTCCAGGCGGTCCGGTCCTGGTGGTAGCCGAGCGCCAGGGCGGCGCACACCGCCGGCGTGTACCGCACATCGATGCCCGGCCAGGCGTAGTACGGCGGGTTCCCGGCCAGCAGCACCTCGGTGACGCCGCGCTGGCCGAGTGCCTGCTCGGCGCGCGACAGCAGCGCGCGACCCACCCCCCGGCGGCGCTGGTCGGGGAGCACCGCGACCAGGTCCACGTGCCCGATGCCCGCCTCGGTCGGCGACACCGAGCAGAGCAGCACCCCGACCAGGTCGTTCCCCCGGTACGCGCCCAGCCCCACCACCGCGCGGTCGGCGGCGGCCCGGGTCCACAGCACGTCCACGATGGCTGCCGCCTCGGCCGCGTCCTCGGGCAGGTCAAGCGCCTGCGCGCAGAGCCGCGCCACGGTGGGCGCGAGGTCGGGGCTCAGTTCGGCGACGGTGATCTCGGCGTCCATGGTCGCCGACCCTAGATCACCTGCCGGCGGTGACCGGCCCCGCCCTCGTTCACCCCTGGGCGGCGCGAACGGCTGCGTACGCGTCGACCTGGCCGGCACCGGTGACGTTCGACGGGCCGCCGCAGGCGTCGGTGGGGTTGTCGGAACGGTACGTCGGTTCGGCCGGCGTCGCGGTGTCCCGCAGGATCTGCCGGGTCCTGGTCAGGTCCCCGATCAGCGCCGGGTTCGCCGACCACATGAGCGCCACCACTCCCGCCACCTGCGGGGTCGCCATCGACGTGCCGTCCAGCGCCGCGTACCCGCCGCCGGGCATGGCCGACACCACGCCCACCCCGGGCGCCAGCACGTCAGGTTTGCCGATGCCGCCCGGCACCGGTCCGCGTGAGGAGAACTCGGCCACCCGCCGCTTCGCGTCCACCGCGCCCACGGTCAGCACGTTCGCGTACGGAGCGGGCGGGTCGTCGATCGACGCGCACCACGGGCCGGTGTTGCCGGCCGCGGCGACCACGAAGATCCCGGCGGCGTCCAGCGCCGTGGTGGCCGGGAGCAGGGCCTCCCGGTCGCAGCCCTCGATCGCCGGGCAGCCCCACGAGTTGGTCAGCACCTGCGGGGCGCGCTCGGGCCGGCCGTCGGTGAACGGATCACCGCCGGCCGGGAAGGGCGCCAGCATGAACTGGAGGCAGTCCAGGTAGTGCCCCGGGCTGCCCAGATTGCGGTCCAGATTGACGCAGCCGACCCACTGCGCGTCCGGGGCCACCCCGATGCCGTCCCGCCCGACCGCGCTGCCCGTCGTGTGGGTGCCGTGCCCGCCCTGGTCGTTCGGCGTTCGGGTGCCGTCCCACGGGTCGTACCAGGAGTCGTCCCCGCCCCGGAACCCGGCCCGCAGCGCCGGATGGCCGCCGTCCACGCCGGAATCGGAGCTGCCGACGACGATCCCCCTGCCGGTCACCCCCAGTTGGGACCAGACGCGGTCCGCGCCGAGCTGACGGATGTTCCACTCCGGGCCGGTCGGCGCCGGCGCGGTGCCCCGGCTCTGCCCGGCCGGGGCCGGCAGCGGCCGCAGGCGCTGACTGACCAGCACCCGAGCCACCTCGGGTCGCCGCGCGAGCCAGGCCCGTACGGCCGGGCCACCATCCACCTCGACCGCATTGACCAGGTAGTACGGCACCGGGTCGAGTCGTAGCCGCCCCGCCGTGCGGCGCAGGTCGGCCTGACTGCGGTCGGCGGTGGTGACCAGCAGCCGGTAGACCTCCGCCGCCCGGGCGTCCCGTCCGGCCTGCCCGGGAGCGCCGGCCGGGATGCCGCTCAGGTCGGCCTGCTCACGCAGCACGACCAGCAGCCGCTCCCCGTACAGGCCGGGTTGGCCGGGCCCGACGTCGACGACACCCACGGTCACCAGCAGGACCGCAGCGGCCAGCGCGGCGACCCGGCGACTCGGGGTGCGTGCCGTCGGGCGGGCCAGCAGCACCGCGTACCCGATGGCGACCAGTACCGCGACGGCGAGGCCGGCCCCGGCGGCGACCGCCACCCAGAACGGGACGTCCCGGGTGCCGATCAGCAGCAGGCTGATCTCTTCCGGGTCGGTGAAGGCCAGCGGGCCGAACGCGGCCAGGCCCACCAGCCAACCGGTCGCCGTCCGGCCGGCGCGTGCGGCGCCGGCCGGGTCGGCCGTCGGTCGCCAGGTCGCGGTCGGGCCGGCGGTGGGCTGCCCGGTCGCGGTCGGGTCGGCGGTGGGGCGGCCGGTCGCGGTCTGGTCGGCGGTCGGTCGCCAGGTCGCGGCGTACAGCGCGGCCAGCGCGAAGCCCGTCGGCGGCAGCGTCAGCAGGGCGGGCAACTGCGCGCCGGACTGGCCCGTCCCGGCCGCGAGCAGCAGCAGCGCCACCCCGGCCACCAGGCCACCGACCAGCACCAGGCGGGCCGGCCGGGGCGGCCGGCCGACCGCGAACCGGGACCAGAAGGTGGCGTCCAGCAGCACCGCCGCCAGCACGCCCAGCGCGGCGGCCGCCAGGCCCGCGAGGACGGTCTCCAGGAGCCCGCCGAGCGCGCCCAACCAGGCCCACGGCAGCAGCAGCGCCAACCCGGCGGCGACCGCGAGCAGCGGCACCGGCCCGGGCCGACGCGATCCACGCTGTCCCCGGACCGGCTCGGGGCCCTCGGCAGCCGACGGGGCGACGTCGACGCCCGCCTCGGGCCGTTCGATGGCCCGAGCTGTGGCGGCGTCGCCGTTCGGCACCGCACCGCCGAGACCGTCGCCGGCCCACGGCGCGGTGGCGTCCGGCGCGGTGCCGACGTTCGAGCCGGACGATCGTCGCGCCGACCAGGCCACGGTGAGCGCGCTGAGGGATGCGGCGGCGGCCAGCGCGGCGAGGTACGCCTCGTGGTGCACCGGCGGCACGACGCGCAGCGCCGTGAGCACCCCGAGCACGAGTGCCCCGACCAGCCAGACCCGCCCGGTGGCCCGGACCGTGGTCGAGCGGGGCAGCACGGCCAGCAGCAGGGCGGGCGTGCCCACCAGCACGACGACGGTCAGGCCGAGCACCGGCCAGAGCCAGCCCACCCGGTCCCGTCCGAAGCCGAGCAGCACCTGATCGGTGAGCCAGCCACCGGTCTGGGTGGCCACCGTGACCGCCACGGTCCAGCAGCCGACGAACACGGCCGCGACCACCGGCCACGGGGAGTTGCGGTCGCCGAGCCCGGGATGCGCAGGTTGACCATGCATCCGGAAACCCTACGACCACCCCGAGCAGTCGCGAATCGAAGAACCGCGCAGATCCTGGGACAGTTTCCGGCAGCCGCTGACGGAAACTGTCCAAGATCTTCCGCGGGGCGACGCGGAAGGAGGCGGGCTGCGCGGGCGGCGAATGCCGACCGGCCGGCACGGCGGTTACGGTGGATGGGTGCGTGACCCCAACATCTCCCGATCCGTCGCCGGGCAGCTCTCGCCGGTTCGCCGTACGGCCGACCTGCGCCGACTCCGCGCCGAGCGCTTCGACGTGCTGGTCATCGGGGGCGGGGTGACAGGTGCGGGCGCCGCCCTGGACGCGGCGTCCCGGGGCCTGAAGGTGGCCCTCGTCGAGGCCCGCGATTTCGCCTCGGGCACGTCGAGCCGATCCAGCAAGCTCATCCACGGTGGGCTGCGCTACCTGGAGCAGTTGGAGTTCCACCTGGTCCACGAGGCGCTGACCGAGCGGGGCCTGCTGGCGACCCGGCTCGCGCCGCACCTGGTCCGCCCGGTGCCGTTCCTGGTGCCGCTGCCGGCCGGCCGCGGCCTGCGGGACCTGCCCGCGCGGATCTTCCGCCGCTCGTACTACGGCGCGGGCGTGGCCACGTACGACGCCTTCGCCGGCCTCTTCGGCGGTGGCCGGGGCATGCCGCTGCACCGGCACCTGACCCGCGAGGGGGCCCGGCGGATCTTCCCGAGCCTGCGGGCCGACGCGCTGGCCGGGGCGATCCGCTACTACGACGGGCAGGTCGACGACGCCCGGCTGGTCGTCACCCTGGCCCGCACCGCGGCCAGCCTCGGCGCCACAGTGGTCAGCAGCGCCCGGGCCGTCGGGCTGATCCGGCAGGCGCGGGAGGTCACCGGCGTCCGGGTCCGCGACCTGGAGGCGCCCGCCGGGTCCCCGGACGCCGAGTTCGAGGTGCAGGCCCGCACGGTCATTGCCGCCACCGGTGTGTGGAGCGACGACATGTCCCGGATGCTCAACGACGTGGGCCTGCGGCCCGGCGTCCGGGTGCGCGCCTCGAAGGGGGTGCACCTGGTGGTGCCCCGCTCGGCGATCACCGGCGAGACGGGGCTCATCCTGCGTACGGCACGGTCGGTGCTCTTCGTCATCCCGTGGGGCGGGCACTGGATCATCGGTACGACGGACACCGACTGGCGACTGGACAGATCCCACCCGGCGGCCTCGGCCAGCGACATCGACTATCTGTTGGAGCAGGTCAACACCGTGCTGGACCGGCCGTTGACCACCGCCGACATCGAGGGCGTCTACGCCGGGCTGCGGCCGTTGCTGGCCGGTGAGGCCGACTCCACGTCGAAGCTCTCCCGCGAGCACGCAGTGTTCGAGCCGATGCTCGGGCTGCTGCTGGTGGCCGGCGGTAAGTACACGACGTACCGGGTGATGGCGTCCGACGTGGTCGACCGGGCCGTACGCCGGTTGGGTGGCGCCCGCGCGTCGCGTACCGCCGACCTGCCGCTGCTCGGCGCGGACGGCTACCCGGCGATGTGGCGCGACCGGGCCGACCTGGCCCGCCGGCACGGCGTGCCGGTGGGCGTGGTGGAGCACCTGCTGGAGCGGTACGGCACCCTCACGCTCGACCTGCTGGCGCTGATCGACGCCGACCCGTTGCTGGCGTCCCCGCTGGCCGGTGCTCCGGAGTACCTGGCGGCGGAGGTCGCCTACGCGGCGCGGGCCGAGGGTGCGCTGCACCTGGAGGACGTGCTGACCCGACGGACCCGGATCTCCTTCGAGACCAGCCACCGTGGCCTGGAGTCCGCCGAGCACACCGCCGAGCTGATGGGTGCGGTGCTCGGGTGGGACGCGGCGAGGAGCGCCCGCGAGGTCGAGAACTACCGTGCGCGGGTGGAGGCGGAGCGGCAGTCCCAACTGATGCCGGACGACGCCGGGGCGGACGCGGCCCGACTGGGCGCACCTGACGTACGGGGTTACGCGGCGGACCGGGGTGACGACGACCAGGCCGAGCTGCGCCCCACGCCACAATGACCGAAAAGTAACGTTACCGAGTGGTAACTATCGATACCGGCCCGGATGGTGGTTTCGAACGCTACCTACGGTGGGGTAGGTTTCCGCGCGTGCTGTACCGCGCGCGCCCCCGTCTCCTCACCCCCCTTCTTGCCGTGGCGCTCGCCGCCGCCCTGGCCGGATGTTCGCTGTTCGGCGGCGACGACGCCGACAAGCCGGTCGCCCAACCGCCGGCCGGCTCGGCCGCCGGTGTGCCGGCGCCCGAGATCCCGACGACAGTCGCCGCGGGCCAGGTCAGCCTGATCCAACGGCTCGGCGCCGACGCCCCGCTGCGCACGTTGAGCGTCGAGCGGGACGGCTCATGGCAGTGCCTCGACTGTGCCGGCGACGGGGTCACCTCCCGGGGCAGGCTGGCCGCGGAGCAGACCGAACGCCTCCAGGTCCTGCTCGCCGACCCCCGGCTCGCCGAGGAGACCGACCAGGTCCGGCGCTACCGGACCACCTGTATCGACGCGCTGACGTCCAGCCTGCTCACCTCGTCCGGGCTGGTCACCTCGCAGGACTGCCCGGGTGAGGAACGCCCGACGGTGGCGGGGGAGATCCTGTTGCTGCTCACCCAGGCGACACCCGCCGAGGTCAAGGGCTGACGCGGCCCGTCAGAGCACCTTGCCCGGGTTGAGCAGGCCGGCCGGGTCCAGCGCCGCCTTGATGGCCTGATGCACCCGGACGCCGACCGGGCCGATCTCGGCCGCCAGCCAGTCCCGCTTGAGCAGCCCCACCCCGTGCTCGCCGGTGCAGGTGCCCCCCAGGGCCAGGCCGAGCCGCATGATCTCGTCGAACGCCCGCCGGCCCCGCTCCACGCTCGCCGGGTCGGCCCGGTCGACGACGATGTTCGGGTGCATGTTGCCGTCCCCGGCGTGCCCCACCACACCGATCGGCACCTCGCAGTCCGCCGCGATCCGGGCCACCCCGTCCAGCAGTTCGGCGAGAGCGCCCCGCGGCACCGCCACATCGTCGATCACCAGGCCGCCGTTGCCACCCGGGTGGGTGTCGGCCGCGAACTTCTCCATCGCCGGGTGGGCCAGGCGGCGGGCCTGCAACAACGCCGCGGCCTCCAGTGCGTCGGTGGCCGCGTAGACCTCCTCGGCGCCAGCCGCCTCGCACACCTCGGCCAGGGCCGCCAGGTCGTCGCCCGCCCGGTCGCCGGTGTCGGCGGCGGCCAGCAACACCGCCTGCGCGTCGGTCCGCAGCCCCATCGGCTGGTACGCCTCGATCGCCCGCAGGTGGGTCTGGTCCAGCAGTTCCAGCAGGCTGGGCGTGAGGCCCCGCGCGGCGATCCGGGCCACCGCCGTGCCGGCCGCCGCCGTGGAGCCGAAGACCGCCACCAGGGTCAGCGAGTCGGCCGGGGCCGGCCGCAGCGCCACGGTCACCTCGGTGATCACCCCGAGGGTGCCCTCCGAGCCGACGAAGAGCCGCGTCAGGTCGTAGCCGGCCACCCCCTTGGCGGTACGCCGCCCGGTGCGCAGCACCTCGCCGGAGGCGAGCACCACCTCCAGGCCGAGCACGTACTCGGTGGTCACGCCGTACTTCACGCAGCACATGCCGCCGGCGTTGGTGGCCACGTTGCCGCCGATCGTGGACGACTCCCAGGAGCCGGGGTCCGGCGGGTACCAGAGGCCCTGCCTGGCGACCGCCGCGGCGAGCGCGGCGTTGACCACGCCGGGCTGGACCACAGCGATACGGCCCACCGGGTCGATCTCGCGGATCTCGTCCATCGCGACGGTGCTGATCACCACCGCGCCGTCCACCGCGTTCGCCGCGCCGGCCAGCCCGGTCCGCGCGCCCTGCGGCACCACAGGTACGCCGTGCCGTGCCGCCGCCCGGATCACCGCCACCACCTGCTCGGTGGTGCGGGGGCGGGTCACCACTGCCGGGACTCCGGCGGCGCAGAGGTCGGCCTCGTCGCGCTGGTGCAGGCGCAGCAGGTCCGGGTCGGTGAGCACGGCGTTCTCGCCCAGGGCGGCGCGCAGGTCGTCGAGGAGTCCGGTGGGGGCCATGCCGCCGAGGCTAGGTCGCCGACCACCGATCATCAACGCGGGCTAGCTTGGGCACCATGCTCTACCTGGACCGGCCGGCCTGGCCGTGGCGCGGTCGACTCTGGTCGCACCTGATCAGCGACGTCTCCTACGCCGAGTTGCACGCCTTCGCCGAGGCGCTTGGCGCACCCCGGCGCGGCTTCGACCGGGACCACTACGACATCCCGGCCGACCGGTTCGCGGCGGCGGTGTGGCTCGGGGCCCGGGTGGTGCCGAGCCGGGAACTCGTCAGGTTGCTGCGCGACGCGGGACTGCGTCGCCCGAAGCACCTCGTCAAGCCGGGTTCGTCGGCGATCCGCTGAGTGCGGCCAGCTCACGGCGCAGGTTGTCGCGGGCCGGCTGCTCCCACCGGTCGGCGAGCGGCGGCAGCCGGAACAGCGCGGGCAGCGCCAGCAGCCCGGTGAGCACGGTGGCCCGTCCCGTCCGGAAGGCCGGATCGGGCACGTGCGCGTACTCCCGCCGGATCGCCGCCGCGTAGCTGTCGTAGGCGGCCGGCGGTCCGGCCAGCACGGCGAGGTCCGCGTCACAGAGCAGGGCGCCGTCGGGGTCGCCAGGGCCCACGGCGTGCCCGGCGGTGAGCAGGACCAACCGGCGCACCTCGGCCACCGCGGGCGCCGGCACCCCGAGGCCGGTGAGCAGGTGCCCGGCCAGCGCGGCACTGTCCCGCTCGTTGGTGTCGCCGGGGGCCCGCGGGTCGTAGACCGCGTCGTGGCACCAGGCGGCCAACCGGACCAGGTCGGGTCGGTCGGCCGACGCGGCGTGCCGGTCCACCACATCGAGGACGGCGCTCAGGTGCGCCACCGTGTGGTACTGCCGGTGCGGCTCCCGCCACCGGGCCAGCAGCTCCTCCCCGGCCCGGGTGGAGCGCTCGTCGGGTCTCGCCCCGGCGTCACGGGCCGCCGCCCGCCACCGGTCCAGCAGATCGGCCACCGCCCGAGTCTGCCGCATCCGTGCGCCGCACGCGGGAGAGAGGATTCAGGGCCCCCGCCACGGGTAGTCGCGCCCATGGCGGTGGCCCGGGACAAGAAACCTCCGGTGGTACGGCGTACCCCGCTGCGCGAGGGCCTGGTGGACGTCGACGGGGCGCGCATCGCCGAGGCCACCCAGCAACTGCGGCACCGCGGCCGGGCCACCCTGCACGACCGGCTGCACCGGGTGCGGATGGCGGGTGGGCTGGCCGTCCAGGCCGGGTTGGCGGCCGGGCTGGCGTACCTCGTCTCGCACAAGTTGCTCGGCAACCCGCAGCCGGTCTTCGCGCCGATCTCCGCGGTCGGCACGCTCGCCGCGTCGGTCGGGCAGCGGTTCCGCCGGACCGTCGAGCTGATCGTCGGGGTGGGCGTCGGGGTGTTCGTCGGCGACCTCCTGATCTACTTCCTCGGCACCGGGGCGTGGCAGCTCGGCCTGGTGGTCACGGTGGCGATCCTGCTCACCATCTTCGCCGGGGCGAGCGTGGCCATCGTCATCCAGGCCGCCGCCACGGCGGTGCTGATCGTGACGTTGAGCCCGTCCACCCAGAACCTGGAGATCCCCCGCTTCGTCGACGCCTTTCTCGGCGGCGGCATCGCGCTGCTGGTGACGGCTGTCCTGTTGCCGCTGAACCCACTGCGTGTGATCAACCGGGCCGCCCGGCCGGCGCTGGACCTGCTCGCCGCCCAGCTCGACGCCACCGCCGACGGGCTGCGCGACCGGGACCGGGCCGGCATCCAGCGGGCGCTGGAGCGGCTGCGCAACAACAAGGACGAGCTGGCCACCCTGGCCGAGGCGATCGAGGGCGCGAAGGAGACGGCCACCCTGTCGCCGGCCCGCTGGCACCGCCGCGGCGAGCTGATCCACTACGCGGAGGCGGCCGACCCGATCGACCGCGCCATGCGTAACAGCGGCACGCTGATCCGCCGGTCCGTCACCCTGATCGAGGACGACGAGCCGGTGCCGGATCCGATGCCGGACGCGATCGGCCACCTCGCCGAGTCGGTCCGGCTGCTCAAGCACGAGTTCGCGGCGGGCGAGGAGCCGCAGAAGGCACGGGAGCGCTCGCTGCGGGCCGTCAGCGAGGCCGGCCGGGCGTACGGGGCGGGGGTCGGCTTCTCCGGGAGTGTCGTGATCGCCCAGATCCGGACCACGGCGAGTGACCTGCTGGTGGCCTCCGGGGTCGAGCAGGAGGAGGCGAACCGGTGGATCCGGACGGCCTTCGGGGAGCAGGAACGGCCGATCGGCGAACCGGCCGAGCCGGGCGAGGCGCCGAAGCCACCCACCGCCCCGCCGGTCGGCTGAGCGCGGGGCGGCGGGGCGTCCGGGGCAGGGACTCAGCCCGGCGCAGGCGCAGGCGCAGGCCAGCTCGGCTCAGGCCAGCTCGGCGAGCGCGGCCAGTAGGCGGTCGACCTGGGCGGCGGTGCTGCCCAGGCCGATGCTGGCGCGCAACGCGGTCGGCGGAAGATCCCGCCGGCCGGTACGCCCGGCGGCCTCGCCGAGCAGCCGCCGGGCCAGCGGGTGGGCGCAGAACAACCCGTCCCGGACGCCGATCCGGTGTTCGGCGGCCAGTCGGGCGGCCACCGCGGCGGAGTCCCGGCCGGCGACCACGAACGAGACGATGCCGACCCGGGGCGCGTCGGGGCCGAACGTGCGCAACTCCACCACGTGCGGCAGGGCGGCGAGGCCGGTGCGCAGCCGGGCCAGCAGCGCCTGTTCCCGGGCGGCCAGCGCCACCCGGTCGGCGTCGGCCAGCGCCGCGCACACCGCCGCCAGCGCCACCGCGCCCAGCAGATTCGGGGTGCCGCCCTCGTGTCGGGCCGGGCCGTTCGCCCAGGTCACGTCGTGGGTGGCCGGCCCGACGTGGCTGGTGGCGCCGCCGCCGGCGAGGTACGGCGCGGCGGCGTCCAACCAGTCCGTGCGGCCGATGAGCACACCCGTGCCGAACGGGGCGTACAGCTTGTGGCCGGAGACGGCCAGGTAGTCCACGTCGAGCGTGTCCCTGTCGACCGGGGCGTGCGGCGCGAGCTGTGCGGCGTCGAGGACGATCCGGGCGCCGTGGCGGTGGGCCACCCGGGCCAGCTCGGCGACCGGCCACAGCTCGCCTGTCACGTTGCTCGCCCCGGTCACCGCGACGAGCACCGGCAGCGCGGGATTGCTGTCGCGGCGCAGCTCGGTGAGGGCGGCGGCGAGAGCGCGGACCGCCCCGCCCGGGTCGGCGGGCACCGGCAGGCGCACCGAGCCGCGTGGCCAGGGCAGCAGGTTGGCGTGGTGCTCGCCCGCGAAGGTGACGACTGTCGTGCCGGCGGGCAGCGCCCGGGCCAGCAGGTTGAGGGCGTCGGTGGTGTTCCGGGTGAAGATCACGTGGTCGTCGGCGCGGGCGCCGAAGAAGTCGCCTACCGTCTGCCGGGCCCGCTCGTAGGCCAGGGTGCAGCGCCGCGACAGCGCTCCCGCGCCGCGGTGCACGCTGGCGTACCAGGGGAGCAGTTCGGTGACCGCGTCGGCCGCGGCCCGCGCGCACGGCGCGGTGGCCGCGTAGTCGAGGTTGATCTCGCCGGGCACGCCGAGCACGTCGAGCGCCGCCGACGGCTGGGGCGCGACGGTGGGCAGGGCGGGCAGCGAGGGTACGAGGGTGACGGACACGCCGGAACCTCCGGGGTCAGGGACCCCGGGTGTGGCCTCGGGACGGGGTCCGCGCTTGCCCAGCACGCCGATCGGGCTGGGCCCGGTCATCACCCGGGGCACCCCACCGCGAACTCGACGAGGGTTGCCGGCCAGCAAGCCGGGGCTTGACGCTGGCGCTCGTGACCTGCCGGCAGCATAGCGGCTGTGGATGCGGCCGAACCAGCCGGCGGCGGATGGCTACGCTGACCGCATGGCCGACACCCCGCCCGGTGCACCCCTGCCGTCGCCGCCGCACCCGCCGGCGGCCCCGCCCGTCGGCGGGTCAACCGGGATCCCGCCGCGCCGCTTCGGCTGGCTGCGGTTCCTGGTGCTGGCCGGGGTGGTGCTGTTCATCGCGGCGTGCGCGGTCTTCATGGTCATCACCCTCGGCCAGTCGCTGGGCGTACAGGCGCTGCTGGTCGGGGTGGGCGCTGCGATCCTGCCGGTGCCGGTGCTCGTCGCGTGCTTCCTCTGGCTCGACCGCTACGAACCGGAGCCCCTGAAATACCTGATCTTCTGCTTCGCGTGGGGCGCGTTCGTCTCCACCGCCGCCTCGTTGAAGGTGAACGAGTTCGCCGCCGGGCGGTTCGCCGACTGGGGGCTGCCGGACGCGCTGACCGGCGTGCTGGTGGCGCCGTTCATCGAGGAGCTGACGAAGGCGCTCGGCCCGATCCTGCTGCTGGTGTTCCGGCGGCGGGAGTGGTCCGGGATCACCGACGGCCTGGTCTACTGCGGGCTCTCCGCGGTCGGCTTCGCGATGGTGGAGAACATCCTCTACCTGGGCGGGTACGGCTATGCGGCCGGCGCCGACCGGTACGGCCCGGCGACCGGCGCCCAGCAGGTGATCGCCATCTTCATCGTGCGGATCCTCCTGTTCGGGTTCGCCCACCCCCTCTTCACCTCGATGACCGGTGTGGGGCTCGGTGTCGCCGCCCGGACGGCCGACCGGCGGGTCCGGGTGCTCGCTCCGATCGCCGGCCTGCTGCTGGCGATGATGCTGCACGGCACGTGGAACCTGCTGCCGACGCTGACCCAGGCCACCGGCGAGGCCGTGATCATGCTGTACGGCTTCCTGGGTCTGATGGTGCCGGTGTTCTTCGGCGTGGTCGGGCTGGCCGTGTGGCTGCGCGCCTGGGAGGGGCGGCTCACCGAGCGGACGCTGCCCGACTACGTCCGCGCCGGCTGGTTGAGCCCGCCCGAGGTGGCCGCGCTGAGCAGTCTGGGCCGTCGGCACGCCGCCCGTAGCTGGGCACGCCGGGTCGCCGGGGACGCCGGGGTGCGGGCGATGCGCGGATACCAGCTCGCCGCGACCCGGCTGGCCCTGCTGCGCGACGGGACGCTTCGTGGTCTGGACCGGAAGCCCGCTGACCGGGAGCGGACGTTCGCCGAGGAGCGGCAACTGCTGGAGGCGATCACCGCGTACCGGTCGTACTTCGTGGGTCGCGACCCCCAGGCCCCGGTGGGTGTCTGGGACGGCAGCCGTTACCACCTGCGCTTCCCGGACGGTACGCAGCGACCGGTGGACGCGCCCGACGAGCCGGTCGTGCCGATCCCGGTGGTGCTCGCCCCGCCGCCGCCTCCGATGGGCTACGCGCCGCCCAACTGGCACGGTCTGCGCCCCGCAGCGCCGTGGCCGCCGCCCGGTCACCCCTGACGGCGGTCGGCGGGCTCAGGTCATCAGCGTGGTGAGGAAGTCACCGAGCCCCTGCGCCATCGCGATCAGCGCGGCCCCGATCGCCTTGAACATCTGCGCGGCGCCGTCCGGGCGGAACGCCATGAAGTAGATCAGGAACGCGACGCTGCCCCAGGTCAGCAGTTTCTTCACGAATACCGGCATCGTCCCTCCCCAGGGCCCACGGTCGCCGGCTGGCTTCCCGCGCCACGGGCTGGCAAACGGCGCGGTGGCGTCCGCCGGCCAGGGGAGGTGCGTCAGAGATAGAGACCTGTGGAATCGTTCTCGATCCGCTCGGCGGCCACGGCGTGCACGTCGCGCTCCCGCAGCAGCACGTACCCGCGGCCGTGCAGCTCGACCTCGGAACGGTCGTCCGGGTCGAAGAGGACCCGGTCACCGGAGACGATGGCGCGGACGTTCGGCCCCACGCCGACCGCGGTGGCCCACGCGAGGCGCTTGCCGACCGCGGCGGTCGCCGGGATGACGATGCCCGCGGTGGAACGGCGCTCGCCCTCGCTGCCGTCCATGCGTACCAGCACGCGGTCGTGCAGTAGGCGGATCGGCAGGCCGGCGTCGAGATCGTTGTCGGCGGTCACGCCGCAGAGGCTACCGTGTGGCCGACGGGGGCCGGCCGGTGGTTACGCAGGAGATGGTCGGGGCAATGTGTGGCTGAACTGTCCTACGGTGTCGGGAACGGACGTATGCTGTCCGACCTGTCGCCGTGGGCGGGCCGGGTTTTCTGCCAGGAGGTGCGTTTGAGCCGCTTCGAGCGGGTACGCGGGCGGCTTCGCCGCGCCTACCAGTCACGACAGGAGTCGACGCGCGTCGACGAGGGCACGTTGAGTGAGGAGTTGAGCGACGTGTCGGGGGCGGCCGGTGTGGCGTCGCCGGCGGTGCCGGGGCCGACCGCAGCACCGAGCGCCACCGTCTACGGCGCGGATGCTGCGGCGGAGCTGCACAGCTCCACCGCCAGCCGGGACGACGCCGACGTCCCGCACGGGCTGCGGATCGCCGCCGCGTGGTGCTGGCGGCTGATCGTGATCGGTGTGGTGGCCTGGGCCCTGCTCAGGATCGTCGGCACGATCAAGATCGTGATCATTCCGCTGGCCATCGCGCTGCTGCTCTCCGCGTTGCTCGCGCCAGCGGTGGGCTGGCTGTTGCGGGCCCGTTTCCCCCGGTCGCTGGCGACGGCGGTGGTGCTGGTCGGCGGCCTGGTCGCAGTCATCGGCACGCTGACGCTGGTGGTCAACGAGTTCATTCGCGGCGTACCCGAGCTGAGCGAGAAGTCGTCGGAAGGCGTCCGGCAGATCCAGAACTGGCTGAAGACGGGTCCGCTGCACCTCTCCGACACCCAGCTCGACCGCTACATCGACGAGGCGCAGGCCTGGATCAACGACAACACCTCGAAGTTCACCAGCGGTGCGCTGAGCACCGCGGCGACGCTGGCGGAGGTGCTGACCGGCACGCTCCTGGTGCTCTTCGCGACGTTCTTCTTCCTGCGCGACGGCAACCGGATCTGGCGGTTCCTGGTCCGGTTGCTGCCGGTGGCCGCCCGGTGGAAGGTCGACGACGCCGGCCGCGCCTCCTGGCAGACCCTCGTCGCGTACGTCCGCGCGACGGTGCTTGTCGCCTTCATCGACGCGGTCGGTATCGGCATCTTCCTGGTCATCTTCGACGTGCCGTTCGCCTTCCCGCTGGCGGCGCTGGTGTTCCTCGGCGCGTTCATCCCGATCGTCGGCGCGGCGCTCTCCGGCGGCGTGGCGGTGTTGGTGGCGCTTGTCGACAGCGGCCCGGTCACCGCGTTGATCATCCTCGGAGCGGTGATCGGCGTGCAGCAGATCGAGGGGCACGTGCTTCAACCGCTGATCATGGGGCGGGCGGTCGCCCTCCACCCGCTCGCGGTGATCATCGGCATCGCCGCCGGCGTGGTGCTCGCCGGCATCACCGGCGCGCTGGTCTCGGTGCCACTGATCGCCGTGCTGAACACCGCGGTCCGCCGACTGGCCGCCCGCACGGTCCCGGACACCCCACCCGACGCCGTGGTGGTAGCCGCGCAAGCCCCCTGACCCTTCTCCGCGGTCTTGGGGCAGGGGTGGGGCGTGTTGGGTCAGGTTGTGGCTAGGCGTTGCAGGGCGCCGCGGGCTACCTCGGGGCGGGTCGTGTACCAGAACGGGGGCAGCGAACGGCGCAGGAACGGCCCGTAGCCGCGCGCCGTCTCCAGCCGCGAGTCGAGCACCGCGACGACTCCCTTGTCGCCGGTCGCCCGGATCAGCCGGCCCACTCCCTGCGCCAGCCGGACCGCCGCGATCGGCACGCTGACCGCCGCGAAGCCGGAGCCACCACCCGCGTCCACGGCAGCGGCGCGGGCCGCCGCGAGGGGTTCGTCCGGCCGGGGGAAGGGCAGCCGGTCGATGACCACGAGCTGGCAGGCGTCGCCCGGCACGTCCACCCCCTGCCAGAGCGACATCACCCCGAACAGGCAGATGGACCGCTCCTCACGGAACCGGCGCACCAGCAGCGGCAGCGCCTCCTCGCCCTGCAACAACACCGGCAGATCGGTCCGCGCGCGCAGCAGCTCCGCCGCCTGCGTCGCGGCCCGCCGGGAGGAGAACAGCCCGAGAGTACGACCACCGAGCGCCTCGACGAGCCCGAGCAGCTCCTCCCCGGCCGCGTCCGGCAGCCCGGAGACGCTGGGCCGGGGCAGGTGCGCGGCGACGTACAGGATGCCCTGCCGGGCGTAGTCGAACGGCGAGCCCACGTCCAGCGAGCGCCAGCCCGGCCCCTCGGTCGCTGGGATGGTGGCGGGATCGGCCAGCCGGCGGCCCGGTGTCTCGGCGGCCGGGCGGCCCGAGCCGGTGCGGGCGGCCAGCGAGGCGGCGGCCGGCGACGCGGGGACCGGCGGCGCGTCCAGGCCGAGGGCGCGGGCCACCGTGTCGAACCGGCCGCCGAGCGCCAGGGTGGCCGAGGTGGCCACGACGGTGCGTTCGTCGTACAGGTGGGTGGCGAGGGTGCCGGCGACCGACAGGGGCGCGACCACCAGGGCCCGTCGGCTGCCGCTGTCGTTCTTCTCCACCCAGGCCACGTCGTGGTCGGCCTCTTCGAGGAGCCGCTGGGCGGTGGTGGAGAGCTCGTCCAGCGCGGCCTTGGCCTGCTGCTTGCGGACCGGGTCGGGATCGTCCGACTTGACCTCGCCGATCGCGTCCAGGGCGGTGCGGGTGGCCGCGTCGAGCAGCGTGCACGCCTCGCGCAGCGGCGTCGGCAGGCCGGCGGTGAGTCGACCGGCCGGGGCCTCGGCCAGCCCGACGGCGAGGGCGTCACCGGCGGCGGTGAGCGCGTCGGCGGTCTCCGGCCGCAGCAGCGTACGGGCCCGCCGGGTGGTCCGGTCGATCAGCTCCGGCACCAGCTCGGCCTGCGCCGCCGAGGAGACCCGGTCGGCCAGCTCGTGTGCCTCGTCGACGATGAGCAGCTTGTGCGGCGGGACGATGTGCCGGTCGGCCAGCATGTCGACCGCCAGGAGGCTGTGGTTGGTCACCACGATGTCGGCCTCCCGGGCGCGGGCCCGGGACGCCTCGGCGAAGCACTCCGCGCCGAACGGGCAGCGGGTCGCGCCGACGCACTCCCGCGACGGCATGGAGACCAGCCGCCACGCCTGGTCGTCGACGCCCGGGTCCAGCTCGTCGCGGTCGCCGGTGTCGGTCTTCTCGGCCCAGTCGCGCAGTCGCTCGATCTGCTTTCCCAGCCGGCCCGCCTCGCCGAGCCACTTCGTGCCGCCGCCGGGGCGGGCGGCCGGGGCGTCGAAGAGGGTCTCCTCCGGCTCGTCCGCGGTGGAGTTGTCCAGCCGGGCCAGGCAGAGGTAGTGGTGCCGGCCCTTGAGCACCGCGAACGTGGGGCGGCGGCCGAGCAGCGGCTCGACGGCGTCGGCCAGCCGGGGCAGGTCGTGGTCGACGAGCTGGGACTGCAGGGCCAGGGTGGCCGTGGACACCACCACCGGGCCGTCCACGGTGAGGGCCGGCGCGAGGTAGGCCAGCGACTTGCCGGTGCCGGTGCCCGCCTGCACGAGCAGGTGCTCACCGCTGGTCACGCACTCCTCGATGGCGGTCGTCATCTGCTGCTGGCCGGGCCGCGCCGTGCCGCCGGGGACCGCGCCGACCGCCGCCGCGAGCAGGTCCGTGCCGCTGGGCCGGGCACCACGCCGCCGGCTCCCGCCGCGGGCCGACGGGGTGGCGGAACCGGTGGCGGTGCGGGGCGGAGTCACCGTGCGACGGTACCCGCCGCCGCCGACACCGACCGTGCCCATCCGCCCGCGTGGCGCGGACCACCCATCGACCCCGCTGGTCCACCCCGTCCGGTTACGGCCGTGCTACGACGCGTGGGCAGTATCGGTTAGGGTGCGAATCATGCCGAGCGACGTGGTCCGAGTGATCTACCGCAAGTACGACGGCAGCGCGCACCGTGACTACCCGGCCCGTCGCCTCGCGGAGGACGACCTCGGCATCTGGCTGGGCGTCCCCTTCGGCACCGAGTCGGTCTACCACGGCCGGCCGTCGGTGGAGAAGATCCCCTTCGTTCTGCTGGTCCCGCACCACGCCTGGTGGACGTGCATGTTCAACCCGCCGCCACGGACCAGCGAGGTCTACTGCGACATCGCCACCCCGGCCCGCTGGGAGTCCGACGACACCGTCCACCTGATCGACCTCGACCTGGACGTGGTCCGGCGACGGGCCACCGGTCTGGTGGAGCTGCTCGACGAGGACGAGTTCGCCGAGCACCGGGCCCGTTTCGGCTACCCGCAGGACGTGGTGGTCGAGGCCGAGGCGGCGGCCCAGTGGCTGTACGGCGCCCTCGGCGACGGCACCGAGCCGTTCGCCACCTCGTACCGCAAATGGCTGGCGCTGGTGGTCTGAGCCGGCGCGGGCTCACCAGCGCGGCGGCCACGTGTCGTCGTCGCCCAGCGGCGGCAGGCCGGCCAGCTTCTCCGGGTTGAGCTGGTTGAAGATGCCGGTGATCCGGCCGCCGTCGACCGAGAACGCGGTGACCAGCCGGATCGGCCGCCCGTCGCTGTGCGCCGTCTCCAGCAGCAGGCCGAGGACGCCGTCGACGAGCACTGGGCGGGACCGCATCCGTCGCGCGTACCGCCCGGTCCGGCCGAACAGGCCGAGCGTGAAGCGGCCCACCGTGTCCGCGCCGACCACCGGCCGGCGGGCCGTCGGGAAGTGCCCGCCCGAGTCGCCGATCAGGACCACGTCCGGCGCGAGCACCCGCAGCAGCGGATCCAGCTCGCCGGACTCGGTGGCGGCCACGAACGCCGCGAGGACGCGTCGCTGCTCGGCCGGGTCGGCGGTGTGCCGGGGCGCGTCCGGCGCGGCGACGGCCCGGCGGGCCCGGGAGGCGAGCTGCCGGGCGGCCACCTCGCTGGTGCCGAGGACGTCCGCCACCCGCGCGAACGGCACCGCGAACACGTCGTGCAGCACGAACGCGAGCCGCTGTTCGGGCGCGAGGCGTTCCAGCAGCACCCGCAGCGCCGTGCCGACCTGGTCGGTGCGGACGGCGTGTTCGGCGGGGTCGGGGGCGTACCCGCCGGTGGGCGGCCCGCCGTCCAGCGGGCTCACGACCGGTTCCGGGAGCCACTGCCCGGGGTACGCCTCGCGGCGGACCCGCGCCGAGCGCAGCACGTCCAGGCAGAGCCGGGCGCAGGTGGTGGTCAACCAGGCGGAGAGATCGCGGATCTCGGCGCGGGCGGCCGGGTCGGCGAGCGCCCCGGCGTAGCGCAGCCAGGTCTCCTGCACCGCGTCCTCGGCCTCGCTGCGGCTGCCCAGCATCCGGTGGGCCACCGCGAGCAGCCGGCCCCGCTCGGCCTCGAACTCCGTCGCCAGGTCCCGCACGACCCACCACCCTCCCCCGAGCGCCACGTGCCTGGCGTACATCCTGCAACCAACCGGACGCGCCGGCGGCCCCGGACGTGACGGCGGGCCTGTGGCGCATCGAGCGGCCTCGACGCGATAGGGGGCGTCGGCGGCTGCCGTCGGCGGGCCTCGACGCGCGGATGGCCGGCGGGTGGGCGATGATCCGAGGATGAGCGAACCCCGGCAAGGGCAGAGCGGAGCTGTCGTGGCGCCGGACGGCGGGTCGGTGCGGGACCTGTTGCGGGTGACCGCGCCGGTGGATCTCGCCGCCATCGATCCCCGGTCCACGCCCGGCCTGCCGCCGCCGGACGTCATCGGCGAGCACCGCAAGACCTGGGCCCGTGCCCAGGTGGAGCTGGTCGGCGAGGAGTTGGGCCGGCAGCAGGAGATGCTGTTCGCGATGGCCAAGGCGGAGTCGGCCCGGCCGGCGCACCGGGTGCTGCTGGTGCTCCAGGCGATGGACTGCGGTGGCAAGGACGGCACGATCAAGCGGGTCGCCGGCGCGATGAACCCCCTGGGTCTGCACATCCGCTCGTTCGGTCCGCCGACGCCGCAGGAGCTGCGGCACGACTTCCTGTGGCGGATCCGCCGCGCGCTGCCGCCGCCCGGGTACGTGGGGATGTTCAACCGCTCACACTACGAGGACGTGTTGATCGCCCGGGTCGGGTCGTTGGTGCCGGAGCCGATCTGGCGGGCCCGCTACGACCAGATCAACGCCTTCGAGCGGGAGCTCGTCGACGACGGGGTGACAGTCGTGAAGGTGATGCTGCACATCTCGTACGCCGAGCAGGGCGAGCGGCTGCTGGAACGGCTCACCGATCCGCGCAAGCACTGGAAGTACAACCCGTCGGACGTCGACTCCCGCGCGCAGTGGGACGACTACCAGGCCGCGTACGCCGAGGCGCTGAGCCGGTGCGGCACGGACGCCGCGCCGTGGTTCGTGGTGCCGGCGGACCGCAAGTGGTATCGGGACTGGGCGGTCGCCCACCTGCTGCGGGAGACGTTCGACACGCTCGATCTGGGGTATCCGCCTGCCGATTTCGACGTGGCGCGCGAGCGCGAGCGGTTGGCCGCTGGGGGTGCGGAGACGGTTGGGACGCCCGAGATGAACAGCAGGTGAACGAGCGGTGAATGTGGCCTGGCCAGGGGTGGGCCGGCGAAGTTGCGGTTCTGGCGTTTTCTAGCATTCACCGAGCGGACGCCTTCGGACGCCGCCACCCTTCCACCGACGCGACGAGGTCTGTGCTGTGAAGTTTTCCTTCCGCCCCACCGAGGGCGCCTTCTACGAGCTCTTCACCAGGGCCGCGCAGAACCTGGTCCGGGGCACCGCGTTGTTGAACGA
This sequence comes from Micromonospora sp. DT63, assembly GCF_049841615.1. Lineage (NCBI taxonomy): Bacteria > Bacillati > Actinomycetota > Actinomycetes > Micromonosporales > Micromonosporaceae > Micromonospora > Micromonospora sp. DT63. The sequence goes on along the minus strand of NZ_JBNCKQ010000002.1, from coordinate 855,612 downwards.
GCTGGCTCTGCCCGGTGTCGACGTGCAGTCGGTCAGCGAGCGGCTGACCGAGGTCGAGCACGACAGCGACCAGATCACGCACGATCTCTACAAGAAGATCAACTCGACCTTCATCACGCCGTTCGACCGGGAGGACATCTACCGGCTCGGCTCGCTGCTCGACGACGTGATGGACCACCTGGAGGCGGTCGGCGACCTGCTGTACCTGTACGGGCTGACCGAGCTGCCGGCGCTGCCGCGGGAGCTGCACGAGATGGTCAACGTGCTCGACCAGCAGGCCAAGCTGACGGCCGACGCGATGCCCCGACTGCAGTCGATGAAGGATCTCGAGGACTACTGGATCGAGTGCAACCGGCTGGAGAACGAGGGCGACCGGATCAACCGGCAGCTGCTCGTCCGGCTCTTCTCCGGTGAGTACGACGCCCTGACGGTGCTCAAGATGAAGGAGGTCGCCGACGAGCTGGAGGCTGCCTGCGACGCCTTCGAGCACGTGGCGAACACGGTCGAGACCATCGCCGTCAAGGAGTCCTGAGCCGGTGTCCCCTGAACTCATCGCCGTGCTGGCGGTGATCGCGGTTGCCCTGGCGTTCGACTACACCAACGGCTTCCACGACGCTGCCAACGCGATCGCGACAAGCGTCTCCACCCGGGCGCTGACACCCCGGATCGCCCTCGGCCTCGCCGCGGTCGGCAACTTCATCGGCGCGCACTTCGGTGCCGGGGTCGCCAAGACCGTCGGCGACGGCCTGGTCACGCTGCCCACCGGGGTGAGCAGCCTCGGGGTGGTCTTCGCCGGGGTGCTCGGCGCCATCGCCTGGAACCTGATCACCTGGTACTTCGGCCTGCCGTCGTCGTCCTCGCACGCGCTCTTCGGCGGCCTGGTCGGCGCGACCCTGTTGTCCGCCGGCGGCATCGTGCAGTGGGGCAACATCGGCGAGAAGGTCATCCTGCCGATGGTGCTCTCGCCGATCGTCGGCCTCACCCTCGGTTATCTGCTGATGCTTGCGATCCTCTGGCTGTTCCGTAACGGGCAGCCGGGCAAGCTCAACCGGGGCTTCCGCCACGCGCAGACCGTTTCGGCGGCGGCCATGTCGGTCGGCCACGGCATGCAGGACGCCGCCAAGACGATGGGCATCGTGGTGCTGGCGCTCTACACCGGCGGTTTCCAGGAGAGCAAGACGCACATCCCGGGCTGGGTGTTCTGGACGTCGGCCACCATGCTGGCGCTCGGCACGTACGCCGGTGGTTGGCGGATCATCCGCACCCTCGGCCGCAAGATCATCGACCTCGGGCCTCCGGAGGGCTTCGCCGCCGAGACGGTGGCCAGCGCGGTGCTCTACTTCAACGCCCTGGTGCTGAAGGCGCCGATCTCCACGACCCACACGATCACCTCGGCGATCATGGGTGTGGGCGCCACCAAGCGCCTCTCCGCGGTCCGCTGGAACGTCGCCGGCAACATCGTGATCGCCTGGATCATCACGTTCCCGGCGGCGGCGCTTATCGCCTGCCTCACCTACCTGGTGATCCGGCCGCTCTTCGGCTGACCTTCGGAAAGGGCCCCTCGTCACGGTCTCACCGTGGCAAGGGGCCCTTCGCCGTTCAGACGTACCGCACGCCGATCTGCTCGCGCACCGTGTCCAGCAGGGTCATCACCTCGAGCGTCGTGGTGTGCGGCACCAGCGGACTCTCGGTCAGCCCGGCGGCCAGGCACCGCTGGACCTCGATCGCCTCGTACTGGTAGCCGTTGCCGACCTCCGCACCGGAGATCGTCTCGGGCTCGAAGCCGTCCCGGTGCAGGGTCAGCGAAGCCGGCCGGAAGAACGGCTCCGGCAGGTCGATGCGGCCCGCGCTGCCGGTGATCGAGGCAGCCAACGAGCTCGCCCCGACCATGCCGCAGCTCAGCGTCGCCACCGCCCCGCTGTCGTAGCCGAACAGGATGCCGGTGTTCTCGTCGGTCCCCTCCGGGCCCAGGTGCGCCCAGGAGCGGATGTGCTGCGGCACGCCCAGCAGCAGGTGCGCGAGGCTGATCGGGTAGATCCCCAGGTCGAGCAGGGCGCCCCCACCCAGCGCCGGGTTGCGCATCCGGTGCTCCGGCGGGAACGGCCCGGCCACCCCGAAGTCGGCCCGGACGTTGCGCACCGTGCCGATCGCGCCCTCGGCGATCAGCTGGACCGCGCGGAGGATGAGCGGGTTCGTCCTCATCCACATGGCCTCCATCAGGAAGACCCCCGCGGCGCGCGCGGTTTCCACCAGCTCGGTGCTGGTGGCCAGTTCGAGGGTGAACGGCTTCTCCAGCAGCACCGCCCGGCCGGCGGTCAGGCAGGTCAGCGCCGCCTCGTGGTGCGCGGCGTGCGGGGTCGCCACGTAGATCACGTCGACCTCCGGATCGGCGGCCAGCTCCACCCAGGAGCCGTATGCGCGCTTCGCGCCGTACGTGTCGGCGAACCGCTGCGCGCTGTCGGCGGAGCGGGAGCCGACCGCGACCAGTTCGGCGTCCGGCACCAGCCGGAGGTCTTCGGCGAAACGGCTGGCGATGTGGCCGGTGGCCAGGATGCCCCAACGAGTCATGCCGGAACGCTAACCCCTGTGCCGGCGGGGCGAACGCCGCCCCTCGCTGCCCCGGCCACCCCCCGGGTTCCCTTTGCTCTGCTTCAGCCCAGGCAACACCGACGGGCCGTTTCTGTCGCCTCCGCTGAAGCAGAGCAAAGGGGTTGAGCTGAGCATGGGTCAGCGGCGGCCCGGCAGCGTGGTGTGGCGGCGAACTAGGCTCGCGGCATGACGATCGACAGTGACGGCTTCATCGCGCCCGCCGCCCTGGTCGAGCACGCCCGCCGGTTCCGGGCCGAGGGCGGCACCCCGGCGACGCCGCGCGTCGCCGCCACCGTGCTGCTGCTGCGTCCGACCGACACCGACTTCGAGGTGTACGTCATCCGCCGCGTCGCCGCGATGACCTTCGGCGGGATGTACGCCTTCCCCGGCGGCGGGGTGGACCGCTCCGACTCGGAGGCGCACGTGGACTGGGCCGGCCCGACGCCGACCGAGTGGGCGGACCGGCTCGGGGTGGCCCCGGACGCCGCCCAGGCGATCGTCTGCGCCGCCGCCCGGGAGGTCTTCGAGGAGGCCGGCGTGCTGCTCGCCGGCCCGGCCCCGGCCGCCGCCGGTGGGCTCCCCGCCGAGGCGCATCCGACGGTGGTGGGTGACGTCAGCAGTGACGACTGGGAGGCGGCCCGGCAGGACCTGGAGGGGCGTCGGCTGGGCTTCGCGGCGCTGCTCGCCGACCGTCAGCTCACGCTGCGGTCGGATCTGCTGCTGCCGTGGAGCCGCTGGATCACCCCGGAGTTCGAGCCGCGCCGCTTCGACACGTACTTCTTCGTCGCTCTGTTGCCGGCGGGGCAGCGGACCCGCGACGTCTCCGGCGAGGCCGACCACACCCTCTGGATCCGTCCGGCGGACGCGCTGGCCCGCGCCGAGGCGGGCGAGCTGACCATGCTGCCGCCGACGGTGGTCACGCTGGCCCAGGTGGCGGCGGCCGGCGACCTGGCCGGGGTGGCGCGGGCGGCGGCCGACCGGGACGCCGCCACGCCGATCACTCCGCGCCTGGACCTCCCGGCCGACGGCGAGCCCCGCTTCGTGCTCGGCTGACTCGGCCGGCGGCCCGCCGTATCCCTGGGGTACGGCGGACCGCCGGTCGGTCAGTAGTGCCCGACGTAGCGGTAGTCGGCGTTGAGGCTGCCCGGAGCGGCGTGCGCCGGTGCCAGCGCGTCGAACGGCGCCACCGTGAGGAAGCGGACGAACTGCTGGTCCGGCTCCTCGTTGGGCGCGTAGGTGAGAACGTCGATGTCACCCGGAGCGACGTCGCGCTCGACCCAGTCCATCAGCGGCTGCAGGAACTCCGGGATGCCGACCTCCGACGGGTGCTCGGTCGGCTCCGGCCCGAACAGGCAGTGGTAGCCGGCCGGCACCAGGTACAGCCGCGTGAACGCCTCGCTGCCGCCGCGGCGCTGCACCGCCGCGTAGTAGTCGACGGTCGAGAACGGGGGGACGGACGGGTCCGCCCAGCCGTGGTAGAGGATCAGCTTGCCGCCCTGGTCGCGGAACGCGGACAGATCCGCGTCGGTGGCGTTGTAGATGGCGTCCCCCAGCACGTTCAGCCGCTCGAACGTGGCCCGGGTGAACCGCACATCGGTCAGCTGGAAGTCGGCCGGTGGGTTCTGCGGGTACGCGAGGTACCTCAGGTAGTTGAGCGCGATCCTCGCGGTGTTGCCGTCCACCGGGGCGCCGGAGCGCACCACGAACTCGTCGATCCAGCCCAGCTCAGATCCGTACGGCATGCCGCCCGGGTAGAGGCCGTTCGGGCCGCGGTAGAACGCCACAACTGCAGCCACCTGGGCGGGCGTGAGGCAGTCGGGCCGGTCCGTGCCGCGCGGGCAGCGCAGCGACGACGGCTGGAACCCGCACCGCCGGGGGTCCTCGATGACCGAGCCGCACTGTCGAACAACCGCCTCGTGCAGCGCGGGGATCTTTTCCGGGCCGAGGATCTGCCGGCCCGACGCGTCGGTGTTGCGCAGCACCACCCAGGCGTTGAGCAGCGCCAGCGGCGCCAGGTTGTGTACCGGTGCGCCGGCCAGGATGCCGTCGAAGTCGGACGGGAACCGCTGCGCCAGCATCAGGCCCTGCCGGCCGCCGGTCGAGCAGCCGTCGAAGTACCGGTACGTCGGCCCGTGCCCGTAGTACGCGACCATCACCGCGTCCGCCACCCGCCGCAGCCGGTGCTCGGACAGCAGCCCGAACTCCAGTCGCGCCCGCGGGTCGGCGCCCCAGGTCGCCGGCTCGGTGGTCTGCGGGTCGCCGGTATGCCCGGTGTCGTCGGAGGCCAGCACCAGCCTGCCGTCCCGCGCGGCAGCGCACTGGAACCCGAAGAGCGGCAGGGTCAGGTCGGGCACCGTGCCGCACAACCCGCTACAGCCCTGCTGCACGTACTGCCCCGTCCAGCCGGAGACGGGGAGCTTGACGGTGAACCGTGTCTGCGGCCGGATCACCCCCTGCACCAGGCAGAATTCCTGGCCCTCGGCATTGGTGTCGCGCTCCGCCGACGTCACCGACACCTGCGGGATCCGTGCACGCGCCAACCCCGCGCACCTGTCGGCAGGCGGGTCGGTGGCGGATACCGGCGTGACGATCAGGGGTACGACGGTCAGCAGTGCCAGCACAGTCCGGATCATGCTTCCCTCCTCTTTGGAGGGAGATTAGGCAGGCTGGCCGGCCTGCCGGATCAGTCCCGGGATGGGACTCGCGGTCATCCCCGGGGCGGAGCGGTGCCCGGCCGCACCAGGCCGCACTCGTAGGCGAGCACGGCCGCCTGCACCCGGTCACGCAGACCGAGCTTGAGCAGGATCGCCGACAGGTGGGTCTTCACGGTGGCCCGGCTGAGGACCAGGCGCTCCGCGATCTCGTCGTTGGAGAGCGCCCGCGCGACAAGCGTGAGCACCTCGATCTCCCGGGCGCTGAGCGCGTCGAGCGCCGGTGGGGGAGTGCCGCCGGGCAGTTCGCTGGCGAACCTGTCGAGCAGCCGCCGGGTGACTGTCGGCGCGAGCAGCGCCTCACCGCGCGCCACCACCCGTACCGCAGTGGCCAGCTCGTCGGGCCGGATGTCCTTGAGCAGGAAGCCGCTGGCGCCGGCCCGCAGCGCCGAGAACACCGGCTCGTCCAGGTCGAACGTGGTCAGCATGATGATCCTCGCCGCCTGGCCGGCGGCGACCAGCCGGCGGGTCGCCTCGATGCCGTCCAGCCGGGGCATCCGTACGTCCATCAGGATCACGTCCGGTCGCAGACGCCCGGCCAGTTCGACAGCCTCCAGGCCGTCGCCCGCCTCGCCGACCACCTCGAGGTCCTCGCGGCTCTCGATGATCATCGCGAACCCGGCGCGCACCAGGGCCTGATCGTCGGCGATCAACACCCGGATGGCCGCCGCCGTCATGGCGAGGTGAGCGGCAGGTCCGCCCGTACCCGAAAGCCGCCCCCGGGCACCGGTCCGGCGTCCAGCGTCCCGCCCAACAACCGGGCCCGTTCCTGCATCCCCACGATCCCCCGGTGCGCGGAACGGTCGACCCGGCCGCTCGGACGGGCCGGGCCGTCGTCGCGGATCTCCAGCCGCACCGACCGGGGCGAGCACCGCACCAGCACCCGGGCCGTCGTGGCCTGGCTGTGCCGCAGCGTGTTGGTCAGCGACTCCTGGACGATCCGGTACGACGAGAGGTCCACCGCCGCCGGCAACGGTGACCTGGCTGGCTCCCGGTCCAGCTCGACGGTGAGGCCGGTGGCACCCAGCGACGCGGCCAGCGTGTCCAGTTGCGCCAGGCCGGGCTGCGGGGTGGCCGAGTCGGGCTCGGCGTCGGCGCTCATCGTCTGCAACAGCACCCGCAGTTCGGCCAGGGTGGAACGGGCCGCCAGGTCGATCGAGGCGAGCGCCGTGCGGGCCAGGTCGGGCCGACGCTCGAAGACGTCCTGTGCCGCGCCGGCCTGCACGACGATCACCGACACCGTGTGGACCAGCACGTCGTGCAGTTCGCGGGCGATCCGTTCGCGTTCCTGGGTGACGATGCGCCGCTCGGAGTCCTGCCGGCGCAGCGCGCGGGTCCGGCCCAGCTCACCGAGGGTCCAGCCGAGCGCCGGGCCGGCGATCGCGAGCAGCACGTTGCGCCAGTCGCCGTACGCCAGCTTCCAGGGCGTGCCGGCCAGCAGCAGGCCGAGCACCCACAGCGACCGCGACGGTGGCCTCCGGCGCGCGTACCCGGCCAGCACCGCGGCGACCTGGCCGAGCCAGCCGATGGCCGGACTGAGCGCCTCGATGCCGATCCCGGCGAGGACGGCCACCGCCATCGCGGCCTCCGGGTGGCGGCGCAGCACCGCGATGGTGCTGGCCTGCACCGCCGCCAACGCGAGGGCGGCGGCGTAGCCGAGCACGTGGTGTGGACCGTTCGGCGTGACCAGGATCAGCGCCGCGAGCACGACGAACAGGCCGACGGCGACCCTCACGTCGGGCCGGCATCCGCGCAGGAGCCTGCCGGGTGAACGCACTTGATGATCGTAGGCAGCTCACGGATCGGCGGTCATCGGCCGTGGGAACGACGAAGCGGCCCGTCCGGAGACGGACCGCCTGCGTCGCGCACGGGAAGAGGGGGGTTCAGCCGAAGCGGCCGGTGATGTAGTCCTCGGTCTTCTTGACGCTCGGGTTGCTGAAGATCTTCTGGGTGTTGTCGTACTCGATGAGACGGCCCGGGTCGCCGGTCTTCTCGATGGAGAAGAAGGCGGTCCGGTCCGACACACGGGCGGCCTGCTGCATGTTGTGCGTCACGATGATGATCGTGAACTTGTCCTTGAGCTGGAACATCAGGTCCTCGATGGCCAGCGTGGAGATCGGGTCCAGGGCCGAGCAGGGCTCGTCCATCAGCACGACCTGCGGTTCGACAGCGATGGTCCGGGCGATGCAGAGCCGCTGCTGCTGACCGCCGGAGAGGCCCGCGCCGGGCTTGCCCAGCCGGTCCTTGACCTCGTCCCACAGGTTCGCCGAGCGCAGCGCCTTCTCGGCCGCCTCGTCCAGGATCGACTTGCGCCGCACGCCGTTGAGCTTCAGCCCGGCCACCACGTTCTCGAAGATGCTCATGGTGGGGAACGGGTTCGGCCGCTGGAAGACCATGCCGATGGTGCGCCGGACCGCGGTGACGTCCACGTCCCGGTGGTAGATGTCCTGGTCGTCGATGGTCAGGCTGCCCTCGACCCGGGCGCCCGGCAGCACCTCGTGCATCCGGTTGATCGACCGCAGGAAGGTCGACTTGCCGCAGCCGGACGGCCCGATGAGAGCGGTGACGGTCTTCGGCTCGACAGTCAGGTTGATGTTCTCGATCGCCTTGAACCCGCCGTAGTAGGCGGTGACGTTCGAGGCGGAGACGCGCTTGGCCATGGTGGTACCTCCGGGGTTCATCGGCTGAGCCTGTTGCGACGGGCCAGCAGTTTCGCCGCGATCGTCAGGATGAGCACGAGGGCGACCAGGGTGAGTGCCGCCGTCCACGCCCGTGCCGGCGCGTACTTCGACGCGTCACCGGCCTGCTGGTAGACGAAGAGGGACAGCGACGACTGGTTGTTCTCGAAGGGGTTGGTGTTGATGGCGGCGCCGCCGCCGGCGACCAGGAGCACCGGCGCGGTCTCGCCGGCCGCGCGGGCGATGGCGAGCATGACGCCGGTGACGATGCCGGGCAGCGCCGTCGGCACCACCACCCGCAGGATGGTCTTCCACTTGGGGATGCCGAGCGCGTACGCGCCCTCGCGCAGTGGCGCCGGGACGAGGCGGAGCATCTCCTCGGTGGACCGGACGATGGTGGGCAGCATGAGCACGCTCAGCGCGAGCGCGGCGGCGAAGCCGGAGAAGCTCGGCCGGCCGTCGTTGAACCACGGCGACACGACCAGCACCCAGAACGCCAGCACGAAGAGGCCGGAGACGATCGACGGGATGCCGGTCATCACGTCCACGAAGAATCGGATCGCGAAGGCGAACTTGCCCCGCCCGTACTCGACGATGTAGATCGCGCAGAGGACGCCGAGCGGGACGGTGATCAGGGTGGCGATCCCGACCTGCTCCAGCGTGCCGACGATCGCGTGGTACGCGCCGCCGTTCGGGTCCCGGGCGCCGATGTTGTTCATCGAGGTCTGGAAGAAGTTGGCGTCGAACCGCTCGGCGCCCTTGCTGACCAGCGTCCAGACCACCGAGACGAGCGGCAGCACCGCCAGCACGAAGGCGGAGTGGATCAGTGCGCTCCAGGTGCGGTTGCGGGCCGACCGGCGCCCCTCGACCGCGTTGGCGGCGGCGAAGAGCCCGGCCAGGTAGAGGATCGCGCCGAGGACGACCACGAGGACCGGGCCGCCGATGTCGGTGCCGTAGACGATCACGGCGGAGAGCGCCAGGGCCGCCACGGCGATGGCCGGTGCGGCGTACCCGGGCAGCCGCCGGGCCCGCAGCGAGGACGGCTGGGCCGGCGGGCGGGTGCGGTGGGAGGTGACGGTTGTGGTCATGCGGCCGACTCCGTGAACTCCCGGCGGCGGTAGATGATCGCCCGCGCCGTGATGTTGACGATCAGCGTGATGGTGAACAGCACCAGACCGGAGGCGATGAGCGCGCCCCGGCCGGTCTCGTTCGCCTCGCCGAACGCGTTGGCGATGTTGGCGGCGATGGTGTTGCCGCCGTTCTGGATCAGGTTGAACGAGATGCCGAAGGTGATGCCGAGGGTCAGCGCCAGGGCGATGGTCTCGCCGAGCGCCCGGCCGAGGCCGAGCATCACCGCGGCGATGATGCCGGGGCGGCCGTAGGGGAGCACCGCGGTGCGGAGCATCTCCCAGCGGGTGGCGCCCAGGGCGAGGGCGGCCTCCTCGTTGGCGGTCGGCGTCTGGAGGAACACCTCGCGCGAGAGCGAGGTGATGATCGGCAACACCATGATCGCGAGTACCAGGGCACCCAGCATGATCGACTTACCGAACGGGCCGTCGCCGCCGAAGATCGGGAGCCAGCCGAAGTACTCGTTCAGCCAGACGGAGAAGTCCCGGACCGGGTTGATGAAGATGTCCCGCCCCCAGAGGCCGAAGACCACGCTCGGCACGGCGGCGAGGAGGTCGACCAGGAAGCCGAGAGCGGTGCCCAGCCGACGGGGTGCGTAGTGCGAGAGGTAGAGCGCGATGCCCAGCGCCACCGGCACCGCCATGAGCAGCGCCAGCGCCGCGCTGAGCACGGTGCCGAAGGCGAGCGTGCCGATGCCGAACTTCGGCTGCGTCTCGTTGGGGGACCAGCCCTCGTAGGACCAGAAGTTCTCGGTGTTGGCGCGCAGGGCCGGCACCGCCTTGGCGACCAGGAAGATCGCGATGGCGGCGATGATGACCAGAACGGCGGTGCCGGCGGCCAGTGTGAGACCGCGGAAGGCCCGCTCGGCGCCGAACTTGCGGCTGCGCGGCAGTGCGCCGCCGCCGCCCAGTCCGTCGCCGCCCGGGGAACGGGTGCTGACTGGTGCCTCGGCCACACGCGCCGAGGCACCGGCGGGCCACTCGTGACTCTGGGTCACGCGCGTCCCGCCGGTGCCGGCGTCGGCCGAGCGGTGAGGGGTTTCACCCATCTGCTCGCTCGATTCGGTTGCGGAGGTGGTGGGGTCGGGTCAGGAGAGGTTCTTGACCGCGGTCTCGACCTTGGTGCGGACCGTCTCCGGCAGCGGGGCGTAGCCGAGGTCGGTCAGCGAGTTCTGGCCCTCGGCGCTGGCGGCGTAGCCCAGCAGACCCTTGACCAGTGCCAGCTTGTCGGCCGCGAGGCCCTTGCTGCAGACGATCTCGTACGTCGCCAGGACGATCGGGTAGGCCCCGGCCTCCTTGGTGTTGTAGTCGATCGACAGCTTGAGGTCGTCGCCCTGGCCATCGATCTTGGCGCCGGCGATGGTCTTGCCAGCGGCCTCGGCGGTCAGCGCGGCGAACTCGCCGTTACCGTTGCCGATCTTGGCCATGTTCAGGCCGGCGTTCTCGGCGAACGACCACTCCATGTAGCCGATGGAGCCGTCGGCACCCTTGACCGAGCTGGCCACGCCGTCCGAACCCTTGGCGCCGGTGCCGCCCGGGGCCTTCCAGGCCTTGGCGTTGCCCAGCGTCCAGTCCGCCTCGGAGGTCTTCGAGAGGAACTTGGTGAAGTTGTCGGTGGTGCCCGACTCGTCCGAGCGGTGGACGGTCTGGATGGTGGTCGCCGGGAGCTTGGCGTCCGGGTTGTCGGCCTTGATCGCCGCGTCGTCCCACTTGGTGACCTTGCCGGCGAAGATCTTCGCCAGGGTGGCCGGCTTGAGCTGGAGGTTGTCCACGCCGCTGACGTTGTAGGCGACGGCCACCGGGCCGATCACCATCGGCAGGTGGATGGCCTTGCCGCCGGCGCACTTGGCGTCGGCCTGCGGCTGCTCCTCCGGCTTGAGCGCGGAGTCGGAGCCGGCGAAGTCGGCGGTCCCGGCGATGAACGCCTGGATGCCGGCGCCCGAGCCGGAAGCCTCGTAGTTGATCGTGGTGCCAGCGCACTTCTGCTGGTACGCCTTGATCCACTCGGCCATGGCGTTCTTCTGCGCCGACGAGCCCTGGGCGTTCAGCGTGCCGGTAGCGCAGTCGACCGCGGCGGCCGAGCCCGCGGCAGTTGCGCCGGAGGCGGGCTCGTTGTTGTCCGAGCCGCATGCGCTGAGGCCGAGCGTCGCGGCAAGAGCGAGGCCGGCAATAGCGCCGTACCGCTGGAGCTTCACCTGAGGGGTTTCCCTTCGCGTCTGACTTGGCGCCCCGATCCCGGGGCCCGAGGACCGGCTTTGACCGGCTGACACGAAAGTTAGAAGTGCCAGGTAGCCGGTTCGCCGGTCGCAAGTGAACGCAAGGTGAACACGTACGGCCCCCGAGGTGACCGCTTGCTGAGGGTGAGTTGTCCGTTAAGTGAACCGGGATACACCTGTCGGAAGTATGGGTATATATCCGGTTCAGCGTTATCCCGCCGACGCTCGGCCGTTACCCGCCGGTGACTCGCTCGGCCCGACGGCCGACGGTCAGCCCAGGTGGTAGTTGATGTGCGCGGACCAGCGGGCGAAGCCCAACCGCTCGTAGAGCGCTACCGCTCCGGTGTTCGAGTCGTCCACGAAGAGCATCACCCGGTCCAGGCCCCGCTTGTCCCGCAGGTACGCGAGCCCTGCGGTGGTCAGCGCCCGACCGAGCCCGCCACCGTGCGCGGTCGGCTCCACGCCGAGCACGTACACCTCGCCGATGCGGGCCGACCCGGGCCGCTCGTGCACCTTCGTCCAGTGGAAGCCCAGCAGCCGACCGGTCGAGGTCTCCTCGGCGAGCAGGAAACCGGCCGGGTCGAACCACGGCTCGGCGAGGCGGACCCGCAGGTCGTCCGAGGTCCACCGCCCCTGCTCGGGATGCTCGGCGAAGGCCCGCGCGTTCAGGGCCAGCCAGGCCGCGTCGTCGGCACCGGGGCGGAACGCACGCAGCGTCACCCCGTCGGGCAGACGCGGCTCGCCCAGCGGGGCGGCCAACGGCCGGCGTAGCTGCCAGAGCACGCGCGCCCGGCTGAACCCGAGGTCCACGGCGAGCGCCGCCGCCGACGGGTGGTCGCCGTGCGCCCACGCCCGCAGTGGCCCGGTGGCCGAGGCGAGCACGCCCCGGGCCAGCGCCCGGCCCGTGCCCCGCCGCCGGTACGCGGGGTGCACCACCAGCTCCACCCCGATCCCGCCCACCGGGTCGGTGGTGTCGAGGTGGGCGTACCCGGTGAGGGTGCCGTCATCGGCGCGGGCCAGCAGGTGTACGGCCGGCGCCTGCGGATCGCGCAGGCGGAGCAGGACGTGTTCGTCGAGCGGGTCCGCGCCGTCGGTGTCGCCCGCCGTGCGCGCCAGGGCCAGCACGTCGGCGATCTCCGTCGGGGCCAGTCGGTCGGTCCGGGTCACCTGGTCGCTGGTCGGCTCCGCACTGCTCATTGGATCACCGTAGCCGCTGCGTCCGGTGCGTCCCGGACTCTCGCCCGAGTAGGGGGAAGTGGCTCACGTCGGGTCGGTGGGCAGTGCCTCCAACTCGTAACGCGAGCTGAGTGCGGGCAGTATCCGGCGCAGCGCGTCGACGGTGCCCTGCCGGTCGCCGCCGGCATCGTGCATGAGGACCACGGCACCCGGTTCCACCTGCGAGAGCACGGTCGCGGCGATCTTGCTGGCACCCGGGGCCTGCCAGTCCGACGGGTCCACCGACCAGTGCAGCGGGGTCATGCCGAGCTGCTGGGACACCGACACCACCGGGTACGTCCAGGCGCCGCCGGGTTGGCGGTACCAGACGATCGGGGCGTCCGGGACTGCCGCTCGGATCGCCTCGTTGGTGCGGACCAGGTCGGCGCGGATCTGGTCGGCGGACTTGTTGCCCAGGGTGACGTCGTGGTGCCAGGAGTGATTGCACAGGGTGTGGCCGTCGGCGACGATCGCCTGGACGAGGTCGGGATGATCCTGCGCGTTCTCGCCCACCACGCAGAAGGTGGCCTTGACGTCGTACTCGCGCAGGATCGCGAGGACCTGCGGGGTGTAGCGCGGGTCCGGCCCGTCGTCGAAGGTCAGCGCGAGTCGGGCGTTGCCGGTGTCGGTGTGGGCGCCGAACAGCTTGTCGCCGCTGGCGTTCTGCCCCGAGCCGTCCTGGCCGGCCTCGGTCGGGCCAGCGCTCTGGCTCGCGGTCGGGCTGCCCGTCGGGGTGCCGGTCGAGGGCTTCTCGGGAGGCTGGTCGGCGTAGTGCGTGCCGTCGCCCTCGGTGGTGACACCTGTGGCGTGTCGCTGGGTCTGGTCGGGGACGAGACTGCGGCCCAGCACGTACGCCGAGCCGAGCAGCGCGACCACCACCACCGTCACGATCACTGCCGCGCGCGCGGTCGAGCTGACCCGCGTCACGGCTTCCGCCCGGCTGGCCGGACGCGCCGGCCCCTCGCCCCCGTGCTACCTGCCCGCACCGTCGCCCCCCTTTTCCGACAACCCGGCAGTCAGAATATGACCGGCGAGCCGCGCAAAAGGGGCATATGGGAAATCGCCCTGGCTGGTTAGACGGGCAGCGGCGCGTGCTCCGCCTCGGGCAGGGAACGCGACGGCGGGACGACGAACTTGTAACCCACCTGGCGGACCGTGCCGATCATCGACTCGTACTCCGAGCCGAGCTTGGCGCGCAGCCGCCGGACGTGCACGTCCACCGTCCGGGTGCCGCCGAAGTAGTCGTAGCCCCAGACCTCGCGCAACAGCTGGTCGCGGGTGAACACGCGGCCCGGGTGCTGGGCGAGGAACTTCAGCAGCTCGAACTCCTTGTAGGTGAGGTCGAGCGGGCGACCCTTCAGCTTGGCGGCGTACGTGTCGGGGTCGATGGTCAACTCACCGGCCCGGATCGAGCCGCCGGCACCGGCGGTCGCGTTGCTCAGGCGGCCGACCGCGAGCCGCAGTCGAGCCTCGACCTCGGCGGGACCGGCCGACGCGAGGATGACGTCGTCGACGCCCCAGTCCGCGTTCAGCGCGATCAGGCCGGCCTCGGTCACCACCGCGACCAGTGGCACCCCGAGCCCGGTCGCGTGCAGCATCCGACAGGTCGCTCGGGCCTCGCTCAGCTCCGACCGGGCGTCCACCAGCACCGCGTCGGGGCTGGGCCCGGCAACCAGGGTGCGGACGTCGCGCGGCGCGGTGCGAACCGAGTGTGGCAGCAGGTCGAGCGCCGGCAGCACAGCCGACGGTTCCCCTGCGCGCGCGGTCACCAGCAGCAGGATCTCCACGATCACCTCCGTCCCGGCGGCGCAACGCCGCACGCGACCAGACACACTCGTGGCAGAGTGCGCTGAGAAATAGCGTGGTCCCGGCGTCGCTGACGGGCGGGTAACGCGTTGAGCGTAACCGATCGCCTCGGCTGCGCCTTGAGGTCATTTCCCGTTTGTCTAGCTTGCCCCTGATCGTGGCGCAGGTTTTAACGTTGCGGAAACCCGTGACCGGCGCGGCGGGCAGCCCATCTGGCACGATCGGGGCGTGTTTCCCTCCACCTCGTCCGACGCCGGCCGCGAATCGTGGTCCGACGGTCCCCGCCCGGGTCCGGCCGCTCCGACCCGTGGCCATCCGCCCGCGCCGCGCACCGGACCGGCCGTCGCCGAAGGCGAACGCCGTGGGCGGGGTGGGCCGCGCCGGGCCCGCCGCGCCGGGGAGCCGGCCCGTCGTTCCGAGGACGAGGTCGACGAGCCGGAGGAGGAGCCGGTCGCTCCGGTCGAGGTGCACCGGCCGCTGGCCCTGACCATCGCCGGCTTCGCCGCGCTGCTCGGGGTGGGTCTGGTGCTCGGCGCGCAGACGTCCGGGCCGGGTCACCGCCTGCCGTTCGCGTTCATCGTCTTCGGCGTCCAACTGCTGTTCGTGCTCGCCTGGACGATGGCCATGCGCCCACCCGCGCTGCTGCTGGTCGGCGGGATCAGCGCCGCGGTCGCCGCGGCCGCCGACATCGCCGCCGTCCAGAGTGACGTCGCCGGTCTGGCGCCGCTGGGCTACCTGGCCGTCGGCGGCTTCCTCGCCGCCGTGCTCGGCCAGCTGGTCCGCCGCGTCGACCGGGTCCGGGTCACCGACTCCCTCGGCGCCACCCTGCTCATCGTGGTCGGGGTCGTGGCCTTCGGCACCCTGATCGTGCTCAGCCGCATCCCGGCCGGCACCCAGGCGATCACGGTCTGCCTGACCGCGAGCGGGGTCGCGCTGACCGTCGCCCGGCTCACCGACGCGGTGCTGCCGTGGCCCCGGCTGGCCCCGCAGGTGCCCCGGGGCGCGGCCGGCGTCGTCGCCGGCGCGATGGTGGGCACGCTGGGCAGCGCGCTCCTCGGCAGCTATCTGGTGACCCCCTTCACGCCGACCCGGGCCGCGGTGATCGGCCTCGTCGCGGCCGTCACCGCAGTCCTCTCCGATCTCGCCGTGGGGTACGCGGAGGCGGGCCGCCTGATGGCCGGCGAACCGCCCACCATGTGGGTCGCCCGGCACATGCAGGGTCCGCTCGGCGGATTCGCCCTGGCCGCACCCGCCGCGTACGCCATGTGCATGCTGTTCCTCTGAGCCCACGGTTGAGGCCGGTGCCGGTCGGGTACCTACGGGTGCGCCGCGCTGCGGCACCGGTTCGGACGTCCCGCCGATCAGCGGCGGGCGGAGACAGGAGGCGGCGTGGCCCAGGAGTATCCGGCTGGCGAAGCCCGGCCCCGACGGCGCGGTCGCAAGCTGCTCATCGGCCTGGTCGTCCTGCTCCTGGTGGTGGGGGGTCTGCTGGTGGTCGCCGACCGTGTGGCGGTCGGCGTGGCCGAGCGGCTCATCGCCGAGCGGGTCAGCCAGGAGGTCAGCAAGCAGGGGGCGCAGTCGGCCAAGCCCGACGTCGAGGTCGGCGGGACGCCGTTCCTCACCCAGGTGCTGGACGGGCGGTACGAGCGGATCTCCATCACTCTGCGGGACGTGCAGGCGTCGGTCGAGGGTGACGCCGTACGGCTGCCGGTGCTGGATGTGGACGCCCGCAACGTGCGTGCTTCGATCGACACGCTGCGGACCGGGCAGGGCGACATCGTCGCCGACACGGTCAACGGCACCGGCACGATCAGCTACGAGAGCCTCGCCGCGCTGCTGAACCGACCCGGGCTCAAGCTCGGCGAGCAGGGCGGCAAGCTCGCCGTCACCGCCCCGGTCGACATCCTCGGTCAGAAGTTCACCGTCGCCGGCACCGCCGACGTCACCGTCGCCGAGAACGGCAAGGTGGCCCTGCGCTTCAACAACCTGGACGCCGCGGGCCTGCCGAACCTGCCGCTGGCCCGGCTGGCCCTGAACCGGTACGCCCAGGGGATCTCCATCGACGTGCCGCTGCCCGAGCTGCCGTTCCAGCTCGCGGTCCGGGAGGTCCGGCCGTTGCCCGAAGGGCTGGCGGTCACCGCCGACGCGAAGAACGTGCCGATCAACTCCGCCGGCTGAGTCGCGCCTCAATCGTCCGGGCCGCTGGGACGCTTCAGCTGCCCCGCAGCCCGGACGATCCCGGATGGTGGTCGGTCCAGTGGCAGCCCGGTCACTGGCTGGTAGGCTCCGTGCTCATGGGGACCCACCTCACCAAACGGCGCGCGGTCGACCTGTGCCGCGTGGCCACCTGCCTGTGTCGCCCTGTCATCTGACGGCGGGGCTGTTTTCGGCCGCCTGACGGCGGCCACCGGCACGCAGGGTCCTCGACCCTTTCCGGTGATCCCACCGAACGCCCGGCAGCGGCGCCGTCGCACGAACCCGTGATCCCGTCCTTCCGCTGGGTCCCGCGCGCGGTGCGACAGTTCAACCCATCGATATTCGCGCGTTGGCTCACCATCCATCCTCACCAGGGAGTGATTCGATGAGTCGCGACACCGCACTCGTATCGGCCGAGTGGGCCGAGAAGAACCTCGACGCCCCGGGCGTCGTCTTCGTCGAGGTCGACGAGGACACCTCGGCCTACGAGACCGGCCACATCGCCGGCGCCATCAAGATCGACTGGAAGACCGACCTCCAGGACCAGGTCCGCCGGGACTTCGTCAACAAGACCCAGTTCGAGGCGCTGCTGTCCGAGCGGGGCATCAGCAACGACGACACCGTGATCCTGTACGGCGGCAACAACAACTGGTTCGCGGCGTACGCCTACTGGTACTTCAAGCTCTACGGCCACCGCGACGTGAAGCTGCTCGACGGCGGTCGCAAGAAGTGGGAGCTGGACGCCCGCCCGCTGGTCACCGAGACGGCGGCCCGCCCGGCGACCCAGTACGTCGCGCAGGAGCCGGACACCTCCATCCGGGCCTTCCGCGACGAGGTCGTCGCCGCGATCGGCGCCAAGAACCTGGTCGACGTGCGCAGCCCCGACGAGTTCGCCGGTCGGCTGCTCGCCCCCGCGCACCTGCCGCAGGAGCAGGCGCAGCGGGCCGGTCACATCCCGACCGCGATCAGCGTCCCGTGGTCCAAGGCGGCCAACGAGGACGGCACCTTCCGCTCCGACGACGAGCTGCGCAGGATCTACGGCGACGCGGGGCTGGACGACAGCAAGGAGACCATCGCGTACTGCCGGATCGGCGAGCGTTCCTCGCACACCTGGTTCGTGCTGCAGGAGCTGCTCGGTCACCGCAACGTGAAGAACTACGACGGTTCGTGGACCGAGTACGGCTCGCTCGTCGGCGTGCCTGTCGCGCTCGGCGACGAGCCCGGGGAGGCCTGATCCGCCATGACTGCTCCCACCGCCGCGGGTTGCGCCGCACCCGACCAGGCCGCGCCGCTGCCGGCCAGCCTGGACCTGGAGAAGGAAACCGTCATCACCGGCGTCGTCCGCTCGTCGGCGGACGAGGTCGTGCCGGGCGCGTACGTCCGGCTGCTCGACTCGACAGGTGAGTTCACCGCCGAGGTTGTCACCTCGGCGGCCGGCCAGTTCCGGTTCTTCGCCGCGCCCGGTTCCTGGACGCTGCGGGCGCTGTCCCGGCACGGCAACGGCGACGCCGCCGTCACTGCCGGCCGGGGCATCAACGAGGTCGCCGTCACCGTCGCCTGACCCATCGCTCTGATCGACCGGGGCCGGTCACCCGCAGAGGGTGACCGGCCCCGGTCGTCGTCGCGCGGGTGGCCGGCGGCCGACAGGTCGCCGGCCACCCACGCGTGTCGGGTCAGATGCCGGTGGCTCTCGTGCAGGACGAGACCGGATCGAGGGTGAAGTCGAGTGTGTCGACGATGCCCGCCTCGATCCGCGTGCGCTGCGTCTGCGGCACCCAGGCGTCCTTGGCGACGATCACGTCGTAGCGGCCCTTCGGCAGCCACCACACGTACCGGCCCTGGGCGTCCGCGGTCAGGGTGTAGCCGGTAGTCGTCCCCACCCGGTTCACCCGGACCGTCGCCGCGACCCCGACGGTGACCCCGGCGCAGGTGACCCCGGTGACGGTGCCCTGGATCCTGCCCCAGCTGGCCGGCGGCGACACGTTCATCCGCACCGGCACCGCTGAGACGCGGTACGGCGTGTCGGATGCGACGCCCAGCTCGCCGGAGTAGGTGCCCGGCTGGTCCACGCCGGCCGCGACAGTGGCGCTCATGGTGACGGTGACCGTTCGGGAGGCGCCCGCGGCCAGCGTGAAGGTGCCCGGTGTCGTGGCGAGCCAGGGAAGGTCCGCCTCCCCGTCGCACAGCTCCAGGCCGCTCAGCCGCTCACTCTCGGCGGAGCCCACGAAGGACGACGGCGAACCACCGATCTTGTACGCGCCGCAGGCGGCGGCGCCTCGGTACCTGCCGAACTGGACGTTTGGCAGGTCGCGCCAACCTCCGGCCACCGGGTCGTACGCGATGGTCCGGTTGGTCACCGTTGTCGACGCGGCCGTGACCCCGCCGGCCAGGACCAGGAGGTCCCCGGCCGCCGTGTACTGGGAACCCCAGAGGTCCAGCGGCAGGTTCGGCAGTGGGCGCCACGCGTCCGCCGCCGGGTCGTAGCGGTAGGCGTCGGTGTACTCGGTGCCGCCGGTGCCGCCGGCACAGTAGATCGCGCTGCCGATCCCGCCGCAGGAGAGCCAGGAGACCCGATGCGGGTAGGACGCGCCGGTGTGCAACGCGCCGGTCGCCGGGTCGAAGACGACGAGCCGGTCCGAGTCGGTGCAGTCGTTGTCCAGGCAGCCCCCGACCAGGTAGACCTTCCCACCGGTCACCGCGCCGCCGGCAGCCGCCGCCGGGAACGGGTTGGTCGCTCCGGCCACCGTGCTCCACCGTTCCGTGGCAGGGTCGAACACGTCCACCGAGGCGACCGTGTTGTCGTCGACTCCCCAGCCACCGAGGACGTACACCTTGCCGCCGACGGCCGCCGCGACCGGCTTGGCCCGCGCGGTCGGCAGGTCGGGCAGCGCGGCCCAGGCGTCCGTGTCGGGGTCGTAGCGCCACGCCTTGCCTTCCAGGCCGCTGCCACCGCCACCGCCGACGGAGTAGACCTTCCCGTCGAGGGTGGCCGCCGCGTTGTCGTAGACGCCGGCGGGCAGGTCGGCGATACCGGTCCACCCGTCCTGCGCCCGTGGCGCGGCCTCGGTTCCGGTCTCCGCCCCGCCGTACGCGGTACCCGTGCGGGCCTTGCTGATCCCCTTCATCCGTTGCTCCCGCAGCGGCGCACCGGCCCTGGACAGCAGGTCGAACCGCCCGCCGCGCTCCACCAGGTTGACGGCGGCCGGCGCGCTTCCGGTGTTGCGGACCGTCAGCTTCGTGGTCCGGGTGCTGCCGTACGACTGGTACGACTGGACGTTCGTGGGGGTGACGGTGAGTCTGCCGGCGGCCAGCGCGACGTCCAGCCGTCGGACCTCGTCGGCAGTCACCGTCGCCGTCTGCGTGGCCGCCTGGTACGGCGCACGGCTGGCCGTGAACCGGTGCGCCCCGGTCAGCCCGGAGAAGAGCCGATAGAAGCCGTCCGGCAGGGCCGGGTCGTCAGGTGTCGACGCCGACGTGCCACGGTCCGCCGGTCGGTCGGCGCTCACCACCGTGACCCCGTTGAGCGGGGTGCCGGTGTTGCGGTCGGTGGTCAGGCCGAGCACCAGACCGCCGGCTGCCGGCACGCAGTCGCGGTTGACCAGCTGCACGTCGTCCACCTGCCACCACCACGCGAAGGTGCCGTGGAAGCGGAACCGGACCTGCACGGCGGACGCCCCGGCAGCCGGATCCAGGGGCACCTCCTCGAGCAGCGGTCCACGTCGGCTGCTGGTCTGGTGCCACACCGTGGTCCAGGTGGTGCCGCCGTCGGTGGAGACGTCCACGTCGGCGGCATCGGTCACGCCGACCGCCCGCCAGTCGCTGTGGAACCGCAGCACCGGCGCGGGCGTGGAGCGCAGGTCGACGGTCGGGGTCACCAGGTCGGTGTCCTGGGTCCTACCGGAGCCGAGACGGTCGCTGTCGGCGATGGCGAAGGCGCCGCTGCCGCCGGTGAGGTTGCCCCGCTCACCGGCGTCGTCGAAGGTCCAGCCGCCGTCCCCGGTGCGGTCGCGGACCGACCAGCCGTCCGGCGCGGCGGCGCCGTCGAAGCTTTCGGCCAGGAGCGGCGTGCCGAAGCTGCCGGTGTAACCGGCCGCCGTGCAGGCGGTCTCGACAGGTACGGCGATGTCGGCCGGAACCGGCCCGTCGCCGGTGGCCACGTCCCGGGTGATCGTGCGGTAGCCGGGGTAGCGGGCGGTGACGGTGAGCCGGTACGTGGTGTCGCCCGGCACGGTGAACGAGTACCGCCCGGTGGCCGGGTCGGTGAACACCGGTCCGCCGGGACGGCCGGTGACCTCGATCCGGGCGTAGAGCGGCCAGCCGTGCCCGGAGCCGTCGGTGACCCGGCCGCTCACGGTGACCGACGGGTTCGCCGTCAGGGCGAAGTCCTCGGTGACCGTGCCGCCCTCGGTGACGGTGACGGTGGCCGTCCGCGCGGCGTACCCGTAGGCGCTGACGGTGACAGTGGCCGCGCCGGCCGGCACAGTGAGCGCGTACCGGCCGTCCGCGCCGGTGGTGGCGCTGCGGGTGCCGTCGCCGACTGTCGCGCCGGCGATCGGCTCGCCGTCAGCGGCGGCGGTGACCGTGCCGGTGATCCGCCCGACGGCGCCGCGCGGGGCGTCCCGCACCGCCGCGTACGCGTCCAGCCGGCCCTCGCCGAAGACGTTGTTGTCGGCGGCGGTACCTCCGCAGGCGGTGGCGTCGACGTCGCGGGCGGTCCGGTCCAGCAGCTCCTCGGTGGCGGTGACGTCACCCTTCAGGCTCGGCGCCGCCGACCAGAGCAGCGCGACGGTGCCGGAGACGTGCGGCGCGGCCATCGAGGTGCCGTCGAAGGCGGCGTAGGAGTCGCCCGGAACGCTGGAGCGCACGTTGCTGCCCGGTGCGGCGACGTTCGGCTTGTACGACAACGTGTCGGTGCCGCCACCCCGCCCGGAGAAGTCGGAGATCGCGTCGTGCACGTCGTACGAGCCGACCGCGTACGCGTTGGCGTTGTCTCCGGGTGAGCCGGCGCTGCCGCAGGCCGGGCCGTCGTTGCCCGCCGCGAAGACGCCGAAGATGCCGGCCGCCCGCCAGGCCGCGATGGTCTGCTGGAACCACGGGTCGCCGCCGGCGCCGCCCCAGGAGTTGTTGACCACGTCGGGGCGCAGGTCGGGGCGGGGGTTCTGGCCGTTCAGGTCGGTCGGTGCCAGCACCCACTGGCCGGCCGCGAGCAACGATGAGTCGGTGCAGGAGTCGGTCTCGCAGCCCTTCGCGGTGATCCACTTCGCGCCGGGTGCGACGCCGATCTGGTTGCCGGCGCGGTCGTCGCCGACCATCGTGCCCATGGTGTGCGTGCCGTGGCCGTTGTTGTCGCAGGGCGCGGCGCTCGGGCACACGCCCGCCGGGTCGTACCAGTTGTGGTTGTGGTCGAACGCGCCACCGCCGAGGTTGCCGCGGTACGCCCCCACCAGCGCCGGGTGGTCGTACTGGACGCCGCTGTCGATGTTGGCGACCACCATGCCCTCGCCACGGTCGGCGAACTCGCTCCACACCTGCGGGGCGTTGATGTTGGTGAGTCCCCACTCGGCGCCGTTGGCGGTGACGCGGCCGCCGGTGACCGGTTTCGGCCGGAGCAGGGGATAGCTGCGGCTGGGCTCGATCCGGGCCACCTCGGGTCGCTTGGCGATCTGGTCGAGCAGCGCCCGGTCACCTGTCACGCGCACGGCGTTGGCGATCCAGTACGTGGTGTACGGCGCCTTGCGGGTGGTGAGCAGCGAGCGCAGACCCTTCTGGGTGCGCCTGGCGGTCGTCGTGAGCAGCCGGCGCACCTCGCGCGCCCGATCGTCCGGGTCGCGCAGCTTCGCCGTCCGGCTCAGCGGCGCGGTGTCCCGCAGGTAGACCAGGAAGCTCGCGCTGCCCGACGTGCCGAGCTGGCCGAGCAGGCGCTGGTCCACGCGGGCCGGTGTCGGCCGGGGCGCGGGTCGGGCGGCCACCGCGGGCTGGGCGGTGAGGGCCAGCAGGGCCGCGCAGCACGCGACGGCCGTCCGCCAGAGAGCGGACCTCAGGGTTGATGGTCGGAGCACTGTTCCTCCCCACGTTGGGTCCCGACGGGTTCGGGACGGGCGCGCACCGCCGTGCACAGTGAACAACGCCGGTCAGTGCCTGGTCAGTGACGTGGCGTCATTCCGACCGTTGCGACGGGGCCCCGAAATGCATCGGCATCCGTCACTATCTTCGGGTGGTGGTAGCGGGTGGTGCGGGCGGAGTCGGCGGGCCCGGTGCGGAGGTCCCGATCGTCGTCTGCGTCAGTGCGGACGCCTCGGTGCGCGAGCGGGTGCTGCGGCAGCTCGACGGTCCGATAGTGACCTGCGCGGACCTGGCCCAGCTGCGGGCGATGCTGTTGCCACCGTCGGCAGGCGCGGCACCGGCCGTCGGACCGAGCACCATGCCGTCGCCGCAGGGGCGCATCAGCTGGGGTGAGCTGGTCGTCGACCGGGCCGGGCACGTGGTCACCTGGCGTGGCGATCCACTCCCGCTCACCCGTACCGAACGGGAGCTGCTCGCTCGGCTCGTCGGTCCACCGCTCGTGGTGTGGAGCCACGAGCAGCTCTTCGCCGCGGTCTGGGCCGGCACGTACCTCGGCGACACGGCGATCCTGCACTCCGCGATCAAGCGGCTCCGGCGCAAGCTGCACGGGTTGCCGGGTGGGCCGCGGGTGCACACCGTGCGCGGGGTCGGCTACCGGCTCGATCCGCCGCCCCGGCCGGCCTGATCTTCCGCCGTCACCCCGACCGCCGACCGCTGCCTCCGGTGCGGAGGACCGCCCGTGACACCATGGCCGGGTGAGCGGTGCTGTCCAGACGGGTTGGGCCCCGTCGAGCGATCCCCCCGCGCCGGCACCGACCCGGCGTGGGCGGCGCTGGCTGCTGGTCGCGACAGTGTTGTGGGCCGTGCTGCTGGCCGGCCTGGCCTGGATGTCGGTCCGCGACGACCCGCCGACGGTGCGCGAGCAGCGGTCCCTCGACAAGGCCGCCCCGGTGGTCGACCGGGCCGTCGGTGAGCTGGCCCGGGCCGCCGGCACGGCCGGGCTGCTGGAGCTGGGCCCGGTGCGGGTCGACGCCGGCTGCCGCGTCACCCCGTTCTCCGACGGCGCCGCGCTGCGGCGCGAGGTCGGCGTGCTCGCGCCCGCCGGCACCGAGCGCACCGTGCTGGCCGGCATCGCCGACCGGCTGCCGTCCACCTGGCGGGCCGGCGTCGGCCCCGGCCTTGACGGGCCGGAACTCCACGCCGACGCGGGCGAATTCGTCGCCGTCGAGGGACGACCGACCGGGGATGGCCGGCTCCGGTTGACAGTCGACACCGGCTGCCGGCCGCTGGGCGCCGGCTACGACCCGAAGCCGGCCACCGGCGCCGGCCCGGAGGCCGTTGCCCTGACGGCCGCCCTGACCGCGCTCGACCGGCCGGGCGACGCCGCGCCGGACCTGGTCACCGCGCCGTGCCCGGACGGCGCCGTGGCCCGTACCGCACGGTCCGCCGCCGGGCCGGGCCCGGCCACCGCCGGCGCGCTCGCCCCGCTGGCCGGGGACGCCCCACTGCTGGACAACCCCCCGGTGTACGCGTACCGCGCCGGCGACGTCACCGTGCTGGCCGAACTCGGCCCGGACACCGCACGGGTCGCCGCCACCGTCGGCTGCCCCGCCTGAGCCGAACGTCGGGCCCGGGTCAGCGGCCCGTCTGCTGGTCCTGCGGGCCTCGGCTGCGACCCAACGCGTCCACCCGGCCCCAGCGGCCGGGAATGTCCAGCAGCTCCACCCGGCCCATGCCCGGTGGCACGGCCGGATCGATGATCAGGTGTTCGCCCTGCGGTTCCAGCCCCAGCATGACCCGCAGCAACAGCAGCGGCGTGCCGCTCGACCAGGCCTGCGGGCTGCACGCGGTCGGGTACTCCACCGGGTAGCCGGTGCGGCTGCGGGCGTAGCCGGCGAACGCCTCCGGCAGCCGCCCGTCGAAGTAGCGGGACGCCGCGAGCATCGCGTCGCAGATCAGCCCGGCCTCCTCCCGGTAGCCGTACCGGCCCAGGCCCCAGGCGATGATCGAGTTGTCGAACGGCCACACGGTGCCCACGTGGTAGCCGATCGGGTTGTACCTACCCTCGCCCTCGGCCAGGGTCCGCACGCCCCAGCCGGAGAAGAGCCGAGGCCCGAGCAGGTGGCCGACCACCTTGCCGGCTCGGGGCTCGTCCACGATCCCGCTCCACAACAGGTGCCCGATGTTCGACGTGAGCGCGTCCACCTGCCGGCCGTCGGCGTCCAGGGCGAGCGCGTAGTACTCCCGGTCGGCGATCCAGAAGTCGTGGTTGAACCGCTGCTTGAGCGCCGCCGCCTCCCGCTCCAGCCGGTCGGCGTACGCCGGGTCGTTCCAGATCTTCCGGGCCAGCCGCGCGGCCCGGATCTTCGCGTCGTACGCGTAGCCCTGCAGCTCGCAGGTGGCCCGGGGGAAGCCGGGCAGCCGGCCGTCGGCGTACGAGATGGCGTCCCAGGAGTCCTTCCAGCACTGGTTCTGCAGCCCGGTCTCGGGGTTGCGGGTGCGGTACCAGAGGTAGCCGGTGCCGAGCAGGTCGCCGTACGTGTCGATCCACTCAAGGGCCGCCCGGACGTGTGGCTCCAGCCGCTTGACCAGCGCGGTGTCGCCGGTCCAGCGCTCGTACTCGTCGATCAGGATGACGAACAGCGGCGTCGAGTCGGCCGACCCGTAGTACGGCGAGTGCGGCTGCTCCTCGAAACCGGCGGTCTCGCCGTACCGCAGCTCGTGCAGGATCTTGCCGGGCTCCTCGTCGCGGAAGTCGTCCACCCGGTGCCCCTGGAGACCGGCGAGCATGAGGATGGTCGCCGGGACCAGCTCCGGCAGGAACGGCAGCACCTGCAACGAGGTGATGATGCTGTCCCTACCGAACAGGGTCATGAACCACGGCAGCCCGGCGGCGATCAGCCGTGCGCCCAGGGCGATCGACTCGTAGCGCAGCGCTGCCAGGTCGTTGAGGCTCCGTCGGTACGCCCCGGCCAGCGGCTGGCAGTCACAGCCGAGCGTGGGCGCCCGGTCGATCAGCTCCTGCTGCTCGGCGCGGATGGCATCCGCGCCGCGGTTGCCCGCGAACGGCAGGGTGGCCCGGATGTCCTCCTCCCGCGCCCCGTAGACGACAGTGGAGACGTGCAGCCGGGTCGTCCACTCGCTGTTGCGCCCGATCCGGACCCGGAAGGTCATCCCGGCGGCGTCGACCTGCGCCGGCACCGTCGAGCGGACCACTGTCTCGCGGTGGAAGGCCTCCCGCCGGTACGTCAACCGCAGCTCGTCGTTGGTCACCCCGATGGTCGTCCGGCCGACCTTCTGCTGGGCGTGCTTGATCTCGAACAGGTCGGCGAAGTCGCTGCCCATCTCGACCCGGACGGTGAACTCGGCCTCCGCGCCGGAGTAGTTGAGGACGGTCAGCTCCTCCTCGAAGCCACCTCCGATCTCCCGCCGACGGATCATCGACACCTTGGCGTCGAGGTAGTGGGTGGGTTCGCCGGGCGCGAGAAAGAACGTGGTCCGGTACGACTCGCTGTCGTCCACGGAGAGGGCGTGCAGCCGCTCGCCGTCGAGGGTGAGCACCCAGCTCGACAGGAATCGCGTGTCGAAGGAGAACAGCCCGGTCGGGAAGTCGAAGGACGGTTCGATGTCTCCGCGGTGGTCGGTGACGAGGAAGGTGTTGCCGTCCAGGATGCTGACGAGATCCTTCACGACCGCCGTCCGGCTGCCTGTCGGGCCACCTCGCGCGGGTCACGGGTGCCCGGCGGGTTCGGGAAGAAGCGGCGGAAGGCCAGGAAGAGCACCACGTCACCGCTGAAGGTGCTCTCGTTGCGCAGGACCGCGGCGAGTCCCTGTGCCTCGCCGGTGATCAGCCTGTCGAACAGGGCCGCGCTGCTGTACCAGATGGCGTCGGCCGGGCCCCGCTCACGGCTGGCCTGGACCGCTCCCGGCCGCATCCGGACCAGCCAGTGTTCGGTCTGGTGGTCGATGCCGAGATCGATCTGCAGGGTCCCCGTGGCCAGGCCGCCCAGGATCGTGGGCGCACGCGTCGGCAGCGATTCGAAGAACCTCTCCGTCGCCTCGGTCACAGTCGAATCGTAGGCAGCTGTCCGAGATGTCGGGTCGGTATCCGGAGTCCGCCCATGCCGTCGCCCCGGGGCGTGCCGGTGGTCAGTAGACGAGCGCCTGCGCGCCCTCGGCCAACGCCTCCTCGACGAAGACCGCGGCGCCCGCGATCCGCACACCGGGCAGTACGTCGTCCGGGCCGATCTCCCGCCGGGCCGCGCACTGCGTGCAGGCGGTCACCCGACCACTGGTCAGGATGACGTGCAGCAGCTCGGCCAGCGGCGCGGAGTGCGGCAGCTCGAACTCCTGGGCGCGGCCGGGCAGCGCGAACCAGGTCGACTCCCCGGTCAGCCAGAGCGACACGTCCACGCCGGCCGCGACAGCCGTGGCGGCGACAGTGAACGCCTGCGCGCACCGCTCCGGGGCGTCCATCCCAGCGGTGACCTTGACGACGAGAGAGCGGGCCATGGGGCCCAGCATAGGATGGTCACGATGGTTACCGAGATCGGGTTCGTCAGCCTGCTGGTCGCCGGCCTGGGCGGGCTCGCTGGCGGCCTGGTCTACCTGGCAGTGAAGATTTCGAGGGGACGTTGGTGAGCGCGAGGAGTGAGCCGGGTCTGCGAGCCCCGCAGTCGCGAACGAAGGTGGAACGGTGAGCGACGAGAACCCGCTGCAGCCGCCGTGGCTGAACGCGCCGCCGGTCGAGGAGTACCCGTTCGAGGAGAGTCACGACCTGCGGGTCGGCCCGAAGCTGCACCCGGCGCTGGACGGCCTGTTGCCGTACATCGGTCTGTGGCGTGGCCGGGGCAAGGGTGGCTTCCCCACGATCGAGGACTTCGACTACGCGCAGGAGATCCGGATCAGCCACGACGGCCGGCCGTTCCTGCACTACGAGTCGCGCGCCTGGATCCTCGACGAGCAGAGCCGGCCCGTCCGCCCCGCCGGGCGTGAGGTCGGCTGGTGGCGGCCGGTCATGGTGGACGGCCGGGCCACCGACGAGCTGGAGGCGCTGCTGAGCACGCCGACCGGGGTGATGGAGCTGCACCTCGGCAAGCGCACCGGCACCCAGGTCGAGTTCGCCACCGACGCGGTGGTGCGGACGGCGACCGCCAAGGAGGTCACCGGCGGGCACCGCCTCTTCGGCATCGTCGAGGGCGCGCTGCTCTACGCGCAGGAGATGGCGGCGATGGGTCACCCCCTCAGCCCGCACCTCTCGGCCCGGCTCGTCCGGGTGGGCGGCTGACGCCTCAGCCGACGGGGAAACCCAGCAGTTCGTGCAGGGCGGGGGTACGCGGGCAGCGGTCCCGGCGTACCCCGTCCAGCATCCGGACCTCGGCGAGTCCGCGTACCGAGGAGCTGAACCAGACGCCGTCGGCGGCGTGCAGCTCGGCCGGGGTCACCATCCGTTCGGCGCCGTCGAGGCCCAGCTCGTGGGCGTGGGCGAGCAGCCAGGCGACGGTCGTGCCGGGCAGGATGCCGGTGGTGGCGGCGGGCACCGTGCAGATCGTGTCCCCGGTGAGCCACACCACGTTGGCGATGGGCCCCTCCAGGGCGTACCCGTCGGACGAGACCCAGAGCACGTCGTCCACCCCGTTGGCGCGCGCCCAGCGGCGGGCGGCGCTGTTGACCGCGTACGACGTGGATTTGATCCCGGCCGGCAGCCAGTCCAGGCCGGTACGCGCGGCGGCGGGCACCCCCAGCGGCAGGAGGGCCACGGCGATCCCGTTCCGTCGGGCCGCCAGCGACGACGCCGGCACCGCGGTCAGCGTGGCGTAGACGGTCGGCGGGCCACCGGCCTCCGAGCCGCGGGTGCAGACCAGCCGCAGCGCGCCCTCCACCTGCGCCGGCCAGCCCGCGAGCACCGAGTCGAGCAGATCGGTAAGTGCGTCGGTGGGGGGCAGGTCCAGGTCGACGGCCGCCGCCGCCCTGGCCATCCGGGCCAGGTGCTCGTCGCGCAGCCACGGCCGCCCCTGGCGCAGGTGCATCGACTCGAAGAGCCCGTCGCCGTGCAGGACGCCCAGGTCGTCGCCGCGCAGCAGGGGTTCGTCCGCCGGGATCAGGCCGCGCCCCAGCACCGCGATCCGCGCGCTCGGCCTGGCCGGGACACTGCCCGAGGACGACGTCACCATGACCGCCGAGCGTAGCGGCGGTCGGGCGCGCGCAGGAGGTCGGCGCGATCGCCGAACTATGATCGGATGGTGTCCGAATCCTCCCTCGCGGAAATGCTCCGGGCCCGTGGGCTGCGGCTGACGGCCCAGCGGCAGCTCGTCCTCCAGGCGGTGCTCGATCTGGGCCACGCCACACCGGAGCAGGTGCACACCGCGGTCCGGGAGGTCGCCGCCGGCGTCAACATCACCACCATCTACCGCACGCTGGAGCTGCTGGAACGGCTCGGCCTGGTGACCCACACCCACCTCTCGCACGGTTCGCCGACCTACCACGCGGCGGGTGAGCACCAACACGTCCACCTCGTCTGCCGGGAGTGCGGCGCGATCGACGAGATCGATCCGGAGCTGCTCCGACCGCTGGCCGAGCAGTTGGCCGAGCAGCGGGGTTTCCGGGTGGACATCGGGCACGTGTCACTCTTCGGCGTCTGCGACCGCTGCGAGAACGGGGATCAAACATGATCGACATCGCGGGCGCGGTGGCCGTCGAGAGCATCGACGAGGCCAGCCG
Organism: Micromonospora sp. DT63; assembly: GCF_049841615.1. Lineage (NCBI taxonomy): Bacteria > Bacillati > Actinomycetota > Actinomycetes > Micromonosporales > Micromonosporaceae > Micromonospora > Micromonospora sp. DT63. Next base: position 826,291 of record NZ_JBNCKQ010000002.1, on the reverse strand, counting down.
TGACCAGCCGGACCCGGCGCACGTCGCGGCCGGGGTGCGGGGGGTGGCCGCGCACTACGGCGACCCGCTGCGCGAGCAGCGCGTCCTGGACACCGCTGTCGGCCTGGTCGACAGGTCGCACCGGGGGATCATCGCGGTGCCCGGCGAGGAGCGGGCCGGCTGGCTGCACACGATCACCTCGCAGCACCTGAGCACGCTGGCCGCCGGCGAGGGCACGGAGCTGCTGGTGCTCTCCCCGCACGGGCACGTCGAGCAGCACGCCCTGGTCGCCGAGGACGGCGAGACCACCTGGCTGGACACCGAGCCGGGGGCGACCGAGGGCCTGCTCGCGTACCTGGAGAAGATGCGGTTCTTCAGCAAGGTCGACCCCCGCGACGCCACCGCCGAGCGGGCACTGCTGTCGCTGGTCGGGCCGGCGGCGTCGGAGGCCCTGGGCACGCTCGGCGTGACCGGGCTGGCCGCGCCGGACCTGGTGCCGGTGCCGGGTCCGAAGTTCGCCGCCGGGGCCGTGCCGCCCCGAGCGGGCATCCGGTACGACGTCCGACCGCTGCCGATGGGCGGCTGGGCGCGACGTGGCGTCCTCGGGGTGGACCTGCTGGTTCCCCGTTCGGCGATGGAGCAGGTGGTCGCCGAGCTGCGTGGGGCGGGCGTGCCGGTCGCCGGCCTCTGGGCGTACGAGGCAATCCGGGTCGCCGCCCGGCAGCCGCGGGTCGGGGTGGACACCGACCACCGGACCATCCCGGCCGAGGTGGACCTCATCGGCCCGGCGGTGCACCTGGACAAGGGCTGCTACCGGGGCCAGGAGACGGTGGCCCGCGTACACAACATGGGTCGGCCCCCGCGCCGCCTGGTGCTGCTGCACCTGGACGGGGTGACCACCGACCAGCCGCCGACAGCCGGTACGCCGGTGACCCTCGACGGGCGGGCGGTGGGCTTCGTGGGGACCGCCGTGCTGCACCACGAACTGGGTCAGGTCGCTCTCGCGGTGCTGAAGCGGAACGTTCCGGACGACGCCCCGCTGATGATCGGCGAGACCGCGGCGGCGATCGACCCGTCCTGAGCGGGGCGTCTAGGATCGCCGGCATGACGACAGGGACGTTGATCACGGTGGCCCCGACCGGCGCGGAGTCGGCCAAGGCGGAGGTGCCGGCGCTGCCGGTGACCCTGGACGAGCTGCTGCTCACCGCCAAGGAGTGCGAGGCGCTCGGCGCCGCCGTGATCCACGTCCACATCCGTGACGACGAGGCCCGGCCCACCCTCGACCCGGCCCGGCTGGCCGAGACGGTGGCGGCGCTGCGGGAGAGCACCGACCTGATCGTGCAGCTCTCCTCCGGCGGCGCGGTGACCGACCCGGAGGCGTCCCGGCTCGCCGTGCTCGACGCGCGTCCGGACATGGCCTCCTGCACCATGGGCACCGTCAACTTCGGCGACGACGTCTTCCTCAACCGCTGGGAGTTCATCGTCGACCTGCACACCCGGATGCAGGAGCGCGGCATCGTGCCGGAGTACGAGATCTTCGACCTCGGCCACCTGTCCGCGTTGCAGCGGCTCCTCGGCAAGTACGGCCTGCCGGCGGGCGGGCACGTGCACGTCGACTTCGTGATGGGGGTGCCGGGCGGCATGCCGGGCACCACCGAGACGCTTGTCGCCGCCCACCGGATGCTGGCGGACCTGCCGGCGGGCACCACCTTCTCGGCCACCGGCATCGGTCGGAGCACGCTCCCGGTGCTGCTGGCGTCGCTGTCGACCGGCGGGCACCTGCGGGTCGGCATGGAGGACACGGTGACGTACGCCAAGGGTCGGCCGGTCGAGTCCAACATGCAGTTGGTCGCCCGCGCGGTCGGCTTCGCGCAACTCGCCCAGCGTCCGCCGCTGACCACCACCGAGGCCCGCGCGCTGCTCGGGCTGTAAGGCCGGCAACCTCCCGCGCCCCTGTCACCCGGGCGATGGACGACCTGGTCACCCCGCCGACGGGCGGTCCAGCCTCCTGGGTACCGTCCAGCACGTGGGAAAGACGTACGAGGGCGGCGTGCCGCTCGCCGAGGTGGTCCGGTCCGGGTTCGTGGAGGGCGCGCACCGCGGCTCGGTGGTGGTGCTGGACGCCGCCGGGGTGCCGTTGGCGACCGCCGGGGACGTGACCGCGCCGATCTTTCCGCGCTCGGCCAGCAAGCCGATGCAGACGATCGGGATGCTCCGCGCCGGCCTGCCGCTGACCGATCCGGCCGACCTGGCGTTGGTCTCGGCCAGCCACGCGGGGGAGGACTTCCACCTGGCCCGGGTCGGCGCGCTCCTTCACCGGGCCGGGTTGGACGCTTCGGCGCTGCACTGCCCGCCCGACCTGCCGGTGGGTGCGGCGGCCCGGGAGGCGGTGCTGCGGGCCGGGGGCGGGCCGAGCCGGGTGCAGATGAACTGCTCCGGCAAGCACAGTGGAATGCTGCTGACCTGCGAGGCCGCCGGGTGGCCGCGGGACGGCTACTGGCGGCCGGAGCACCCGTTGCAGCAGGGTTTGCGGGCCGCCATCGAGGAGTTCACCGGTGAGCAGGCGGCGGCGGTGGGGGTCGACGGTTGTGGTGCCCCGGTGCTGGCGGTGTCGCTGACCGGCCTGGCCGGGGCGTTCCTCCGGCTGGTCGACGCCGAGCCGGGCTCGGTGCCGCGCACGGTGGCCGACGCGATGCGGGCGCACCCGGAGACCGTCGGTGGCACGCAGGCCGACGACACCCGGCTGATGCGCGGTGTCCCGGGCCTGCTGGCCAAGGTCGGCGCCGAGGGCGTGTTCGCGGTGGGGCTGCCGGGCGTCGGCGCGGTGGCTCTGAAGATCGACGATGGGGCCGACCGGGCCCGGATGCCGGTGCTGGTCTCCGCGCTGCGCCGGCTCGGCGTGGACGCCCCGGTGCTGACCGAGTACGCCGAGGTCCCGCTCTTCGGCGGCGGCCTCCCGGTAGGCGCGGTCCGCCCGCTCTGGTAAGCCGCCCCCACCCCGTTGATCATGAAGTTATCGCCATGACACGCCGACGTGGGTGGCAATAACTTCATGATCGACGGGGTGGGTGGCGCCAGGCGCGGTCGGGGTTTGTGTTCAGGTCAGGAACGCGAGCAGGGCGGTGCTGACCGGCTCCGGACGTTCCAGCGGCAACAGGTGTGCGGCGTCCGGCACGTCCGGCAGCCGTACCGCGCCGGGGACCTCGGCGGCGATCCGGTCGGCGAGGCGGCTGATGTCCGGCACGTCGGCGGCGCCGGCGGTGACCAGGACGGGCACCCGCAGCTCACCGAGGCGGCCGATGGCCGGAGGCGTCAGCTCGCCCACCTCGACCGCACCGAGCGCCAGCTCGGCGGCCAGGGCCCGCTGGTCCATCTCCTGCGCGAACGCCAGCAGTCCGGGGTCGACGTCGGCCGGCTGGCGGCCGGGCCCGACCACCCAGAACCGCACCTCGCCGGCCGCCCCGGCGACGAAGTCGTCCGGGTCGACCTCGCCGACCAGGTCGTCCCAGAGGTCGTTGGCCTCCTCGGACCACTCGTTGCCGGAGACCGCCGTGTCGAAGAGGGCCAGCGCGCTCACCCGGTCCGGATGCGCGAGCGCGGTGTCGACGGCGACCGACCCACCGAAGGAGCAGCCGACCAGCGCGGCCCGGGGCAGGTCGAGGGCGTCCAGCAGGCCGGCCACGTCGTCGTGGTGCGCGAACGGCGTCGGAGGCAGCTCCGAGTCTCCGTACCCGCGCAGGTCCGGGACGATCACCCGGTGCCGGGCGGCGAGCGCGGGCACGACGCCCCGCCACATCCGCCGGTCGGCGATGCCGGCGTGCAGCAGTACGACTGGCGAGCCGGTGCCGACCTCGTCGTACGCGAGAAGTGCTCCGTTGACTGTGATCTTGTCCACCAACGGACCGTACGGATCCGGCGAGCGGCGCGCAAACGTGGTGCTGAGACCTTGCTAACTATGGCAAGCATTTCGCTTGCAGGAGCTAGCACGCGGCACTAGCGTCGGGGTCATGGCCACACCCAAGGACCTTCCCGACGTCGGCGGGTTCATCCGCGATCTGCGGCGCAACGCCAAGATCTCGCTGCGTCAGCTCGCCGAGCAGGCGGGGGTCAGCAACCCGTACCTCAGTCAGATCGAGCGCGGGCTGCGCAAGCCCAGCGCCGAGGTGCTCCAGCAACTGGCCAGCGCGCTGCGGGTCTCGACCCCGGCGATGTACCTGCGGGCCGGGCTGCTCGACGACAAGGAGGGCCACGGTGTGCTCGCCGCCATCGCGGTGGACACCGACCTCACGATGGCCCAGAAGCAGTCGCTCAGCCAGATCTACGAGACGTTCCGCCGGGAGAACGCCCGGCTCTCCGAGGCCCAGGCCGAGGCCCAGGCCGCCGCCGCGACCACCCCGACCGACGTCGCCGACGAGCCGGCCGACGTGGCCAACCTGGCAGCCACCGGCCCCACCACCGCGGGCGGCACCCCGACCGAGGCCGTGCTCGAGTCGGTCGCCGTCACCGAGGCGGGCACCGCACCCGCCCCGGGCAGCAGCACCAGCACCCCCGAGAAGCGCAGCACCAGCACCCCCGAGAAGAAGGCCGCCGGACCGGCGGTCCGGAAGGCCGCCGAGGCGGCCGAGGAGGAGACGTCATGACCGAGCCGAAGACCAACCGCATCCCCGCCCCGATCTACGCCGCCGCCGGTGCCGCCGAACTGGCCATCGAGCAGCTGCGCAAGCTGCCCGCGACCGTCGGTCTCCACGGCACCCGGGTCGTCGCCGACCTCGGCGGCCGGGCGGTGCTGACCGGCTTCGAGCTGCGCCAGAAGGCCACCGAGACGCTGCGTACCGCCAACGAGACGGCCGAGACCCTGCGCGGTCGCGCGCAGGCCGAGCTGGACCTCGCCAAGCTGCGCGAGTCGGCCGACCTGGCCAAGCTCCGCGAGGTCGCCGACATCGACAAGTTGCGAGCCGCCGCGACCCGCAACGCCGCCGTGGTGATCGCCGGTGCCCAGGCCGCGCAGGAGCGGGCGTTCGCCGCGTACGGCGCGCTGGTGGCCCGTGGCGAGCGGGTCGTCGGCGCCGGCGTGCTGGAGGCCGCCGAGACGGTCAACGCCGACATCGAGGCCACCCAGGCCGCGCCGGCCGCGGCCGAGGCGACGGCCCCGACGGCTGCGACCGCCCCGACGGCTCCGGCCGCGACGCCGGCCCCGGCCGAGGTGCCGAGCCCGGCCGAGGTCGCCGAGATCGCCGAGGCCAAGCCGGCAGCCGTCAAGAAGGCCGCCCGGGCGAAGGCCGCCAAGCCGGCAGCCGAGACCCCGTCGGCCAAGCTGCCCCGGGCCACCAAGCGGACCCGCCCGGCGGCCGAGTAGTTCGTCAGGTCGGCGATCCCGACGGCGTCCTTGACGGACGTAGTCGGGGTCGCCGACATAAACTTGCCGGCATGGCCACCGCCGCGCCGATCTTCGCGTTCGAAGTCCGTTACGTGATCGAGCTGATCCTGCTCGTCTTCGCGTTGATCATCCAGGGTGTCGCGTTGGTGCATGCCATCACGCAGCGCTCCGACGCATTCTCCGCCATCGGGACGCTGCCCAAGGGCGGCTGGATCGCCATCCTGGCGGTCTGCCTCGTGCTGATCCTGCTCAGTCGCGGTCCGATCAGCCTCTTCGGACTGATCGGCATCGCCGCCGCGCTCATCTACCTGCTCGACGTGCGGGTCGGTCTCCGCGACCTCAGCGACGGCAAAGGGTTCTGGTGAGAGGTTTCCGCTGGCCCCCTCCACCGGACAGCGGCCCCCGCACCTGGGGGCCGGGCCCGGGCGGGCCGCGTACCGGCCGGCCCGCTCTGCCGGAGCCGGAGACGGAACTGGTCGCCACCCCGCACGGCGTGCAGCTGGAGCGCCTGGTCACCGGCGTCGGTGATCCGGTCACCGTCTTCGCGCACGGGCTGGGCAACGGGATCGCCACCACGCGACCGTTCGGCAGCGGGGTGGCCGGTCGTCGGCTGTTCTTCCAGTTCCGGGGGCACGGCCGCTCCGAGGCGCCGCCCGGCCCGTGGACCTACCTCGACCTGGCCCGCGACCTGCGGGCCATCGCCGATCTCGGTGGCGCCAGCCGCGCGTTCGGGGCGAGCCTCGGCGCGGGCGCGCTCTGCGCCCTGCTGGCCGAGAGCCCGGAGCGCTTCGAGAAACTGGTGTTCTTCCTGCCGGCGGTGCTCGACCAGCCCCGTGGGCCGGTCGCCTGGGAACGTGTCAGCGCCCTGCTGGAGGCCGTCGAGAGCGGTGACGCCTCGGCCGTCGCCGACGTCGTCTCACTGGAACTACCGGTGGCGGTCCGCAACACGCCGGCCGGCTGGGCGTACCTGCGGCAGCGGCTCGACCAACTGCTCCGCGACGGTCTGGCCGACGGCCTGGCCACCCTGGCGGATCAGGTGCCGCTGAGCGACGCCACCGCCCTGGCGGCGGTCACCGCGCCGGCCCTGGTGATCGGCTGCGCCGGCGACGACCTGCATCCGGTCGAGGTCGCCGAGCAGCTCGCCGCCGCGCTGCCCCAGGCCACCCTGCACGTGTACGACCGGCCGGGCGTTCTCTGGTCGGAACGCGCCGATCTGCGCGGGCGCATCTCCGGCTTCCTCAACGAGTAACGTGCCCTGTCATGGGCGTCACACAACATGGCCGCACGCACCGGCTGGATCTCGCCGACCCGACCCTGCGGGAGTGGACCTGCACGGTCCTGCACGCCGACCCGGAGCAGGGCATCGTCCTGGACCGCTCGGCGTTCTACCCGGGCGGCGGCGGTCAACCGCCGGATCACGGCGTACTGCTCTGGCAGGGCGTGCAGACCCGGATCGTCGGCACCCGCAAGGGCGACGACCCGTACCTGATCCCCGCCGAGGGTGACCCGCTGCCGCCGGTCGGCACCGAGGTCGTCGGCGCGGTGGAGGACGAGCGCCGCACCCGCCTGATGCGTACGCACTCCGGGCTGCACGTGCTCTGCGGCGTGGTGTTCCGCGACTTCGGGGCGCTGGTCACCGGCGGCAACATGGAACCGGGCGAGGCCCGGATGGACTTCAACCTCCCCGAGGTTCCCCCGGATTTCAAGAGCCGCATCGAGGAGCTGGTCAACGCCGAGGTGGCGGCCGACCGCTCGGTCGCCACGCGGGTGCTGCCGCGTACCGAGGCGTTGGCCCTTCCGGACATCATCCGTACCCAGTCCAACCTCATTCCGCCGGACGAGCAGGAGGTCCGGATCGTCGACATCGTCGGCCTGGACGTCCAGGCCGACGGCGGCACCCACGTCGCGTCCACCGCCCAGATCGGCAAGGTGCAGGTGGTCAAGGTGGAGAGCAAGGGGCGGGCCAACCGTCGGGTCCGCGTCCGGCTGGTGGACTGACAAATTCGGACGACGGCTGTCAGGTATCGCTGGCAGCCTCGGAGGCATGACACAACCGCTCGCAGGAAAGATCGCGCTCGTCGCCGGTGCCACGCGGGGCGCCGGTCGACAGATCGCGGTCCAGTTGGGTGCCGCCGGCGCCACCGTGTACGCCACCGGCCGCAGCAGCCGCGCCGGCCGTTCGGAGATGGACCGGTCGGAGACCATCGAGGAGACCGCCGAGCTGGTCACCGCGGCCGGTGGCACCGGCATCGCCGTGCGGGTCGACCACCTGGTGCCCGACCAGGTCCGCGACCTGGTCGCCCGGATCGACGCCGAGCAGGGTCGACTCGACGTGCTGGTCAACGACATCTGGGGCGGCGACCCCCTGGTGACCTGGGACAAGCCGGTCTGGGAGCAGCCGCTGGAGGCAGGTTTCCGCACCCTGCGGCTGGCCGTCGACACGCACATCATCACGAGCCACTTCGCCCTGCCGCTGCTGATCCGCAAGCCCGGTGGCCTGGTCGTGGAGATCGGCGACGGCACCAAGGCGTACAACGACGAGAACTACCGCCTCTCGGTCTTCTACGACCTGGCCAAGGTCTCGGTCAACCGGCTCGCCTTCACCCAGGCGCACGAGCTGAAGCCGCACGGCGGCACGGCTGTCGCGCTCACCCCCGGCTGGCTGCGCTCCGAGGCGATGCTGGAGCACTTCGGCGTCACCGAGGAGAACTGGCGCGACGGCGCCGCCACCGACCCGCACTTCCTCATCTCGGAGACCCCGGCCTTCGTCGGCCGCGCGGTGGCCGCGCTCGCCGCCGACGAGGAGAAGGCCCGGTGGAACGGTCAGTCAGTCGATGCGGGGACGCTGTCGAAGGTGTACGGCTTCACCGACGTCGACGGCAGCCAGCCGGAGGCCATCCGGTACATCACCGAGGTGGTCGACGCGGGCAAGCCGGCCGACGTCACCGGCTACCGCTGACCCGCTGAACGGTCACCGGCGGGCTCGCTGACCGGTGTCACGGCACGGCCGGGCCGTCGTAGCGTGCGGCGGCCCGGCGTGCCGCGTCCGCCATCCGTTCGCGCAGCTCCGGCGGGTCGAGCGCCTCCACCTCCGGGCCCAGCGCCAGCAACTGGGCGTACGCGACATCTACCGACTCGACGGGCAGCCGGGTCACCACGCGGCCCTCCTCGTCGGGCTCGCCTGCGGCGGCGACCACCTCGTCGTACACGTGCGGGGCGTCGACCAGGTGCCGGAGCTGGCGCAGGCCGGCGGGGGTGAGCCGGACGGTCACCTCGGCCCGCAGCATGGTCCGCAGGAATTCCCCGGCCTGCTCCCGCCAGTGCCCGGCCAGATCGAAGCCCTCGTTCCGCTCGAAGTGCTCCTCGCCCACCTCGACACCGGTCACCCGGTCCACCCGGTAGGTGCGTGTGTCGTCGCCGACCCGGCCGACCAGGTACCAGACCCCGTTCTTGAGGACCAGCCCGTACGGCTGCACCTGGCGGGTCACCTCCTGCGCGCCGCGCCGGTACCGCAGCTGCGCCACCCGGTCTCCCCAGACCGCCCGCGCCAGCTCGGCCAACCACTGCGGTGGCGGCGTTTCCCGGAACCAGCCCGGCACGTCCAGGTGGAACCGCTGCCCCGCGCGGACCGGCGCGTCGCGCAGCGCCGGCGGCAGCGCGGCGAGCACCTTCAGCTCGGCGGCGGCCACCGCGTCGGCCAGGCCCATGTCGCCGGCCGGGCCGGGCAGCCCGGCGAGAAAGAGGGCCTCCGCCTCGTCGCGGGTCAGCCCGGTCAGCCGCGTCCGGTATCCGCCGAGCAGCCGGTAGCCGCCGGCACGGCCCCGGTCGGCGTACACCGGCACCCCGGCGGCGGACAGCGCCAACACGTCCCGGTAGACGGTCCGTTCGGAGACCTCCAGCTCCCGCGCCAGTTCACCCGCCGTCATCGATCCGCGCGCCTGCAACAGCAGCAGCAGCGAGATCAGTCGGGACGCGCGCACCAGCCCATCCTGCCCGGCCCCCGCTCACCGCCCGCCGGGGGTCAGCAGCCCCCGGTCGTACGCGGTGGCCACCGCGGCGGCCCGGTCGTTGACCCCGAGCTTGGCGTACAGGTGCAGCAGGTGTGTCTTGACGGTGGCCTCGCTGATGAACAGCCGGGCCGCCGCCTCCCGATTGGAGGCACCCCGGGCCACCAGGGTGAGCACCTCCAGCTCACGCTGGCTGAGCGGCTCCTCGACCGGCGTACGGAGACGGCCCATCAGTCGCCCGGCGACGCTCGGCGCGAGCACCGACTCACCCCGGGCGGCGGCCCGTACCGCGCGGACCAACTCCTCGCGGGGCGCGTCCTTGAGCAGGTAGCCGGTGGCGCCGGCCTCGATCGCCGGCAGCACGTCGGCCTCCGTGTCGTACGTGGTGAGCACCAGCACCCGGGCGGTGCTGCCGGAGCGGGCCAACGTGCCGATGGCTGTCACCCCGTCCATGCCGGGCATCCGCAGGTCCATCAGCACCACGTCCGGCCGCACCGTCGCGACCAGGGTCAACGCCTCCGAGCCGTCGGCCGCCTCACCGACCACCTCGAATGCCGGGTCGCCGGTGAACATGCCCCGCAACCCGTCGCGCACCACCGGATGGTCGTCGACGATCAGCAGCCGGATCGGGGCGGTCAACCGGCACCTCCCGGCAGCGCGGGGACGGACGCCGAGATGGCGGTGCCGTTGCCCGGCTCGGACTCGACCGCCAACTCGCCACCGACCCGGGTCACCCGCTGCCGCATCGCGGTCAACCCGTACCCGCCGCCCGGCTCGCGGGACGCCGGTTGGCCGGTGGCGTCGAAGCCCGTCCCGTCGTCACGGACGTCGAGGGTGACCACGTCCGTCATGTACGACAGGGTCAGCCCGACCCGTGACGCGGCGGCGTGCCGGGCCACGTTGGCCAGCGCCTCCTGGGCGGCCCGCAGCAGGGTCACCTCGACCTCCGGGTGCAGGGGGCGGGGCGTACCGGTGGTGGCCACGTCGGCCCGTACCCCGTGCAGGGCCGCCCAGCGCCCACCCAGCTCGACGAGCGCGTCCGGCAGTCGGGCCGTCTCCAACGGCTCCGGGCGGACCGCCCGCACCGAGCGGCGGGCCTCGGTGAGGCTCTCCCGGGCCAGCGCGAGCGCGTTGTCGACGTGCCGGCGCCAGTCGGCGGAGCGGTCCCGGGTCTGCTCGGCCGCCTCCAGTTGCGTGATGATCCCGGTCAACCCCTGGGCCAGGGTGTCGTGGATCTCCCGCGCCATCCGTTGGCGCTCGTCCAGCACGCCGGCCTCGCGCGCCTGGGTGAGCAGTTGGGCGTGCAGCCCGGCGTTCTCCCGGACCGTCTCGGTGAGTTGACGGTTGGCCTCGCCGAGTTCCGCCATCAGCCGTCGGCGATTGGCGTCCTCCTTCTCGGCCATCGTCGCGAACCAGCTCACCGAGCCGGCCACCAGCAGGTTGAAGAGCACCAGCACCAGCCAGAGTGGCCAGTGCGACGTCACCACGGCCAGACCGCCGCCCTGCGAGGTGGCGACGAGGGTGGCAGTGGTGACCATCCCGGCGACCCGCCAACGCCCGGGCAGCACCGGGAAGGCGTGGATGTAACCGATCCAGGCGAAGAAGCCGTACCACGGGCTGGCCGCCACCAGCACAGCCGCGAACGTGAGCAGCCCGGCGTAGTAGACAGCCATCACCCTGCGCCGGCTCTGCCAGTCGGGGTGCACTGTGACGAACCAGGCGACCCAGCAGCCGGCAGCCACGGCGACGGCGACGGTGAGCACCGCCCCGGGGCTGGCGGGTGCCGGTGCGACGAGGGCCAGCAGGGTGCCCAGCGCCAGCCCGCCGTACGGGAACACGCGATAGACGTTCGCCTCGCGCTTTCGCCAGCTGGTCAGCCGGTCGTACCCACCGCTGCTGGTCATCGGATCCCCGCTCACTCCCAGCGGAACAGTTTCGCTGCGCCAGCCCCGGCCGTCACGGCGATCACCGCCATTATCGCCAGGTGCAGCGGCTGCGGCGAGGGGCCGGTCCAGGCGTCGAGGAGCGCCTGCACCCCGGGCGGCGTGTAGTCACCGATCCGTGCCACGGCGTCCGGAAGCAGGAACCGGGGCAGGTAGACCCCGCCGAAGAACATGGTGAGCAGGAACAGTGGCACGGCCAGGGCCTGAGCCGCTTTCGTCGTCCGGGCCACAGCGGCGACCAGCAGCCCGAGCGCCAGCAGCGCCGCCGTGCCGAGGACGAAGGCCAGGGCGAAGCCGAGCGGGTGCTCCGGGAGCGGCACCCTGAACGCCAACCGGCCGACGATGATCAGCAGCAGCGCGCTGGCCAGGATCGCGGCCAGGGCCACCACCAGTTGGGCGGCGAGCAGAGCGCCCGGGTGCGCAGGAGTGGTCGCCAGCCGACGCAGCACGCCGCGTTCCCGGTAGGTCGCCAGCGCCATGGGCATCGTGTTCACCCCGACCATGGCCAGGGTGACCACGAGCAGCGACGGGGCGAAGTAGTTGACGAAGTTCTGCCCGTCGAAGTTCGGATCCGGCTCGCGGAGCGAGGGGATCAACCCGAGCACCACCAGGATCATCGTGGGTAGCCCGACTATGGTGAGCAGCGTCGGCAGGTCGCGCAGGTAGAGCCGCGCCTCGATCCTCAGGATCTGACGGAACGCGTGCATGCTTGCCCCTTTTCAGTCGACGGGCCGGTGCCCGGTCAGCTCGACGAAGGCGTCGTCGAGGGTGGACTGCTCCAGCCGCAGGTCGGCGGCGACGATCTGGTGGCGGGCGAGCACCGAGGTGACCGCGTGCAGCAGGTCACCGGTGCCGGTCACCACCACCTGACCGCCGGTCCGCCGCACGTCGGACACCTCGGGCAGGTCGGTGAGAAGCCGGTCGTCGACAGGCGCTGAGGGCCGGAACCGGACCCGCTGCTCCGGAGCCACCGCCGACACCAGGCCCGTCGGGGTGTCCAGGGCGACCACCCGGCCGCGGTCGATCACCGCGATCCGGTCGCAGAGCCGCTCGGCCTCCTCCATGAAGTGGGTGACCAGCACGATCGTCACTCCGCTGTCGCGGACCTGCTCGATGAGACCCCAGGTGTCCCGGCGGGCCTGCGGGTCCAGCCCGGTGGTCAGCTCGTCGAGGATCGCGATCTCCGGGTTGCCGACCAGGGCCAGCGCGATGGAGAGCCGCTGCTTCTGACCGCCGGAGAGCTTCTTGTACGCGGTGTTGCGCTTCTCGCCCAGGCCCAGCTTGTCGATCAACGCGGCCGGGTCGGCGGGGTTGCGGTAGAACGAGGCGTACAGCTCCAGGGCCTCGGCGACCCGGAGCCGGTCGGGCAGCTGGCTCTCCTGGAGCTGCACCCCGACCCGCTGCCGCAGCTGGACCGCGTCCCGGCGCGGGTCGAGCCCGAGGACCGACACCCCGCCCCCGTCGGGGACGCGCAGCCCGGCGACACATTCCACTGTGGTGGTCTTGCCGGCGCCGTTCGGACCGAGAACGCCGAAGATCTCCCCGGCCTCTACGGTGAGCGACACGTCGTCCACCGCGACCAGATCGCCGTACCGCTTCTTCAGGTGGGTCACCTCGATGACCGGCATCGTGCCGCCTTCCGCCGCCGCTGACTTCGTACCCCTCAAGGGTCGTCGGGCTGGCCCGGCGGCGAATCGACCGGTCGGCGACGGACCCCGGCGATCCCGGTGGATCGCCGCCGTCCGTCAATCGGTTGATGTGGACGCGTGGCATCGCTGCTAGCGCTCCGCCCGGCGGTTTCGGACACGGCTGGTTAGGCTGCTCGATCGTGGACGCCAGCAGAATCGCCAGCCCGGTGACCGGGGTCGTCGGACGCTTCTTCCTCGGGGTGAGGCTGCTCCTGCGCGGCCTGGGCCTCTATGTCCGCAGCCCCGGGCTGATGCTGCTCGGCATCGTGCCGGCGCTGATCTCCGGTGCGCTCTTCGTGGCCCTGCTCGCCACCCTGGTGTACTTCGTGGACGACCTGGCCGCGCTTGTCACGCCGTTCGCCGACGACTGGTCGAGCACCAGCCGCAGCCTGGTCCGGGTGATCGCCGGCCTGGCCTTCCTGGGGCTCGGTGGCCTGCTCGGTGTCCTCGCCTTCACGGCGGTCACCCTGGTCATCGGCGATCCGTTCTACGAGAAGATCTCCGAGCGGGTCGAGGAACGGCTCGGCGGCACTCCGGACGCGGTGGACGTGCCGTTCTGGTCGTCGCTGCGCCGCAGCCTCGCCGACTCGGTACGCCTGGTGGCCCTCACGGCGCTGGTCGGCATCCCGCTCTTCTTCGCCGGTTTCATCCCGGTGGTCGGCCAGACTGTCGTGCCGGTGATCGGGGCGGCGGTGGGTGGCTGGTTCCTCGCCGTCGAGCTGGTCGGGGCGCCGTTCTACCGACGTGGCATGCGGCTGCCGCAACGCCGGACGATCCTCAAGGCGGACCGGCCCATGGCGCTCGGCTTCGGGGTGGCGGTGTTCCTCTGCTTCCTCATACCGCTCGGCGCAGTGCTGGTCATGCCGGCCGCGGTCGCCGGTGCCACCCTGCTGGCCCGCCGGTCACTCGGCCAGTCGATCGAGGAGAGCTGACGTGGAGATCACCCTGGTCGAGGGGGACATCACCGCCCAGCGGGTCGACGCCGTCGTGAACGCCGCGAACTCGTCCCTGCTCGGCGGCGGCGGTGTCGACGGCGCCATCCACCGACGCGGCGGGCCAGCCATCCTGGCCGAGTGCCGGGCGCTGCGCGCCGCCAAGTACGGCAGAGGGCTGCCCACCGGGCAGGCGGTGGCGACCACCGCCGGGAACCTGCCGGCCCGCTGGGTCATCCACACGGTCGGTCCGGTCTTCTCGGCCGGCGAGGACCGGTCGGGACTGCTGCGCGACTGCTACGTGAACAGCCTGCGGGTCGCCGACGAGCTGGGCGCGTCCACAGTGGCGTTTCCGCTGATCTCCGCCGGTATCTACGGCTGGCCGGTCGACGACGCGGTCCGCCAGGCGCTGTCGGTGCTGCGCTCGGCCTCCCCAGCAACCGTCACCGAGGCCCGACTGGTGCTCTTCGGCGCCGACACGCACGCGACGGCCCGCGAGGTCTTCGAGGCGGCGTAGCCGGCAGCGTGATCACGTGATCCTGACCGGTCGCGAGTCACCGTAGGGATTTGGTCAGCATCACGTGATCGAGGATTCGACACGCGACAGGCTTCGCGCGGCGCTTCCGGTCCCGTCGCCACCATCGGTCGCGCCGGTCGCGCCGGTCGCGCCGGTCGCGCCGGTCGCGCCGGTCGCGCTGGTTCCGCTGGTTCCGCGCAGATCTTGGACAGTTACCGTTCGCTCAGAACGGTAACTGTCCAAGATCTCGTTGTTTCCTGGTGCGACCACAGTTCGCCACAGCGGTCGCCAGGCATAGTGCAAAGACCCTCGGGCTCGCCCGAGGGTCTTTGTCGGCGTTGCTGCTCAGAGGGCGGGGGTCTTCACCATGTCGACGAAGCCCTGCCAGGTGTGAGGGGCGAACCGGAGCGTGCCGCCGTCGCGGTCCTTGGTGTCCCGAACGAGGACGACGCCCGGCAGGTTGTCGGCGACCTCGACGCAGTCGCCGCCGTTAGAGCTGCTGCGGGTGCTGGTACGCCACTCGGCGTCGTTCAGGTCAGCCATGTTCGTGCCCTCAGAAAGTCGATGGTGTGGCGGCGAGGAAGAGCCACTGAGCGCAGCGTATCCCAGATGGCCCAGAGTGGGGCTGTCTCATTGGTCAGCCGGCCCGATGCCTGATCGTCGAGATATCCCACGTCGCCATCCTCAGTGGTTGCAATGACGAACGGTCCGGCCTGTCCGGCGTGCATGCCCGCGTCAAGCGGTAACACGTGGAGGAAGGTGTTGGGCCGCTGCGCCATTTCGATCAGGTGGTCCAGCTGCGGGTGCATGATGTCGGGCTCCCCGCGGCGCAACGCGCACTCGTCGATGACCGCGATGAACAGCGGAGGCTTCCGCCGGTTAAGGACGGCTGCCTGCCGGCGAAGCCGCGTCTCCACGTAACCCGCAACCTCGTCCGCGTCCAACAACCCGCTGCTGAGGACCAGAGTTGCGTACTCCGGCGTCTGTAGCAGACCGGGAATCACCGATACCTGGAACGCGCGGAGAGCGGTCGCCTGAAGCTCTGTCTCGACCCATGGCCGCAGCCACGCCGGCTCACGGCGCTTCAAAACGTCCGGCCAAATGTCCCTCACTTCAACCTTCAGGACACTCGCCGCTGCCGCTCGATGGCGGGGATGGGGAACTCTACCCGGCGTGACCCACCGTGTGACCGTCTTCGGATCTACTCCCACCTGCTCGGCAAGACTCTCAACAGTCTCGCCCGAGTCCGCCAGTGCAGCCCGTAGCGCCTGATTCATGGTCGCCTCCCACTGGACGTCCCTAACGTCTACCGAACGTATATCTACGGGGTGTAGCCGTCCAGCTCCGCTCGGCAGGGTGGCAGGTGAGCGGCACTGCTGGTGGAGGTGTAGCCCGGCGGCGGTGTCGGCCGGGGCCGTCCCGTGGGCGAGCACTCAGGGGCGGCCCCTCCTAGTCCACCGGAGGGGGAGGCATGGCCGCAGCACCAGGACCGACGTTCCGGGCCGGCGACCTGCTACGCCTGTCGGCCACCGCGAGCGTGCAGTTCCTGCGTCCGATCACCGTGCGGGTCATCCGTGAGTTGGAGTGGGACACGTACGACGGGTGGGTGTGGCTCGACGCGTACGAATTGGGCTCGCGGGGTGACGCGGTCGCCGGGCGGGAGCTGTACGTGCGGCGCGAGGGCGTGCAGTTGATGAACGCCCGCCAGGCAGCGTGCGTCGGATGAGCCCCCGATCGCGGTCGCATCACGCGGGCCTGCCGCACTGGCGCTGTACCCGGTGCGGCGCCCACTGGCCGTGTTCGGCGGCCCGGCTGTCGCTGCTGGCTCGCTGGCGCGACGATCGGGTCGGGATGCTGCTCATGTTGACCACGCTCGCGCGCGAGGCGTTCGCCGACGCGCTGAGGCTGGGCCTGCGACCGGACCCGGCGGTGTACGTCGCCCGGTTCCTGGAGTGGACGCGCCCGCGCAGCGACAGCCGAGCCGACTGATCGCGACGCAGGCGGGTCTCCCCGCCTGATCACTAGCGGCCTGGCTGGCGTCCACGGTCAGCTCGCCCAGGCTGTTTTCGCAGGATGGCGTGTGGTGGGGGCGACACCTGCGCACGTCCATCTTGCCAACATCATGTTGGTAACATGTCGACATGATGTCGATAACCCCTGTTGGCGGGTGCTGATGTTCCTCGCCATTCGTGAGCTGAGCTTTGCCCGCCTGCGCTTCGCACTGATGGGCGCGGTGATCGCCCTGATCGCCGTGCTGATGGTGATGCTGTCGGGCCTGTCGGTCGGGCTGGTCCGCGACGGGGTGTCCGGACTGCAGAACCTGCCGGTCACCTCATTCGCCTTCGCGCACGACGTCCAGCGTGACTCGGCGTTCTCCCGCAGCGTGGTGGACCTGTCGGCGGTGGACGAATGGTCTGCCCAGCCGGGCGTCGCGGATGCGGCACCCTTCGGCAACACGCTGGTGAACACGCGTACGGACCGGGGAACGGAGATCGACCTGGCGCTGTTCGGAGTCCAGCCCGACTCGTTCCTGTCGCCGTCGGTCAGTCAGGGTGAGCGACTGGGAACCGAGGACGGGATCGTGGTCAGCCCCACGGCGCTGGACGCGGGCCTGCGGATGGGCGACACGGTCACCATCGACCGGCTCGGCACGCGGCTGCGGGTCGTCGGCGTCACCGAGCAGCAGGACACCTTCGGGCACGTGGACGTGGCGTACGTGCCGCTGGCCGCGTGGCAGGCCATCAAGTCCGGCACCGCCCCCGGCGCGGCGCTGCCGCAGCGCGCCGCAACGGAGATCACTGCCGTGGCGGTCCGCGCGGACGACGGTAAGTCCGTCGACCTGGCCGCCGGGGACACCGCGGCGGGCACCGAGAGCCTGACCCTGAAGGAGTCCTACGGCGCCTCGCCGGGATACACCGCCGAGACGACGACGCTGCAACTGATCCAGGGATTCCTGTACGCGATCTCGGCGCTGGTCGCCGGAGCGTTCTTCGCGGTGTGGGCGATCCAGCGCAAGCCCGAGGTGGCCGTCCTGCGGGCGCTGGGCGCCTCGACCGGCTGGGTGTTGCGCGACGCGCTGACGCAGGCCCTCGTGCTGCTGGCGGCTGCTGTCGCCGTCGGCGTGGGCATCGGGCTCGCGCTCGGCGCCCTCATCACCGGCAGCGGTATCCCGTTCGCTCTGAGCATGCCGAGCATCTCCGCGGCCGGGGTCGGCCTCGTCGTCCTCGGCCTGATCGGAGCCGGCGCGGCGGTCATCCGCATCACCTCTGTCGACCCGGCCACCGCTCTGGGAGGAAACCGATGAGCAGCCGTCCCGCTCCGACCGCTTCGACCACACCCGCCGACGACGCACCCGGACGGCTCGGGTTGGTGATGCGTGCGGTGTCCCTGCGGCACGGCAACGCCGCCGAGACCGTGCAGGCGCTCGACGACGTCGACCTGACGGTGCGACCCGGTGAACTCGCCGCGGTCGTGGGTCCGTCCGGTGCGGGCAAGTCCAGCCTGCTCGCCGTCGCTGGCGGCCTGGCCCGGCCCGGCCACGGGACCGTCACCGTGGCCGGTCAGGACATGACAGTTCCGAGTCGCCGTGCGCGGACGGAGCTGCGCCGCCGGCATGTGGGGTTCGTGTTCCAGTCGGGCAACCTGCTGCCCGCGTTGACCGCCGCCGACCAGTTGCGGCTGCCCCTGCGGCTGGGGCCGCGGTCCCAGCGGTCCGGCCGGGACCCGCTGGAACTGCTCGCGGACGTCGGTATGGCGGACAAGGCCGGCCGGCGCCCCCACCAGCTGTCGGGCGGCGAACGCCAGCGCGTCGGGATCGCGCGGGCACTGGTCACCGAGCCCAGCGTGCTGCTGGTCGACGAACCGACGGCGGCGCTGGACCGGGCACGCAGTCACGAGATCGTGCAGCTGCTGGCCCACGAGGCCCGGCAGCGGTCGGTGGCGGTGGTCATGGTCACTCACGACCACGACGTCCTGCAATACTGTGACACCGTCTACGAGATGGTCGACGGCAAGCTCGCGGCCAGCAGCTGACCACGACGACGGGTGGGGCACGGCCGCAGAGGCCGGCCGGCCACGCCCGTCCGGAACGAGGGGGGCGGCGTGCCGAAGATCCAGGCCGCGACCGTCGCCGAGCACCGGGCGTCCCAACGCGCCGCGCTGCTCGACGCGGCACGCACCCTGCTGTCGAAACACCCCGAGCAGATCCCTGGTCTGGCCGAGGTAGCCCAGCACGCCGGTCTGGCCCGGTCCAGCGTCTACTCGTACTTCAAGTCCCGGGCCGACATGTTCGACGCCCTCGTCACCGAGACGTTCCCCCGCTGGTCGGCCTACGTCGAGAAGCAGATGGACGCGGCCGGCACCCCCGGCCAGAAGATCCAGGCGTACGTGGACAGCAACCTGCAACTGGTTGCCCGCGGCGATCACGCGCTGGCCCGCGCGCTGGCGTCGGCCGGCAGCAGCGAGACACTCGCCAGCTCCAGCCGACTCATGCACGACCGCCTGGAAGCCCCGCTGCGCGCCGCCCTCACCGACCACGGCTCCTCGGACCCGGTCCGGGTGGCCGAACTGGTGCAGTCGATCGTCTACGCCCTGAGTCGCATGATCGAGGGAGGGCTCGCCCTGGACGAGGCGACCAACCTCGCCCGCGAGGTCCTCAGCCCGTACCTCGACCGCGACAGCGGCTGAGGCTGCCGGCGGAGCTGGTCAGGTCAGCTCCGCCAGGCAGGACCACTGGGATCCCACGGGCCGGTAGCCCAGTCGGGCGTTGATCGCCAGCATCGGCGCGTTGGCCTCGTCGTTCGAGGTGTACGCGATCCGGACGCCGTTGGCGGCGGCCCGGTGCAGCGCCGCCGCCTTGGCCAGCCGGGCCAGCCCACGCCCCCGGTACGCGGGGACGGAGCCGGTGTAGTCCGACCACATCCGGTCGCCGTCGCGCTTCACGAGGCTGAACGCGACCACCGCACCGTCGACCTCGACGGCGGTGCTGGACGTCTTGTCCAGCCCGAGGTTGTCCCACACGTCGTACTGCCAGCTCTCGTAGCTCTTCGCGTCGACAGGCACGTCGCCCGGTTCGTCCACCGCCGAGGCCACGTCCGCCACGTACAGCAGGTGTGGGTCCAGGTCGGCGATCGGATGCAGCCGTACGCCCGGGGGCGGCTCGGGCAGCGCTGGCGCCGGATTCAGGTCGAGCGCCGAATAGCGCACCTCCCGACTGGGCTCGTACCCGTGGTGACGGGCGAACGGCAGCGCGTCCGGCTGTGCCATGGCACGTACCCGGCGGATACCCAACGGGCGCAGGTAGTCGGTCGCGGCGGTCAGCAACGCCGTCCCGACGCCGCGCCGCCGGTGCTCCGGGTGCACGTGCAGCAGGTTGATGCCACCGACGTTCGCCGCCGAGGTCGTCCCGATGCGTTCGGCGGACACCCACCCCACCACGCGGCCGTCCACCTCGGCGACGAACGCCGTCCAGTCCTCCCCGGGCGGCGGTTCGGCGATCATCTTGCGGGTCGACTCGACCCCCCGCACCAGGTACGGGTGGACGGTCGCCCGCAGGGCCACCACGCCCGGGGCGTCGTCCGGCTGCGCCACACGGATACGCATGTCAGGCCCCCGTCCGTACGGCGGCGACGGCCTCGACCTCGACGAGCTGGTCGGTGTAGCCGAGCACGGCCACCCCGAGCAGGGTGCTGGGCGGGTCGTGGTCGCCGAAGAAGTCCCGGACCACCTCCCACACGGTCACCAGGTCCTTCTGCTGCGACGACGCCACGTACACGGTGGTCTTGACGACGTCGGTCAGCCGTGCGCCGGCCGCGTCCAGGGCGGTGGAGAGGTTCGTCAGCACCTGCCGGGCCTGCGCGGCGTGGTCACCTGGCGCGACGGTACGGCCCTCGGCGTCCAAGGGGCACGCGCCGGCGGTGAACACCAGCCGGGCGGGCGGATCGACGGTGGCGGCGTACGCGTACTCGGCGACGTCGGACAGGGCGGGGACGTGCAGCAGCGCGACAGGATCCGGCATGTCGGCGAGGCTAACGACGATCGCCCGCCACAGCGACGCATTAAGCGCCCCCTGTGCCCGGAGAGACGTTGTGCGGATCTTGAAGCGGGCAGCAGCCCCGTCAGGCCGAGGCGCGGACGATCAGCTCGGTCGGCAGCATCAGCGACTGCTCGATCTCCTCGCCGGCGGCGAGGCGGAGCAGTTGCTGGGTCATCCGCCGGCCGAGTTCCACGATCGGTTGCCGGACGGTGGTCAGCGGCGGTTCCGTGTAGGCGGCGGTTTCGATGTCGTCGAAGCCGATCACCGCCACGTCCTCCGGCACCCGCCGGCCGGCCGCACGCAGCGTGCGCAGGGCCGCATGTGCCATCAGGTCCGAGGCGGCGAACACCCCGTCCAGGTCGGGATGGTCGGTGAGCAGGCGGTCCATCGCCGCCGCACCGGACTCGCGGGTGAAGTCGCCGACGGCGATCAGCTCGGGCAGCCCGGCGGCGGCCACCGTCTCCCGGTAGCCGATCAGCCGTTCGATCCCGGCGACCATGTCCTGCGGACCGGCGATGGTGGCGATCCGCCGGCGACCGCCGTCGATCATGTGTCGGACGGCGGTGGTGACGCCGCCGACGTGGTCCACGTCGACGTACGGCACGGGCACGTCGCCGAGCGGCCGGCCGCTGACCACCACGGGGATGCCGAGGCGGGCCAGCGTGCCCGGCAGCGGATCGGCGCCGTGCAGCGAGGCGAAGAGCACCCCGTCCACGTGGCGACCTGTGGTGTACCGCTCGACCCGCTGGTGCCCGGCCGGTGAGCCGGCCAGCATCAGCACCAGCTGCTTGTCGGCGGCCTCCAACTCCTGACTGACGCCCCGGATGATGCCGGGAAAGACCTGGTCGTCGGAGAAGACCCGGGTGGCCGCCTCCGGCATGACCAGGGCGATCGAGTCGGTCCGCTGGGTGACCAGGCTGCGGGCGGCCAGGTTGGGCACGTACCCCAGCTCGGCGACCGCCCGGTTGACGGCCTCCCGGATGGGTTCGGCGACTGTGGTGGAGCCGTTGACGACCCGCGAGACGGTGGCCCGGGACACCCCGGCCCGTGCCGCCACCGCCTCGAGCGTCGGCCGCTGAGCCGTGGTCATCGCGACTTTCCCCCGCTCGTCACAGCCCGTTCCGGGAGATCACCTCCTGGTACCACCGGGCGCTGGCCTTCGGTGTGCGCCGCTGGGTCAGGTAGTCGACGTGCACGATCCCGAACCGCTTGCGGTAACCCTCCGCCCACTCGAAGTTGTCCAGGAATGACCATACGAGATACCCGCGCAGATCAACGCCCCGGGAGATCGCCTCGTGCGCCGCCCGCAGGTGCCCGTCGAGGTAGGCGATCCGGTCGTTGTCGATCACCTGGCCCGGACCGGCCGGCGAGTCGCTGCCCGCCTTGTCGGGGAACGCCGCGCCGTTCTCAGTGATCAACAGCGGCACACCGGGATAGTCGGTGGCGATCCGCTCCAACAACCGGGTCAGCCCGGACGGCTCGATCATCCAGCCCATGTCGGTGAGCGGCCCGGCCGGCGGCAGGAAGTGCACGGCGCCCTCGGTGCCCGGGTAGGCGCCGTCGCCGTCGCCGTCGGGGCGGCCGGCGACGTAGGTGGGCGCGTAGTAGTTGATGCCGAGCAGGTCGATCGGGGCGGCGATCAGCTTCTCGTCGCCGTCGCGGATGAACGTCGGCTCGACGATGCGGGCCATGTGCTCGCGTACGTCGTCGGGATAGCCGCCGGCCAGCAGCGGGTCCAGGAAGATCCGGTTGTGCAGGCCGTCGACCAGGCGGACGGCTGCGGCATCGGCCGCGCTCTGCGGGTCCGCCGGGCGTACATCGGCCGGGTTGACGGTGATGCCGACGCTGCGCGCGCCTGCCGCCCGCAGCGCCCGCGCCGCCAGGCCGTGCCCGAGCAGCAGATGGTGTACGGCGGTGAAGGCCGCCGCCCCGTCCTGCTCGCCCGGCGCGTGCACCCCGTTGCCGTAACCGAGGTAGGCCGAGCACCACGGCTCGTTGAGCGTGGTCCAGACGTCGATCCGGTCGCCGAGGCGGGCGTACACGGCAGTGGCGTACGTGGCGAAGTGCTCGGCGGTCTCCCGGTTGGTCCAGCCGCCCCGGTCGCCGAGGCTCTGCGGCAGGTCCCAGTGGTAGAGGGTGACGATCGGGTCGATGCCCCGGTCGAGCAGTGTGTCGGTGAGCCGGTCGTAGAAGTCAAGCCCGCGCGGGTTGACCGGGCCGCTGCCGTCGGGCTGGATCCGGGGCCAGGCGACCGAGAACCGGTACGCCCGCAGGCCCAGCTCGGCCATCAGCGCGACGTCGTCGGCGTACCGGTGGTAGTGGTCGCAGGCGACGTCACCGGTGTGGCCCTGGTACACCTTGCCTGGCGTACGGCAGAAGGTGTCCCAGATGGACGGGCCGCGACCGTCGTCGCGGGCCGCGCCCTCGATCTGGTACGCGGCGGTGGCCGCACCCCAGAGGAAGTGCTCGGGAAACCGGAGTTCACTCATGCCTTGACCGCACCTTCCATGATCCCGCCGATGATCTGGCGGCCAAACAGCACGAAGACCAGCAACAGGGGCAGCGTCGCGATGGCCGTCCCGGTGAACACCTGCGACATGTCCTGGTAATACCCGTCGGACAGCGCTCGCAGGGAGAGCTGAACGGTCGGGTTCGCCGGGTCGTTCAGCACAGCGTACGGCCACAGGAAGTCGTTCCAGGTGGTCATGAACGTGAGCAGGCCGAGCACGGCGGCCGCCGGGCGCAGCGCCGGCAGCACCACGTGCCACCAGATCCGCGGGGTGCCGCAGCCGTCCATCCGGGCGGCCTCGATCAGCTCGTCGCTGATGGCCTGGCCGGCGTACTGCCGCATCATGAACACCCCGAAGCCGGTGACCAGCACCGGGACGATCACCGCGGGCAGCCTGTCGTTCCACTGCAGCTTGGTCATGAGGAGGTAGAGCGGGATCACGCCGAGCTGCGTCGGCACCATCATCGTCGCGATGATCACCAACAGCAGCGCGTTGCGCCCCCGGAAGCGCAGCTTCGCGAAGGCGAACCCGGCCAGGCTGGAGAAGAACACGACCGAGACGGTGACCGTGGTGGCCACGATCGTCGAGTTGATCAGCCCGGTCAGGAAGTACGCGTCGGTGTTGTCGAACAGGCGGGCGATGTTGGCGCCCAGGTTGCCGCCGGGTGTGACCGGGGGTGGCAGTTGGCCCATCGCGTCGTTGCTGCGACTGGCGATGACGAACATCCACCAGATCGGGAAGATCGACAGGATGGCGGCGAACATCAGGGCCAGGTAGGTGAGCGGGCTCGCCCGCCAGAGCCGGCTCATCGGGTTGCTCCTTTTCGAGGGCCGGCCCCGCCGCCGAGTCGGCGCAGGATCAGCACGTTGACCGCCGCGACGATCGCGATGAGCGCGAAGAGCAGCCAGGCCACGGCCGAGCCGTACCCGAAGTTGTAGTGCGGGGCGAAGGCGTTCTCGAACATGTACATGGTCAGGGTCTGCGACTCGCGCAGCGGTCCGCCGCGGATCGGGTTGGTGCCGGAGTTGAACATCCGGGGTTCGGTGAAGAGCTGCAGTCCGCCGATGGTGGCGATGATCGTGCAGAAGATGATCGTCGGTTTGAGCAGTGGCACGGTGACCGACCAGAACTGCCGGGCGCGGCTCGCGCCGTCGATCGCCGCCGCCTCGTACAGGTCGCGGGGGATGGCCTGCATCGCGGCCAGGAGGATCAGCGCGTTGTAGCCGGTCCACCGCCAGTCGACCATGGCGGAGATGGCCACCCAGGAGGCGATCCGATTGGACTTCCAGTCGATCGCGTCCATCCCGACCAGGTCGAGCAGCCAGTTGATCATGCCGAACTCGCGGCCGAAGAGCACCCCGAAGACGATCGCCACGGCGGCGGTGGAGGTGACGTTGGGAACGAGCACCGCCATCCGCCAGCCCGTACGCGCCCGCAGCCCCCGATTCAGGAGGTTGGCCAGCCAGAGCGCGGCGAGCAGCTGCGGCACCGTGGAGATGACGAAGATGCCCATCGTGTTGACCAGCGCGTGCCAGAAGTCGGCGTCAGCCAGCAGCCGGGTGTAGTTCTCCGCGCCGACGAACGGGTGGTCGGTGCCGAGCAGGTCCCAGTCGTGCAGCGAGACCCAGAAGGTGTACGCCAGCGGGTACGCCCCGAAGACTCCGAAGATCAAAAAGAACGGGGCGATGAAGAGGTACGGCGAGAAGCGGGTGTCGAGCCGGCTGAGCCGACCCGAGGATCGGCGGGGTTGCCCGGCAGTCGGTGCGACCGGGGGGCGGGCGTCGAGCTGGACGGTCATGCCCTCAGGACTCCTTTCCGTCGCGCGGGCGGGACCCCGGTTCCCCAGGAGCCCGCCCGCACGCTGGCTCGGGCTACTTGGCGGCGGCCTTCTTCGCGTTGGTCACCGCGTCCGTCCAGCCCTGCGTCGGGCTGCGCTGGCCCAGCTCCACGGTCCGTACGGCGTTCTCCACCTCGGTGCGGACGGCCTGGTTCTTGGGGCCCATGTAGACCGGCTTGAGGCTCTTCGCGCCGGTGCCGAAGATCGTTCCGACGGGCGCTCCGGAGAAGTACGCGTTTGTCGAGCCGGCGATCGCCGGGTCGTCGAGCGCCTGCGGCGAGGACGGCAGCGGACCCTTGGCCTTGAACGCGCCGATCTGGCCCTTGGCGCTGGTCAGGAACTTGGCCAGCTCGATCGCCTCGGCCTGGTGCTTGCTCTGCTTCGGCACGGCGAGGTGCGACCCGCCCCAGTTGCCGCCGTTGCCGGGCACCCGGGCGATGTCCCACTTGCCCTTGGCGGCCGGGCCGGAGTTCTGCTCGATGACACCGGTCATCCAGGCGGGGCAGGCGATGGTGGCGAACTTCGTCTGCTTGAAGGCGGACACCCACTCCTCGGACCACGAGCCGTACTTGCCGGAGAGTCCCGAGTCGATGATGTCCATGGTGGTGTCCCAGGACTGCCGTACGGCCGGGTTGCTGTCGACGACGACGTTGCCGTTGGTGTCGTAGTAGCTGTAGCCGGTGGTGTTGCCGGCGGTCTGCAGGAGGATCGTGTTGAACGTGTTGGTGGCCGCGTCGAGGAAGGACGCGCCGGTCTTGGCCGCGACGAACTTCTCGCCGGTGGCGATGTAGTCCTGCCAGGTCGGCCAGAGCTTCGAGACCGCGTCCCGTTCGGTGGGCAGCCCGGCCTTCTCGAAGAGGTCCTTGCGGTAGCACATGGCGATGCCGCCGACGTCGGTGCCGAGGCCGATGAGCTGCTTGCCGTCGGGGGTCAGGCCGGCGTTCCACTTCCATTCGAGGAAGTTGCCCTTGAGGTCGGCGGCGCCGTGGTCCAGCAGGTTGACGAAGTTGCCGGGGTTGGCCTTGTACTCGACGAGCAGGCCCTCCTCGATGGCCACGATGTCACCGGCGCCCCGGCCGGCGGCGAGCCACTGGGTCAACTTCGGCGAGTACTCGTCGAGGTTGCTGCCGGTGCCCCGTTCGACGATCTTCACGTCGGGGTGCGCGGCCATGTACTCCTGGTAGAGCTGGTCGTAGCCGAACTGGCCGAAGACGTCGACGGTCAGCGTGATCGGCCCGTCCGCCTCGGCGTCGTCGCCGCCGCCGCAGCCGGCGGTGACGAGCAGGGCGGTCGTGGCGGCGAGGGCCACCGCGGCGAGGCGGCGGCGCGGAAGGACAGCCATCGGATATGGACCTCTCTCAAGGTGGTCAGGTGGTGGCAGAAGGCCAAGAGAGCGCTCTCACGTCAGGGTGGAGGGTTCTCCGGGCACTGTCAAGAGAGCGCTCTCTCGAATCTGTCGGCGACACCCGACGCACGACGAGGGCGTCACCCCCGTCGGGGTGACGCCCTCGTCAACGTGGACCGGGCCGCGCCCGGTGTCAGATCAGCCGGTACGCAGGCCGTCGAGCAGCACACGGTCACCCGTGACGTCGAGGGTCTCGAAGCTCACCCGCCCCCAGAGCGCCAGCAGCAGATCGCTCGCGGTGCCGCTGACTTGCGCGCGGGCGTGGTGATCGTCGTGGTCGAAGATGGTCGCCGTGTCGAGCAGCGCCACCCCCTCGCCGCGCAACCGCAGATACCACTCCTGATCCGCGTCCGTCGCCGCGAGCTGCACCACCCCGTGCCAGTCGCCCTTCACCTGCCGCCGACCGGCCGGCAACCAGGTGTCCAGCACCTCGCTCACCCCGTCGGCGGCGAGCTTGGCCTCGACCGGTTCACCGGCGGCGATGGCGAGCTGGGCGTCCCAGCGGTGCACCGCCGTCTCGTGCGCCATCCGGCGCGGCCAGAAGCCGGCCTTCTTCGGCTGCGGCGCCCAGTTCCACGCCGGCGCCTCCGGGTCGAGCCCGTCGAAGAGGGTCATCAGCTGGTCGTACCCCTGCTGCCAGAGCTGGAGCGCGCTCAGCCCGGAGGGCGGCGCCACGGACGTGTCCCGGCGGGCCGGCACCTCGTTCTTTCCGGAGCCGGCGAAGGAATAAACCCAGTGGTAGATGCCCGCGAGGTGCAGGGTGAGATCATTGACTGTCCAGCCCGGACAGGACAGCACGGGTGTCTCGGGCGGCGCCTCGGCGACCGCCGCGGCGAACGCTGGGCCCTCGGCCCGCAGTGCCCCGATCCAGAAGTCCTTGCTGCCCTGCAATCTGCTCATCGCCATCCTCCCGGGGGTGCCGGACCACCAGTGGGTGCCACGGCTGCCCATCAGCCTAAGGTGAAAGACGTGTCAGACGCCTCCGCCCAGCCGACAACCGAAGTCGATCGTGCCATTCCGGGTCCACTGGCCGGCTACACCACGCTACGGATGGGCGGGCCGGCCGGGCGGATCGTGGCCGCGACCAGCGCCGACGAGATCATCCAGGCGGTCCAGGTCGCGGACGAGCCGATCCTCGTCCTGGCCGGCGGCAGCAACGTGGTGATCGGCGACGCCGGCTTCCCCGGCACTGTCGTGCTGGTGCGCTCGGGTGGCCTGCGGGTCCTCACCGAAGATGCCGGGTCGGTCACCGTACGCGTCGAGGCCGGCGAGCCGTGGGACGACCTGGTCGCCGCGACCATCGGAAACGGCTGGGCCGGCCTGGAGTGCCTCTCCGGCATCCCCGGCTCCACCGGCGCCACCCCGATCCAGAACGTCGGCGCGTACGGCCAGGAGGTCGCCGAGACGATCACCGGCGTCGAGGTGTACGACCGGCTCGACGGCACCCGTCGGGTCGTCCCCGCGGCCGAATGCGGGTTCGCCTACCGGGGCAGCATCTTCAAGTACCAGGACCGCTGGGTGGTGCTCTCGGTCGACTTCCGGCTCACCCGCTCGCCGCTGTCCGGCCCGGTGCGCTACGCCGAGCTGGCCCGGGCGCTCGGAGTCGAGGTGGGCGAGCGGGTGCCACTGGCCGACGCGCGGGCTGCGGTGCTGCGGCTGCGCGCGGGCAAGGGCATGGTGCTCGACGCCGCCGATCCCGACACCCGCTCGGTCGGCTCCTTCTTCACCAACCCGGTGCTCGACCGGGCGACGTACGAGCAGCTCCTGGAACGCTCCACCGACCTGGGCGAGCCCCCGTCCTGGCCCGGGGCGGACGGCCTGGTCAAGGTGAGCGCGGCCTGGCTGATCGACAAGGCCGGCTTCACCAAGGGCCACCCCGGCGAGGGTGGGGTGGCCATCTCCAGCAAGCACACCCTGGCCCTGACCAACCGCAGCGGCACCGCCAGGACCAGCGACCTGCTGGCTCTCGCCGGCACCATCCGCGACACCGTGCACAACCGCCTCGGCGTAACCCTGCACCCCGAGCCGGTCCTGATCAACTGCGCCCTGTAACCCCCCACCCCCCACACCGCTCCGCGATCTTGCAGTTTCTGTCGTGGCATAACGGATGTAATCGGGCAAAACGGCGACCGAAAGTGCAAGATCGCGGGGTCAGGGGTGCGTGCGCGGGAGGGGCCAGGAGAGGGTCAGCTCGCCGTGCCGCCAGCGGTGCGGGCCGTCGCGCACGGGCCAGCCGTCGTCCCGCAGCCTGCCCACGGCCCGCAACCAGCGCTGGCGGGGGCCGAAGGTGGCGTACGGGGCTGCGGCCTGCCAGGCGTCGTCCAGGGCCCGGATCAGGTCGTGCACCGCCTCACCCGGGACGTTGCGGTGGATCAGCGCCTTGGGCAGCCGCTCGGCCAACTCGGCGGGACTCCCCAGCGTGGTGAGCTTCGCGGCCAGGGTCAACGTCCGCGGCCCGTCCGCGTCGACCAGCAGCCAGCTCGCCAGCCGGCCCAGCTCGTCGCAGGTGCCCTCGACGAGCGCCCCACCCGGAGCGAGCGCTGCGGTCATCGTGCGCCAGGCGTCGGCCACCTCGCTCTCGTCGTACTGGCGCAGGACGTTGAACGCGCGGACCAGCACCGGCCGGAGCCCGGCCAACTCGAAACCACCCCGGGCGAAGGTCAGGCCCGGCGGGTCGGCGGCCGGGGTCGCGGCGGCCACCCGCGCCGGGTCGATCTCCAGCCCGACCAGGCGTACGTCCCGACGGACCCCGGCGGCCAGCCGGGCCCGCAACTCCACGGCGGTCACCGGCGTGGCGCCGTACCCGAGGTCCACCACCAGCGGATCGACCGCCGCCCGCAGCCGGTCGGCGCAGGTAGCGACGATCCAGTTGTCCACCCGGCGCAGCCGGTTCGGGTTGGTCGTGCCCCGGGTGACCACGCCGAGCGGCCGGCGTCGTGGAGCCCCGCTCATGGGTCCGGTCCCCGACTCAGGAGACCCGGTGCACCTTGTGCTGCGCCGCCTGCGCCCGCGGCCGGACCACCAGTCGGTCGATGTTGACGTGTTCGGGGCGGGTGGCGCACCAGGCGATGCAGTCGGCGACGTCCTCGGCGACCAGCGGCCCCGGCACCCCGGCGTAGACGGCGGCCGCCCGATCGGCGTCGCCCTCGAAGCGGACCAGCCCGAACTCCTCGGTCTTCACCATTCCGGGGTCGATCTCGATGACCCGCAGCGGCCTGCCGCACAGCTCCAGGCGGAGCGTGCCGGCGATGGCGGTCTGCGCGTGCTTCGCCGCGGTGTAGCCGCCGCCGCCCTCGTACACGGTCAGGCCGGCGGTGGAGGAGACCACCACGATGGTGCCGGAACCGGACGCCTCCAGCGCCGGCAGCAGCGCCTGGGTGACCCGCAGGGTGCCGAGCACGTTCACGTCGTACATCCACTGCCAGTCGGCTACCGAGCCGGACTCCACCGGGTCCAGCCCGCGCGCTCCGCCTGCGTTGTTCACCAGGAGGGTGACCGGCCCGGGCGCACCGGCGGCGGCCTCGGCCAACCCGGCCACCGACTCGTCCGAGGTGACGTCGCAGGTCACCGCGGTGGCCTGCCCGCCGGCGGCGGTGATCTCGGCGACCAGGCCGGCGAGCCGTTCGGCGCGGCGGGCGGCGGCGAGCACGTGGAAACCCTCGGCGGCGAGCCGGCGGGCGGTGGCTGCTCCGATCCCGCTGGACGCTCCGGTGACGATGGCGACAGAGGTCATCTCGTCATTGTCGCCCCGGTCGTCCGAAGCCCTGCGATCGGGCACGGGGCTCCGTCGCGCGGGCCGCCGGTTGATGAGGTCCGTCACCCCGGCCGGCCGCGCCGACGCATTTCCGTAGCCCGATGGGGAAGATGACATCCGGCGTACAGGTTGACCGAGAAGCGCCGGTCGTGCGAGACGGCATTAACCGTGACTGAAGGAGCGGACGTGGCGGAACTGCACACCGGTGTCGGTCGTCAGCGAGGTGCCCGACCGTGGCCCCGGCCCCGCCGCATCGCCACCCTGTCGGTGCACACCTCTCCGCTGCACCAGCCCGGCACGGGCGACGCCGGCGGGATGAACGTCTACATCCTGGAGGTCGCCCGGCGGCTCGCCGAGGCCGACGTCGAGGTGGAGATCTTCACCCGGGCCACCTCGGGTGATCTCCCCCCGGTGGTCGAGATGGCCCCCGGCGTGCAGGTCCGGCACATCACCTCCGGTCCCCTGGAAGGGCTGACCAAGGAGGAGCTGCCCGGCCAGCTCTGCGCCTTCACCGCCGGGGTGCTGCGTGCCGAGGCGTCCCGCCCACCCGGGCACTACGACCTGATCCACTCCCACTACTGGTTGTCGGGGCAGGTCGGTTGGCTGGCCAAGGAGCGCTGGGGAGTGCCGCTCGTGCACACCGCGCACACCCTGGCGAAGGTCAAGAACGCCCAGCTCGCCGCCGACGACCGACCGGAACCGAAGGCTCGGGTGATCGGCGAGGAGCAGGTCGTCGCCGAGGCCGACCGGCTGGTCGCCAACACCAGGGTGGAGGCCCGCGACCTCGTCGAGCGGTACGACGCCGCCCCCGACCAGGTTTCCGTCGTACAGCCGGGCGTCGACCTGGCCCGGTTCCGGCCCGCGTCGGGCGACCGGTTCGTGGCCGCCCGCGCCGCCCGCCGCCGGCTGGGTCTGCCGGTCGACGGGTACGTGGTGGCCTTCGTCGGTCGGATCCAACCACTCAAGGCGCCGGACGTGCTCATCCGCGCGATCGCCGCATTGCGTCAGCGTGATCCGGTCCTGGCCGACGAGGTGACAGTGGTGATCTGCGGCGGGCCCAGCGGCAGTGGGCTGGACCGGCCGACCGCCCTGATCGAGTTGGCCGCGACGCTCGGAGTCGCCGACCGGGTCCGTTTCCTGCCGCCGCGCACCGGCGACGACCTGCCGGCCCTGTACCGGGCCGCCGATCTGGTCGCGGTGCCGTCGCACAACGAATCCTTCGGGCTCGTCGCCCTGGAGGCGCAGGCCTGCGGTACGCCGGTGCTGGCCGCCGCCGTCGGCGGGTTGGTCACGGCCGTGCGCGACCACGCCAGTGGGGTGCTCATCGACGGGCACGACCCGGTGGACTGGGCCCGCGCCCTGGGCCGCCTCCTGCCGGACCGTGCCCTGCGGGCCAGGTTGTCCCGCGGCGCCGCGCAGCACGCCCGGCACTTCTCCTGGGACCGCACGGTCTCGGGCCTGCTCGACGTCTACGGCGAGGCGATCGCCGCCCGCCGGGCCCGCCTCGCCGCCGACCTGGCCGGAGGCCCAGCCCTCTCCTGCTCCTGGTGACGCCGCCCCGACCGCTCCGGTGGTGACCCGCGCGCCGACCGTGCCGGTAGTGACTCGCGCCCCCCCTGCCGGTGGTGACGCACGCGTCGGTCGGGCCGGTGTGTGACCGAGGGCCGCTCGGGCGGGTGGTGATGCTGCGCCGACTGTGGCGGTGGTGACCGTGGGCCGGTCGTCAGCGGGTGCGTGGGCCGGGTCGGTCGTAGAGTGGGTCCGGTGAGCCCGAAGAGCGATCTTGCGACCCTGATCGAGTCGGTCTGTGCCGAACGTGAGCTGGCCTGGGAGTCGACCGGCCCCGGCTCGTACGCGGTCACCCTGCCGGGCAGCCACAAGCTCAAGACGATCTGCAACCTGATCATCGGTGAGCACGCGCTGCGGATCGAGGCGTTCGTGATGCGCCAGCCCGACGAGCGGCGCGAGGAGCTGTGGGCCTGGCTGTTGCAGCGCAACGCCCGGATGTACGGGGTCTCGTTCTCCACCGACGCGGTCGGAGACGTGTACCTGACCGGGCGGGTCAACCCGGCCGGTGTGGACGCGGACGAGCTGGACCGGCTGCTCGGTTCGGTGCTGACCTACTCCGACGAGTCCTTCGACATCATGCTGGAGATCGGCTTCGGCAGCTCGATCCGGCGCGAGTACGAGTGGCGGGTCAAGCGCGGCGAGTCGACAGCGAACCTCGCCGCCTTCGCCCACCTCTTCGAGCCGTCCGGCGCGGGGCCCGACACCGACCCCGTCTGACGGCCGCCGGCCCGTCCACGCCTGGCCTGCGAGCGCATCGCAGAACCATGATCACGCTCGAGCGGGGAAGTAGTGGCCTCGCTCATGCACCGATGCCACTCGATCCTGGATCCAGCGCGATCATGGCGCGGGTCCAACGCGATCATGACGCGGCGGCGCCGCCGATGCGCGGCGCGTCGGCCTGCGCTGTGGTCTGACCGCTTCGGTTCGAGCCGGTTCGTCGCTGGAGGTTCGGACTGCTCCTGACGGGTATGCCGCACCGCGCGGTGCGGCAGAGGGACCCCCGCGCGCCGATGACGGAGTGTCGAGGAGCGGAGCGTTTCATGGCTCAGCGGAACAGCTCAGGTCGCGGCGGGACTGCGACCAGGACCAAACGGCAGGCCGGCAACCAGAGCCCGGCTACTCCCGGGGTCTCCGAGTCGGAGATCTCCCGGATGCGGGTGGACGACATCCGCGGGCAGTTGCGCAAACGCGGGGTCTCTGGGATCTCCGCGTTGCGCAAGCCTGACCTGGTGAAACAGTTGGTGCGCTCGATGCGTTCCGACGCCGGTGGGGCGGGACGACGCAGCACCGGACCGGCAGGTCGGGCCGCCGGCACCAGGGCGTCGGCCGGTCGGGCCGCCGCGACGAAGAAGTCGGCGTCGCGGGCCGCACCGAGTCGCGCGAAGGCGGCGCCCGCGAACAAGAGCGCTCCCGCGAAGCGGGCCGCGGCGAAGAAGACGACAGCGGCGAAGAGGACGAGCGCCGCGAAGAAGACGACGGCTGCGAAGCGGACCAGCGCCGCGAGCAGGTCGACCGCGGCGAAGCGGACGACCAGCGCACGGACGTCGACGGCGGCCCGTAAGACGGCCGCGGCGAAGAAGACGACAGCGGCCAGGTCGACCGCCGCACGCAGGACGTCGACGACCGCGCGTACCGCGCCAGCGCGAAAGGCGCCCGCGAAGAAGGCGCCGTCGCGACCGGCCGCCAAGCGGGCCACTGCGAAGGCCGCGCCGGCGAAGCGGGCGGCACCGGCCAAGCGGGCCACGGCGAAGCGGGCGGCGCCGGCGAAGCGGGCCACGGCCAGCCGACCGTCGACCGGTGGCACGACGGCCGGTGGGATCCGGACCGGACGGGGCAGCGGACGGTCGGTCCGCAGCTCGCAGGTGATCTCGTCGACGGCCGACCGGCCGGAGCGGCCGGGGCGGAGCCTGATCACCGCGAATCACGAGGTGATCCGACGTTGGGCGATGGAGCGCGGCGCGAAGCCGGCGACCATCGCGGGCACCGAGCGGGACGGTCGGGCCGGAGTGTTGACCTTCAACATCCCCGGATACCGGGAAAGTAGCCGGATTCGCGAGATCACCTGGGATGACTGGTTCTACACGTTCGATCTGCGCCGGCTCAACCTGATCTATCAGGAGCAGATGCGTGACGGCCGGCAGAGCAACTTCTTCCGGACGGAGTCACCCGATCGTGAGGACGGCTGAGGTGTTTGCGGGAATGCCCGACGGGTACCCGGCTGTTGCCAGAGACCGAGGCGCGAGCTGGGGATACTCGTCAGTTGTGACCGGCGAGACAGCCCATCTGGGTTGAATCCAGAATCCGGCCGAACTAGCTTTATTGCACCGCGCCACGCTTGGAAACGTTCGGGGGAGCGGCGGATCGATCAGATCCGCGCACCAGGCGAGGTGCGAGGGGACGGGTGGATCAACCGTTGGGGGACGGTGCCCACCTGTTTGGACCGGCGGCGCGAGCGGGCGATGCTTACGGGGGTGAGTGTTGCCCGCCGCCGCCGGCCCCACCGGCGAGCGCCCACCGTGACCTTCGGGTCATGGTGGGCGCTTTGCCGTCGGACGGTCAGCCGGTCTGGACGCGGTCCCCGCGCGGCGCCGGCTCCCGGTCGGCGGCCCGGCGCAACGTGTCGACGTGCCGGTCGCGGGGCGGCCCGGCCAGCAGGTGCCCCAGCGCGGCCAGCAGGCCCAGCCCGCCCACGATCAGCCAGTGCCGGTCGCCGAGGTGCTGCAAGCTCACCCCGCCCAGTGTGGGTGCGACGAACGCCGCGGCCGGGAACGTCAGGTAGAAGACCGACTGGTACCGCGCGCGCAGCTGCGGTGGTGCCAGGTCCGCGTTGATCTGCGCGTTGGGCGGCGCGGCGAGCATCGAACCGACCGTCCAGACCACCGCCGCGCCGAGGTAGACGCCAAGGCCGTCGGCGACGGTGAGCACGCCGAAGCCGACCGCCAGCAGGGCCGTGGAGACGGCCAGTACGACGTCCTTGCGGTGCCTGTCGATCAGTCGGGGCACGAACAGTTGCCCCAGCACGATCAGCGCGCCCCCGAGTGCCACCACCACCCCGTACGCGGACGGTCCCAGACCGTCGGCGCGCATCGCCAGCGGCATGATCGTCGACGTCTGCAGGGTGAGGACGGCCAGCACGAAGGTGAGCCCGACGAAGATCAGGAAGTTCCGGTCGGTGAGCGCGGTGTGCAGCCCCTGTCGACGGGAGCGGCCGACCCCCTGCTGGTCAGCGGGTGGGAGGGGCGTGGCCGGGCCGGCCCGGCGCAGGGTCTCCGGCACCTTCCAGGCGATGACGGCGGCAGCGGTCAGCGTGGCGGCGGCGTCGACCAGGAACAGCGCGGTGAAGCTCGCCTCGGCAAGCACCCCGGCGAGCAGCGACGCGACGGCCATGCCCAGGTTGAACGCCCAGAACTGGAGGTTGAACGCGCGTGAGCGGCGTTGCGCGGGCACCACGTCGACGATCGCCGCCACGAAGGCGGGGCTGGGCATCGAGTGCACCACGCCGACCAGCGCAGACAGCGCCGCGATCAGCAGCAGGGGCCGGCTGAAGGCCAGTGCCACCATCAGGGCGGCGGTGGCCAGGTGGGCGGCGAGCAGGGTGGCCCGGCGACCCCACCGGTCGGCCAGTACCCCGCCGAGCAGCGCGCCGGCCGCCCCGCCGGCCCCGTACGCCCCGACCACGGTGCCGGCCACCGATTCGCTGGCTCCCCGGGCGTCGGTGAGGTAGAGCGACAGGAAGAGCATGGCGAACGCGCCGGCGCGGTTGATCAGCAATCCCGCCCAGAGGTACCAGAAGGTGGCGGGTAGGCCGCCCGCGGTGTCGTGCCACCAGCGCCGCAGGGCGTGCATCCGGCCTCCCGACAGTTCAGTTTCTTAACCGTTTCTCCTGGACGGTAGGAAGTCGGGCCGGGTTGCGCCAGTCGGTTTCCTGATCATGAGCCGTTCGTCTCAGCGGTCACACCGGGCTCAGGCTGTCACCTCAGCGGTCACGCCGGGGCTCAGGCTGTCGCCTCGGCGGGCTGCGCCGTTGCGGCGCGAGTGCCGACCGGCGTGGACGCTTCGGCGGCGTGGCGTAGCGCGACGGCACGCCGCTCCCGGGCGGGACCGGACGCGAGGTGGGCCACCGCCGTCAGCACGCCGATCACGGCGCAGCCGAACCAGAGCGCGGCGTTGCCGACGTGCTCGCGCACCAGGCCGCCGAGGATCGGCGCGCTCGCCCCGGCGATCTGCCAGGAGAGCCCGAACACGCCCTGGTAGCGACCGCGCAGCTCGGCCGGGGAGAGCTCGGCGATCAGCGTGGAGTTGGAGGGCGAGTTCAGCATCTCGCCGACCGTCCAGATCAGCACCGTCAGCCCGTAGAACCAGGCGCTGCCGGCGAACGCGGTCAGCCCGAACCCCACACCCATCACCACGGCGGCGAGGGCGAGCACCTGCGAGCGGTTCCGACCCCGGATCAGTCGGGGCACGAAGAGTTGGCCGACGACGATGAGCAGGCCGTTGAGCGCGATCACCGAGCCGTAGGTGGCCGGGCTCAGGCCGGAGTCGCCCATGGCGATCGGCAGCATCGAGATGTGCTGGAGGAAGACCATCGCGGCGAACAGGTTCAGAGCCACGAAGCCGAGGTAGACCCGGTCGCTGAGGATGGTGCGCAGCGCGCCGCGCGGGGCCGTGGTCGCCGCGACGGTGAATCCGCCGTGGCGCGTCTCCGGCACCCGGACGAAGATGATCAGCGCGGTGATCAGCATCGTGCCCGCGTCGACCACGAACAGCAGCAGGTAGTCGGCCTGAGCGGCGAGACCGGCGAGGATGGCGGCGCAGGCGAAGCCCAGGTTGATGGCCCAGTAGTTGAGCGAGAAGGCGCGCAGGCGGTCCTTGGCCGGCACCACGTCGATCATCATGGCGCCGAACGCCGGCCGGGCCGCCTCGGCGAACATGCCCAGCAGCAGCGCACCCAGCGCCACCGCCCAGAGGTCACGGGCCAGCCCGAGGGCGAGCATCATGGCCGCCGCGCCGACATGCGCGGTGAGCAGCGTCGGTCGGCGACCCCACCGGTCGGCCAGGGTGCCGCCGGCGGTGGTGCCGACCGCGCCGCCGACACCCCACAGGCCGAGCACCAGGCCGGCCTGGGAGGGGGAGAAGCCGCGTTCCTGGGTCAGGTAGATGGCGAGGAAGACGAGGACGAACGAGCCGAGCCGGTTGATCAGGGTGCCCGACCACAGGTACCAGAAGGTGGCCGGCAGGCCGCCGGTGGTGTCCCGGAACCAGCTCCGCATCGTCCGCACGTGGTGCCCCCGCTTGCAAGTAATGACCGATGTGACTACAGCGCCTTACAACCCTAGTGGCGGCCGGATTCGCAGGTCATCCGCTTTTTCACGTGGTGGTCGTCACGACGGGTGCCCGCGTGTCCGGTACGGGGTTGAGGCAGGATGATCGGCATGACTGCGAGCGAGGGGCCCACCGTCGGGACGCTGGTCCTGCTGCGGCACGGCGAAAGTGACTGGAACGCCAAGAACCTCTTCACCGGCTGGGTGGACGTCGACCTGACCGAGAAGGGCGAGGGCGAGGCGCGGCGCGGCGGCGAGCTGCTGCGCGAGCACAGCCTGCTGCCGGACGTCGTGCACACCAGCGTGATGCGCCGGGCGATCCGCACCGCCGAGTTGGCGCTGAACGCCGCCGACCGGCACTGGATCGCGGTGCGCCGGTCGTGGCGGCTCAACGAGCGGCACTACGGCGCCCTACAGGGCAAGAACAAGAAGCAGACCCTTGACGAGTACGGCGAGGAGCAGTTCATGCTCTGGCGCCGCTCGTACGACACGCCGCCGCCGCCGATCGCGGACGACGACGAGTGGTCGCAGGTGGGCGACCCGCGCTACGCGCTGCTGCCGACCGAGCTGATGCCGCGTACCGAGTGCCTCAAGGACGTCGTCGAGCGGATGCTGCCCTACTGGTACGACTCGATCGTGCCGGACATCCTGGCCGGCCGGACGGTGCTGGTGGCGGCGCACGGCAACTCGCTGCGCGCCCTGGTCAAGCACCTCGACCAGATCTCCGACGAGGCGATCGCCAAGCTGAACATCCCGACCGGCATCCCGCTGCGCTACGACCTCGACCCGCAGCTGCGCCCGCTCACCCTGGGCGGCACCTACCTCGACCCGACGGCAGCGAAGGAAGCCGCCGCCGCGGTCGCCAACCAGGGCCGCTGAGCACAGGAAAAGGGGCCCCCGCGCGGTGCGGGGGCCCCTTTTCGTGTACGTCAGCTGGCGGCCGGGCTGTTCTCCCCCGTGATCAGGTAGATCACGTGCTCGCCGGCGTTCACCGCGTGGTCGGCGAAACGCTCGTAGAAGCGGCCCAGCAGGGTGGCGTCGATGGCGGTCTCCACCCCGTACGGCCAGTCGTCGCCGAGCAGCACCGAGAACAGGCTCTTGTGCAGCTCGTCCATGGCGTCGTCGTCCCGGTCCAACTCGCCGGCCAGGTCGACGTCGGGCTTGGCCAGCACCGAACCGATCTTCACCGCCATCCGGTCGGCGATGTCGGCCATCTCGGTGAAGATCGACCGCAGCTCGGCAGGTACGGCGGGCGAGGGGTGCCGCCGCAGCGCCGTCTTCGCCACGTGGTCGGCCAGGTCGCCCATCCGCTCCAGGTCGGCCGCCACGTGCAGCGCGGTGATCATGGCACGCAGGTCGGAGGCGACCGGCGCCTGCCGGGCGAGCAGGTCACACACCCGCTCCTCGACGTGCCGGTAGAGGTCGTCGATCTCGGCGTCCCGCTCGATGACCGTCTCGGCGGCCTGCCGGTCGGCGGTGAGCAGGGCCCGGGTGGCCTGGCGCATGGCAGCGCGGACGCCCTCCGCCATGTCCACCAGCAGTTGGCTGACGATCTGGAGGTCGGCCCGGAACTCGTCGCGCATCATCACGTCCTGTGGTCGGTCGCCGCCGGCGGGTGCCGGCGCAGGGGTTGAGCAGGTGCGACGCCAACGGTAGGGCGGCTGAACGGATCCCGGATGAACGACGGTGAACGACGCCAGACGTGGGGGTGAACACTTTCCGAAGTGCGGGTGGTTCGTCCCGTTCTGTGTGGTAGCCAGGTTAACAATGACCCTACGATCGCCGGGTGGAGTGGGCGGTGGCGGTCGTGGTGGCCGTGGCGTTGGCGACCGGACTGGTCGTCGGCCTCCTGCTGCCCCGGTTCCTGCCGGCGCGCGGTCGCTCCACGTCGACGGGCAGCGCGAGCTCCCGCTGGAGCAGGGGGAGGCCCGCGATAGCCGACGAGCAGCAGGCCGGGCTCGGCCGCCGGACGATCGATTCGCTCCGGGCCGGTGTCGTGGTACTGGACGACGACGACGTCCCCGTGCTGATCAACCCGGCCGCCCGTGCGATGGGTCTGCTGCGTACCGGCAGCACCCCGGGCTCGATCGCCGCGCACCCGTTGATCCGTACGCTCGCCGGCCAGGTGCGGCGCACCGGCGTGCGGCGCGAGATCGAGCTGGACCTGCCGCGGGGTCGCGACAGCGCGGGGGAGAACCCGCTGGGCGTGCACCTGCGGGCCATGGGCCTCGGGAACGGCTTCATCGCCGTGGAGGCGGTCGACGTGACCGAGTCGCACCGGCTGACCCGGGTCCGACGTGACTTCGTGGCGAACGTGAGCCACGAGCTCAAGACCCCGATCGGCGCGCTCCAACTGCTCGCCGAGGCGCTGCTGGACGCCACCGAGCCGGCCGACGCCGCGGTGCCCGACCTCTCCGAGGATCTGGTCGCCGCCCGCCGGTTCGCCGAACGGATCCAGCACGAGTCGACCCGGCTGGGCCGGCTGGTGCAGGAGTTGCTGGAGCTGACCCGGCTCCAGGGCGCCGAACCGCAGCCGCCACCGGAGCCCGTCGCGCTCGACTGGGTGATCGCCGAGGTGGTCGACCGCACCCGCACGACGGCTGCCGCCCGGGGGGTCGAGGTGACTGTCGACGGCGAGCGCGGTCTCACCGCGTACGGCAGCGACAGTCAGCTCGCCACGGCGGTGGCGAACCTGGTGGAGAACGCCATCAACTACTCGGGCGAGGACACCACGGTGCGGGTCACCCTCCGCGGTGACGGCGAACATGTCGAGGTCGCGGTCGCTGACCAGGGCATCGGCATCGCCCCGACGGACGTGGACCGGATCTTCGAGCGGTTCTACCGGGCCGACCAGGCCCGCTCGCGTTCGACAGGTGGCACCGGGCTCGGCCTGGCCATCGTGAAACACATCGCGAGCAACCATGGCGGTCGGGTGGAGGTGTCGAGCACTCTTGGGGGTGGATCGACGTTCACCCTACGGTTGCCCGCCAGTCCACCTGACGACCTGCTGGCGACACTGCCGCCGGTTGGGATCGAGGCCGGTCCGGCCGAGCTACGGCAGGTCTGACAGCAATGGAAAGGAAATCCCCGTTGAGCCGCGTTCTGGTGGTCGAGGACGAGGAGTCGTTCTCCGACGCCCTGTCGTACATGCTCCGTAAGGAGGGCTTCGAGGTTTCGGTCGCCGCGACCGGTACCGATGCCCTCACCGAGTTCGACCGAACCGGCGCCGACATCGTGCTGCTCGACCTGATGTTGCCCGAGATGTCCGGGACCGAGGTGTGCCGGCAGCTCCGGCAGCGCTCGGCCGTGCCGATCATCATGGTCACCGCGCGGGACAGCGAGATCGACAAGGTGGTCGGCCTGGAGATCGGCGCCGACGACTACGTCACCAAGCCGTACTCTCCCCGGGAGCTGGTCGCGCGGATCCGCGCGGTGCTGCGCCGGCAGAGCCCGGAGGTGGCCGACGCGGGCGCCCCGACGCTGGCCGCCGGCCCGGTCCGGATGGACATCGAGCGGCACGTGGTGACCGTCGAGGGCGGGGCCGTGCAGCTGCCGCTCAAGGAGTTCGAGTTGCTGGAGCTGCTGCTGCGCAACGCGGGCCGGGTGCTGACCCGCGGTCAGCTCATCGACCGGGTCTGGGGCGCCGACTACGTGGGCGACACCAAGACGCTTGACGTGCACGTCAAGCGGCTGCGCTCCAAGATCGAGCCGGAGCCGTCGGCGCCGCGCTTCATCGTCACGGTGCGGGGCCTGGGGT
Source organism: Micromonospora sp. DT63 (assembly GCF_049841615.1). NCBI lineage: Bacteria > Bacillati > Actinomycetota > Actinomycetes > Micromonosporales > Micromonosporaceae > Micromonospora > Micromonospora sp. DT63. The sequence continues at coordinate 785,661 of NZ_JBNCKQ010000002.1, read as the reverse complement.
ACAAGTTCGAGCCGTGATCGGCCGATCCGAAGGGGGCCCACGCTCGGCGTGGGCCCCCTTTCGGCAGGTCCGGGTCCGTTCAGCGGACGATCTTGATGTTGAAGTTGGCGGTGTCGAGCCGGCCGTAGAGCCGCAACCAGAGCGGCATGAGCATCTCGGTGCCCCGGGCGGTGGAGAGGTCGCCGAGGTCGATCACGTCGGTGTGGCCGAAGTTGACGAGCAGCCCGGTGACGATCCGCTTGGCCTCCGCGTCGTCGCCGGAGACGAAGACCGTGTGCGCGCCGTCGGCGAGCTGGCGCGGGCGCACCATCAGCTCGGCGGTCAGCGTGTTGAGCGACTTGACCACCCTGGCCTGCGGGAACTCCCGCTGGATCTGCTCGGCGAGGGAGTTGGTGTCCTGCACCGTCAGGGTGGGTGGGAAGCCCGCACTGAAGTCGAGCGGGTTGGCGATGTCGAGCAGGACCTTGCCAGCCAGGTTCGCCGCGCCGGCCGCGGTGAGCGCCGGCAGGGAGCCGCTGCCACTGGTGGCGTTGACCACCAGTTCGGCGTCCGCGGCCGCATCCGCGTGGGTCGCCAGGCCCACCTCGGGGTGCTCGGCGGTCCAGGCGGCGTAGTCGCCGGCCAGGGTGGTCGCGACGTCGCGGGTGCCGATGGTGACCTGGTGGCCCAACTCCGCCGCGCGGGCGCTGATGGTCCTGCCGACCGAGCCGGTGCCGAGAACTGCGATGCGCATGTCGATCGATCCTCCACTCGGGCGCGGTGGCCTCGCGCCGACTGCCGGTAGGCTAACAGACAGGTCTGTCTACTGCTGCCCCTCGGGAGGCGACAGGGCAGGTGTCTCTCATTGCCTGTAGAGCTGCCCCAGAAATGGGGCGGCCGGGCGCGGCCGAACGTGGGCTGGGCGGGGGGCCGGGCGCGGCCGGGCGCGGGCCGAACGTGGGCTGGGCGGGGGCCGGACGCGGGCTGGGCGAGGGCCGGACGCGAGGCCGGGCGCGGGGGCGAACGCGGCGCGGCACCGGTGGCTCACTCCGACGGCTCCTCCCATTGGCGCCGCCCCGCACATGGGGCAGCTCGACAGGAGTCGACGACACCACCGGGCCCTGCCGCGGGACGACGTGCGGCAGCAGACGGAGCTGTCTGTAGAATCGGCCGTCACCAGCACGTCGAGGGAGTGCCGATGCCTGCCCACCGCACGCCGGCCGGCTCGGCCCGGGACCGGATCCTGGAGACCGCGTTCCGGCTCTTCTACGCCCATGGTCCGCGCGGTGTGGGGGTGGACACGGTCATCGCCGAGTCGGGCGTGGCGAAGGCGACGCTCTACAAGCACTTCCCGCGCAAGGACGACCTGGTGCTGGCGTACCTCGACCGCGTCGACCAGGCGTGGTTCGGTGCGCTGCGCGCCGCCGCCCGGGATGCCGGCGACGAGCCGCGCGACCAGTTGGTCGGGATGTTCGACGCGCTCGCCAGCGCCTGCCGGCGGGACGGCTACCACGGTTGCGCGTTCATCAACACGGCCGCCGAGTCGCCGGCCGGCGGCCCGGTGCACGCCCGGACGATCGAGCACAAGACGGTGGTCCGGGCCTGGGTGACGGAGCTGGCCCGGCAGGCCGGCGCGGCCGAGCCGGAGCTGCTCGCCCGGCAGCTCACCCTGCTGCTCGACGGCGGGCTCGCCAGTGGTGTGCTGGACGGCGACCCGGCGATCGCCGACGCGGCCCGCCGCAGCGCCCGCACCCTCGTCGACGCGGCACTGCGCTGACGGGCGCTCAGCTCAGAACAGCTTGCGCAGCGCCGTCGCGATGTCGGCCACCTCGGTCAGGCGGCTCTCCGCCACGCTGATGACCAGGTCGTACGCGATGTCCTGGTCGGTCTCGTCGAGCTGGGCGATGGTGACGGCGCGGTTCTGGAGCAGGAAGGCGATCGTCACGATCCAACTGATCCGCTTGTTGCCGTCCACGAACGGATGGTTGTTGGCCAGCGAGTGCAGCAGCGCCGCCGCCTTGGTCCACGGGTCGGGGTAGGCGTCCTCGCCGAACACACTGGTCTTCGGTCGAGCCACCGCCGACTCCACCAGGCCGGCGTCCCTGATCCCGACACCGAGCTTGCGGGCGATGGCGGCCACGTCGGCGAGGGTGGGATAGCGGACCGTCATCACTCCGCCAGGCGGGCGAGCAGTGTGGCGTGACGTTCAATGATCTCGTCGGCCAGGTCGCCGAACTCCTTGGCGTTCCGCCGTGCGAGGTAGTCGTCGATGGCGGTTACCACGACGGCGTGCATGGATCGGGCTTCCTCGTCCGCGACAAGACGGAGTCGACGTTCGCGTTCGTCGTCCAGCCGGAGGGTCATCGCCATGCTCAGATGGTAGCAAGTGTGCTACCAAGATCGGCTAGAGATTGTCGGCGGGGTGCGGGGCGACCAGGCCCTGCTGCACCCGGGCCGCGCACAGCTCGGCCAGCCGCTCGTACGCGGCCGCGCCGATCAGCGCGGTCAGCTCCGGCCCGTACGACAGGTACATCGGCTCGGCGCCCACGTGGGCGTCCGTCGAGGAGGTGCACCACCAGTCCAGATCGTGCCCGCCGGCGCCCCAGCCGCGCCTGTCGAACTCGGACAGCGTGGAGACCAGCACCTTGGAGTTGTCGGGTCGCTTGACCCAGTCCTGGTCCCGCCGGATCGGCAGCTGCCAGCAGACGTCCGGCTTGTATTCCAGCGGGTGCACCCCGTCGCGCAGCGCCTGGGCGTGCAGCGCGCACCCTCCACCGCCGGCGAAGTCGGCGTCGTTGAGGAAGACGCACGGCCCGTCGGCGCCCTGGGTGGCGGTGCGGCGGGCCGGGTTCTTGCCGTCGATCGTGTCCTCGTCGGTCCAGTTCTTGAAACCGCGCCGGTAGTGCTGCCAGGTCGACGGGGTGAGCTGTTTGACGGCGTTGCGGACACGCTTTTCGTCGTCCGAGTCGGTGAAGAACGCCCCGTGCGAGCAGCAGCCGTCGGCGGACCGACCGGCGATGATGCCGTGGCAACCGCGACCGAAGATGCAGGTCCAGCGGGAGAGCAGCCAGGTCAGGTCGGCCCGGATCAGGTGGGTCTCGTCGGCCGGGTCGGCGAACTCGATCCACTCCCGGGGAAAGTCCAGCGGCACCTCGCGGCTGCGCGGGTCGCCCGGGTCGTCCACCAGCACGCGGAGCTCCATCGTCACTCGGACCAGCGTACGCGCGGTGCCGTCCGTGGGCCGACGAGCCGCACGAACGTGTTGCACCTAGGGTCTTCACCATGCGACTGGGTGTCCTCGACGTCGGATCCAACACGGTGCACCTGCTGGTGGTCGACGCGCACCACGGCGCGCACCCCTGGCCGGCGCACTCGGAGAAGGTCGTCCTGCGTCTCGCCGAGCAGATCGGCCCGGACGGCGCGTTGACCGAGGCCGGCTCGGACAGCCTGGTCAAGGCGGTCGGCATGGCCAAGGCGGCGGCCACCGGGTTGGAGGCGGACGACCTGATCGCGTTCGCCACGTCCGCCGTCCGCGACGCCACCAACGCGGCCGACGTGCTCGCCCGGGTCCGCGACGAGACAGGCGTACGCCTGGAGGTGCTCTCCGGCGCGGACGAGGCGCGGATGACGTTCCTGGCGGTGCGGCGCTGGTTCGGCTGGTCGGCGGGGCGTCTGCTGGTGCTCGACATCGGTGGCGGCTCCCTGGAGATCGCCGCCGGCATCGACGAGGACCCGGACGTCGCGATCTCGCTGCCGCTCGGCGCCGGCCGGCTGACCCGGGAGCGGCTGCGGGTCGACCCGGACAGCGCGACGCCGCCGTCCGCCGAGACCGTCGACAAGCTGCGGGAGTACGTGGACGGGCGGCTGGACAAGGTCGTCGACCAGCTGACCGAGGTGGGCTGGGGTCGGGCGGTGGCCACCTCGAAGACGTTCCGCACCCTGGCCCGACTGGCCGGCGCGGCGCCGTCCGGGGCCGGGCTCTGGACGCGGCGCAGCCTGACCCGTGGCGGTCTGCGGCAGGTCATCGGCTTCATCCGGCACATTCCACCGACCCAGTTGATGGAGCTGGAGGGGGTCAGCGCCGGTCGGGCCCACCAGTTGCTGGCGGGCGCGGTGGTCGCCGAGGCGGTGATGCGCCGGCTCGACCTGGACACGCTGGACATCTGCCCGTGGGCCCTGCGGGAGGGGGTCATCCTCCGTCGACTCGATCAACTGGAGCCGATCTGACCAGGGTGCCGGGTTACGAGTGGTTTGCCAGTGCTCGTCCTGATGGCCCCGCGACAGCCGGGCTACGCTGGCTGATGTGACTTCCCGCGTTCCGGTGCTCCTGTCCAGCTCGTCGGTCTTCCCCGAGCCGACCGCGGCGGCGTTCCAACTGGCCGCGGCGCTCGGCTACGACGGCGTCGAGGTGATGGTCTGGACCGACGTCGTCAGCCAGGACGCGGGCGCGCTGCGCGGCCTTTCGGCGCACTACGACGTGCCGGTGCTGTCGGTGCACGCGCCCTGCCTGCTGGTCACCCAGCGGGTGTGGAGCCCCGACCCGTGGCAGCGACTGCGCCGGGCCGCCGAGCTGGCCGAGACGCTGGGAGCGCCGACGGTGGTGGTGCACCCGCCGTTCTCCTGGCAGCGGGACTACGCGCGCAACTTCGCCGAGGGGCTGGCCACTGTCGCGGACCGGTTCAACGGCCTGCGCTTCGCGGTGGAGAACATGTACCCGGTGCGGATGGCGGGTCGGCAGTTCGTCCCGTACGTCCCCGGGTGGGATCCCACCGACACCGGCTACCCGTCGTACACGCTGGATCTGTCGCACTGCGCGGCCTCGCACAGCGACCCGCTGGAGATGGCCGACCGGATGGGCGCGGGTCTGGCCCACGTGCACCTCGGCGACGGCACCGGCGAGGGCCGCGACGAGCATCTGGTGCCCGGACGCGGCACCCAGCCCTGCGGGGAGCTGCTCTCCTCGCTGGCGGCGCGGGGCTTCACCGGCTCGGTGGCCGTCGAGGTGGCGACCCGGGGCGCGAAGAGCCGCGCGGTGCGCGAGGCGGACCTGCGCGCCGCGCTGGAGTTCGCCCGCCAGCACCTGCCCGCCCAGTCACCTGTCGACGTCTGACCCCGCCCGGGCCCGGCGTCAGCTGACCGGGGTCAGCGACTCGGTGGTCGAGGTCGGCTGCGGGGCGACCGGCAGCTGCTCACCGATGGCGGCCCGCTTGCGGGCCCGGTGTGCCGCCACGTGCGAGCGGGTGGCGCAGCGCTCCGAGCAGAACCGCCGGCAGCAGTTGGACGACGTGTCCAGGTAGACGTTGCCGCACCGCTCGTCGGCGCACACCCCGAAGCGGGCGCTGCCGTACTCGCAGAGCCAGACCGACAGCCCCCAGACCGCGCCGGCCAGGTATTCGGCGCTGACCGATGCGCCCCGGCTGGTCACGTGCATGTGCCAGTCGCTGGAGTCGTGCCCGGAGATGCGCGGCTGGACCGGGAACGCCTCGAGCAGCGCGTTCAGCTCGGTCACCGCCTGGGCGTCGCGCCCCGAGGTGCCGTACTCGAAGACGTCGCGGAGCCGCTTCTGCGCCCGCCGGAAGATCGCGACGTCACGATCGGCGACCTCGTCGCGCATCCAGGCGTTGTCGTCGGGGAAGAGGGCCCGCAGGTCGTCGAGGTCGTCCAGGCGGGCGTTGACCAGGTCAACGCCGGTCCGGGCGTACGCGTCGAAGTTCACGCCCCCAACGGTAGACGACTCACGGGGTGCGCGCCGCGTCGATGTAGTGCGGCAGGAACCGCGCGTAACCGTCGGTGATCAGACTCGCGCTCTCCCGGACGCCCACCCCGGCCGACTCGCCGTCGACGATCCAGCTGCCCAGCACCACCCGATTGCCGGCGAACTGCGGCAGCGCCCGGAACTCCTGGTAGCACCAGCCCTCGTCGCCGTAGATCCCCGGATTGGTGATCTCCTCGGCGGCGGTCACGATGCGTACCGAGCCGCCCTCCCGGCCGAGCAGCGGCTTGGCCACGTACTCGGGCATGCCCCGCGGCGAGTCGAGGTACGCCGGGAGCAGGTACTCGTGGTCGGGGTACAACTCCCAGAGGATCGCGAGCAGCGCCTTGTTGGACAGCAGCAGCTTCCACGCCGGCTCGATCCAGGTGGTCGGGGTGCCCGGGGCCAGGGCGGGCGGCCCGTACGGCTCGGCCAGCATCCACTCCCAGGGGTAGAGCTTGAAGCAGGTGGTCACCGGGCGGTCGGCGGCGTCGACGAAGCGCCGGCCGTCCCAGCCGATCTCCTGGATGGGTTGCAGCTCGACGCTCAGGCCGGCCTGCCGGGCGGTCTCGGCGAGGTAGCCGGCCGTCATGTGGTCCTCGCCCGACTCCTCCTCGTTCGACCAGAGCACGTGCACCACTGGGTCGTGCAGCCCAGCGCCGATCTTGGCCCAGGCACCGACCAGTCGCTCGTGCAGGCTGTTCCACTGGTCCAGCTCGGGGCGAGTCTGCTCCAGCCAGTACCACTGGATGATGCTCGCCTCGACAAGCGCCGTAGGTGTGTCGGCGTTGTACTCCAGCATCTTCGGCGGCCAGGTGCCGTCGTACGCCAGGTCGAAGCGCCCGTAGAGGGTGGGTGGCGCCTCGCGCAGCGACCGGGCCACCGCGTCGGCCGCCCAGGCGGGAATGCCGAACTCGGCGTACCGGCGCTGCGCCACCACGTGCTCGGCGGCGGCCACCGACATCCGGTGCAGCTCCTCCGTGGCCTCCTCCAGCCGCAGCACCTCGTCGAGGTCGAAGGCGTACGCGGCGGTCTCGTCCCAGTACGACATGATCCCGCCGTCGGGCAGCTCGGTGTCGACGTAGACCAGCCCCTGCGCGCGGATGGTGGCGTCCCAGTCGGGCCGGGGTGGCACGGATTCGCGGCGCACGTCAGCCGCCGCAGGAGGCGAGGTGGGTGCCGAATCCGCCGCGCTCGGGCAGGGCGGCCGTCGTCGGCTCTCCGGCGGTCCGCCCCGCGGCGGGCGCGGTGACCCGCATCGCCAGCGCGACCGTGTCGCCGCCGCCGACCGGCCCGAGGGCACAGTCGTCATCGTCGTCGTCCGAGGTCATGTTGCAGCCGGAGAGGGCGAGCGCGAGAGCGGTGAGCGCGCCGAGCTGCACGGAGGCCGACCGGAGTCGGCGGCGGGGGCGTTGGTCCACGGCATCGTTGTAGTCGATCGACGCCAGTACCGCAGCCCCGGCCGCCCCTCGGCGGGGGTCCTGGCAGGGGCGATACGCTCGGCTCATGCTCCGTTCCGTCATCCTCGCCGCCTCCCGGTCATCCCAGGTCGAGCGGCTCGTCGCGACCGCCCCGTACACCCGGGACGTCGTTCGCCGGTTCGTCGCCGGCGCCGCCACCGACGACGCGTTGCGCGCGACCCGCGGGCTCGTCGACGACGGTCTGGCCGTCACCCTCGACCATCTGGGCGAGGACACCGTCACCCCCGAGCAGGCCACGGCCACCCGGGACGAGTATCTGAAGCTGCTGAAGATGCTCTCCGGGGCCGGGCTGACGCCGGCCGCCGAGGTGAGCGTGAAGCTCTCCGCGCTCGGCCAGATGTTCGACGAGCAGTTGGCGTACGACAACGTGCGGGCGATCTGCGCGGCCGCCGACGCGGCGGGCACCACCGTCACCCTGGACATGGAGGACCACACCACCACCGACTCGACGTTGGAGGTGCTGGCCAAGCTGCGCAAGGACTTCCCGTCGACAGGCGCGGTGCTCCAGGCGTACCTGCGGCGGACCGAGTCGGACTGCCGGGAGTTGTCCTCCGCCGGGTCGCGGGTGCGTCTGTGCAAGGGCGCGTACCGGGAGCCGGAGTCGGTGGCGTACCAGTCGGCCCGCGAGGTGGACAAGTCCTACGTCCGCTGCCTCAACATCCTGATGTCCGGCGACGGCTACCCGATGCTGGCGACCCACGACCCGCGGATGATCGCGATCGGCGAGGACCGGGCACGCTGGTTCGACCGGGGGCCGGATCGCTTCGAGTTCCAGATGCTCTACGGCATCCGGCCCGAGGAGCAGGCCCGGCTGGCCGGCGAGGGCTACACGGTGCGCACCTACGTGCCGTACGGCGACGAGTGGTACGGCTACCTGATGCGTCGGCTCGCCGAGCGTCCGGCGAACCTGGTCTTCTTCGGCCGGGCCCTGATCTCCAAGAAGTAGGAGCCGCTTGACGCGCTTGGCTAATTGCCTTAGCTTCAAGCTATGACAGTTAGCCAGGTGCGGCGCGACGGCGGACACATCGCGTACGAGGTGCACGGCGACGGCCCGCCCGTCGTCCTCGCCCACGGCATGGGCGAGAACAGGGCGAGCTTCCGACACCTCGTGCCGCTGCTCGTGGCCGCCGGTCACCGGGTCGCCTCGGTCGACGTACGCGGGCACGGGGAGTCCAGCGTCGGCTGGCCCACGTACGCCCCGGCGGAGGTCGGCGCCGACCTGCTGGCCGTCGTCCGTGACCTCGACGCCGGGCCGGCCGTGCTGGTCGGCAGCTCGTCCGCCGCCGCGTTGGTGGTCTTCGCCGCGACCGACGCGCCCGAGCTGGTCTCCGGCATCGTGCAGATCGGCGCGTTCGTCGGTCAGCCCAAACTCAACCCGCTGCTGCGGCTGGCGATGGGAGCCGTGCTGCGCAGTCCACGACTGTTCGGGATGTTCCACAACACGCTCTTCCCCGTGCACCGGCCGGCCGACGACGCGGCGTACCGTCGGTCGATGGTGGCCAACCTGCGCGAGCCCGGCCGGATGGCCGCGACCCGCGGTGTGATCGCGCCGGTCGAGCCGCACTGGACCGCCCGCGCGCCGCAGGTACGCCAACCGGTGCTGGTGCTGATGGGCGCGAAGGACCCGGACTTCCCCGACCCGGGGGCCGAGGCGAGGGCGGCCCGCCGGCTGTTCCGCGTCGCCGAGGCCCGGATGATCGAGGAGGCCGGGCACTACCCGCACGCCGACCGGCCGCGGGCCACCGCCGACGAGCTGGTGGGCTTCCTGGCGGTGTGTGCCGGTGCCTAGGGCCGGGCTCAACCAGCAGACAGTGGTGCGCGAGGCCGCCCGGCTGGCCGACGAGGTCGGCTACCACCAGCTCACCCTCGCCGCGCTCGCCAGCCGGCTCGGAGTCGCGCTGCCCAGCCTCTACAAGCACATCAAAGGGGCGGACGCGCTGAGCCAGAAGCTCGCCGCGCTGGCCAGCGCCGAGCTGGCCACCGAGCTGACCACGGCGGCCGCCGGCCGCTCGGGTGGGGACGCGCTGCGGGCGATGGCGGACGCCTACCGCGCGTACGCCCACCGGCACCCCGGGCGCTACCCCGCCACCCAGCGGGTGCCCGACCCGTCCGACCCGGAACACGTCGAGGCGGGCGAACGCGCGGTAGGCGCCATCTTCGCGGTGCTGCGCGGCTACGGACTCACCGGCGACGACGCGGTGGACGCGACCCGGGCGCTGCGCAGCGCCCTGCACGGTTTCGTCGCCCTGGAGGCCGCCGGTGGCTTCGGCCTGCCGCGCGAGGTCGACAGGTCGTACCACCAGTTGGTCGCCGGCCTGGACACCGCATTCCGCTCCTGGCCGGCTCGGGGAGCCTGACCCGGTCCGATCGGCCCGGGTCGGCCTCGCCCGATCCGCCCTTTGGTCGTACCCTTCGGCGGGTGACTGACGGGGTGCAGCAGCCGGCACCGCGGCGGCTCTGGCCGCTGTGGACCGTGCTCGTCGTGATGGTCCTGCTGCTGGGCTGCGGCCTTCCGGCGGCGTTGATCGTCGGTGCGGTCCGCGAGGCCGGCGGCCGGGCCACGATCAGCCGGGCCGGCGCCGCCGCGACCGACGACCCGGCCACCGCCGTCGCCCGTGCTCTGTCCGACCGGATGACAGCGCAACTCCAGCGGCAGTCCACGGCGCTGCTCGGCGGCGACCGGGCCGGCTTCCTCGCCGTCGCCGACCCCGCCGCGCATTCCGACCTGCGCCGTCGCTTCGCCGCGCTGCGCGCCCTGAAGGTGACGGTGTGGCGGGCCGAGCCGAGCGGCCTGCCCGTACCTGTCGTCGGTAAGCCGGGCGAGTGGCGGCTCCTGGTGCGCTTCCAATACTGCTTCGTCGCGCCCGGCTGCCGACCGAGCCCCGTGCTGATCGGCACCCGCTGGCGGGAGAACGGCGACCAGCCCCGACTGATCGCGCTGGAGGAGTCGAAGTCCGCCGAGACCGGCACCCGACCATGGGAGATCAGCGAGCTGGCCGTGGCGGTCGGCGCCCGGACCATCGTCGCCACCACGCCGGCGCTGCGCGGCAAACTGGCCGGCCTGCTGACCCAGGCGGAGGCCGCCGCCGCTGTCGCCGACACCTACGCGGTGACCGGCTCGCGGCCGGACCGCTACCGGGTCTTCTACGCCGGTCGGACGGAGTGGCAGCGCTGGTACGGCGGCGGACGCCCACAGTGGACCGGCGGCTACGCGGTGACCGTGGGCGGCGGCCACCACGAGGTGGTGCTCAATGCCGACGGATTGACCAGCAGCGGCACCGACGACCTGCTCCGGCACGAGCTGACCCACGCCGCCTCGCTGCCGGAGCGCGGCTACCCGGGCAAGACGACCTGGTGGCTCGTCGAGGGGCTGGCCGAGTTCGCCGGCTCGGGCGGCCAGCCGGTCGACAGGTACGAGGGGCTCGCCGAGGTGCGCAAGCTGGTCCGGGGCGGTTGGGACGGCCGGCTGGAGGGCGTCACGCCCGCCGACGACGCGCCCGCCGAGCGGGTCGGTGGCAGCTACGGCGTCGGCTACCTCGCGGTCCGCCACCTCGTCGACAGGTTCGGACCGGAGCGGCTGCTCGCCTTCTTCAAGGCTGTGGTGCACGAGCGCAAGACCGCCGACGTCGCCGCCGAGCAGGCGTTCGGCGAGCAGTGGTCGACACTGCACGACGAGTGCGTCGCGTACGTCCGCGCCACCAGCGCCTGAAAGGCTGCCGGTGGCCAGGGACCCGGTCACCAGCACGTGGCGCGGCGTGCCCGGCTGACCTGTTCCCGGGGACTGGCGGGCGGCTGGGCGCCCGGACGGCGGCGGGCGGGCCCCGGAGGAGCCGCCCGCCGCCGTGCTCAGCTCACCAGGCGGAGGAGATCTGGCTACGGGCGCCGAGCATGCCACCCGCGATTCCCGGATACATCCACAGGATCCCGGTCGAGTTCTCCCGGGCGATCACGTCCGCCTTGCCGTCCCGGTTGAAGTCGGTCAGACCGAAGGAGGTGTAGCCGGCCCAGCCGATACCGACCTGGGTGATCGTGTCCGGTCCCAAGTCGTAGAGCTTCAGCAGGCCCGTGCTCGCCTGCCGAGCGTAGATGTCCGGCGTGGCGTCCCCGACGACGTTGGCGACGCCGAACCCGGTGAAGTCGGTGCTCCAGCCGTTGCCGATGTCCGCTCGCGTGCCACCGCCGCCCTTGAGGTCACCCGGGTAGACCCACAGGTCGTTCGTCGATCCAGCGGTGAAGATGTCCTGGTAGCCGTCCCGGTTGTAGTCGCCCACGCCGAACGGGCGGTAGTTGCACCACTGGATCCCCAGGAAGGTGGGGGTGGGACTCAGGTCGTCCGCCGTGCCCAGGAAGACCTTGAGCTCGCAACTGACGTTGTCCCTGGCCACGATGTCCTGGTACCCGTCATGGTCCCAGTCGGCGATGCCGAAGGCGGTGAACTGGTTCCACCCGTTCGAGACCAGGCGCGGCTTGGACAGCTGCTCGGAGCGCGGCGGGGAGCCATCGTTCGGCGGGGTCAGCTTCCGGTACTTCCACAGGTTGCCGTCCACATCGCTGGCGTAGATCTCGGTTTCCAACTGACCGGTGCCGGGTGGGGTCCACGTGGTCGCCCCGACCGGCGTGAGGGAGCCGTTCTTGGCGCTGTTGCTCGCCCCGACCTGGGTGGGGGTGAGGGCCCGCTTCCACACCTGGAGGTTGCTGAGCATCCCGGCGTAGTGCGCGGTCGCCACGCCCTGGTACTTGTAGCGGCCGACCACGAACTTGCCGGTGCTCGGCCACGTGGGCGTCGCGGTGTACTGGGCGTTGCCCTTCAGGACTCCGTTGACATAAAGCGAGATGATCCTCGTGTCGGCGTTGTAGCTGGCCACCAGGTGCGTCCACACACCCAACGCCGTCCCGGCCGGCGTCACCACCTGGGTGTACGACCAACCGCTGTCCGCGTTGCCCAGGCCGAACCGCCAGGTGTTGTCGCTCGCGTTGTTCCAGAGCAGGAAGCGCGACGCGTTCGCTCCGTCCTCGCTGGCGATGACGCCACCGGCCGCCGTCGGCTTGGCCCAGACCGAGAGGGTGAACGACTTGCTCGTGTCGATCAGCCGCTCGGGACTGGTCAGTGCCGTCTTGTTGGTGTAATCGACCTGGGTCGCGGTGGAGTCGGTGTTCAGCACGACGACCTGCGGGAACAGCTCACCCTGACGCCACTTCGCGCTCACGCCGGGCTTGGTCGGCGAAGGTTCGGTCACCTCGACCCCGAGCGACTTGCCGCCGGAGATGTCGGTGGCCGTGCTGAGCACCCCGTCTCCCGCTTCGTCGAACTTGTCGTCGAACTGCCAGGTGTGATCGGAGGTGATCAGCGTCTGCTTGGGCTGGGCGGTGATGGTGGCGCTGCCGGCCTGGAGGTTGGTGACCAGCCAGGCCGTGGTGGCCGCACCGGCACCGACGGTCCACAGGTCGGGGGTGCCGTCACGGTTGATGTCCCCGGCGCGCAGGCTGAGCGCGACACCGGTGTTCCAGCCGCCGGCCGCGAGGGTACGCGCGGTGTAGGTGAGCTGGCCGGTGTCCTCGTTGTAGGCCAGGTCGGACCACAGGTAGAGTGCGCCGGTGGTCCGGTTCCGGAGGAACATCGCCGTGCCGGTACCGGTCTGGGCGGTGGCGATGGTCCAGTTGTTCCAGTCCGCGCCGCCGGTCGGGGTCGCCGCACCGGTCGAGGTCGCTCCGAAGAACAGGCTGGTCCCCGGGAAGCTGGGGTAGTAGGTGAGCTGGTAGCCGTTGGTGGCGTCCCCACTGGTACCGATCAGGTCCGGGAAGCCCGACCCGGTGCCCCGAGCCTCACCGGCGTTGGCCAGCTGGATCGGCGACCGGCCGTACTCGTCGAGGAGGTACTCGCTCATCAGGCTGGTCTGAACGCCGCCGCGCTCCGGCATCAGGACGGAACCGTCGCCGTTGCCGGCGAAGATGCCCCCGCCGCCGGCGTTGGTCCCCGTGGGGTAGTAGACCAGCACGTCCTGGAGGCCGCCGCCGGTGAATCGACCGGTGATGACCTGGCCTCCGTTGAAGTCGGTGGGTGAGTTGTTGCCGGTGACGCCGTTACCTCGCGCGCCCATGTTGCTGATGCTCGGGTTGAGCCCGGCTGAACCGCTGTTCTCCGCCAGCCACAGGCCGGCCGTGAGGTTGTTGACCGAGCCGACGGTGAGCAGGTCGGCCCAGCCGTCACCGGTCAGGTCGCCGTCCGGTGCGATGGTGGTCGGCGGGTCGGCGTTGAACGGCAGCGTCGCGGTCTCGCCGAAGTTCTTGCCTGCCGCGGTCACGCTGGTCACGGAGATCGTGTTGGTGAAGCGGGTGGGCGTGACCTGGATGTTGGCGTTGCCACTCGCGTCGGGGGTGACGGCCTGCGGGGGTGCCGCATTGAGCTGGTAGACGTAGCTGGTGGGGGCGGTGCCGCTGGACGGCGCCTTGACCGGGATGGTGATCGGCTGCCCGATGGTCGCCGGTTGGGTCAGTTCGGGGATGTTGGGCGGCCCGGCCCGGGTGGCGTCGAAGGCGAACCGGCAGGTGGTCGACCAGTTGCTGGCGGTGCGGAAGTCGGTCGTCTGCACTTTCCAGGCGAAGGTCGCGAACTTGCTCGTACCCGCGACGGCCGCCAGTGTGGCTCGGGGCACGATGAACACCGCCGTGGTGCCGGAGGAGTACGTGAGCAGGCTCGGGTTGGTGCTGGCGATGGCCGTCTGAGCGGGATCGCCGTCCTTCCACACCTTGAAGGTGACCCCGAGGGTGCCCTTGTCGGCATCCGAGACCGGCGCGTACAGCGACACCGCCGTGTCACCGACCACCGTGGGGTTGGCGGCGGTGCACGCGGTGGTCGGGGAGGTGCTGAGGCCGGTCGGCGCGGCGGGCGCGTGGTTGTACCGGATAGTCAGGGTAGGGCTGGTCTCGAGGAATTCCTTCCAGCTCTGGGCGTCGCTGGCCTCGTTGGCGGCGACCATCCACAGGGTGCGCGTCGACTTCTTGGCGCTGACGTCGGCCCTGATCTGGTTGGTGATGTCGAAGGAGACGCCGGCGGCGTCGCAGCCGCTGTAGCCGTACGCGAAGCTCTTGCTCGCGATGGCGCTGCCCTTGCTCACCCCCTCCCAGTAGTTCCAGGTGGCGTTGCCAGAGGTCAGTGTGGTGCTGGGACCGTAGATGTTGACCGTCTTGTCGGTGCAGCTCCACGAGCGGGTGTTCGTAATCTTGAAGACGGCGTCCGCGATCTCGGCACCGGCCAGGGTGCTGTAGGGCACCGGGAAGTTGATCAGGGTGTTCGACCGCTGGCTGCCCGAGTTGCCGACCTGCATCCGGCCGATGGGGTCCGGGGTGTTCTTCCAGTAGTTGGTCGACTGGTGCTGATAGGAGATCGAGGCCCAGCCGCTCATCTTGGGGCCGACGGGCGTCCAGTTGAACGTGGGGTCGATGTAGAGCGGATAGACCGCGGTCGGGTCGGTCAGCAACGCCCGGTCGGGGGTGAGTCGCAGGTTCCCGGCGGCGATCCGCACACCGATCGGGGCCGTCCGCGCACCACGGCCCGGTCCGCCGGGGGTCGACGCGGCAGCCCGCTCGTTCGTACCCGTCTTGGCGTTCGCGCCCGGGGCGGAGTCCCACATGGCCGGGGCGGAAGCGGTGAGCACCGTGCGGCCACCCCGGTCCCGGCCGGTGATGTTGCCGACTGGGTCGGCCGCCAGGGTGACGCCCTTCGTCACGGTGGCGAGGTCGAGTGCGGCGAGCCGAGGGTCTGCGGCCGCCTGTCGGTTCTTGACCACGAAGACGTGCGAGAAGGAGCCCTCACCGCTGACCCGGACGGTCAGGTCGACCCCGGGCAGCACCTCGGCGTAGGTGGCGGTGGGCCCGGACAGGGTCGGCGCCGGCAGGGTCAGCGGGGCGGTCACCGACAGTGCGCGGTCGCCGCTGGTCATCTCCGCGAGCGGGCCAGTGCCGCCAGCGGAGACACGGATCGGATTGGTGGTGACGGCGGCGCTGATGCTGCCGTCAGCGTTGCGGACCAGCGTCGGATCGAGGTCCTTCCAGGCGCCGTTCACCCTGGTCCGGGTGGGTACGGCGGACTGGGTCAGCTCCATCGTCCCGTCCGGGCGGGCGGTGAAGGTGGCGGTCGACGTGCCGGCGCCGGTGGCCTCGACCGGCTTGCCGGTCCGCCTCGCCTCGACCAGCGCCCGATCGACGCTGAGTGATCCGCTGGCAGGCGCAGGTGCGGGTTTGCCTGGCGCGGCGGCTGCCGGTGCGGCGGGCAGGATGGCGGCCGTGGTGGCCAGGACCATGCTGGCCGCGACGCCTGTCGTGAGCCTGCGTCTGGCGGTAGGTGTCCTCGGTGGAGGACCGATTTTGAGCATGATGCGCTTACTCCCCCGTGAGTCTGGCCGGCGGTCGCGGAACACGTCCGTTGGGCGGCAACAGTGAAGCAGCACTTCCGGCCTTCGTGGAACGCCGGTTGTCACATGGGGTTGTCCTTTTCGAACTCACTGCGATGGATTTGCCGACCGCCATCAGAGGTCATCGTTATCGTCTCGTTACCTTCGGGTCGATCCAACGTGAAACATTGATCGCGCCACGGGGGTGTGCGACCGAACACCCTGCGTGGCTTTTCTGGCAACGCGCAGAGGTGAGGATCGAATGGTCGGGTACGGGGGATTACGACTGCACACACGTCCCAGACGTCTGGTAGCACTGGCCACGGCGGCGTCCCTGGTGGCGAGCCTGTTGGCCGGGGCGCCGGCGGCGGCGAAACCGGAAGACGGCGGGGTGTCCAAGCTGCCGCCCATGTCGCCCGGGCGATCGGTGACCGGCGTCAAGCCACTGCCCACGAGCTTCGTGACACCACCCGACCAGGCGAAGTCGACCTACCGGCCGTCGCGCACGGCGTGGCCGAAGGCCGCGTCGGCAACGGTCGAGCTGACCGCGACGACCTCCGCGGCCCGCGCCGCCGCGCCGGCGAAGGCACGCGCCGCGGGTACCCCGATCTGGGTGACACCGGTCGCCAAGGGCGGCCGCTACGCCGGTCCGCAGCAGATGCGGGTGGGGATCGCGGACCGCGCTGCCACCGAGGCGGCCGGCGTGGACGGCGTCCTGCTCTCGGTGACGCCGTCGTCGACCGGACGCGCCACCGGCGCGGTACGGGTCGGCGTCGACTACGCCGAGTTCGCGGAGGCGTACGGCGGCAACTACGGTTCCCGCCTGCGACTCGTGCAGCTGCCGGCGTGCGCGCTCACCACACCGGGGCTCGCCGCCTGCCGGACGCCCATCCCGCTGGCCTCAACCAACGACGCGGCGGCCAACTCGGTGTCGGCGGAGGTCCCGCTGACGACCGCCGCCGCCGACAGCCGGTCGGCCGGGTCGGCGATGGTGCTCGCCACCGTCGCCGGTGTCGGCGATGAGGGTGGCAAGGGTGGCACCTACGCCGCGACCGACCTGAAGCCGTCCGGCTCCTGGACCGCGGGCGGTAGCACCGGCTCGTTCAGCTACTCGTACCCCCTTGCCGTGCCGCCGACTCGGTCGAAGCTCGTGCCGCAACTGGCCCTCTCCTACGACTCCGCGGGGGTCGATGGTCAGACCTCGGCGACCAACGCGCAGGCGTCCTGGGTGGGCGACGGCTGGACCACCCCGAAGTCGTACGTCGAGCAGACCTTCGTCTCCTGCTCCGACGACCCGGGCGGTAGTCCATCCCCGGTCAAGACGAACGACCGTTGCTACGCCGGTCCGATCCTCACCATCGCCCTGAACGGATCGTCGAGTTCGCTCATCTGGGACTCCGGCAAGGACACCTGGAAGGTGCAGAACGACACCGGCGCCGTGGTCACCCGGGTGATGAACTCGGGTAACGGCAGTGGCACCAAGGACACCGACTACTGGCGGGTCACCGAGCGGGACGGCACGGTCTACGAGTTCGGCCGCAACCGTCTGCCGGGGTGGACGACCAACAAGCCGGAGACCAAGTCGGTCGACTACGTTCCGGTCTACTCGGCGCACTCCGGGGACCCCTGCTACAACTCGGCGGGCTTCAGCTCCTCGGTCTGCACCATGGCGTACCGGTGGAACCTCGACTACGTCAAGGACGTCCACGGCAACGCGATGGCCTACTACTACAACCAGGCCACCAACTACTACGGCCGCAACGAGGGCGCCACCGATGTGCCGTACATCCGGGACAGCAACCTCGCCCGGATCGACTACGGCTTCCGCGACAACGGCGCGTACGGCGTGATCCCCAACCAGGTGGTCTTCAACAGCGACGACCGCTGCCTGTCCGGCACCTGCAAGCCGCTGAACGACTCGACCAAGGCCAACTGGCCGGACGTGCCGTTCGACCTCGTCTGCAACTCCGGTACGGACTGCAAGGCCTGGAGCCCGTCCTTCTTCTCCACCGTGCGGCTGACCTCCATCGAGACCCAGCAGTACGACACCAGCAGCACCCCGTACAAGAAGGTCGACTCCTACGCCCTGACCCACACCATGCCGGCGACCGGGGACGGCACCGCGCCGACGCTGTGGCTGACCTCGATCACCCGCACCGGGCACGACACCACCTCGGGCGGCTCCACCAGCGCCATCGCCCTGCCCTCGGTGTCGTTCACCGGCATCAAGCTGCCCAACCGCGTCGACGTCACCGGCGGCTACCCCTCGTTCTACCGGCAGCGCATCGCGACGATCACCACCGAGACCGGCTCGGTGATCTCGCCCAGCTACGAGCTGCCGCAGCCCTGCAGCGCGCCGGTGACGGTCAGCCCCGCGTCCAACGGCAAGTCCTGCTACCCCGTCTACTGGACGCCGGAGGGGGTGCCGAACCAGATCCTGGACTGGTTCCACAAGTACGCGGTCACCCGGGTCACCGCCACCGACCCCACCGGGGGTGCGCCGGCCACCTCGACCAGTTACGAGTACGTCGGCAACGCCGCATGGCACTACGACGACAACGAGGTGGTCAAGGCCAAGTACCGAACCTACGGACAGTTCCGTGGCTACGGCAAGGTCCGGGTCCGCAACGGTGACGGCGTCAACGACCCGCGCACGCTGGCGGACACGACCTACTACCGCGGCATGAGCAGGAACAACAACACCACCGTCGTCAACGTCACCGACAGCGCCGGTGGCACGCACGAGGATGTCGACCAGCTCGCCGGCCGCCCGCTGGAGGCCACCACCTACCTGGGCGACGGCGGCCCGGTCGACAGCTCGACCGTCACGTCCTACTGGGTGTCCGGCGCGACCGCGACCCGCACCCGCACCGGGCTGCCGGCTCTGACCGCGACGTTCGCCGCGCCGGTGCAGACCTGGCGGCGTCAGGCGGTCACCACCGGCGCCACCACCACCTGGCGGTACAGCCAGACCGACATGTCGTACGACGCGTCGACGAGCTCCCCGACGTTCGGGCTGTTGCAGCACTCGTACGACCACACCGTTCCGGCGGACCCGAAGTACGACCGCTGCACCAGCACCAGCTACGCCCCGGTGAACACCGGTCTCAACCTGGTCGGCCTGACCAGCCAGGTGGAGACCGTGTCGGTGGCCTGCGGTGGCTTCACCGCCGGCTCGCCGACCTCGGTGCCGGGCAGCACCAACACGCTGAGCGCCCCGGCCACGGTCAACCGGCCTGCGCAGGTGGTGTCACACGTCCGCACCTTCTACGACGACACGACCTTCGCGACCACGTTTCCGCAGGCCGCCCCGACCAGGGGCAACGTGACAATGGTCCGCAAGGCGTCCGACTGGGCCTCCGGCGGCTACACCTACCAGACGACGGACCGGGCCGAGTTCGACGCGTACGGCCGCGCCACCGGCAGCTGGGACGGTAACGGCAACAAGGCCACCACCACCTACACGGACAACGCCACCGGTCTGACCACCGGCATGACCCTGCAGAACGCCGAGGGCCACGCCACCACCACGACCATGACCACGCTACGGAATCTGCCCACGAGCAGCACCGACGCCAACGGCGTGGTCACCAGCACCCAGTACGACGCGCTCGGCCGCCTGACGGCGGCGTGGGTGGCGTCCCGGCCCACCAGCGCTCCGGCGAACGTGAAGCACAGCTACACGGTGTCCAAGACCGGGCCGACCGCCACGACGACCGAGACGCTCAACAAGAACAACGGGTACCGCACCTCGACCACCATCTACGACGCCCAGTACCGGGTGCGGCAGACCCAGTCGGTCACGAACACGGGTGGCCGGATGGTCACCGACTCGTTCTACGACAGCCGGGGATGGGTGCGCGCGACCTACAACGGCTGGTGGGATGCCGCCACCACGCCGAACACCACTCCGGTCTACACCGACAGCCTTGTGAAGAAGGCCCTGAACCAGACCTTCAACACCTACGACGGGCTCGGCCGGGTCATCCTGGCCGAGAACGCCCGCGACGGGGTGGTCAAGTCGTCGACCAGGACGGTGTACAACGGCGACCGCACGACGGTCATCCCGCCGACCGGCGGCACCGTCACCGCGACGGTCAGCGACCCGATGGGCCGGTTGGAGGAGCAGCTCCAGTACATCGCGGCCCCGACGCTTGTCTCGCCGAGCAACCCGTTCACCGGCGTCTACCGCCTGACCGGCGGCACCACGGTGGCCACCAGGTACGGCTACGACAGCCACGACAACCAGTCCACCCTGACCGACACCGCGGGCAACGTCTGGACCAGCGGGTTCAACCTGCTGGGACAGGTGGTCAGCAAGGATGACCCGGACGCCGGGACCAGCACCACCCGCTACGACGGTGCGGGCAACGTCGTCGAGTCGACGGACGGCCGGGGCAAGACCGTGTCGTACACCTTCGACAAGATCAATCGTCGTACCGGCAGCTTCGCCGCCGCGGTCACGGCGCAGTCGGCCAGCAACCAGCTGGGCGCCTGGGTGTACGACAACGACAACACCGCCGTGGCGATGACGAACCCGGTCGGCAAGCTGACCACGGCGACCGCCTTCCGCAACGGCGCCGCGTACAGCACCCAGTGGACCGGCTTCGACGCCTTCGGCAACTCCAAGGGCGAGACGATCACCATCCCCGCCGCAGAGGGGGCGCTCGGCAACACGTACGGCTTCGGGCACACCTACTCGGCCACCATCGGAATCCCTCTCGCCGACACCTACCCGGCCCGGGGAAACCTGCCTGCCGAAACCGTGTTGCGTGGCTACACCGGAGTGCTGGACCTGCCGACCACCGTCGGCGGCCTCGCCGGCTACAGCCAGTCCGCCGACTACGACGCCTGGGGCCGGATCACCCGCAACGTCGTCGGCTCCCCGACGAGCCTGGCCTCGATCGTCAACGTCTACGACGACCACGACGGGCGACGCAAGCAACAACTGGTGACCAAGACGACGACCACCACGACGAACGTCGACAAGCAGGACTACGAGTACGACCTGTACGGCAACATCACCAAGACGGTCAACACCCGCTACGAGCCGTCGACGGTGTCCGAGACGGAGTGCTACCGGTACGACGCGCTGCGGCGGCTGACCAAGGCATGGACGGCGAAGGACGACTGCGCGGTCACTCCGACCGTCGGTAACCGGGCCATGGTCGGCAGCGGCATCGGCGCCACCAGCGCCTACTGGACCGAGTGGGACGTCGACTCGCTCGGCAACCGGAAGAGCCAGACGCAGTACTCGCCGACCGGTGGGACCGACACCACCACCACCTACGCCTACGACGGCAACGGCAAGGGTCAGCCGCACACGTTGACGGGTACGACCACCTCCGGTGGCCTCACCGGCACCACCTCGTACGCCTACGACGACGCGGGCAACATGACCACCCGCAAGGCCGGGCAGGGCACCCAGACCCTGAACTGGGACGACACCGGCGAGTTGACGTCGGTGACCGGTGGCACGGACGGGAACAGCTCGTTCCTGTACGACGCCGACGGCAACCTGCTGATCCAGAAGGACCCGGGGGTCACCACCCTCTACCTGCCCGGTCAGCAGATCACCCTCAACACCAGCACCCAGGCGTTGAGCGGCACCCGCTACTACCCGCTGCCGAGCGGCGCGATGGCCTACCGCACGGGCAGTGGCAGCGCTTACGGGTTCACCATTCCGGACCACCAGGGCACGCCCAGCCTGTACCTGAACAACACGGCACAGATGCCCACCTGGCGGCAGTACACCCCGTACGGCGCGCCCCGCGGCGCCACCGTGACGGCACCGGACAACCGTGGCTTCCTCAACCAGCCACTCAACACGAACACCGGCTTGACCCAGGTCAGCGCACGGAACTACGACCCGACCATCGGTCGGTTCGTCTCGGTGGATCCGTTGCAGGACCCGGCCGATCCCCAGCAGTGGAACGGCTACTCCTACGCGAACAACTCCCCGGTCACGATGAGCGACCCGGACGGCCTGATCCCGGCCGACTGCATGGAGTACGACTGCTACGGCTATGATTCGCGGCCCCTCAAGGATGGCGACGGCCGTGGTGCCGGTGGTTGCCCGGGCGGCTGTGGCACCGAGGCGAACAAGGACTGGGGCAAGAAGAACGGCAAGTCGACCACCAGGAACCGGAAGCGGGAGCATCCCCGAGTCCTCGGACATGTGATCGTGGTGCCCGAAACAGTGCCGCTGGAGGAGTTCACCCGCCTCTGGAACGAACAGCGTGCCGCGAAGTTCGGCGCGTCAGCATTCTCCAACGACGAGCTGGTGCGGAACGACGAACGCGAACTCGCCATGAACATCTGTCACGAGATGGGACGGCCGGGCGGCTGCAACGAGTGGATCGAACAGCTCTGGAGCGGCCACTTCGACTTCATGGCGGCCAACCTGCCGGCGGACGAGATGTTCCAGAGCGGTGCGCTCGGTGCCTTGGGCACTGCGGGACGTGTGGCGGCACCCGGTGGGCGTCCCGCCGCCCCCGGTGGCTGCAAGAGCTTCAGCGGTGATACCCAGGTTTTGATGGCGGACGGAACCACCAAGGCCATCGACGAGTTGAAGGCTGGGGATGAGGTCATGGCCTCGGACCCGGAGACTGGCGAGCAGGGTCCCCGAGTCATCACTCATGTGTGGGTCCACCAAGACGACCTCATCGAACTCCAACTCGTTGACGCCGCAATCACGACGACCGAGGATCATCCGTTCTGGAACCAGACCGACCAGGAATGGCAGCCGGCCGACAAGCTTGACGCGGGCGATCTCGTGCTGTCGGCGGACGGCCGCACCCGATCCGTCGTTGGCGTCCGTCCGAACACTGTCCACGCAGACCTTGCCTACAACCTCACTGTTGACGGCATCCACACGTACTATGTGCTTGCCGGCAGCGCCTCGGTCCTGGTGCATAACACGGGTGGCGCCTGTGACGTTCCGGACCCTTCGACGGCCGGGAAGCCGCTCGGTCCTCATCGTCCTGCTGGGGTCGGCGACGACTGGACGGCGAGAACCGCTGATAATGGTAAGGGAACTGTTTGGCAGGCTCCCGGGGCAACAGGAAACGCGAAGATGGTTCGCACTATGAACCCGACGGCCATGTATCCGAATGGGTATGTTCGCTTTCATAACGCGCATGGCCAGCCGATCGGGCTCAACGGGAAGCCAGGTTCAAGGGCCGACACCCACATACCAATGAATCCCGACGGCACGTATTCACTCCCGGCTGGATGGTAGAAGTGAATTTGAACGTTGCAGGTCAATCGGTAACCCGTGTCTGCTTCGATGCTGCTCTCACGATTCTTACTAGTGGGGATTGCGAGTTTCGCGTAGAGACCGAATCGGTCATTAGGACGCCGTCTGGTGAAACTGTGCGATTCGACCCGGAGTCTCCGGCTATAGCCGTAATCCACCTGGTGGGCCTGGTGGGCGATAGAGTCACCCTTGCTGAAGTGGGAAGCGGTGGCGATTTACTAGTAACGTTCGAGGGCGGAGCGGAATTGACCGTCTCTCCGGATGCCGAATACGAGGCTTGGGGTCTTGTGGGGCCGAAAGAAAGGCGAGTGACGTGCATGCCTGGCGGTGAGGTAGCGCTTTGGGGCGAACGGCACGAAGCCGAATAGTTCGTGAGCCTGCGGTGTCGTTGTACTGCGGCACCGCAGGTTCGCCCACCTGATTTAGCGCCCAGTCAATACTGCTCAGCCCGTCGCCACTTCGCGCCCACTCCGCAACATTCCCTGTTGGTGCCGCAGTAGGTGCCAGCAATTTGGCCCCGTACGATCGATGGGTGCGCCGCCCCCAGTTGCCGCGGCCCGCAAGCGCCACGCGGCCCCGCCTGCTCACCGCCCTGACCGCCGTCGCCGTCCTCACCGCCACCACCGCCGCGTCCTGCGGCGACAAAGACCCTGACCTCGCGCTGGCATCTGCCGCCCGCAACCCCGTCACCGAGGTGATCGACGCCCCGGCGACGGTGACTGCGCGGGCCGCCGCGACCCTGACCGCGCCCGCCGACGGCACCCTCGCCAGCCTTCGTGTCCAGCCTGGACAGCGGGTGAAGCGCGGCCAGGTGCTCGCCGTGGTCGCGTCCCCGTCGGCCCAGGCCCGGCTGCGCCAGGCCAAGGAGGCGTTGGCCGCCGCCAAGCGCGCCGGTCGGGGTGTCTCCACCGGCAGCCTGACCGGCAGCCGGCGTGCCACCGACAAGGCTGCCGACAAGGCTTTCGACGAAGCCCGCGAGGCCGCCGACAAGATCGCCGACCAACAACTGCGGGACGCGCTGCTGGCCCAGGTGACCTCCGCTCAGGAGCAGTACGCGGCCGCCGCGCGCAGCGCCGATCAGGCCGTGCGCGCCGTACAGCGGGGGATCAGCGGGTTGAACTCCGCCGTCGGCTCGCTCTCCGCGGCGCAACGGCTCCAGGCCCAGCAGGCGTACGACCTGGCGAAGGCGACGGTCGACGCGCTGACCCTGCGCGCCCCGGTCGCCGGGGTGGTGCAGCCCGGCGGCACCCGGGCCGGCGGGGGCGCGAACGGCGGCCTGGCGGGGCTGCTGGAGCAGGCCGGTGGGGCCGGCCTCGACCCGTCCGCGCTGGCCCCCGCGCAGGCCGGCCCGCCGGCCGGAGTGGACGACGCGGTGGCGGTCGGCGGTCAGGTCACCGCCGGCACGCCGGTGCTGACCGTCGTGGACATCGGGCAGCTGGGGCTGCTCGCCGAGGTGGACGAGACCGACGTGCTGCTGGTCAAGGCCGGGGTGACCGCCACCGTCGAGTTGGACGCCGTCGCCGGCGCGAACTACGACGCCACGGTCCGCTCGGTCGACGTGCTCCCCACCAGCTCCGCGCAGGGCGGCGTCACCTATCGGGTACGCCTCACGCTGGGTCCCGGGAAGCTGGCCGAGGATGCGCCGGCCCCGACGCCCCGCCCCGGCATGAACGCGATCGTGCACCTGCGCGTACGCGAGGCCGCCGACGCGGTGACCGTCCCCGCTTCGGCGGTCTTCTCCGCCGACGGGCGGGACACGGTCTGGGTGGTCCGCGACGGCAAGGCCGACCGGGCGCCGGTGACCGTGGGCGTCCAGGGGGCCGACCTGGTGCAGATCCTCAACGGCGTCCAGGACGGCGACCGGATCGTGGTGCGCGGCACCGACCAGGTGCGCGACGGCCAGGAGGTCCGGTGACCGACACCCCGCCGGCCATCGAGGCGGTGGACGTGTCGCGGACGTACCAGCTGGACGGGGTGTCGGTGGAGGCGCTGCGCGGGGTGTCGCTGACCGTGCAGCCCGGGGACTACGTGGCGCTGGTCGGGCCGTCCGGCTCCGGCAAGTCGACGCTCATGCACCTGTTGGGCGGGCTCGACCGACCGACCGGCGGCCGGTTGGTCATCGGCGGGCGGGACGTCAACGCCCTCACCCCGCCGGAGATGGCCGCCCTGCGCAACGAGACGATCGGGTTCGTCTTCCAGGCGTTCCATTTGCTGCCGCGTACCTCGGCGGTGGAGAACGTGGCGTTGCCCCTGGTCTACCGGGGCGTGTCGGCCCGGCAGCGCCGCGAGCGGGCGGCGGCGATGCTGGGCCGGGTCGGTCTCGGGCACCGGCTGGACCACCGGCCCAACCAGATGTCCGGTGGCGAGCAGCAGCGTGTGGCCATCGCCCGCGCCCTGGTCACCGAGCCGACGGTGCTGCTGGCCGACGAGCCGACCGGCAATCTGGACAGTGTGACCGGCGCTGCGGTCCTGGAGCTGCTGGAGCGGTTGAACGCGGAATCCGGGGTGGCGCTGGTGATGGTCACCCACGACCAGGAGGTGGCGGCTCGGGCCGCCCGCCGGATCACCATGCGCGACGGTGTGGTGGTGGCGGACAGCGCCACCGCACCTCATGATCGACCGCTGTCCGTCGATCACGGTCGACCTGAGACACTGGTCCCCGCTCCCAGCGCGGAGCCCCGGTCCGTGTCCGGAAGCGGCCCGGGGCACCCGTCCGGTGGCTCTGGTGGCGCCGCCGGAGCCACCGGGCGCCTTCCGCGCGAGCCCGGCCCGCGCCGCGGGGGGACCGACATGCACGAGCCCGGCCCGCGCCGTGCCGAAGCCGGAACGCGTGAGGCCGGCCCGGGCGAGCCCGGGGACGGTGCGGCGTGAGGGTCGCCGAGGCGTGGCGGGTCGCGCTGGACGCGCTCCGGGCCAACCGGCTGCGCAGCTCGCTCACCATGCTCGGCGTGATCATCGGGGTGGCCTCGGTGGTGCTGCTGGTGGCCATCGGCACCGGCACCAAGCAGAAGGTCGAGCAGCAGGTCGAAGGGCTCGGCTCCAACCTGCTGCTTGTCGTCCCCGGCAAGATCGAGGTGGGCACCGCGCCGGTCGTGTCGCCGTTGACGCTCAAGGACGTGGACGCGGTCTCCCGGGTCGTCGGCGATCCCGAGCGGGTCGCGGTCACCGTCGCCTCCGGGGCGACCGCACGGGCCGGCGCCCGCTCCGACTTCACGACCGTCCAGGGCGTGCTGGAGACCACCCCTGCGGTGTTCACCCGGTCGCTGGCCCGAGGTCGCTACCTCACCGGCACGGACGTGGACACCAGCCGGCGGGTCGCGGTCCTCGGTGACTCGGTGGCCCGCGCGTTGTTCCCCGACCGGGATCCCCTGGGTCAGCAGGTGACCCTCGCCGGGGTGCGGTTCCGGGTCATCGGCGTCTTCGCGCCCCTCGGGCAGAGCCTCGGCGTCGACCGGGACGACGAGGTGCACGTACCGGTCACCGCGGCGCAGCGCCTGTGGGGCACCCAGCGGGTGGACGGCATCGCGGTGAAGGCGCCCGACCGGGAGCGCATCGACGAGCTGGGTGAGCGCATCGTCGCCGAGCTGAACCGCCGCCACCCGGACACCGAGTTCAGCGCGGTCACGCAGCAGCAGATCCTCGGTGTGCTCGGCGACATCCTCGGCGTCCTCACCGGCGTACTCGCCGCCATCGCCGGCATCTCGCTGCTCGTCGGCGGCGTCGGCGTCTCCAACATCATGCTGGTGAGCGTCCGGGAGCGGACCCGGGAGATCGGGCTGCGCAAGGCCGTCGGCGCCCGACCCCGTGACATCGGCGTGCAGTTCCTGCTGGAGGCGGTGCTGCTGACCACCATCGGCGGGCTGACCGGGATGGCGCTGGGCGTGGGTACGGCCCTGCTGGTGGACGCGTTGTCGCCGATCCCGGCGGCGATCACCTGGTGGTCGTTGGCGCTCGCCTTCGGGGTGTCGGCGGCGGTGGGGATCGTCTTCGGGGTCGTTCCCGCGCAGCGCGCCGGCCGACTCGACCCGGTGGTGGCGCTGCGCGCCGAGTGACCAACCGGACGGTGGACGCAGCCGGGGAGATAACGGCAGGCCGGATCGGGTGAACCGACGATCCAGGCATGATCAGTTGTACGAAGGGATCGCGCCGGTCACAGCCGCCCCGCTACCGTACTGGTAACACGCGCGTCGCCGCCCGGCCCGGAGCATCCGTCGGGTTGGCACGCGCCGGGCATGGGATGGGTCGGTGAGCCATGGCCGGGTCGCAGTCCGATGGACGGCTGTCGGAGGTCAAGTTCCTGACCGTCGCGGAGGTGGCGACGGTCATGCGGGTGTCGAAGATGACTGTCTATCGCCTCGTGCACAGCGGTGAGCTCACCGCCGTCCGGGTGGGGCGGTCGTTCCGGGTGCCCGAGCACGCGGTGCACGAATATCTGCGGGGCGCGTTTCAGGAGACCGCCTGAGCCACCGGTCCGCCGATCGAGTGCCACGTAGGCGGCTTGGACGGGGGCGCGTTGGTCCTGCTGACGCTCTCCGGCTACCCTGGAGCCCGACCGAGACCCCACCGGTGCGCCCCGCCGCCCAGACTGGTCCGGTCCGTTGTCCGCATGCGGTCGCCGTCGCCACCTGCGTGGTGTCATCCGGTCCGCCCCGCACGTTGTATCGAAAGGCTGTCGTATGGGCTCGGTGGTCAAGAAGCGCCGTAAGCGCATGGCTAAGAAGAAGCACCGCAAGCTGCTGCGCAAGACCCGCGTCCAGCGTCGCCGTCTCGGCAAGTGATCGTCGCCGGGCGCTGAGCCCGGCGTTCGGCCTCACTTGCCAAACTGTCGACCCCCGGAGGCTCAGGTGATCAGGCCGTGGTCGTCCCGGCTCGGTCCCTCCTGTCGGCGTAGGTGCGTCAGATGACCCCCGGAAGCACTTCAGGTGCTCCGGGGGTCGTCGTCGTCACCGGGGTCGGTAGGTACCTGGGCGCGCACGTGGCGGCCCGGCTGGCCGCCGACCCCCGCATCGAGCGGGTCATCGGCGTGGACGCCCCGGAGCCGGGCGCCGAGTTCACCGACCTGCTGGACCGGGTCGAGCGGATTCGCGTCGACCCGGGGTCGCTCGGCGGGCTCCTCGCCGACCTGGACGTCGACGCGGTGGTCCACCTCGCGTTGGTCAGCGCCCCCGACCAGCAGCACGGCGGCCGGTCGGCCATGAAGGACCAGAACGTCATCGGCACCATGCAACTGCTCGCCGCCTGCCAACGGGCGCCCCGTCTGCGCAAGCTCGTGGTCCGGTCGTCGACCGCCGCGTACGGGGTGTCGTTCCGCGATCCGGCGGTGTTCACCGAGGAGACCGAGCCGCGCGAGGTGCCACGCGGCGGTTTCGGCCGCGACATCCTCGACGTCGAGGGGTACGTTCGCGGCTTCCGCCGCCGCCGGCCCGACGTGACCGCGACGGTGCTGCGCTTCGCTCCGTTCATCGGTTCGACAGCCGACACGACGTTGACGTGCTACTTCGCGCAGCCGTTCGTGCCAACCGTCTTCGGCCGCGATCCCCGACTGCAGTTCCTGCACTTCGACGACGCGTTGGAGGTGCTGCACCGGTCGATCGTGGAGGATCACCCGGGCACCTACAACGTCGCCGGTCCGGGGGTGCTGTCGCTGTCCCAGGCGATCCGGCGGGCCGGTCGGGTGGCCGTGCCGGTGCTGGAGCCAGGGCTCTCGGGCGCCGCGGCGCTGGCCCGCACCATGGGGTTCGGCCGCTACGGCCTGGACCAGGTCGATCTTTTCGTGCACGGGCGGGTCGTCGACACCACGCGCCTTGAGCAGGAGTACGGCTTCACACCCCGCTCCACCGCCGCCGCGTTCGACGACTTCATCCGCGCCCACCACGGTGGGGCGGTCCTCAGCCGGGGTCAGTTGGCCGCCGCCGAGCAGTTGGTCCTGGACGGCATCCGGCAGGTCCGTGCCGCGGTGCGGGAGCGGTCATGACCGGGCCGGCGCAGGGCCGCGAGCCGGCGGGCATGGGGCCGTTCGACGTACCGCCGGGGCCGCCCGTGCCGGACGCGGAGCCGGCGCGGCGCAACGGTCACCGACCGGCGAGCCGGCTCGCGCCGGCCGGGACGCCTGGCGACGAGGTCGACACCGCGACCGACGACCCGGCGACGCCGAGCGACAGCCCTGCCGGCGACGAGGTCGACCCGGCGACCGACGGCCCGGCGACGCCGAGCGACAACCCTGCCGGCGACGAGGTCGACACCGCGACCGACGAGCCGGCGAGCGGGGGCGTCGCGCCCACCGGAGGCGGGGCGCGCGGCACCGGTTCGGCGGTGCCGGATCGGCCCGGGGACCAGTGGGACCGCAGGGTCGCGAACGGGCTGGCGTTCCTGCGGCGGCGGCTGGCCGGCGACTACGAGGTCGACGAGTTCGGGTTCGACCCGGAGCTGACCGACGCGGTCTTCCACCCGCTGCTGCGGCTGCTCTACCGGGACTGGTTCCGAACCGAGGTCAGCGGGGTCGAGCACGTCCCCGTCCACGGGCCCGCCCTGGTGGTCGGCAACCACTCCGGCACCGTGGCCCTGGACGCGCTGATCCTCTCGGCGGCGTTGCACGACAAGCACCCCGCCCACCGCTACCTGCGCCTGCTCGGCGCCGACCTGGTCTTCCGCATGCCTGTGGTGTCGGAGATCGCCCGCAAGACCGGCGGCACGGTGGCCTGCAACCCGGACGCCGAGCGGCTGCTCAGCGGCGGTGACCTGGTCGGTGTGTTCCCCGAGGGGTTCAAGGGCATCGGCAAGCTCTACGCCGACCGCTACAAGCTGCAACGGTTCGGCCGGGGCGGCTTCGTCTCGGCGGCGCTGCGCACCGGCACGCCTATCGTTCCGGTCGCCATCGTCGGTGGCGAGGAGATCTACCCGATGCTCGCCGACATCAAGCCCCTCGCGCGGCTGCTGAAGCTGCCGTATTTCCCGGTCACGCCGACCTTCCCCTGGCTCGGGCCGCTCGGCATGGTGCCGTTGCCCAGCAAGTGGCTGATCCAGTTCTGCCCGCCGATCCCCACCGCGCACCTGACCGACTCGGCGGACGATCCGCTGGTGGTCTTCAACCTCGCCGACCAGGTGCGCGAGACCATCCAGCAGACCCTGCACTCGCTGCTGGAACGGCGACCCGACCCCTTCGGCCCCTGAGTCAGCCGGCGCGACGGCGGCGCTGCAACGCCAGGCCGGCGGTGACCGCGCCGGCGACCAGGCCGGCTGCCGCCGTCGACGGTACGGCGATCTTGACGGCTCGGCGGCCGGTGCGGAAGTCCCGCACCTCCCAGCCGTGCTGCCGGGCCTGCCGTAGCAGGGTGCCATCGGGGTTTACCGCGACCGCCCGGCCCACCGAGCTGAGCAGCGGCAGGTCGTTGGCCGAGTCGCTGTAGGCCGCGCAGCGGCTCAGGTCGAGCCCTTCCACGGCGGCGAGCTGGGTGACCGCCTCGGCCTTCGCCGGCCCGTGCATGAGATCGCCCACCAACCGCCCGGTGTACGCCCCGGCCCGCACCTCGGCCACCGTGCCGATCGCGCCCGTCAGGCCAAGGCGGGTGGCGATCACCCGGCCGATCTCCACCGGGGCGGCGCTGACCAGCCACACGCGCTGGCCGGCGTCCAGGTGGCGTTGGGCGAGCTGCCGGGTGCCGGCCCAGATCCGGGGTGCCATCAGCTCGTCGAAGATCTCCTCCGAGAGGCGCTCCACGTCGTCCACCCGCCACCCCTCGACGAAGGCGAGCGCGGCCTCCTTCGCCTGGGACATGTCCCCGGCGTGCTCGCGGGCGAGCAGCCGGAACCGGAGCTGCTGCCAGGCGAAGCGGGCCAGGTCGGCGGTCGTGAAGTAGTTCCGGGCGGCGAGCCCGCGGGCGAACCAGTAGATCGACGCGCCCTGCATCATCGTGTTGTCGACGTCGAAGAACGCGGCGGCACCCGGGTCCGGTGCGGGTGGGGTCACCGGCGCCAGCGCGGTCTCCGCCCACCCGGCGGTGTGACCGTCGGCGTCGGTGCTGACCGTCACCTTACGGCTGCGCGCCACGGGACTCCCTCCTGATCAGGTACGACTGATGCCTCCAGCGAGGGTAGCCGGAGCGCACGGTCGACCGGCCGGACCACAGGGAACTGTGGCCCGGCCGGTCGGACGTGCGGTATGGCGGTGCCGGGGCTGGCGGGTCAGCGCTCGCCGGGGCAGGTGGTCGGGGTGGGCCCGAGCGCGTCGCTGCCGGTCGGTGCCGGCAGGCCGCAGGCGATCGCCGCGCGTACCGAGTCCGAGCGCTCACGGATGCTGTCCAGCAGGGCCAGCGACCTCCGGGTCCGTTCGCGGTCGGCCCGGCTGGCGCCGTCGAGCAGGTTGGTCACCGCCCGGCGCTGGCTGGCGACGAACGTGTTGACGGTGTCCAGGCTGGCCGGCTCGGCCCGCTGCACTGCGGCGGCGGTGAGCAGGCGAATGCCCTGCCGGGTGTCGGCGTCCATGTCGTCGAGGACGGCGCTGTAGCCGATGCGGTCGCCGCGCAGCTCGGCTGCCTCGCCGAGTCTGGTCCGGGCGAAGTCCAGGAACAGTTGGCCGCGGCTGATGTCCGAGCTGGCCAGGGCGAGCTGGGCCCGCTCGGTGGAGCGCTTCATGCCGTACAGCGCGTCGCCGGGAACGGCGTTCTCGCTGGCGGCGGAGATCCCGGAGACGGCGATGGCGCCGGCGGCGATGCCGACCAGGATCGCGCCCCGGGCGCGGGCCCGCCGGGCGGTGACGGCGGGCAGCAGGGAGCCGCGGCTCGTCGCCGCAGCCCGTGGGGCAGCCGGCTCGGTGGTCGCCGGCGGGGTGCCCATCCCCTCGCGCTCGGCGGTGGCGAGCAGCATCGCTCGCAGGCCGGTGCGGAAGTTGGGGTTCACCTCGGCGGTGGGGGGATCGACGCTGAGTCGCTGGCCCACTGCGACGAGCGGAGCCAGTTGGCTGTCCACTCGGGACCGCACGTGGTGCCGCCGGCCGCCGTTGGCCTCGTCGAGAAGCTGCGCGAAGCGCTCGGCACGCCGGCGGGAGAAGAGGATGTCGTCCACCGCAGGCACCTCCTCTCGCTGGTCACGGCCGGTCGGCCGCCATCGTTGCCAGCGACCGGGCGGCAAAGTGACACCACGGAGGTGAGGTGCCGTCCGGCGTGCCGGTCGGACCTCGGTGCCCCGGGCCTGCCGGGACAACCACCGGTCGCACCCGGAGAAACGCGGCGGACCGGGCACGGGTTACGGGCCTGGCGGGGCCGAAATCACAGAAAGTGATCGCCATCACCGGGTCTCGGCAGCCCTGAGCTGCCGAGACATTGATCGACGCCGGTCGGCCCCGCCGCCGAGAATCACGGCTGGAAGCCGTCGGGCAGCAGCCGTGCCAGCGCGCGAACGGCCCGGTACTGCAGGGCCTTGATGGCACCCTCGTTCTTGCCCATCGCGCGGGCGGTCTCGGCGACCGAGAAGCCCTGGAGGAACCGGAGCACGATGCACTCCTGCTGCTCCGGGTTGAGCTGCTTGACGGCGGTGAGCAGGGCGACGTTGGTGATGTGTTCGACCACCGCGGCTTCCGGGCTGCCCTCCGGGCCCCGGTCCTCGCGGTCGGCGTCGAGCACGTCGCCGGTGGTGACCTCCAGGCGGTACCGGCCGGACTTGAAGTGGTCCGCGACCAGGTTGCGGGCGATCGTCACCAGCCAGGCGCCGAGATCGCGGCCCTGCCAGGTGAAGCTGCCGATCCGCTTGAGAGCGCGCAGGAACGTGTCCGAGGTGAGGTCCTCGGCGAGCTGGCGGTTGCCGACCCGGAAGTAGACGAACCGGAAGACGGTGTCGACGTACCTGTCGTAGATCAGGCCGAACGCCTCGGACTCGCCAGCCTGCGCCCGCTCGACCAGGGTCCAGACCTCGGTGGCCGGGTCGGACGGGTCCGGGCGGCTGGGGAAACCGGTCGGGGTGGTCGGGGTGGCGGCGGCCGGGACCGCCGGGATCACCGCCGTCTCGCCAGCCGTCGGATCGGTGGCCGCCGCCGGCGCGTCGCCGACCCGACGGCCCTGGGAGGGCATTGTCGGTCGGGCTGGTGCCGCGACACGGCCACCGGTCGGCATCGCGTTGGCACCCGGGGCCGCCGGTCTCGGTGGTGGCTCGTTGGTGTGCGGGCGGTTGCGGGTCCGCTGGGCCGCGTTGTCGCCGCGCATCGCGGCGTGCGGGTCGCCCAGCGGCGCGCGGGCCGCCTGTCGTTCGTTGAGCGGGGAGCGGGGTGTCTGGCCAGTCAGGCCGACCGGGCGTTCCGCGTATCCGAAGGTGGTCACCGCGCCGCCCCCGTCCCGTTGGTAGCCGGCCGGGCCGGTTTACGGGTCGTTGGTGCGGACCGACCGGGCAACCGGTCGGGCAGGACGGTTCCGGGGTGTGCCGACGGGCGGCAGTTCCCCTTGAGGTGCTGGTCCAATGCGCTCACAGGCACGGGGGCCTCCTCGGGCTGAGGGGTGTCGACTCACGGCAAATGGGGTGAGCCGACCCGAGTGATAATAGGGCCAACGTCACCCGCGCGTGGCAAGTCCGTTACACAGGGCGGAAGTATTTCCCGCTGTGTCGCACCGATGGCGGACCGGTTGTCCGTCGTGTGCGTTTGACTTTGGCCCGGGCCGGTGGTCCTGGGTGGATCCCCAGGTCGGGGGCAATGTGGCCGGTCGGCTGCGCCGCCCCGGCCGGTCGCCGCGTGGGCCGGGTCGAGGCATCCGTCCGACCCGTCGCCCGTCCCATCGGCCGGACTCGATCGGAGCATCGACGGCACGGTGAGTGTCCCGTTGACGGGACGCTCGGCGATCCTGGGGGCCCGACCGTCGGGCGTGGCCTGTCGATCGCCGCTGTGCCAGACTCGACCACCGTGCAGGACTTCTCGGCAGACCCCGCGCCGAACCTCGCCGACCGGGTCCAGCGGGCGGCTCTCGACAACGGTGACCGGCCCGCGCTGTACTGGCGGGACGGGCGCGTCACCTGGTCCGAACTGGACGCCGCCGTGACCGCCGCCGCGCACGGCCTGGCCGCCGCCGCGCCGGCCACCGACCCGGGTGGCACGCCGCCGCGGGTCGCGATCGCGCTGCACAACACCCCCGACTTCGTGATCGGCTGGCTCGGGGCGCTGCGGGCCGGTCTGGTCGCCGTCCCGGTCAACCCCGGCTTCACCGCCCCGGAGCTGCGGCACGTACTGGCCGACTCGGGCGCGTCGCTGCTCATCGGCACCGAGCGGGTCCGCCGCCTGGTCGCCGAGGTGGCCGCCGACCTGCCCGCGCTCACCGCCGTGCACGACACGCCGCCGACCGCCGAGTTGCCCGATCCACGCCCCCGCCCGCGCCGAGGCGGCGACGACCTGGCCGTACTGCTCTACACGTCCGGCACCGAGGGCCGTCCGAAGGGCGCGATGCTCTCCCACCGTGCGCTGCTGGCCAACCACGAACAGGTCGCGGAGATCGAGCCGCCGGTCGTCGGGCCGACGGACACTGTTCTGCTCGGGTTGCCGCTGTTCCACGCGTACGGGCTCAACTCGGGGCTCGGCGCCGTCGTCTACCACGGCGCCACCGGCGTGCTGCTCGACGAGCCCGGGCCCACGGCGGGGCTCGCCGAGATCGCCCGGCACCGGGTCAGCGTGCTGGTCGGCGTACCGTCGATGTTCCTGGCCTGGGCCGGCGCCGACGCGGTCCGCGCGGCGACCGCGTCGGTGCGGGTGGCGGTGTGCGGCGCGGCGCCGCTGGAGCCAACTGTCGCGGCGCGCTTCACCGAGGCCACCGGCCAGCAGGTGCATGTCGGGTACGGCCTCACCGAGACCGCGCCGGTGCTCACCTCCACCCTGGTCGGTCCGGTGGTCAAGCCCGGCTCGATCGGCCGGCCGCTGCCCGGCCTGCAGCTGCGCCTGGTCGGCGCGACCGGGGAGGACCTGTGGCGCGACGGCCAGGCGGTCCCCGACGACGACCCGGACGAGCTGGACATCTCCGACGTCGCCCCGGGCACCGACCCGGGGCAGATCGTCGTTCGCGGGCCCAATCTCTTCGACGGCTACTGGCCCGACGGCCGCGACGGCCCGGACGACGACGGCTGGTGGGGCACCGGCGACATCGCGTACGCCGACGAGGACGGTGACCTCTTCCTGGTCGACCGGCTCGGGGAGTTGATCCTGGTCAACGGGTTCAACGTGTATCCCCACGAGGTCGAGCTGGTGCTCGCCGGGCACCCCGGGGTGGTCGAGTCGGCGGTACTGGGTGTGCCGCACCCGCGGACCGGCGAGACTGTGCGGGCGTACGTGGTGCCGGTGCAGGGCCGACCGGTGACCAGCGAGGAGTTGCTCGCCCACTGCGCGCGCAACCTGGCCCGGTTCAAGTGCCCGACCGCTGTCGAGTTCGTCGACACCCTGCCGCACTCGGCGATCGGCAAGGTACGCAAGACCCAGCTCCGGTCGGCGACGCCGACCGACCGCACGGAGGTAACCGATGGCCAGTGACGCCCGACTCGCCCTGATCACCCGACCCGGCTGCCACCTGTGCGACGACGCCAAGGCGGCGCTCGACCGGGTGGTCGCGGTGACCGGCGACAAGTGGGTCGAGTGGGACGTCACCGGCGACGAGGGGCTGGAACGGGAGTACGGCGACCGCCTGCCGGTGGTGCTGCTCGACGGCAAGGAGCACGGCTACTGGCGGGTGGAGGAGGACCGGCTGCTGCGGGACCTGACCACCCCGCAGCTCTGAGTGGCACCTATGGTGCTGTGATGACCCCTGCGCGCTCCCACCTGGTCTGGGACTGGAACGGCACCCTGCTCAACGACCTCAGCCTGGTGGTGGCCGCCACCAACGCCGCGTTCGCCAGTGTGGGCGGGCCGACGGTCACCCTCGACGAGCACCGGACGCGGTTCCGCCGGCCGATCGCCGACTACTACGCCGAGGTGCTCGGTCAGGCTGTCGACGACGACGCGTTCGGCCGCCTCGACCGGATCTTCCACGACGCGTACCGCAGCGGCCTGACGACCTGCGAGCTGGCGGCCGACGCGCAGTCCGCGATGGCCGCCTGGGAGGGCAGTCAGAGTCTGCTGTCCATGTGGTTCCACGAGGAGCTGGTGCCCACCGTGCACACGTACGGGCTGACCGGCCATTTCACCCGCGTCGACGGCCTGCGGGCCACTGTCGGCGGCGACCGCAAGGCCGAGTCGCTTCAGCGGCACCTGGCCGAGCTGGGCGTGGACGGCGGCGCGGTGGTGCTGATCGGCGACTCCATCGACGACGCGGACGCGGCCCTCGCGGTGGGCGGGCGGGCGGTGCTCTACACCGGCGGCTTCACCGACCCGGCCCGGCTGCGCGCCTCCGGCCACCCGGTCGCCGACACCCTCACCGACGCGGTGGCCCTGGCCGCCCGGGAGGTCAGTTCCGCAGGTAGGTGAGGACGGCCAGCACCCGCCGGTGCTGCTCGGTGTCCGGCGGGAGCGTGAGCTTGGTGAAGATGTTGCGCACGTGCTTCTCCACCGCGCCGTCGCTGACCACCAGGGCGCG
Organism: Micromonospora sp. DT63; assembly: GCF_049841615.1. NCBI lineage: Bacteria > Bacillati > Actinomycetota > Actinomycetes > Micromonosporales > Micromonosporaceae > Micromonospora > Micromonospora sp. DT63. Next base: position 749,272 of record NZ_JBNCKQ010000002.1, on the reverse strand, counting down.
GGCGATGGCCGTGTTCGACCGGCCCTCGGCCATCAGGGCGAGCACCTCGCGCTCGCGGGGGGTCAGCTCACTGAGCGGGTCGTCGCGGCGGCGTCGGGCGAAGAGCTGGCCGACCACGTCCGGGTCGAGCACCGTGCCGCCGGCCGCCACCCTGCGCAGCGCGTCCAGGAACTCGTCGATCGCGGCGACCCGGTCCTTGAGCAGGTAGCCGATACCACCGCCGGCGCCGCCGGTGGTGGCCAGCAGATCATCGGCGTACGAGACCTCGACGTACTGGGAGAGCACCAGGATCGGCGTACGCGGCACCAGCCGGCGTGCCTCCACCGCCGCCCGCAGACCCTCGTCGGTGTGCGACGGCGGCATCCGGACGTCGACGATCGACACGTCCGGCCGGTGCTCCACCACCGCCTCGACCAGCGCGTCGCCGTCCCCGACGGCGGCCACCACCTGGTGTCCGCTCTCGGTCAGCAGCCGCACCAGCCCCTCCCGGAGCAGGACGGCGTCGTCCGCGATCACGATGCGCATGGCTGTGGTGTCTACCACGTCCGGCCCCGTTCCCGTTGGTTCACAGCGGAAGCTCCGCACGGATCTCGGTGGGCCCGCCGCTCGGGCTCACCACCGCCAGCTCCCCGCCTGCCGCCCGGACCCGGTCGGCGATGCCGGCCAGCCCGTGGCCCTTGGCGATGTGGGCGCCGCCCTGCCCGTCGTCGCCCACCCGCACCTGGAGCTGGGTGTCCTGGCGGGTCACGGCGACCACTGCCTCGGTGGCCCGGCTGTGCTTGGCGATGTTGGTCAACGCCTCGGCCACCACGAAGTACGCGGTGTTCTCCACCGCCGGATCGAGCCGTCCGCCCGGCGTGCCGAGCTGCCGGTCCGCCTGAAGCTCGATCGGGATGAGCCCGCGCCCGGCGAGCGCGGCCAGGGCGCTGGGCAGGCCCCTGTCGACCAGGATCGGCGGGGCGATGCCCCGGGACAGCGCCCGCAGCTCGGCCAGCGTCTCCCGGGTCTGGGTCACCGCCTCGTCGATGGTCCGCCCGGCGGCCTCCGGGTCGGAGGCGAGCTGCATCCGGGCCCGGCTGAGGTCCATCGCGAGCCGGACGAGGCGCTGCTGGGGGCCGTCGTGGATGTCGCGTTCGAGCCGGCGCAGCGCGGACGCCTCGGCGGACACGGCGGCCCGCTTCTGCTCCTCCAGCACGGTGATCCGGTCCCGCATCTCGGCCACCCCGGTCAGCAGGGCCTTGGCGAAGCTGGCCTGGAGCAGCGCGCAGCCCCGGACCACGATCGGCAGCGTGATCAGGAAGAACACCCCGATCGCGGTGGTCACCCCGATCCGGGCCGTGGTCGAGTCGCCCAGGCCGAGCAGTTGGGCCAGGTCGCTGTCGTCCGCGCCGTGCGGCAGCGTCCAGTCGTACACCCAGTAGAGGGAGCCGGCGGCTGCGGCGATCCACCAGGCCACCGCCAGCACGAAGGTGACCAGCGCCACGATCATCCGCAGGATGCCGTGTGCCAGATCGAGCCAGGACTGGGCGTCGCGCATCGGCAGGAAGATCCGCCGCCAGGCGTTCGCGCCCGCCTCCGGCATCCGGTAGTGCGGCCGGATCCGGGGTTGTCCCAGCACGGCGGGCAGCCGCAGTCGTTCAATGTCGGCAAGCCCCCGGGCCGCGTACAGGGTGCCGCTGAGGATCGGCAGGCCGATCACGGTGACCACCAGGCCGACACCGGCCACGAGGCCCGCGAGGAGGACGACGAAGCTGGCCACCGCGAGGGGGAGGCCGAGCAGCACGTACCCGGAGTCGACGAAGAGCTGGCGGGGGATGCTCGGTGCCAGCGTCGGATGGTCGCTGGCGGCAACGGCGGTCATAGCCCAAAGGCTAGGCATGGGGGCTCGGCGTCCCCATCCCGAAGCCCCGCCTCTCCCCCGTAGTGCTGTCCCTACCGCCGCCCCTGTGACCAGGCCCTACCACCGCCGGGACCGGCCGACGCGGGATTGGTCAGAGAAGTCGGGATTGAGCAATAATCGCCAGGGGTGGCGGGCGCGCAGGGCCGCTCAATCGATCTTGTGGAATGGAGGGGCTGGTGGGGTCGCGTCCCGGAGCGACAAGATCGCGATTTGTGCACGTCTTCACAAGCGCCTACTCTGTAGTTCCGACGCGCCCTGCTAGCACAGCCGGCAACCTCGGTCGCCAGCGGGAGTCCATAAGCGGCCGACCAGCGGAGTTGGCCGAGGATCGCACCGCACGGAGTCTCATGAGTCAGCACCGTCACCCAGGTGCGCCCGGCCGCGCCGGTGCCGTACCGGCGCTCCCGGATCTTCCCGAGGCGACCGTCGCTCGGCTCCCGGAATACCTGCGCGCGCTGCACAACCTCGCCGACGCCGGGCACGAGACGATCTCCAGCGAGGGTCTCTCGGCCGCCGCCGGGGTCAACTCCGCCAAGCTCCGCAAGGACCTCTCCCACCTCGGCTCGTACGGCACCCGTGGCGTCGGCTACGACGTCGCGTTGCTGATCGAGCAGATCGAGTACGTGCTCGGGCTCACTCAGCGTCGCGCTGTCGCCCTGGTCGGCGTGGGTAATCTCGGTCACGCTCTGGCCGGCTACGACGGCTTCGCCAGCCGCGGCTTCCGGATCGCCGCACTGCTGGACGCCGATCCCTCCCGGGTCGGCGAAGAGATCAACGGCCTGGTTGTCCGGCATGTCGACGAGTTGCCGGCGGTCGCCACGGAGGAATCCATCGCGATCGGCGTGATCGCCACTCCGGCCGCTGCAGCCCAGCGGGTCGCCGATCAGCTGGTCGCGGTCGGCGTGACGAGCATCCTCAACTTCGCGCCGTGCGTACTCTCTGTTCCGGAGGGGGTCGACGTGCGCAAGGTCGACCTCGCCATCGAGCTGCAGATTCTGTCCTTCCACGAGCACCGCAAGGCGTCGCTGACCGCGCTGCCCGCCACCGGCGGGTCCGCTCTCACGGCCCTGCCCGGCGGGCTCGCGGCCACCGACACCCAGGAGGCGATCGGCACGTGAAACTGCTCGTCGTCGGCGCGTCCTACCGGACCGCCCCGGTCGCCACGCTGGAGCAGCTGGCCGTGCCCCCCGCCGACCTCACCCGCACCCTGGACCGCCTGGTCGCCCAGCCGTACGTGAGCGAGGCGGTGCTCGTCTCCACCTGCAACCGGGTGGAGGTCTACGCCGCCGTGTCCGGATTCCACGGCGGGCTCGGTGACATCTGCGCCGTCCTGGCCGAGCAGGCCGACAGCTCGCCGGCGGCGCTCGCCAGCCACCTCTACGTGCACTACGACACCGCCGCCGTGGACCACGTCTTCCGGGTCGCCAGCGGACTGGACTCGATGGTCGTGGGCGAAGCGCAGATCCTCGGCCAGCTGCGTGACGCGTACCACTGGGCCACCGGGGCCGACTCGGCCGGCCGCCTGCTGCACGAGCTGATGCAGCAGGCGCTGCGCGTCGGCAAGCGGGCCCACGCCGAGACCGGCATCGACCGGGCCGGCCAGAGCGTCGTCACCGCCGCGCTTGAGCTGGCCGCCGGGCACCTCGACGGCAACCTCGCCGGCCACCCGGCCCTGGTGATCGGGGCCGGCGCGATGGGGTCGCTCGGGGTGGCCACGCTGTCCCGGCAGGGCGCCGGGCCGCTCACGGTCACCAACCGGGGCATCGACCGGGCCGTCCGGCTCGCCGAGTCGTACGGGGCGGACGCCGCGCCGATGACCGAGCTGGCCGCCACGCTCTCCACAGTGGACATCGTAGTGGCCGCCACCGCGTCCACTGAACCGGTCCTCACCCGCGCGGTGGTCGGTGCCGCGCTCGCCGAGCGGAGCCCCGCGCGGGGCCCGCTGGTCCTGCTCGACCTGGCCGTCCCGCGCGATGTCGAGGAGGGCGTCGCCGACCTGCCCGGCGTCGAGGTGATCGACATCGACCGGATGGCGACGCTGCTCGCCGACGGTCCGGCCGCGGCGGACGCCGCCGCCGTCGAGCGGATCGTGCTCGGCGAGGTGGAGGGCTTCCTCACCTGGCTGCGCGGCGCCGACGTGGCGCCCACCGTGGCGGCGCTGCGCGGGCGTGCCGACGACGTCGTCACCGCTGAGCTGCGTCGGCTGGCCCAGCGCCGTCCCGACCTCGGCGACGACCTGCGGGCCGAGGTGGCCCGTACGGTGCACCGCGTGGTGCAGCGGCTGCTGCACCAGCCCACCGTCAAGGTCCGCCAGCTCGCGGCCGAGCCCGGTGGCGACCAGTACGCGGCTCTGCTGCGCGAGCTGTTCGACCTCCAGGTGCCGCAGACCTCGCCGGTGGACACCGTCCCCGACGTGCTGACCCCCACCAACGCCCCGGTGACCGGCACCGACGCCACCGAGCAGATCCCGCCCACCGGAGGTGCGCGATGACCGCCCCCCTGCGCCTCGGCACCCGGGGCAGCGCCCTGGCGATGGCCCAGTCCGGCCACGTCGCCGAGGCGTTGACCGCCGCCACCGGCCGCCCGGTCGAGCTCGTCGAGGTGGTCACCGCCGGCGACCGCTCCAGCGCTCCGGTGCACCGGCTCGGCGTCGGGGTGTTCGTCTCCGCGCTGCGGGACGCGCTGACCGCCCGGACGATCGACTTCGCCGTGCACTCCTACAAGGATCTGCCGACGGCCGGCGCCGCCGGGCTGCACATCGCCGCCGTGCCGGCCCGACAGGACCCGCGCGACGCGCTGATCGCCCAGGGCGGGCGGACGCTCGCCGAGCTGCCGCCCGGCGCCACAGTTGGCACCGGCGCACTGCGCCGCATCGCCCAGCTGCACGCCCTCGGGCTGCAACTGGAGGTCACCCCGATCCGCGGCAACATCGACACCCGCCTGGCGCGGGTGCTCGGCCCCGAGGCCGACCTCGACGCGATCGTGCTGGCCCGGGCCGGACTGGCCCGGATCGGCCGGACCGACGCGATCACCGAGACGCTCGACCCGATGCTCATGCTGCCCGCGCCCGCCCAGGGCGCGCTGGCCGTGGAGTGCCGGGTCGACGACCAGGAACTGGTCGAGCTGCTCGGTACGCTCGACCACGCACCGTCGCGCGCCGCGGTCACCGCGGAGCGCGCGTTGCTGGCAACCCTGGAGGCCGGGTGCAGCGCACCCGTCGCCGCCTATGCGGAACTCGCCGAAGGTGACGCCGGCGATGAGATCTACCTGCGCGGGGCGGTGATCAGCCCGGACGGCACTCGTGACCTCCGGCTGTCCCGCACCGGAACGCCCGCCGACGCTGCGGAGATCGGTAAGGCACTCGCCGCCGAACTCCTCGAACTCGGCGCCGACTCGATCCTCGGCCACGAAGGACACACCGGCCCGGGGACCCAGCAATTTGGGAGCACAGAATGACCCGCACCCGTAAGCCCGTCGGCCGTATCGCGTTCGTCGGGGCTGGCCCCGGTGACCCGGGCCTGCTGACCCGTCGGGCGCACGACGCCCTGGTCGACGCCGACCAGGTGATCTACGACCGGGGAGTCCCCGAGTCGCTGCTCGCCGTCGTCCGCGCCGAGGCCAGAGAGGACGCCGAGTTCACCCCGGCCGAAGGTGCGCCGGGGGACGTGGCGAAGGTGCTGATCTCCGCCGCCCGGTCCGGGCTGAACGCGGTGCACCTGGTTGCCGGTGACCCGTTCGGCCACGACTCGGTGGTCAAGGAGGTGCAGGCGGTGGCCCGCACCGCCGCCCACTTCGAGGTGGTGCCGGGTGTCGGCCAGGCCGAGGGCGTCGCCACCTACGCGGGGGTCCCGCTGCCGGGTGTGCGTACCGCTGCCGACGTCGAGGACGTCAGCACGCTGGACTTCGAGGCGCTGGCCGCGGCCGTCGGCCGGGGTTCGCTCGCGCTCGCGGTGGACGCCGGTGACCTCGCCGCCGTCCGGGACGGCCTGCTGGCCGCCGGGGTCGACGGCACCACAGGCGTCGGGGTGACCGGCGACGGCACCGGCGAGACCCAGTACACGACCACGTCGACCGTGGACAGCTTCGTGGCCGCCGCGCTCGGCTTCACCGGCCGGGTGGTGCTCACCATCGGCGCGGGTGTGGGCCAGCGCGACAAGATGAGCTGGTGGGAGAACCGCCCGCTGTACGGCTGGAAGGTGCTGGTGCCCCGCACCAAGGAGCAGGCCGGCGCGATGAGCGCCCGGCTGCGGGCGTACGGGGCGATCCCGTGCGAGGTGCCGACCATCGCTGTCGAGCCGCCGCGCACCCCGGCCCAGATGGAGCGGGCCGTCAAGGGCCTGGTCGACGGCCGGTACGCCTGGGTGATCTTCACCTCGGTGAACGCGGTCCGCGCGGTCTGGGAGAAGTTCGCCGAGCACGGCCTGGACGCCCGGCACTTCGGCGGCGTCAAGATCGCCTGCATCGGCGAGGCGACCGCTGACGCGGTCCGCGCGTTCGGCATCCAGCCGGAGCTGATCCCCGCCGGGGAGCAGTCCTCCGAGGGGCTGCTTGCCGAGTTCTCGCCGCACGACGAGATCCTCGACCCGGTCGGCCGGGTGCTGCTGCCGCGCGCCGATATCGCCACCGAGACGCTCGCCGCCGGGCTCACCGAGCGCGGCTGGGAGGTCGACGACGTGACCGCGTACCGGACGGTGCGGGCCGCGCCGCCGCCCGCCGAGATCCGCGACGCGATCAAGTCGGGCGGGTTCGACGCGGTCCTCTTCACGTCTTCTTCCACTGTGCGGAACCTGGTCGGCATCGCCGGGAAGCCGCACGCGCGGACGGTTGTTGCCGTGATTGGGCCCAAGACGGCGGAGACCGCGACGGAGTTCGGCCTTCGGGTCGACGTCCAGCCACCGCACGCCTCGGTGCCCGACCTGGTGGAGGCGCTCGCCGCCTACGCCGTCGAGTTGCGCGAGAAGCTGGCCGCCATGCCGGCCAAGCAGCGCCGTGGCTCGAAGGTGCAGGGGCCGACCGCCCTCCGCTTCCGGTAGTCGTCTCCAGGAGGGCCCTTTCATGTCGTACCCCGAGATCCGGCCCCGCCGCCTGCGCCGCACCCCGGCGATCCGCCGGCTGGTGTCCGAGACCAGGGTCGACCCGGCCGAGCTGGTCGTGCCGATGTTCGTCAAGGAAGGGCTGACCGAGCCTCACGCAATCGGGTCGCTCCCGGGGGTGCTTCAGCACTCCCGGGACTCCCTGCGCAAGGCGGCCACCGAGGCGGTCCAGGCCGGCGTCGGCGGGATCATGCTCTTCGGGGTGCCGGAGCGGCGTGACCCGACCGGGTCCGGTGGCCTCGACCCGAACGGCATCCTGAACGTCGCCATCCGCGACGTGGTGTCCGAGGTGGGCGACAGCACTGTCGTGATGAGCGACCTGTGCCTGGACGAGTTCACCTCGCACGGGCACTGCGGCGTGCTCACCGCGGACGGTGAGGTGGACAACGACGCGACCCTGGCCGCGTACGCCGAGATGGCGGTTGCCCAGGCCGAAGCCGGGGTGCACATGGTCGGGCCGTCCGGGATGATGGACGGCCAGGTCGGCGTGGCCCGCCGGGCGCTCGACGCCGCCGGCCACCAGGATGTGGCGGTGCTGGCGTACGCCGCGAAGTACGCCTCGGCGTTCTACGGCCCGTTCCGGGAGGCGGTGGAGTCGGCGCTGGAGGGCGACCGGCGCACCTACCAGCAGGACCCGGCCAATCTGCGCGAGTCGCTGCGCGAGGTGGCGCTCGACGTCGCCGAGGGCGCCGACCTGGTGATGGTCAAGCCGGCGCTGCCGTACCTCGACGTGGTGTCGGCGGTGCGGGCCGCGGTGGACGTCCCGGTCGCCGCCTACCAGGTCTCCGGGGAGTACGCGATGGTCGAGGCAGCCGCCGCGAACGGCTGGATCGACCGGGAGCGGGTCATGCTGGAGACGCTCACCTCGATCAAGCGGGCCGGCGCGCAGATCATCCTCACCTACTGGGCGGTCGAAGCCGCCGGTCTGCTCCGCCAGCGCTACTGACCGGGTCCGGGGGTCCCGTCGGGGTGGCCACCTCGTCGGCGCCCGCGACGGCGGCCGGGAGCCTCCGGCTGGTCAGCCAGGCGAGCGCCAACAGCACGGCCGACACCGCAAGCGCGAGTTGGGTGGCCTGCGCCAGTTCCGGCGCGAGGTCGAGCCGGCTGGCCGGGCCGAGCCGGTTGGCTGCCGTGATGCCCCCGCCGCCCAGGGTCGGGGCGAGCCGGTCCGCCAGCCAGGACAGGGCGGCGGCGATCAGTGCCGTGCCGGCCGCGACCGAGGTGTGCGACACGGTGGTGAGCAGCGTGGAGCCGGACGGCAGGTCGTCGGGCGGAAGCGACCGGCTGGCCGCTGTCATCGTCGGCATCAGGGTCGCACCCATGCCCAGGCCGATGACCGCACCCAGCGTGGCCAGCAGCGGGTACGACGTGTCGGCGTCGAGCACCAGCACCCGGGCCACAGTGCCGGCCACTGCCATGGCGATGCCGAGCCCGACGACCCGCCGCGCCGAGACGCGATCGACGAGCCGGGTCGCGACCTGGAGCATCAGACCGGTGGTCAGCGCCTGCGGGATGCCGATCACCCCGGCCAGGGTGGCCGAGTCACCGCGTACCACCTGCACGTAGGCCGGGATGATCAGGAACGAGCCGAAGTATCCGGCGGCGAAGAACGCCACAGTCGCCGCGCCGGGGGTCATCCCCGGCGCGCGCAGCACGGCCAGGCGCAGCAGCGGCTGCCGTACCCGGCCGGCCCGCCAGGCGAAGGTGACCACCAGCATCGCGCCGAGCACGAGCGGCAGCAGCACGGACGCGGTGACGACCCCGCCCCGCTCGCCGGTGACGCTGAGCCCGTAGACCGCCAGTGCCAGACCGGGGCAGAGCAGCAGCAGCCCGAGGACGTCCAGCCGGACCGGTGCTCGTCGCGGGTCGGCGACCGGCAGTACCGATCGGCCGAGCACCATCGCCAACAGTCCCACCGGCAGGTTGATCCAGAAGATCCACCGCCAGGACGCGTGATCGAGCAGCAGCCCACCCAGCACCGGCCCGATCAGGGGCCCGACCAGCACAGGAAGGCCGAGCAGGCTCATCATCCGTCCGCGCCGCCCCGGCGGCACCGCGGCGAGCGCGACGGCCATCCCGACCGGGTTGAGCAGTCCGCCGCCGAGCCCCTGGAGCACCCGGAACGCGATGAGCGACCCGACGCTCCAGGCGGCACCGGCCAGCACGGAGCCGACGGTGAACAGCAGCAGCGCGGTCAGGTAGGTGCGGCGGGCGCCGAAGCGGCCGATCGCCCAGGCGGCGGTGGGCATCACGGCAACCAGGGCGAGCGCATATCCGCTGGTGACCCAGCCGATCGTGGTGAGGTCGGTGTCGAGGTCGTCGACCAGTCTCGGCAGGGCCACCACGGTGACCGTGGTATCGATCACCGCGAGCAGACCACCCAGGGTCAGGTACCAGCCGAGCCGTCGCGCGGACGCATCCATGTCGGCGGCTCAGGGCCGGACCTGGCGGGCGGCGCGCAACGCCTCGGCCCACCAGGCCAGCTCGCTCAGCGTGGCGTCGGCAGCCTGCCGCAGCGGCTCGTCGTCGACCAGCCGACCGGCGACGTCGAGTCGCTCCCAGGGAGCCCGGAGCACCACCCCGGAGCGGGTCGTGGCGGCCTGCACCTCGGCGAAGACCAGCCGGAGCTGCTCGACCGCGCGGATGCCGCCGGAGCCCGCGCCGTACGACACGAAGGCCACCGGCTTGCGGGCCCACTCCCGGTAGTGCCAGTCGATGGCGTTCTTCAGGGCGGCCGGGAAGCTGTGGTTGTACTCGGGTGTCACCACCACGAACGCGTCGGCGGAAGCCAACCGGGCACTGATCGGGCTGGCCGAATTGCCCCCGGGAGGGGTGTCGGCGAAGGGCAGCGCCACCTCGGCGAGGTCCACGAGGTCCAGGTCGAGGTCCGTACGGCGGCTCCCGTGGGCGACGAACCAGTCGGCGATCGAGCGGCCCACCCGAGGTTGCCGGACGCTCCCGACGAGCACGGCGACGGTCGGCGGTGCGGTGTCCTCTTGCGTAGTCATGCCTCGGACGCTAGGACTTGAACTAATGGTGAAGTCAAGGCGGCGGGGGAGTGGCGATGGGCACGTTGACGGTCGGCGAGGTGGCCCGCGACAGCGGGGTCAGCGGTTCCGCCGTGCGGTTCTACGAGCGGCAGGGCCTGATCACGGCTGCCCGCACCGGCGGCAACCAGCGGCGCTTCGACGCCGACGCGGCCTGCCGGATCAGGGTGGCGCGGGTGGCCCAGCGCGTCGGCCTGACCGTCAACGAGATCCGCGACCTGCTCGCGGCCCTGCCACCCGACCCCCAACTGGCCGACTGGGAGGGCCTGCACGATCGGCTGACCGCCGAGGCCGAGCGGCGCATCCGCGACCTGCACGCGGCACTGGACGACATCGGCTCCGGCCGCCGCCTCTGCGACCTCTGACCTCGACCGTCCGCAGTCCGCAGTCCGCAGTCCGCTGATCGTCGCCCGCGCGCAGTGACGATCAGGGCAGGTGCCCCGGCTGGTCAACCACGGCCATCCGGATGACGGCGGCGAGCAGCTCACCGGCACGGGCCCAAGCCCCAAGGCCCACGGCAAGGCCCACGGCCCACCGCCCACGGCAAGGCCCACGGCCCACCGCCCACGGCAAGGCCCACGGCCCACGGCCCCACGGCAAGGCCCACGGCCCACGGCCCACGGCAAGGCCCACGGCCCACGGCCCACGGCAAGGCCCACGGCCCACCTTGACGTCCTTTGCTCTGCTTCAGCGGAGGCAACACTGAGAGCCTCCCACTGTCGCCTCCGTTGAAGCAGAGCAAAGGATGCGTGCGGGGTGCGGCGAGTCCCTGAGCCGGCCAGCTTTCCACAGGGTTATCCACAGGGGTTGAGAGGCAGGCCTCGGCCGAGAATGGTTGTCGGATGGCCTCCGCACTCGTTCCTCCTTCGCCACCCGGCCCGACCGTCGGGCGGTTTCCCATCACCGGCCTGGTCCGGCGGGCCCGTCGGATGAAGGGGTTGGGGCAACGCCAGATGGCCCGCTTCGCCAAGGTCTCACCGTCGACCGTGGGCAAGGTCGAGGCCGGCAGCCTGATACCGAGTCTGGCGGTGCTGGAGCGCCTACTCGGCGCGGCCGGGCTCTATCTGGTGGTGGTTGACCAGGAGGGCCGGGTGATTCAACCGATGGTCGACCGCGACGACGTTCACGACGGCGCCGGACGCCGCTACCCCGCCCACCTCGATACGATCCTCGATCCTGAGCCGGGGGAGTGGTGGGGGGACATCTACGGCCTGGCACGGCCACCGGAGACCTACCACCGCAGCTCGGCGGACCGCGAGGCGCGACGCCGACGCAGCCAGTGGGAGGTGCGGGTCGCGCAGCATCGGCACCTGCCACCGCCCCCGATCATCGATGAATACTACTGACACCGCGAACGGCCCACCCTCCGGGGAAACCGGAGGGTGGGCCGTCAGTGCCGTCGTTCAGTCGTCGTTGGTGATCGTGCCGGTCGCCAGGGGGTCGGCCAGCCGCAGGCCGGGCACCCCGGCCACCAGCAGGGTCAACTTCTCGTCCGACTCGCGCCGCCGGTCACCCCGCACGGTGACCGGGAAAGCCACCGAGGTGTCACCGGCGGCCAGCACCTTGCAGCCGGCGTACGGCTCGAAGTCCGAGCCCGCCTGCGCCGTGAGGCCGACGGTCGCGGCGCAGAGCAGCACCGGCTGGGACAGCGGACGGGACACGGTCGCCGTGAAGGTGAGCTGACGGGTGCCCTGGTCGCCCTCGACCACCGACGTGTCGGCGACGGTCAACGACGCCCGGGACCGGAAACGGGCCACCTGCGGGTCGTGGTCGCTGGAGCCCCGTGACCCGTCACCAGTGAACTCCGCCGGCCAGTCGGCGTTGACGTGCGCGGCCCGCACCTGCACCAGGTCACCGTAGAGCGCGTCGTTGACGAACAGGTGGTCGAGCGTCTGCGCCTGCCCCTCGAAGCTGTACGAGTAGGCCGACGCGGGCACCTGCGCGACGAGGGTGTCCCACAGGTTGTGCAGGCCGGCCTCGTAGAGCGGGGCGAGCTGGTCCGACGGCGTCGGCTGCGCGGCGGTGGCGATGGGATCGTCCGGGCGGGGGAAGACGTTCAGGTCCCCGCCGTAGACCACCCGGGCGCTCCGATCGGACGCCTCGATCGCGGTGACGATCGCCGCGCCGTACGTCGCCTGCTCCCGCCGCTGCCCGATCCGGCCGTCCGGGCCGGAGGAGTAGTGGTTGCTCAGCGCGTACAGGGTGAACCGCTCGGCCGCACCGGGCGCCGCGGCGACCGTGAACTTGCCCAGCTGGGGTGCCCGGGTGAAGACGTTGTTGCCGTCCTTGCCGGTGGAGGTGTCCACATCGGCCGGCAGTACCGCGTTGAGGGCCTTCGGGTTCTGCACGTCGGCGTTGCCCGGCAGTCCGGGGGCCCGGTACTGGACGGTCGGTGCCGAGCCGAGCAGCGGGTCGTTCGCCGTCGCGGCCGCCAACGACAGCCGGTCCGTGCGGTACAGGAACGCGGCGGTGATACCGCGGGCGTCCGCGCCGGTCCGGTCATAGGTCGCGGCGTACGCCGGCCCGCCGGCCGCCGCCACCGCGAGCGCCAACTCCTGGATGCTGTCCGGAGCGCCGTCGGCGTTGTTGGTGTCGCCGCAGGCCAGCGTCGCACCGGAGACCGTGCAGATGTCCTGGTCCTCGGCCTCCTGCACCAGGATCAGATCCGGCGCGTGCAGATCGGAGACGATCTGGTCGGCGAGCGACGTCAGGTGCTCCCGGTAGTCCGCCTCGCTGCTCGGCACGTAGTCGAACGGCGGGCTGACGCCCGGGCAGCCGGAGTTGCCGGCGAAGTCGCAGCCGTCGAACGGGTCGTCGCGGTAGTCGTACAGGTTCTCCACGTTGTACGTGGCGACCGCTACCTCCTGGGAACGGTCGGCCGGCTTCGGCGGGTTGTTCTTCGACGGGTCGGCCCCGGCGTCGAACTCGGCCCGCTCGACCTGCACGCCGTACTTCTCGAACGAGTAGTAGACGCCGCCCACCGCGTCCGCGCGCAGGGTGTCGAAGGTGTGCGCCGGCGGGAGCAGCGCGGTGCTGTCCCCGGCGGTGCCCTTCACGCCCATGCTGCCGAGCAGCACGCGCTGACCGTTGCCGTCGTCGAAGCGGCGGCTCGGGTCGTTGTCCAGCGGGTGGGAGTCCCGGAAGACGCGTCGGGCGTACGGGTCGGCGCGGTCGAGCAGCGGGTCGTCCCGGTCGACGACCCACAGTTCCGCGTCCGCCGTGGACGAGAAGACATCGCGACCGCTCACCGCGCCGCTGCCCGCGCGTACGCGCAGCCGGGCGCCCTCGTGCCGCTCCCACCAGCGCTGCGCCTCGGTCAGCTCGACCGGCGGCACCGCGTCGGTCACCGCGACAGTCGTGTCCACGTCCAGGCCGGTGGCGATCCGGCGGACCAGCGACGCGCCCGAGAGCTGGGTGAGGTTGTAGTACTCCGACACGCGGGCCCGGAGCACCACCTCGTCGCCGACCGTCGGCACGTAGCCGCCGATCAGCGAGGTGAACGTGCCCATGAACACGAAGACGCCGTCGGAGCTCGTCGGGTCACCGTCGGTGTCACCGCTGCGGCTCTGCAGGAAGAACCCGTTCTGCTCCGCACCGGCCGCCGTCCGGGCGAGCGTCAACTGGGTGATCACGCCCCGGACGTCGTACATCGTGCTGCTGGTGCCGTTGCCGCTCGCCGGTGCGAGCGGCGACCGGTCGGCCGGGCCAGACTCGGCGTCGGTGGTCGGACCCTGCACCTCGCCGACGGTCAGCTCCCGGGTGACCTGCACGGCCAGCGCGCAGGTGGCGGTGCCACCGCCCGCGTCGGTAGTGGTCACGGTGACGGTGTACGCCCCGGCGGTGAGGTCGGCGCTCGCGCTGATCGTGGCGCGGGCGGTGCCGCCCACCTGATCGGCCGGGGTGAACGCGGTACGGGTGATCGAGCCGGAGGCGGGGCTCGGGCTGATCGCGGTCACCGCCAGGTCGACGATCGTGTCGTCGGGGTCGACGGCGGTCACCTCGCGGCTCGCGGCCGTCCCGGCGGCGGTGACCAGCGGCCCACCACAGGTCAGTGTGGCCGGCGCATCGACCGGGCCGCCGCCGTCCACGGTGTGCGAGCCGAGCCCGTCGAAGGTGTCGACGGGCAGACCGGTCCACTGCGCGGCCGGGTCGAACGCGTCCGACGGGTCGGTGTCGCCCGACGTCACCGTAGGCAGCCGGCGCAGCGTGTTGTCCGCCGTACTGGTCGCGCCCGTGCCCCACTCGGCGCCCGGGTCGACGCCCACCTGGCCGATCGAGTCGAGCACCGTGGCGCCCCGGCGCAGCACTATCGCGTCGTCGCCGTTGAACAGGCTCGCGCCGGTGGTCTGGTCGGCCTGGGCGAGGATGGCCGCCCCGGCCGAGGCGCTGGCGAACACGAACGCGTCCCCGGCGGCCACGGTCCCGGCCAGCGCGATGCTCGTCGGGGTGGTGGAGCCGTTGAAGTAGAGCTGGAGCTGGTAGCCGCCCGCGGTGAGGTCGACGGCGGCGCCGGTGCCGTTGAACAGCTCGATCGCCTTGTTGTTCGACGAGCCTTCGACGTACTCCGAGATGAACAGGTCGGTGGGCGCGGCGCTGGCCGCGGTGGGTGCGACGCCGAGAGCCGTGACGGTCACTGCGGCGGTGGCGATCGCGAGCGCGGCTGTCGTGCGGCGCGGGCGCATAGGGCCTCCACGATGGGTGGATGGGAGTCAACGCACGTTAAGGTGCGTAACCGTCCATCGTCCATCCCCCACCGGACAGTTTCGTGAATTCCTCAGCGCGGCGGGTCGATGCGGTGCACCAGCTCGGCGACGTCGACGCTGTATTCGCACCAGTCCCGGTCGGGCCGGTAGCCCAGCTCCGCGTTGACCTTGAGCATCGCCTCGTTGGCCTGGGCGTTCCAGGTCTGCACCTCGGCCAGCTCCGGCTCGGCGGAACGCAGCTCCAGCAGCATCCGCGCCTTGATCGCCCGGTCGATGCCGTAACCCCGGTGGTCCTGCGCGACGATCGTGTCGTACTGGTCGGCGCGGGTCGGGTGCTGCGCCGGCACCACGACCTCGGTCAGGCCGGCCACCTCACCACTCTGCTCGTGCCGGGCCAGGACGATGTACGGCTTCATGCCCCGCCGGTGCAGGGTGTCCAGGCTGTCCCGCAACCGCTCCGGGTCATACGAGCTGGGACGCAGCTCGCCGTCGTCGACGTCGCGCACCTCGGCCTTGGCCCGCGCGTACGACTCGATCAGGTCGTCCGGTGGCCCACCGGGGTAGAACTCCAGGTGGTAGCCCGCGCCGATCCCGGTGGCCATCTCGGCCAGCTCGGCCCAGTCCACCGAGGTCAGGTCGAGAACGCTGCGCGTCTCCACGTACTCCCGGGTGAAGCCGAGCGACTCGTAGAAGCCCACCGCCGGCGTGTCGCCGACCACCTCGACCCCGATCGACTGGAAACCCTCCTGGTAGACGCGGCGGGCGGCGCGCAGCACCAGCTCGCGGCCGAGGCCGTTGCGTCGGACGGAGGGATGCACCAGCACCTCGAGCACCCCGATGTCGCCGAGGAGCAGCACGTGGACCTGCCCGAGGACGGCGCCCGTCTCACCGGGAGCGGTCGGCTCGGCCTGAGCGAGCCAGGAGATCCGCCGCTCACCGGGCATCACCTCGCCGAGATACTCCCGCAGGGAGGTCTCCCGCCACGGCGGGTCCTGCGGCAGATCGGCCGCCAGCACCGCGTTCAGCGTTGTCAGCAGCGACGCGATCTCGGCGGACGACGCGGTCCTGGGGTCCCACTCGCGCACCATCACCCGTCTAGCTTGCCGCTAACGGCTGCTCGGGGGAAGTGTCCAGTTCTCCAATGTACGCGGACGATCACATCACGTGCGGCTGGCCCGTCCGTACCGGTCAGCGGTGTCGTAGACGGCCTTGGCGTACTGGCGCACGTCGTTGTACGACAGGATCGCGTTCCACCAGTCGCCCGGGATGCTGAGGTTGCGGCCGCCCTTGCACAGGTAGTTGCCGGCCGCCAGAGCGGCGTCATCCAGGTCGTGCGGGTCCTTGACGCCATCCTGGTCGGCGTCCGCGCCGATCTCCTGCCAGGTCGTCGGGATGAACTGCATCGGCCCGATCGCGCGGTCGAACGTGCTGTCCTTGTCGAGGACGCCGCGGTCGGTGTCGATGATCCGCATCCGGCCGCCGTTCCCGTCCAACGGCAGCCCGATGATCTGGGGCAGCGCCTTGCCGTCCGCCCCCAACCGCGCGCCGTTGGCCGAGCCGTGCCCGGACTCGACCTGGCCGATCGCGGCCAACGTCGTCCAGCTCAGCGCGCAGCTGCGGTTGGTCTGGGCGAGCATCACCTCGGCGTACCCGTACGCCTGCACCGCGGTCGCGGGAATGTTGACCTTGGCGGCGACCTGTTGCGCCCAGGCGGCCAGGGAGTCCGAGGGACGGCCGCCGGCCGTCGGACCGACGGCCGGCCCGGTCGGCATGCCGCCGCTGGGGAACGCTCCGGTGGGGAGCGGCGCGGTCGGCATCGGCCCGGTGGGCAGGGGACCGGTGGGCAGCGGGTCGAGGGGCACCGCCGGCGGCAGGGCCACGGTCGGCGCGGCCGTGACGTCGGCCACCGGTCGGGATCCCCGGATGGTCGCCGGGACGAGCAACGCCCCCGCCGCGGCGGTCGCGGCCACCAGGACCAGCAGGAAGACTCCCGGGACGGTAAGTCGTCCGCTGGGCCGGCGGGCCCAGGCGCGGGTCGCCCGGGCGGCGGTCACCGCGGCCTGACGTGGCGGTGGCACCCGTACGGCGTGCGCGAACGGCACCCGCCGCCGACGGCCACGTTCGGGCACCGGCACCACGGCGACACCGTCCACCTTGGTCGCCGTCACGTCGGTGGCTGTCGCGCCCGCCGCTGTCGCGGTGTCGACCTTCGCGCCGTCGGTCTTCGCGGTGTCGACCTTCGCGCCGTCGGTCTTCGCGGTGTCGACCTTCGCGCCGTCGGTCTTCGCGGTGTCGGTCTTCGCGTCGTCGGTCTTCGCGGTGTCGGTCTTCGCGCCGTCGACCTTCGCGCTCTCGGCCTCCGCGGTGTCCGCTCGCGGGTTGTCGGTCTTCGGGGCTCCGATGCTGTCGGCCTTCGCGGTGTCGCCCTCGGCGTCGTCGCGCGTCGGGCTCTCGGCCTTCGCGTCGTCGGCCTCCGCGCCGGCGCGGCCGGCTTCGGCGCTGCCGGCGGCGGCTGCGGTTGGGGCGTCGGGGTCGGTGGTGTCCGAAGAGGGCTTCGCGGGGGCGAGGTCGCCGGTGGCGGTGGCCCCCAACTGGTCACCGGTCGGGGTATCGACGTTCGGGGAAAGGGGTGCGTCGGTGGTCACGGACGTCGCGGGAGTCTTGGCCTTCGCGTCGGTCGTGCCGCCGCGAAGCCAGGGCCGGCGGGGGCGGGGCACGGCTGCGGGCGCCGGATCCGGTGCGGCGCCCGACTCGGCCAGCGGCCCGTCCAGCGGCGCGGCCGGCCGAAGCGGTTGCACACGCGTTTTGTCCTCGCCGTCCACCACCCGTCGAGTATCACTCATGTCCCCGGCGAGCGTCAGGCCCACGTACCCTGATCGCCATGCCCCGGTACGAGTTCCGCTGCCGCGCATGCGGCGACACTTTCGAGGTCAACCGTCCGATGGCGGAGGCCGGCGCCCCGGCCACCTGCCCGCAGGGTCATGCCGACACGGTCAAGCTGCTCTCGGCGGTGTCGGTCACCGGTCGGGGCGCTGGTGGCGCGCAAGCTCCCGCTGGTGGCGGTGGCTGTTGCGGTGGTGCCTGCGGCTGCTGAGCTGGCGTTCCGGTGGCCGGCCGGTGGCTGGCCTTGCCGGGAGCGGGTTCGAGTGGCACCTTGAGGCGGCACGTGCCCGGCCGTTCTCACGATGCGTGACCGCTCGGAGTCAGGCAGCATGAACCCGACGTCACGGGCGGAGGTTCCACGCATGTCGCCACGGATCCAGCTCCCGAGCGGTTGGGTGACCTTCGTGTTCACCGACATCGAGGGCTCGACCCGGCTGGCTCAACTGCTCGGCGCGGACTACCGCCCGGTGCTCGCCGAGCACCGCCGGTTGCTGCGCCGCACCCTGGCCGCCACCGGTGGCGCGGAGCTGCTGACCGAGGGCGACTCGTTCTTCCTGGCCTTCGACGACGCGGCGGCGGCGCTGACCGCCTGCCTGACCGCCCAGCGGGCGTTGGCGAGCCACGACTGGCCCACCGAGGAGGCCGCGCCCCGGGTGCGGATGGGCTTGCACACCGGTTACGCCGAGCCCCGCGACGGCGAGTACGCGAGCCCCGAGGTGCACCGGGCCGCCCGGGTGGCCGCCGCCGCGCACGGCGGTCAGGTGCTCTGTTCGGCGTCCACCGCCCGTCGGGCCGATCCGCTGCCCCCGGGCGCCACCCTGCTGGACCTGGGCCTGCACCGGTTGCGTGGCTTCGACGACCGGGAGCGGCTGTTCCAACTGGTCGCGCCCGGCCTGGAACGGCAGTTCCCCCGCCCCCGCACCGCCGACGCGGTGGCGCACAACCTGCCGACCCAGGTGACCTCGTTCGTCGGGCGGGAGGTTGAGCGGGCCGAGCTGGGCCGGTTGGTCGAGCGGCACCGACTGGTCACCGTGCTGGGCGCGGGTGGCGCGGGGAAGACCCGGCTCGCCGTGGAGTTGGCCGGTAGCGTCGTCGAGGCGTACCCGGACGGGGTCTGGTTCGTCGACATCGCCGCGGTGACCGACCCGGGGTTGGTGGCGTTCGCCATCGCCGCGGTGCTCGGGCTGCGGCCCGAGCCGGGCCGCCCGATGCTGGACACCCTCGTCGAGTACGCGGCCGCCCGCCGGATGCTTGTCGTGCTGGACACCTGCGACACACAACCGGCCGCCTGCGGCGAGGTCATCTCACGGCTGCTCTCCGGCGGGGGCGGGGTGCGGGTGGTGGCGACCAGCCGCGAGTCGTTCAGCCTGCCCGGCGAGGTGGTCTGGCGGATCCCGCCGCTCTCGGTCGATCCCCGTCCGGACGGCGTGGAGAGCGACGCGGTCGCGCTGCTGCTGGACCGTACGGCGGCGGCCCGTGGCGGTCGGCGGCCCGATCCGTCCGAGTCGGCCGACCTGCGGCGGGTGGTGCAGCGGCTGGACGGGCTGCCACTCGCCATCGAGTTGGCGGCCGCCCGGCTGCGGGTGCTCTCGGTGGGTCAGCTGGCCGAGCGGTTGGACGACGTCCTCGGCACGTTGGACGCCGGCCGGGAGGATCCGGATCCGCCGCCGGTGGAGCGGGGCTGGTCCGGCAACCAACAGGACACCGTGGACCTCGTGGCAGCGGCGATCGGGACACCGCCGCCCACCCCGGCGAGCAGGGCCGTGCAGCGTTCGGCCACCGAACGACATCTGACCATGCAGGCGACCGTCACCTGGTCGTACCGCACGTTGGGGCCCCGGGCCGCGCGGCTGTTGCGCTGGCTGGCGGTCTTCGCGGGGCCGGTGGATCTGCCGACGGTGGAGTGGCTGCTCGGCGACGACCCGCTGGATCCACTGTCGGTGCTGGTCGACAAGTCGATGGTGTTGGCCGAGCCGCGCGCCGCCGGCAGTTCGTACCGGATGCTCGACCCGATTCGGGCGTACGCGGCGCGACGGCTGGCCGAGGCGGGTGAGGAGCAGGCTGCCCGGGACCGGCACGTGGCCTGGTCGGCGCACGCGCTGGAGCGGGCCCACCTGGGGCCGGACGGCCGGCCGGTGACGTTGTCGCTCTACACCCTCGACCCGCTGGCCGACGAGCTGCGGTCCGCGTTGCGCTGGTGTGCCACCGGCGGCAGCGCCCGTGCCGGTCTCCGCCTGGCCGGTGGACTGGACCAGTGGTGGCGCGAGCGCGGGCTGGCCCGGGAGGGCCGGCTCTGGCTTTTCCGGCTGTACGGACGGATCGCCGAGACCGGCGAGCGGATCCCGGAAGCGGAGCTGGCGGCGGCGTACCACATGCATTCCCTGCACGCCGGCGCCGACGGCGAGTTCGCGGAGGAGCTGCGCTACTCGCAGCGGGCGGAGGCGGCCGCCCGGCAGGCCGGCGACGCCGGGCTGCTGGCCCGGGTGCTCGCCGGCCGGGCCGCGCCGTTGGTGGACATGGGCCAGTTCTTCGAGGCCGAGCGGGTCTGTCGGGAGGTCATCGACTGGGCCCACGGGCAGGACGTGGTCGGCGAGGCGCTGTTCGCCGTGTTCAGCCTGGCCGAGCTGCTGTGGCGGCGCGGCGCGCTGGAGGAGGCGGCGGAGCTGCTGGGAGCGGCGCGTCCGGTGGAGGCCGCCCGGCCGGTCGAGCGGGGCCGGCGTTCGGTGGACATGCTGCTCGGGATGGTCGCGCTGGCCCGGGGCGACGTGATCGCCGCGCACGAGCACCTGCTGGTGGCGTTGCGCTCACGGATGGGGCACGGCTACCACGGCCGGGCCTGCGACACGCTCAACGCGATCGCGGTGCGTTGCGCTCTCGGTGGCGACCGGTTGACGGCCGCCCGGCTGTTCGGGGCGGCCCAGGCCACCCGGGCGAGCATGCGAGCGACACCGGGCATCTACGGCGGCTACTGGGCCGACCAGCAGGCGGAGCTGCGGGCGATGGCGGGCGACGCGGCGTTCGACGACGCGTACGGGGAGGGCGCCGAGATGGGCCTGGACGAGGCCGTGGCGCTGGCGCTGGACGTGGAACACCCGGACCTGGCGGCGGATTCGACCCGCTTCAGCACCGACCTGTCCCAACACGCGCCGGCCCCGCACCCGGCGGACCCCAACCGCCACCATCCGGCAACCCGAACGGAACGCGCCTGACCTCCCACCGTTGACCATGAAGTTGTTGCCGCGACACGCCGGGCGGACGGGCAACAACTTCATGATCAACGCGACGGGTGGGGTGGGGTTAGCGGGTTGCGGCCTTGGCCTCGGCTTGGGCCTTAATGCGGGCGGCTCGGTCGATGTCGGCCTGCTGGACGGCTGCCACCGAGCCGAAGATGTGCACCGCCTGGTAGTACGTCCAGGCCAGGCTGTAGCAGGCCGGGCGGACGACAGTGTTGTACGTGACGCAGACCCGCTTCAGGTCCGCGTAGAAGGCGTTGTCCAGGCGGGACTTGTTGGTGGAGAACTGGCCGACCGCCTTGTAGTTGCGGTAGCCGAAGTCGTGCCGGTAGCAGCTCAGGTTGAAGGTGAACCCGAGCGGGTTGTCCGGGCTGGACGAGCAGTAGTCGGTGGACCAGTCGAAGTTGTACTCGGTCCAGGGGGCCCGGTTGACGCGGGCGCTGTTCCAGGAGTTGTAGCTGGACGCGCTGGTCTGGGTCCAGCTCGACAGCACGGACAGTCGCTCCGCGGGGGTGACGGCGGCGGCGGGGGAGGCGACGGCGAGGGTGGCGAGCAGCGCGAGCGCGCCCGAGGCGAACAGGGTGGCGAGACGTCGGGGCACGGTTTACCTCCGCGGGGTGAGCGGTGGGACGGAAGTTACCGGCGGGTTACCGGATGTCGATGAGTGTCGATCAGCTGATCAACTGGGCGGTATGTGCGCCGCCAACTATTGGTGACATGCGTTCAAACAGACGAATGCCCCGGGTGCGCGAGGCACCCGGGGCATTCCGCGGAACGGGTCAGTGCAGCAGGAACGCCGGCGGGCTGGCCGGGCTCTCGTTGGCGGTACGGTCCAGCGCCGTCACCCGGTAGGTGTACCGGTGGCCGGGCTCGGCCGTCGTGTCCACCCAGGACTGGACGCCGCCGGGGGTGGCCCGGACGGTGTCGACGAGGTGCGTGGCGTCCGCCGTGGCGCACCGCCCGGGCAGGGTGGTGCCGTCGAAGCGGTAGATCGCGTACGACGTGGCCGTGCCCAGCGGGCCCACGCCGTCGGCGGGCTGGCGCCAGGTCAGCCGCACCCCGTCGGCTTCCCGGGCGACCCTGGTGACCACCGGGAGGAGCAACGGCTTCGCCGGCAGGTGTGGCATGGCCGGCACGAGGGCCGGGCGGGAGTAGTGCTCGGCCGCGTAGATGTCGGTGGCGCCGAGCCGGTTGGCCCGCACCTGGACGGCCGAGAAGTGCACGTTGCCCTGCACCTCGGGGTACGACCGGTTGAGCGTGAGGTGGTCGGACAGCTCACGCGGGTTCTGCCAGTACGGCCCGTACGCCGGATCGCCGCTCTTGTAGTCGGCCTGGCCGATGTAGAGCTGGACCCGGGTGCCGCGCACGGTCTCGGCCCACCACGGGACCAGCCGCGCGTAGTCGGCTGCCGGGTACTGGCCGATGTACCAGTAGAGCTGCGGCACCACGTAGTCGATCCACTCCTGCTTGACCCACTTGCGGGTGTCGGCGGAGATGATGTCGTACGACTGGCTGCCGGTGGTGTCCGAGCCGAGCGGGTCGGCGCTGGCGTTGCGCCAGATGCCGAACGGGCTGACGCCGAACTTCACCCACGGCTTCGCCGCCTTGATCTTGCCGTTCATCTCCTGGATCAGCAGGTTGATGTTGTCCCGCCGCCAGTCCGCCCGGTCCGTGAAGCCCCGGTTGTACGCCGCGAAGGTGGCATCGTCGGGCACCTGGTAGGTGCCGCTGGGGTAGGGGTAGAAGTAGTCGTCGAAGTGCACGCCGTCGATGTCGTACCGCTTGACCGCGTCCATCATCGCGGTCTGAACGAACTCGCGGACCTCGGGGATGCCGGGGTTGTAGTAGAGCCGGCTGCCGGCCACGCCGGCCGGCGGGTAGGCGAAGGTCCAGTCCGGGTGCTGCCGGGCCGGGTGGCCGGGCGCGAGCTGGCTGAGGTCGGCGCCGGCGCCGCCGGGGGCCGGCATGGAGACGCGGTACGGGTTGAACCAGGCGTGGAACTCCAGGTTGCGCTTGTGCGACTCGGCAACCAGGAAGGCCAGTGGGTCCCAGCCCGGGTCCTGGCCGCGTACGCCGGTCAGGTACTCCGACCACGGCTCGTACGGCGAGGGCCAGAGCGCGTCGGCGGTCGGTCGGACCTGCACGACTACGGCGTTGTGGTTCAGCCGTTCGGCGAGGTCGAGCAGTTCCCGGTATTCGGCCTGCTGGGCGGCGACCCGGTCCGGGCTGGTCTGGGACGCCTTGCTGGGCCAGTCGATGTTGACCACCGACGAGATCCACATCGCCCGGAACTGTCGCTTGGGGGTGGCCGGGTTGGTGACGCAGGTCGGGGTGGTGGGGGTGGTGGTGGCGTTCGCGGGGGTGGCGGCGGCGAGTGAGCCGAGCAGAACCGCGGCCAGACCGGCGGCTGCGAGTCGGGTTGCTTTCATGCGGTATGTCCCTTCATTGGGGCTCCCGTGCACTGTGGGTGCGGCAAGATTCGCCGCTGCCTATCTGCGTACAGAAGGAAATTTTCACAATCGCGTCGCCACCGCAAGTATTCGTGGTTGACCATTCCTCCGGCTGGGTAGCACGGCGGTCACCGGCCGCTGCGGTGGTGGCCGCGCGGTGGGGAGGGGTGAGCGCATGTCCGTGCTGCGAACCAAACCAATCAAGGACGTCATAGCCCAGGGCGACGCCGACGGCAGCGACGGCCAGCTCGGGCTCAAGCGGCGGCTCGGCGCTGTCGACCTCACCGGCTTCGGCATCGGCATCGTGATCGGCACGGGCATCTTCACGCTCACCGGGATCGAGGCCCGCGACAGCGCCGGTCCGGGCGTGGTGATCTCCTTCGCCATCGCCGGCGTGGTCGCCCTGCTCGCCGCCCTCTGCTACGCCGAGCTGGCCTCCAGCGTGCCGACCGCCGGCAGCGCCTACACCTACGCGTACGCCACGATGGGCGAGATCGTCGCCTGGATCATCGGGTGGGACCTGCTGCTGGAGTTCGCGCTCGGCGCGGCGGTGGTGGCCCGCGGCTGGTCCGGCTACCTCGCCGAGCTGCTCGACCTGCCGACCCGGTGGTTCGGTGAGGAGGGCAGCATTGTCAACATCGGCGCGATCGCCATCGTGCTGATCCTCGGCGTCGTGGCGATCGTCGGCATCCGGGAGTCCGCCCGGGTCACCAACCTGCTGGTGCTGGTCAAGGTGGCGATCTGCGTGTTCGTGGTGGTCGCCGGCCTGTTCTTCGTCAAGGCGGCCAACCTCAGCCCGTTCATCCCGCCGGCCGAGCCCGCCGGCAGCGGTGACGACGGCATCAAGCAGCCTGTCACGCAGGCGCTCTTCGGGTTGGAGCCGTCGGTCTTCGGCTTCGTCGGGGTGCTCAGCGCCGCCGCGGTGGTCTTCTTCGCGTACACCGGCTTCGAGGCCGTCGCCAACCTGGGCGAGGAGACGCGCAAGCCCAAGCGGGACCTCACCCTGGGCCTGCTCGGCACGCTGCTGATCTCCACAGTGCTCTACATCGGCGTCTCGCTTGTGGTCGTCGGGATGGTGCCCTATACCGAGATCGACCGGGGTGCCCCGATCGCCTCGGCGTTCGAGTCGGTGGGTGCCGGCTGGGCGGCGACGCTCGTCTCCATCGCCGCGGTCGCCGGCCTGACCAGCGTCATCCTGGTCGACCTGGTGGCGATGGGCCGGATCGGCTTCGCCATCGCCCGGGACGGCCTGATCCCGCCCTCGATCGCGGCAGTGCACCCGCGCTGGGGCACCCCGTACCGGATCTCGGCGATCATGACGGTGGCGGTCGCGTTGCTGGCCGGCTTCCTGCCGCTGTCCGCGCTTGCCGACCTGGTCAGCATCGGCGCGCTCTGCGCGTTCGTGCTGGTCTCGATCGCGGTGCCGATCCTGCGCCGCAAGCGCCCCGACCTGGAGCGGCCGTTCCGGGTGCCGTTCTCCCCGGTGCTGCCGGTCGTCTCGGCGCTGGCCTGCTTCTACCTGATGCTTAACCTGTCGGTGGAGACGTGGCTGCGGTTCCTGGCCTGGATGCTGCTCGGCGGCATCATCTACTTCGGCTACGGCTACCGCCGCAACCGGCTGGCCCAGCACGAACCGGCGGTCGCCCCGACGCCACGCGAACCGAGCGCCTGACCGATGTGCGGAGGGGCCGAGCGCCCCTCCGCACTCGTCAGCTCAGGGGCGGGTCTGCGGCGTGGCCGTCGGACCCTTGACGACAGGCTTGCCGTCGACCCAGGTCACCTCGTCGAGCCACACCTGACGGCCGGGGTCGGTGCTGCCCTCCTGGCCCGGAGGCCAGGCGTGGTACAGCAGCCAGGTGCGGCCGTCCTTGACCACCATCGATGCGTGGCCCGGGCCGGAGGCGGCCTCGTTGCTCTTCAGGATCGGGTTCTCGGCTGCCTTCACGCACGGGCCGGTCGGGCCCTCGCAGACCGCGTAGCCCTCGGCGTACTCGGCCCGGTCGTAGGCGTTGGCGGCGAAGAACAGGAGCAGCCGACCGTCCTGGCGGTGGAAGAACGGCCCCTCGATCAGGGTGCCCTCCCACGGCTCGGTCTGCTTGAGCAGCTTCGTCGGCTCACCGACGAGGGCCAGGCCGTCGTCGGCGAGGCGCTGCGACCAGATCCAGGTGTCCACCCCGATCGCGTTGCCGTCGTTCTTCCACAGCAGCCAGAGACTGCCGTCGGTGTCCCGGTACGGGCTGGCGTCGATCGCCCCGCCCAGGTCGGCCTGGCAGATCAGTGGGCCTTTCGCGTCGTCGGCGTACGGCCCCTGCGGCGCGCTGGCCACCGCCCGCCCGACGCACTGCCGGCCGGACTCCCGCCCGGCGACCGTGTAGTAGAGCAGGAACCGGTCCGGTGCCAGCTGGATCGCCTCCGGCGCCCAGGTCTTGCCGGGGTCCGCCCAGTCCGGCAGCGTCGGCAGGGCGTCCTCCGCCTCGGTCCAGTCGACCAGGTTCGACGAGGTGCGCACCGGGACGTTGTGGCCCTGCGAGTTGGTGTGGAACAGGTACCAGGTGTCGCCCACCTGGATCGCCTGCGGGTCCGGGGCGTCGGTGCTGACGACCGGGTTGGTGAACATCCTCGGGCCACTCCCGTTGCTCGTGTAGGTGGTCTCGTCGCCGTCGGAACAGCCCGTGACGAGCAGCGCGGCGGCGAGAGTGATCGCCGCCGCGCCACGTCGCCGGGTGGTCGAGCGCGTCATCCCTTGAGGCCGCTACGGGAGACGCCCTGGATGATGTGCCGCTGCGCGAGCACGAAGAGGATCAGCACCGGCAGGCTGGCCAGCACCGCGCCCGCCATGATCACCGGGTAGTCGGTGACGTACGAGCCCTGGAGCAGGCCCAGGCCCGGCGGGAGCGTCAACTTCTCCGGGCTGAACAGCACGAAGATCGGCCACAGGAAGTCGTTCCAGTTGGTCAGGAACGACAGCACGGCCAGGGTGGCCAGCGCCGGCTTGGACAGCGGCAGCACCACCTTGACGAAGATCTGCCACTGGTTGGCGCCGTCGAGGGTAGCGGCCTCCTCCAGCTCGTTCGGCAGCGAGAGGAAGAACTGCCGCAGGAAGAACACCCCGAACGCGCTGGCCGCGCCGGGCACCACCACCACGGCGAGGGTGTCGATCCAGTTGAGCTGGTCGACGATCAGGAAGTTCGGGATGATCAGCGAGGTCGGCGGGATGAACAGCGTCCCGACGATCAGCGCGAAGGTCACCCCGCGTCCACGGAACCGCAGCCGGGCCAGGGAGTACGCGGCCATCGAGGCCGTCACCAGCACCAGCAGCGAGTGCAGCGTGGCCGCCACCATGCTGTTGAGGAACCAGCGCAGCACCGGGTTCGCCGAGTTGTTGATGATCTGCTCGTAGCCGTACCCGGCGAGGGGGTCCGGCAGCCAGCTCGGCGGGATCTGCTGGGCGGCGGTGTAGGTCTTCAGCGAGGTGATGACCATCCACACCAGCGGGGTCAGGAAGATCAGGGTAAGCGCGACCAGGGTGGCGTAGAAGACGACCCGGCGCAGCCCGGGGGCGGAGCCGTTGGTGGTCGGCGTGGGCGTCGTCATGGCGGTCCCCTCAGTCTTCCCGGTAGCGGAAGAGGCGGAAGTTGGCGATGCTCACGACTGCCAGCAGCAGGGCGAACACGATGCTCATCGCGGCGGCGCGACCGGCGTCGTTGTCCCGCAGGCCCTCCTCGACGATGAACCACACCACCGTGCGGGTCTCCGTGCCCGGCGCTCCCTGGGTGATCAGGAACGACTGGCCGAACATGTTCGCCGAGGCGAGCACCGTCGTGGTGATCACGAAGAGCAGCACCGGCCGCAGTCCGGGCAGTGTCACGTTGCGGAACCGCTGCCACGCGTTGGCACCGTCCATCCGGGCCGCCTCGTACAGCTCCGGCGAGATGTCCTGCAGACCGGCCAGGTAGATCACCGCGTTGAAGCCGGAGGTCCACCAGACGGTCACCCCGACCAGCGAGATCCACGCCCACGGCATGTTGGTCACCCACGGGGTGTCCGACGGCAGGCCGACGACTCCGAGGAGCCGGTTGACCAGGCCCAGGTTGGCGTCGAGCAGGAATCGCCAGAGCAGGCCGATCACCGCCACGCCCAGCACGTACGGGGCGAAGTAGATCGCCCGGAAGAAGGTGCGGCCCGGGAAGGAGCGGTTCAACAGCAGAGCCAACCCCAGCGGTACGACCACCAGCAGCGGCACCGACAGCACCGTGAAGATCGCGGTGGCCCGGACGCTCTCCCACCAGTCGCCGTAGACGGCGGAGTCGCTGGAGAACAGCTCCGTGTAGTTGTCCAACCCGACGAAGGGTCGGTTGGGCAGCTGGAAGTCCCACTGGTGCACGCTCAGCCAGAGGCCGAGGATGATCGGCAGCAGGCCGAAGACCCCGAACAGGACCAGGTACGGGGCGAGGAACAGGTATGGCGTCGCCCGTCCGGTCCGGCCCGCCGAGGCGCCCCGGCGGACTGCGTTGGCCGCCGGGGGCGGCGCGTCACCGCGCGCCGCCCCGACCTCGATCACGTCCGCCACGGGTTATCAGCTCCCGTACTTCTTGCGGTTGTCCTCGAGCTGCTTGTTGGCCTTGGACACGCCGTCGTCGAGCGCCTGCTTGGGCGACTTCTTGCCCAGCGCGGCCTCGTTGAACGAGTTGTAGAAGGTCGTCATGACCTCGCCCAGGCCCGGTGCCGCCGGCGGGAAGGCCGCGTACTCCAGCTCGGGGGCGAGCGACGAGATCTCCGGCAGCGCCTTGAACTCGGCGCCCTCACGGACCTCCTTGCGGGCCGGGATCTGCCCGCCCTTGGCCCAGTCCAGCGAGTGCTGGCTCAGCCAGTTGATGAAGACCTTCGCCCCGGAGACCTTGTTGGCGTCGTTGGCCCGCTGCTTGACGATGGTGAAGTTGTGCGAGTTGGCCCAGGCGGACGGCTTGCTGCCGATCTGGGGGAGCGGGGCGACACCCCACTGGACCTCGGGGCTCTTCTTGAGGTCGTTGATCTGCCAGATGCCGTTCCAGGTGAAGGCGTTCTTGCCGCTCTTGAACGCCAGGTAGTCGGCGTCCTGTCCGACGTTGGCCGGCGAGTAGCCCTGCTTGATCATGTCGACCAGCCAGGTGCACGCCTCGACCGCCGGGTCGGTGTTGAACGTCGCCTTGGCGACCTCGGCGTCGAAGAGGGTGGCGCCCCACTGGTTGAGCAGGGAGTAGAACGTCATGCCGCCGGTGAACTGGAACGGGCTGACCCAGAAGCCCTGCACTCCGGCCTTCTTCAGCTCGGCCAGGGCAGCCGTGTAGTCGTCCTTCGTCGCCGGCGGCTTGTTCGGGTCGAGGCCGGCCTTCTGCATGACGGCCTTGTTGTAGTAGAAGCCCAGCGGGTGCATGTCCAGTGGGATGCCGTACCGCTTGTTGTTGTAGATCCCGCCCTTCCAGACGGTCGGGGCGAAGTCGCCCTCGGAGAGTTCCAGGTTCTTGGCCACGTCGTCCAGCTCGGTGATCACGCCACGAGCGGCGAAGGTGGCGAGCTGGTCCATGTGCA
Organism: Micromonospora sp. DT63; assembly: GCF_049841615.1. Classification (NCBI taxonomy): domain Bacteria; kingdom Bacillati; phylum Actinomycetota; class Actinomycetes; order Micromonosporales; family Micromonosporaceae; genus Micromonospora; species Micromonospora sp. DT63. The sequence goes on along the minus strand of NZ_JBNCKQ010000002.1, from coordinate 720,395 downwards.
TGACCGCGATGTCCGGACCGTTGCCGCTGGAGGCCGCACCCGGGAGCTTGTTGTAGTAGTCCTCCCACTGGTACGTGGCCACCGACACCGCGATGTTCTTGTGCTCGGTGTTGAACTGGTTGACCAGCGCCTTGAAGATGTCGCCGTCGCCGCCGGTGAACCCGTTCCACAGCTTCAGGTCGACCTTCGGGCCGGTGTACTCCTTGCCGCCGTTACCGGCGGCCGGCCCGGAGGTGCTGTCGCCGCCGCCGCAGCCGGCGAGGGTCAGCGAGGCCGCGGCACCGATTCCGAGACCGAGGCCGAGCAGGCGTCGCCGGCTCATGTCGTTCTGGATCATGCTGTATCTCTCCTTGGAGGGGGACGGGATGAATTGTGCCTGCTCAGAACCGGTACGACATCAGACGCCGGTCGGGCCGAAGCGCAGCACGCTCCACGACACGGCGGGCAGACGCACAGTGCACCGGCCGCCGTCGGGGGTGGGGGTGGGCAGTTCCCGCGGCGTCACCCGGTCGGGCTCGGCCTCGGTGTTCGTCGCCGACGGGTCGGACCCGGCGGCGATGCTCTGGAAGGAGTAACCGGACAGTCCTGGCAGGCCGCGCAGGTCGATGTCCACTGCGAGGTCCGTCGTGTCACGGTTCGTCGCGAAGACGGTCAGCTCGCCGGTCTCCTCGTCGTGCACGGCGACCGTGTCGAGCACCGGCACGTCCCCGTACTTCTTCGTGTCGTAGCGCGGCGACACCGGCTCGGTGCGCAGCACGGTGCCCCGGGCGTACCGGGCGGTCAGCGCGAACGGGTGGAAGATGCTCTGCCGCCAGGCGGGGCCGCCGTTGCGGGTGCGGATCGGCGCGATCACGTTGGCCAACTGGGCCTGGGCGGCGACCCCGACCCGGTCGGCGTGCCGGAGCAGGGTGATCAGCAGGTCACCGACCACCACCGCGTCCGCCGCCGTGAAGTCGTCCTCGATCAGCGCGGGCGCCTCGACCCAGCCACGCCGGTCCAGGTCGGCCTGGAGGCGGGACTCGTACCAGACGTTCCACTCGTCGAACGAGATCTTCAGCTTGCGCTTCTGCCGCTGCCTGGCGGCCACGTGGTCGGCGGTCGCCACGACCTCGGTGATGAAGTTGTCCATGTCGACGGCCGACGCCAGGATGCTCGCCTGGTCGCCGTCGGACGGGTCGTAGTAGGTGTGCGCCGAGATGTAGTCGACGTGCTCGTAGGTGTGCTCCAGCACTGTCGCCTCCCACGCGGCGAACGTGGGCATCCGCCGGTTGGAGCTGCCGCAGGCGACCAGGCTGATCGACGGGTCGATCATCTTCATCGCGCGGGCCGCCTCGGCGGCCAGCCGCCCGTACTCGTCGGCGGTCTTGTGGCCGACCTGCCACGGGCCGTCCATCTCGTTGCCCAGGCACCACAACCGCACGCCGTACGGGTCCTCCGCGCCGTGCTTGCGCCGCAGGTCGGAGAGCTCGGTCCCGCCCGGGTGGTTCGCGTACTCCAGCAGGTCGAGCGCCTCCTGGACACCCCGGGTGCCCAGGTTGACAGCCATCATCGGCTCGACACCTGCCTCGGCGGCCCAGGTCATGAACTCGTCAAGCCCGAACGCGTTGGTCTCGATCGTCTTCCACGCCAGGTCGAGCCGGCGCGGCCGGTCACCGACCGGGCCGATGCCGTCCTCCCACCGGTAGCCGGAGACGAAGTTGCCGCCCGGGTAGCGGACCACCGAGACGCCCAGCTCGCGGGTCAGGTCCAGCACGTCGCGCCGCAGGCCGCGGGAGTCGGCGTTGGGGTGGCCGGGCTCGTAGATGCCGCCGTAGACGCACCGCCCCATGTGCTCGACGAACGAGCCGAAGAGACGTCGGTCGGCCGGCCCGATCGAGAAGGCCGGGTCGATCGTCAGCTGCGCGGTCCGCAAGGGGATGCCACCTTTCCTCAGTGCCGGAACCGGGTGACCGCAGTCACCGCCCACCCGGCGTCCCTCGTTTCTACAACGTTGTAGGCAACGTTGTAAAGAGCTGCTGACGAGGTATGGTGCGCTGGGTTACATCGGGGAGGTTGCGGCGTGCGACACAGGCTCAAGGACGTGGCCGAACGGGCGGGCGTCTCGGTGAAGACCGTCTCCAACGTGGTGAACGGCTACGTGCACGTACGTCCGGACACCCGGGCCCGGGTCGAGGAGGCCATCGCCGAACTGAACTACCGGCCCAACCTCTCCGCCCGTCACCTGCGCAAGGGGCGTACCGGGGTGATCGCCCTGGCGGTGCCGGAACTGGACATCCCGTACTTCGCGGAACTCGCCCGCTACGTGGTCACCGCCGCCGCCGACTACGGCTGGACGGTGCTCATCGACCAGACCGGCGGCCGGCGCGAGCAGGAGCGGGTGGTCGCCTCCGGCATCACCGACCACCTGATCGACGGGCTGATCTTCAGCCCGCTGGCGCTCACCGCCGAGGACCTGGCCGGCCTGGACGGCACCCCGATGGTGCTGCTCGGCGAGCGCGTCGACCACGGCCCCGCCGACCGCGTGGTGATCGACAACGTGACCGCCGCCCGCGAGATCACCAACCACCTGATCCAGCTCGGCCACCGTCGGATCGCGGCCATCGGCTCGCAGCGCACCGACGAGGGCGCCAGCGCCCGCCTGCGCCTGGCCGGCTACGCCGAGGCGTTGCGCGCCGCCGGCCTGCCCTACGACGAAACCCTCGTGGCGCCCGCGCCGGCCTGGCACCGCGCCGACGGCGCGGCCGCGATGCGCGGCCTGCTCACCGCCGGTGTACGCCCCGACGCCGTCTTCTGCTTCAACGACACGCTCGCCCTGGGCGCCCTGCGTGCCCTGCACGAGGCCGGCCTGCGGGTGCCCGGGGACGTGGCGGTGGTCGGCTTCGACGACATCGAGGACGGCAGGTTCTCGATCCCGACCCTGAGCACTGTCGCTCCGGACAAGGAGCGGATCGCCCAACTGGCCGTCGAACTCCTGGCCCACCGCCTGGACGGCGACCGCGCCGCCCCGGCGAAGGAGCTCTCCGCCCCCTACCGCCTGGAGATCCGCGAGTCCACCCAGGCCCCGTAATCCGGCACCGGGTTCGCCGTCTGCCGGTGCTCAGTCGAAGAAGCGGGCCAGGTGGGACGGGGGTGCCGGGTCGGCCTCCGGAGGCAGGGGGGTCAGGTCGGCGAAGATCGAGGCGCCGTCGCAGCCCGCGTGCAGCGGATACCAGCGCGGGGTGCCCGGCGGTCGGAGCTGGCAGATCCCCTTGAACGTCTGCACGTCCATCAGCCGGACGTGCGTCGGGTCGGCGACCGCGTTCACGTGCCCCCACCAGGGGCTCATCACGTGCAGGACGCCACCCGGACGCAGTACGCGGTGGCACTCGTCCACCAGCGGCAGGAAGTCGATCAGGTGCTCCAGGATGTGCACCGCGAAGAGGACGTCCACCGACTTGTCCGCCAGCGGCAGCGAGCCGGACAGATCCGCGACCGCGTCCACCCCCGGCGCCGGGTAGATGTCCAACCCCAGGTTGCTCGACCACTGCTTGGTCGGCCCGCACCCCAGGTCCACCACCACCGGCTCCCGGCCACCGACGCCGACGCGGCACCAGACGCCGTAGACGCCGGCCAGCCGCCCCACCAGGTCGCGGACCAGCCGCAGCTCGGCGGGCTCGGCCACCTCCCCGGTGAGATGGGCGACCCCCCGGTCGAAGCGCACCTCGACCGCCAGAGCGCGCAGGCGGTCGTCGTGCCGGACCTGGTCCGCCCACGCCTGCGCGAGGGATTCGTCGATCAACCGCAGCCGGTCGGCCGAGGGCGGAGTCTGTGCCAAAGCGACCATTCGGGCCACCTCCCGCCGCGCGTTACCCGCCCACGCGCCCGGTATTCCCGTTTCCACCGTTTCGTGATTGCCCGGCTGTCGGCTGGCGTGTCGGCCGTCCGAGGCACCTCCCGGTCGAGGGTGATGACTGGGCGGCATCAAGATGCCGCCCAGTCATCACGCTCATCGGAGGGTGGCCTCGCGGAGTGGGGCCGCGCCGATCCAGGCGTCCGCGACGGCGGTCAGCCGGACAGGGTGCGACGGCTGCCGCGCATCCGCTGGCGGGGCTGCGGGGCGGCGGGCTTCGGCCGCTTCAGGTGGTAGCGGTGCAACTCGTTGTTGCCGGGCAGGGACGGGTCCTCGCTCATCGCGACCAGTTCCCAGCCCTGGTCGCCGGCCCGGTTCAGGTGAGCCAACGCGGTGTCGCCGTACGGCGTCACGTCGACCATCGAGCCGTCCGGGCCGTACCAGACGAAGACGACCTCCCAGCCGAGGTCGTTGGTCGCCGCCTGGCGGCGGCGGACCAGCAGGGCGTACTCCCACTTGAGCATGGCGTCATTCTCACCCCGGCCCGGCCCTTCGGCACGGATCAATCCTCGGCGATCCGTCCGGCGTCGACCCGCAGCCGACGGTTCGTCTCGATGGCGGCCAGCATCCGCCGGTCGTGGGTGACCAGCAGCAGCGTGCCCGGGTAGCTGGCCAGCGCCGATTCGAGCTGCTCGATGGCGGGCAGGTCGAGGTGGTTGGTGGGCTCGTCGAGCACCAGCAGGTTGACCCCGCGCCCCTGGAGCAGGGCCAGCGCCGCTCGGGTCCGCTCGCCGGGAGAGAGGGTCGCCGCCGGCCGCGGCACGTGCGCCGCCCGCAGCCCGAACTTGGCCAGCAGGGTCCGCGCGTCCGCCGGCGTCAGGTGCGGTACGGCCGCGTGGAACGCGTCGATCAACGGAGCGTCACCGAGGAACAGCCCCCGGGCCTGGTCCACCTCGCCGATGACCACTCCCGGCCCGAGCGAGGCGGTGCCCTCGTCCAGCGGCAGCCGCCCGAGCAGCGCGGCCAGCAGGGTCGACTTGCCCGAACCGTTCGCACCGGTCACCGCGACCCGGTCCGCCCAGTCGATCTGGAGGTCCACCGGCCCGAGGGTGAAGCCTCCCCGGCGTACCACCGCATGTCGCAGCGTGGCCACGACGGCGCCGGCGCGGGGCGCGGCAGCGATCTCCATCCGCAGCTCCCACTCCTTGCGGGGCTCCTCGACCACGTCGAGTCGTTCGATCAGCCGTTCGGTCTGCTTGGCCTTGGCGGCCTGCTTCTCGCTCGACTCGCTGCGGAACTTACGGCCGATCTTGTCGTTGTCGGTGGCCTTGCGGCGGGCGTTCTTCACGCCCTTCTCCATCCAGCCACGCTGGGTGCGGGCCCGCGCCTCCAGGCCGGCCTTCGTGTCGGCGTACTCCTCGAAGTCGGCTCGGGCGTGCCGCCGCGCCACCTCGCGCTCCTCCAGGTAGGCCGCGTAGCCGCCGCCGAAGTGATTGACCTGCTGCTGCGGCAGGTCCAGCTCCAGCACCCGGGTCACCGTGCGGGTGAGGAACTCCCGGTCGTGGCTGACCAGCACCGTGCCGGCGCGCAACCCGGTGACGAACTCCTCCAGCCGCTCCAGGCCGGCCAGGTCCAGGTCGTTGGTCGGCTCGTCGAGCAGGAACACGTCGTACCGGCTCAACAGCAGCGACGCCAGCCCGGCGCGGGCCGCCTGACCGCCGGACAGCCCGGTCGTCGGGTGGTCCAGGTCGACCGCGAGGCCCAGGTCGGCGCTCACCTGCTCGGCGCGCTCGTCCAGGTCCGCGCCGCCGAGGGCGAGCCAGCGCTCCAACGCGTCGGCGTACGCGTCGTCCGCGCCCGCCGTCCCGGCGGTCAGCGCCTCGGTGGCCGCGTCCAGCGCCGCCTGCGCGGCGGTCACCCCGGTCCGGCGGGCCAGAAAGTCGCGTACCGTCTCGCCCGGTCGCCGTTCCGGCTCCTGCGGCAGGTGCCCGACGCTCGCGGTGGGCGGGCTTAGTCGCACACTGCCGGCCTCGACCGGCAACAATCCGGCGAGGGTACGCAGCAGCGTCGACTTGCCGGCCCCGTTCGGCCCGACCAGGCCGACCACGTCGCCCGGGGCGACGACCAGGTCCAGCCCGGAGAAGAGTGGGCGGTCCCCGTGCCCGGCGGCCAGGTCCTTGACGATCATCGTGGCGCTCATCAGGACGGCAGCCTATCCGGCTGCCCGCATAAGAGCCGACGGCAGCGGGCAGACTCAACGACGTGGTGACCACTCTGGCGATCGACTGCGGTGGCGGGGGCATCAAGGCGTCGGTCCTCGACGAGGCCGGCACGATGCGCGCCCGGCCGCTGCGGGTGCCGACCCCGTACCCGCTGCCGCCCGCGCTCTTCGTCCAGACCCTGCTGGAGCTGGGCGGGCGACTGCCCACGGCGGACCGGCTGACGGTCGGCGTACCCGGGATGATCCGGCACGGCGTGGTGGTGGCCACCCCGCACTACGTCACCCGCAGCGGCCCCCGCTCCCGCGTCGACCCGGACCTGCTTGCCGAGTGGTCCGGCTGGGACGCGCGGGGCGCGCTGGCCGACGCGTTCGGGGTGCCCGCGCTGGTGCTCAACGACGCCGAGGTGCACGGGGCGGGTGTGGTTGCCGGTACCGGCTGCGAACTGGTGTTGACCCTGGGAACAGGGCTGGGGAGCGCCCTCTTCGACGGCGGCGTGCTCGCGCCGCACCTGGAGCTGTCGCACGCGCCGGTGCGCTGGGGCACCACGTACGACACGTACGTGGGGGAGCCGGAGCGTCGGCGGCTCGGCGACGCCTTCTGGTCCCGGCGGATCCGCCAGGTGGTGGACGGGCTGCGCCCGGTGTTCCGGTGGGACCGGCTCTACCTGGGAGGGGGCAACTCCCGGCTGATCCGGCCCGAGCAGCTGGCCCGGATGGGCGACGATGTGGTGGTGGTGCCGAACACGGCCGGGATCGTGGGCGGCGTCCGCGCCTGGGAGCTGGCCGCCGGCCGCCGGGACGCCCGCACCTGACCCGATTTCGACACGGGGAACAGTCGCCAAACGCCCAGTGTTGTGCCAGCGTCGGAACAGGTGACGGCGCGACCCGAGGAGGTGGGCAGATGGATCTTCTGGCGGACTACCGGCGGGCGACCATGTTCTTCGAGACCGGTGACCCGAGCGGAGCGGCCCGACTGCTGGAACCGATCGTCGACGCCGAACCCGGCAACGCGGCTGTCCGGCAGCTGCTGGCCCGGGCGTACTTCCAGTCGGCCCAGCTCAACCGGGCCGAGGAGCAGCTGCGCGAGCTGGTCGAGCGGGACCCCAGCGACCACTACGCGCACCACGTGCTCGGGCGGACGCTGGAGCGGCTGAACCGGCACACCGACGCGCTGCGGCACCTGCGGATCGCCGCGGCGATGTACGCGGCCAACGACGACTACCGGATCGCGCTGCAGCGGGTGGAGACCCGGGTGGGCGGCACGCGCTGAGCGCAGAACTGGTGACGAGCACGGGGCGGTCCTACGGGCCGCCCCTTCGTCGTCCGGCGGGCGGGCCGACGGGCGTGCCTAGGATGGCGGACATGGGACCTGACCGGCCGGGGGCTGCGGCATGAAGCTCAAGCTGGACCTGCACGACATCTTCAACAAGGGCCAGGACATCGACCGCGCGCTGCGCGGGATCATGGACGAGGCGGTGGCGAAGAAGGCCACCCTCGTGGAGATCATCCCGGGCAAGGGGTCGGGGCAGCTCAAGAAGCGGGTGCTGCGGTTCCTCGACCAGAAGGACGTCAAACAGCTCTACCACCGGGTGGAGAAGGACTCGAAGAACTTCGGCCGCCTCTTCGTCCACTTCCGCTGGAAGTAGCTCAAGCCGCTGGAGGCAGCCACAGTCACGACCTGCTGGGCTGAGCCTGCTTCAGCGGGCCGCGCAGCCAGCTATCGGCGGCGGCGTGACTGCGAAGGCGCACCACGGGAAGGTCCGGACGCCGGGCCGCCAGCGCCGCGATGCGCGCGGCCGTCTGTGAATGTGTGTTCCACGCCCAGCGGACGATGTGCTCGGGGTCGGTGAACAGGGTCCAGAGCGGCGGTTCGACGTTACCGTTCCAGAGCCGCCGGCGTCGAAGACGGCGGACGACGGTCCGCCGGACGACCTGGCGCATAACGGTGATCTTCGGCAGATCCAGCCACACCAGCAGGTCCGCGAGATCGGCGAGGTGGGCGCGAACCGCCTCGTACTGCCACTCGGTCACCCAGGAGGGGCCTGCACTGAAGTGCCGTACGTCTTCTTCGAAGGAGGGACGTCTGGTCCACGAAGGTCCGTGAAAGAGGCCGTCGATCTCCACGTGTGGCACCTGCAACGAGATGGCAATGCGGGAGGCGAGGGTCGTCTTTCCGGCGCCCGAGGTCCCGGCGACCAGGACGCGGCGGGGACGGCGCGGCAGGGGATCAGTGGCGTCCAGGTGCGGCATGACGGTGAGGGTAGTTCGACCGGATCAGCGACCCGTATCGCTGGACGCCTTGGTGCTTGATGAACAAGAACGCTGCGTCAGCCCCATCGACGGGTGTGGCTACCGAATGGCGTTCAGCGCGTCTCGGAAGTCGGCGGTGGCCTGCTCGTGGGGGAAGCGACGCTGAAGTTCGACGTCAACTTCGCCGGCGACGAGCAGCAGCGAGGGCAGGGACCGCCGAGTAGCGGCGAACGCCGCCACCCCCTCCTCGACGGCCCGATCCAGCTCGCCAGCGCGCAGGGCTGTGGCGGCGAGAGTGAGTCTGGCTTCGGCCATCCGCATGGGTGACCGCTCGATGCCGTCCGATCCGGTGCCGAGGCGCAGAACCTCGTTGGCGTAGTGCTCGGCGAGAGCGTCGTGTTCGGCGAGGCGGTAGGCGTCCATCGCGTAGAACAGCCATTTGCCAGGATCGACCTCGAAGTGGTTGTCGGGCCGGTCTGGCGCACCGAGGTCGTCGAGGAGCCGCCGACCTCGATCGAGCGCCGCCCGCGCGCCCTGAAGGTCGCCGAGTCGTGCCAGCGCTTTGGCTTCCTGCGCGATCAGTTGCACCCCCACCCGCTGCCGGCCGGCCGCTTCCTGCCCAGCTCGGGCGGCAGTCAACGCTGCCTCGTGCCGGGACTGGGTGAGTGCGAACCAGGCCGTCATCTCCCACGCCCAGCCGGTGATGCCGGCGTGACCGGCTTCCTCGCCGAGCTGACGGGCGGCAGTGCGGGTGGCCTCGGCGCTGGCGCGTTTGCCGAGGTCGTATTCGACACAGCCGATCAGCAGCGCCAGCCAGCCTGCGCACACCAGCAGTTCGCGGTGCTGCCGTAGCCCGGTGGGGCGCTGCAGCAGTCGGGCGACCTCGCGCAGCCAACCCTGACCTTCGGCGCGGAGTTCCCCGGCGTCGCGCCACCCGTACTGGCAGCACAACTCGGTTACGGTCGCCCGCAACGTTTCGATGGTGGCGGGGGCGGTGTCGCTGGCGTGCATTCGATGTAGCAGCTCGACGGTCTCCGACGGCCGGGTGTCGGAGGCGGCGGCGATATCCAGGGCGGCGCAGGCGATCAGCTCCCCACGAGCGGCCAGGACGTCGTCGATCCGGCGGGCCAGATCCTCACCCGGTCGGCGACGGCCGTTCTCGAGGCGGGAGAGGTGCCCCTTGTCGGCGGGCAGCAGCTCCGAGAGAGCGGCCAGGCTGAGGCCGCGAGCTTCCCGCGCTGTCCGCATTCGGGCGCCGAATGTTGGCATGTCTCGCCTCCCGCCGGAGTTGCCGGGTTGCCGATGCGGGTTGGCAACGCGCAACCCGTCGACCGATGTGAGCGTACCGCCGCAGGGTGTATCGGACGAGCACGCGCAGTGACCGGCGGGAGGCGTGGTGGCGGTTCGGGAGCGGTTCAAACGCTGGTGGAGCAGACGGAATCAGGTCCAGTTGGACAAGACCGGCGCAGCGACCTGCTATCCACAGCGGTCCGGCGCGCATGAAATCACGGCGCGGGACGGCAACCACGACGGTGGGCGGGCGGCTCTGTGATGGCCGGAGAGTGGGAGACGGCGCGGGCCAATCGGGCTGAACGGTCGGTGTCAGCGCTCGATCGCCGGATGGACGGGGAGCACCTGCCGCGCCGGCCGCAGTGGCACTGTCAGACGTGTGCGGCAGACACGCCCTGGCCGTGCCATCCGGCGCGGGTACGCCTGGCCGAGGCGTACGGGTGTGACCGCATCGGCCTTTCCATCTACGTCAGTGGGCTGCTCTTCGTCGTCGTCGTGGAGCTGCCCGAGGTGGCGCCGGCCGAGTTGTACGAGCGGTTCGTGGCCTGGACGCGCTGATGGGCGGCGTCCACCCAGGCGACGGGTCATGTCCTACTCCGACTGGGCGCACTGTCACAGGCTGGCGGTGAGGAGGCCGCACGCGGCCAGCGGTAGCACCGCGCTGAGGGTGCCCACCAGGGCCGACGAGCGATTCCGCGTACGGGGGACCAGCACTGCTAGCGTCACCAGGCTGACCAGCAGCGCGAGGAACATCGCCGGCAGGGCGACGTAAAGCCCGAACAGCAGCATCCGGGACCGTTCCGAGTCGCACACCTCCCCGCAGCCCGCCGGAACCGAGCCGGAGAGCGTGCCGAGGAACAGGCCGAACGCCACGACGATGGCCAGATACCAGCCGATCATCACCAGGAACGCGGCCCTGCTGCTGACGTCGGGACGTGGCGGCGACAGGGCCATCAGCCGCCGGGCCGACCGGACGGCGGCGTTGGTGCCACGGTGACGAGCCGGGCCGTCGGCTTCAGGTTGGCGCAGAGTGCCCGGGGGAAGGTGATCGCTGCCTTGCGGACCGCGTCGCACCCACCCGACGTGGTCCGGGCGACGATCGACCATCCGGCCGGCTCGTTCCGCAGGAAGTAGCGCCGTACGGCGGTGTTCACCTCGCACCCCGGGCGCGGCTCGACGCCGCACGACGTCGGGTCGTCCGGCACCGTCATGACCAGCCAGTTCCCGTCGCAGGCTTCGACGTGACCCTGCGAGTGGCGGGACACGTCCATCCCCCGTACGGCTGCACGCGTCCAGGTCGGGTCGCAGCGATCCTTGGGTGGGTTACAGCCCAGGTTCTCGTCGCAGCGGTTGTAGGCGCCGTTCTTCAGCGCCCACGTCTTTTGGTTGAGCGACAGCGGGCGGTCGCCGATCGGCTCCTCCGACGTGAGGGTCACCTCGGCGGGCTCGAAGGTCGGACAGGCGCCAACGATGGCGGACCCGGCCGAATCCTGCACGATGTCGGCGAAGATGACGCCGTTCTCCTCGGTCTGGTTGTCGACCCGCACGTTGCGGGAGCAACCATCGCCACCAGCGAGCGCCTCGACCTGCACGGTCACCGCCCGGGCACCCGGACCGGGCGTCACGCCGCTCACCTCGGCCTGGTAGGTGCTCCACGCGGCGGACGCGCTGGGTGCGGCGGCTCCGGGCCGTGTCTGCGGCGCCGCGCAGGCAGCCACTCCCGGCAGCACGGCAGTCAGCAGGCAGAGAACGGTGGTGAGCCGGCGCATGGGTGGCATTCTGCCCGGCCGTGCCACGTCCCGCGGCCCCGGTTGAGCGATCGACTCCAGGTCGGCGAGCTGGCGCCGATCACCTCGTGACGAGGAGGGCGCACGCGGCCAGCGGCGCCACCGCGGACAGCGTGCCCACGACGAGGGACGAACGGATCCGTGCTGGCATCGCCGGCTCGACCGGACCACGTCCGCGCGGAGTGGGTGGCTACTAGGTTTCGAAACATGTCATCTGGACCTTCGCGCCACCGCCCCGGAGTTGGTTGGCTGGTCCGCCGGTTGCCGACCCGGGCGGTCGAGGCGGCGTCCCACCTCCAGGCCTTCGTGCTCTCCGGTGTGGTCACCGTGCTGGCCCTGCGGGCGTACCTGGAGGCCACCGACTATCCGCAGCTCGGCGGCGGCGGGCTGCACATCGCGCACGTGCTCTGGGGCGGCCTGCTGCTCGCGGTCGGCCTGGGGATCCCGCTGATCTTCCTGGGCGAGGGGGCGCGCACCGCAGGGGCCATCGTCGGCGGCGTCGGGTTCGGCCTGTTCATCGACGAGGTGGGCAAGTTCGTCACCACCGGCACCGACTACTTCTACGCCCCGGCTGCCGCCATCATCTACGTCGCGTTCGCCCTGCTCGTCCTGCTCACCCAGGCGGTACGTGGGCGTACCGGTCGATCGGAGTTGACCCCGGCCGAGCGTACGGCCAACGCGCTTGACGTGGTGCTCAGCGGTCAGCCCGCCGGGTTGACCGACAGGCGTCGGGCGGAGGTACGGCGTCTCCTGCGGGGCGCGGGGCCGGCCGTCGAGGCGGCCGTGGAGCAGTTGCTGGACGCGATGCCGCGGCGTGAGCCGCCGCCGGCCCGGTTCTGGCAGCGGGCGGCGGACCTGGCCCGGCGTCTCGGTGCCTGGGCGACCCGGCAGCGCTGGCTGGTCTGGCTGGGTGTGGTCTACCTGGTGGTGGAGCCGTTGGTTGTCGTGGTGGCGGTGCTGCTGGACGGCGTGACCGGGGAGCTGGACCAGGAGCGCGAGTGGGGGGCGGTGCTCGGCGTCACCGCCACCGCGCTGGTCACGGCGGTGCTCAGTCTGCGGGCGGCGTGGCTGCTGCGCTCGAACCGGATCGAGGCGTTCCGGTTCTTCAAGCTCGCGCTGCTGGTCAACCTGCTGTTCGGGCAGGTCTTCAACTTCACGGTCAACCAGTTCAACGCGGTAGCCGTGGTCGCGATCGACCTGGCCCTGCTGGGGGTGGTGACCGCCGAGCACCGCCGGTTGCGGCGCGCAGCCGACAGGGGTGACCCCGTTGACGCTCCATAGGATGGCTCACCGACCACGGTCCCAGTGAGAGGGCGTTTCCGATGGTGAACAGAAGCGACGTCGAGGCCGCTGCCGCGCTGGTTGCCGGGCGGGTCCGCGAAACTCCGGTCATCGCTGTCGATGGTGCTGACCTGGGCGTGCCCGGCCAGCTCAGCCTCAAGTTGGAGCTGCACCAGCACACCGGCTCGTTCAAGCCGCGTGGCGCGTTCAACCGGATGCTCCAGGGGCCGCTGCCGTCGGCCGGGGTGATCGCCGCCTCCGGTGGCAACCACGGGCTCGCGGTGGCGTACGCGGCCCGGTCGCTGGGCGTGACGGCGGAGGTTTTCGTGCCGGTGACCTCGTCGCCGGTGAAGGTGCAGCGGCTGGCCGGGCTGGGCGCGCAGGTGCGGCAGGTGGGCCAGCACTACGCCGAGGCCCTGGCGGCGAGCACCGAGCGGGCGCGGGAGACCGGCGCGTTGGTCGTGCACGCGTACGACCAACCGGAGGTGGTGGCCGGTCAGGGCACCGTCGGGCGGGAGTTGGAGGCGCAGCTCGACGGGGTCGACACGGTGCTGGTGGCGGTCGGCGGTGGTGGACTGGTGTCCGGCATCGCGAGCTGGTTCGACGGGTCGGTGCGGGTCGTCGCCGTCGAACCCGAGCAGATCCCCACCCTGCACTCCGCGCTCAAGGCGGGCCGGCCGGTGGACATCGAGGTCGGCGGCGTCGCCACGGACTCGCTGGGCGCCCGCCGGATCGGCGACATCGCGTTCGACACCGCCCGCCGGACCGGTGTGGTCTCCGTGCTGGTCAGCGACGAGGACCTGGTGCGGGCGCGTCGACTGCTCTGGTCGGAGCTGCGGGTCGCCGCCGAGTTCGGTGGTGCCGCGGCGCTGGCCGCGCTGGTCGGTGGCGCGTACGTGCCGCAGGCGGGGGAGCGGGTGGCGGTGATCGTCTGCGGCGGCAACACCGACCCCAGTGACCTGGGTCCGGCCGCGCCGCACTGACCGGGCGCCGTAGGTGGGTGGTGCGTCCGCGGGTGCAGAGCAAGGGCCGCGGGTCCGGCGGGGAGCACCCCCGCCGGACCATGAGCCGTCCCGTCAGAGGGGATACGTGCGGGCGACCGCCAGCATCTCGGAGCTGTGCGATCCGACCACGCCGACGGCCGGCGGCCGGGGCCGGAAGCCGGGCAGCGCGTCCAGCCCGTCACTGGCGTCCATCGCCCGCAGCGCCACCTGCGCGGCGATCGGCCGCAGCGTCAACGTGACCTCGACGCCCTCCGCCGGCGGGGCGTGGAAGACCAGTCCGAAGCCCCACCTGCCCGCGCGGGGCTCCACCGGCACCTGACGGCCGGCCACCTCGGCGCGCAACACGGTGGCGGTCGCCGTGTCGACGTGCAGGGTGGCGAGCCGGACCGCCCGCTGCGGGGTGAGCCGCAGCCGCAGCGTGCGCTCACCGCCGGCGCTGGTGTCGGCGAGCACATCGAGCTTCGGCGCCGGCAGGTTCGCCGCCTGCGCCGGGCCGGCCCGCAGCTCACCGTCGCCCAGGCCGGGGAAGTCGTCCGCAACGCTGGCCACCCCGTCCACGTAGCCGTCCGTCCACGGCTGTGGGTCGCTCTCGCGGCTCAGCCAGCGGGCCTGCCCGGTTCCCGCTTCCAGGGCGTACATCAGGTGGGTGGGCGCGGGGTGGGCGGCGTCGAAGCGGTCCACGGCCAGCCCGACCCCGGCGAGCACCACCGCCGCCAGGGCGGCGGCCCCGGCCGGCAGCACCGCGAGTCGTCGGGCCCGCAGCGCCACCAGGCCGCGCTGCCCGCCGGCCTGCGGGTGCAGCAGGTCGACCACCGGCAGCGCGGCCAGGCCGAGCAGCACCGCGACCAGCGCGGCCACCCCACCCATCGCCATGCCCAACGCGGGGAAGAGCAGCACCACTGTCGGCAGCAGGATCACCACGCCGACCGTGGCGGCGGCCGTCACCGCCACCACCGGCCACGGCCCGGTCTGCCGGGTCCGCAGCGCGACCAGCCCGCCGAGGGCGCCGGCCAGGGCCGGCAGAGTGGTGAGGTACGCCCCGCCGGGCACCGCCACGGCGAGCAGCACCCCGAGCAGCGCCAGCCAGGCCAGCCCGCCGACGGCGAGCGCGGCCGGGCCGATCCGGCGGCGGACCAGCGCATACCAGGTGAACAGGATGGCGGCGGCGAGCGCCAGCACGGCCAACCGGTACCAGATCGGCCGGTACGGGTCGAGCAGTTCCGCGTACCCCGGACGGATCGCGGTGATCGCCAGCCAGAGCAGTTGGGCGGCGACGGGCGCGACCACGATCGGCACGAGAGCGAGGCCGAAGCCGGCGGCCAACCGTCCGGTGCTGGCCCGGCCGCTGCGGCGGGTCAGCCAGCCCAGCGCCGCGACCGCGAGCACCGCGAGCACTGCCAGCGGCAGGACGAGCCAGCCGGGGTAGCGGACCAGCCCGCCCGGAACGGGAAAGTAGGTGGCGTCGTACCCGGAGCGCAGGTCGGTGAGGTCGGTGCGGCCGAACTCCCGGGCCAGGCCCAGCGCGTTGTCCCCGTGCTGCTGAAGGCTGCTCCGGTCCATCGCGGCCGGGGTGTCCAGCGGCGTGTGGTAGATCGCGCCGCCGTCGATGTAAGCCGAGTTCAGCCCGACGAACTTCTGGTCCAGGAAGGCGGTGAAGTCGGTGTCGTTGGGCAGCGCCCGGTAGATCTCCACCGCGAACGAGGTGCCGACCGGGTGCGGGGCGGCCCGGCCGAAGACGTCCACCAGCTTCGCGTTGTTCTTCGACGTCTCGAACATGATCACCGGACCGGTGGAGCCACGCGCCTCGAGGTTGAGCACCACGCCGCCGTCGGCGGCGAGCGGGTGGCTCGCGGCGAACGCCGCCGCGCCGCAGAGACACGCCTCCTCGGCGTCGGTCAGCACGAAGACGATGTCGTTGCGGGGTCGGGGGCCGGTGCTCAGCGCGCGGGCCACCTCCAGGATGGCCGAGGTGCCGGCCGCGTCGTCGTTGCCGCCGGGCCCGGTCTGCACCGAGTCGTAGTGGGCGACCAGGAACACCCGTCCCGTCGGGTCGGTGCCGGGCAGTCGGGCCACGACGTTGCGCACCCGGGCCACCGTCGCCCCGCCGGCCGCCCCACTGAGCTGACCGGCCTCTGGCGCGACGGTGTCCTGCACCGCCGTCTCCAGGCCCAGGCCGCGCAACTGCTGCTCGACGTGCGCGCGAACCTGGTCGTTGGCCGGGCTCCCGGCGACGTGCGACCGGGCCGCGATCACCTGGACGTCCTCGTACGCCCGGGTGGCGCTGAACTCGCCGGCCGGCGCGTCCGCCGGCCTCGGCGTCGGGGTGCGCAGGTCGAGCAGACTGCCGGCGCCGACGGCCGCCAGCGCGACAAGCGCCGCCGCGGCGGCCAGCAGCC
Source organism: Micromonospora sp. DT63 (assembly GCF_049841615.1). Classification (NCBI taxonomy): domain Bacteria; kingdom Bacillati; phylum Actinomycetota; class Actinomycetes; order Micromonosporales; family Micromonosporaceae; genus Micromonospora; species Micromonospora sp. DT63. Next base: position 704,337 of record NZ_JBNCKQ010000002.1, on the reverse strand, counting down.
GCCGGCGCGGTCGGGTCAGCGCACGGCCGGCCGGGGGTACGCCCGGATTCGGCCGGAGCGGTACGCCCGCCGTGACGGGGGTGGGGGGTGCGCCCATCCGAACTCCTCGAAGGTGGTGGGGCCTGGGGTGGCACTATCCTGCCCTCCGGTGGCCGGGGACGGGATGGCCGGGCGTCCACCGATCTCCCGCCCGTCGGCGGGGTCGCTCGGCCACCCGGGCACCGACCGGCTGCCCGGTTTGTCCCACGGCGGGCAGTGATCCGGCCCATCCCCGCCCGTGCCGCGCCCATCGTGTTGTGTGCGACCGTTGTCTAATACAGGATCAGCAGGGCACTCGGAAGGAGCCCGACATCACCAGCGAACTCCCGCGTCTCGCGGCGGTGACCCGGCCGCACCGGGGAGGCGGCCTGGCCGCGTCCCCCGTTGTGCCGTACCCGCACGGTGGCCTGTCGCGGCACGGCAACGTGCCGCCCGGCGAGCGGTTGCGGGTGCTGCTGGTGGAGGACGACGAAGGCGACGCCTTCCTGGTCGGTGAGCTGCTCGCCGAGACGAACTCGATGATCGACCTGGTGGTCGCGACCAGCCTCAGCGAGGCGCGGCAGCGGATCACCGGCGTGGACTGCGTGCTGCTCGACCTGGGTCTGCCCGACGCGCAGGGGCTCGACGGGCTGCGCCAGGTGCTGGAGATGTCCAGCGGGGCCGCCGTCTGCGTGCTGACCGGCCGCTCGGACGAGCACCTGGGCATCGTGGCGGTCGCCGAGGGCGCACAGGACTACCTGGTCAAGGGTCAGGTCGACGGGGTGCTGCTGACGCGGGCCCTGCGTTACGCGGTCGAGCGTAAGCGCGCCGACGTGAACGCCCGCCGGCTCCGTGAGGTCGAGTTGCGTCAGGCCGAGTCGGCGCGACTCGAACGCGGCCTGCTGCCCCAACCGCTGATGACCACCGACCAGGTGGCGGTGCACACCTTCTACCGGCCGGGTCGGCACGCCGCGCTGATCGGCGGGGACTTCTTCGACGTGGTGCAGACCCGTCCGGACCGTCTCGACCTGATCGTCGGGGACGTCTGCGGGCACGGGGTGGACGAGGCCGCGCTCGGTGTGGAACTGCGGGTGGCGTGGCGGGCCCTGGTGCTCGCCGGGGTGCCGGACGACGAGGTGCTGCCCGCACTGGAGCAGGTGCTGATGAGTGAGCGCCGACTTCAGGAGATCTTCGCGACGGTGGCCACCACCCGACTCGACCTGGACGCCAATCGGGCCACCGTCCGACTCGCCGGGCATCCGCCGCCGCTGCTGCTCTCCGGTGGCCGGGTCGTCCCGGTGCCCGCGCCCGGCGGCCTGCTGCTGGGCGTACGACCTCGCCGGCCGATCGCTTACGACCTGGAGTTCGACACCGATGACTGGTCCCTGTTGATGTACACCGATGGCCTGATCGAGGGGCGGGTGGGCGCCGGCAACGAACGGCTCGACGTGCCGGGCCTGAGTGGGCTGCTCGACGAGCCGGCCAACCGGGAGGTGTCGCTGCCCGAGCTGCCGGCCTGGCTGGTCGGTCGGGCCGAGCAGATCAACGGCGGCCCGCTCGCCGACGACGTGGCCATGCTGCTGGTCAGCCGGGGTGGTGGCCGGTGAAGCCGGTGAGCGGCGGCTGGAGTCTGCGCCGCCGGGTCATCACGCTGCTCACCATCGTGGGCGTGCTGCTGATCGGCCTGGCCACCGCGGAGGCGGCGATGGCCGCCCGCAACCGCACCCAGATCGACGCCATCCTGAACCAGACCGGCCCGCTGCGGGTGCAGTCGCAGGAACTGCTGAACGCGGTGCTCGACCAGGAGACGGCGGTTCGCGGGTACGCGGTCAGCGGTGACCCGGCCGACCTGGGTCCGTACCAGGCTGGGCTCGACCAGGAGAAGGCCACCATCGCCGCGATGCGAGGGCTGCTCGACGACTACCCGCAGATCGGCCAGGAGCTGCGGGTCGTCGAGGAGACGGCCGAGCAGTGGCGCGAGAGCGTGGCCGAGCCGGTCATCGCCACTACCGAACAGGATGGCACCCGCGCCGGCCAGGCGTTGGTCACCGAGCAGGCACGGCAGCGGTTCGACGAGGTGCGTTCGGCGGTCGGCGACCTCCAGGAGGAGATCCTGGCCGCCCGCGAGAAGTCCGCCGCGAACGTCCGCAACAGCAGCAACCTGCTGGTCCTCCTGTTGATCATCGCGGCCCTGGTGGTGGTCGTGGCCGGCGCGGTGCTGCTGCTCTCGCTGGACCGGATGGTGATCCGGCCGCTGACCGGGCTGGCCACCCAGGTCCGCGAGGTCGCCGAGGGCGACTACCAGCACCGCATCGCCACCGTCGGCCCACCGGAGTTCATCCGGCTCGGCGACGACGTGGACGCGATGCGCCAGAAGATCGCCTCCGACCTGGCCGAGGTGCGCGAGGCCCGCGAGCGCATCGAGTGGGTCAACAGCCAGCTCCAGAAGCAGGCCGAGGAGCTCACCCGGTCCAACCGTGACCTGGAGCAGTTCGCGTACGTGGCCTCGCACGACCTGCAGGAGCCGCTGCGCAAGGTGGCCAGCTTCTGCCAGCTGCTCCAGCGCCGCTACGCCGGGCAGCTCGACGAGCGGGCCGACCAGTACATCGCCTTCGCGGTGGACGGCGCGCAGCGGATGCAGCGCCTGATCAACGACCTGCTCGCGTTCTCCCGGATCGGCCGGCTCACCACAGGCTTCGTCGACGTCGACCTCAACAAGGTGATGGGCGACGTGGCCGGCCAGACCGAGGCGGCCCGGCAGTACGCCGACGCCGAGCTGACCTGGACCGAGCTGCCGGTGATCCGTGGCGAGGAGCCGCTGCTCACCAACCTGCTGGCCAACCTGGTCAGCAACTCGATCAAGTTCCGCCGTCCCGACGCGCCGGCGAAGGTGCACATCTCGGCTCGGCTGCTCGGGGCCGAGTGGGAGATCAGCTGCCAGGACAACGGCATCGGCATCGAGCCGGAGTTCGCCGACAAGATCTTCGTGATCTTCCAGCGGTTGCACTCGAAGGACGCGTACCCGGGCACCGGCATCGGGTTGGCGATCGTCAAGAAGATCGTGGAATATCACGGCGGCCGGGTCTGGGTGGACACCGACGTACCGGAGGGCACTGCCATCCGGTTCACCCTCCCGGCACGCCCCCAGGACGTGGAGGCGGCTGCCGCCGCCGACCCCGCCGAGCAGCCGCAGCCGGCGACGGCGGAGGGCACGACGCCCGCGGACGAGGCGTCGTCCGCGCTGCCGGAGCATTCCGCCGGGGCGGACCAGCCGGACCGGGCCGACGGGCCGCCGGAAAGCGGTAGAACGGGTGACATGAGGGAGACGGTGGGATGACCGCGCCGGCGGATGGCAAGAGCCCGATCGAGGTCCTGCTCGTGGAGGACGATCCGGGTGACGTGTTGATGACCCAGGAGGCGTTCGAGGAGCACAAGCTGCGCAACCGGCTGACCGTCGTCTCCGACGGCGCCGAGGCGCTCGCCTACCTGCGCCGGGAGGGGCAGTACGCCGACGCGGTGGCGCCCGACCTGATCCTGCTCGACCTCAACCTGCCCCGCCGCGACGGCCGGGAGGTGCTTGAGGAGATCAAGAAGGACGACGAGCTGCGCCGGATCCCGGTGGTCGTGCTCACCACCTCCCAGGCCGACGAGGACATCCTGCGCAGTTACCAGCTGCACGCCAACGCCTACGTGACCAAGCCGGTGGACTTCGAGCGCTTCATCTCCGTGGTCCGGCAGATCGACGAGTTCTTCGTCAGCGTGGTCAAGCTGCCGCCTCGTGGCTGACACCCTGCTCGACGACGTCGGTGACCTGCTCGTGGAGGCCGCCGACCAGGTCGTGCTGCCGCTGTTCCGCAAGCTCGACGACGCCGACGTGTCGGAGAAGGCGCCCGGCGAGGTGGTCACCGTCGCCGACCGCCGCGCCGAAGAGTTGATCTCCGCTGGGCTGCACAGGCTGCGGCCGGGCTCGACTGTCGTGGGTGAGGAGGGCGTCGCCGACGATCCGGGGCTGCTGCGGCACCTGCGCGACAGCGGGGACGTGTGGCTGGTCGACCCGGTCGACGGCACCGCCAACTTCGCCGCCGGCCGCAGACCGTTCGCCCTGATGGTGGCCCTGCTGACCGACGGCCGCCCGACCGCCGGGTGGATTCTCGACCCGCTGGCCGGGACGCTGGCCGCCGGTCGGGTCGACGAGGGCACCCTGCTCAACGGCCAGCCGGTCGACGCCGCCGACGCGGTGCCGCCACTGGGCGAGCTGCGTGGCGCGGCGATGACGCGGTTCCTGCCGGCGGAGGCCCGCGACCGAGTCCGCGCCGGCGGTCGGCGGCTCGGCGAGCTGCTGCCCGGCCAGCACTGTGCCGGCCGGGAATACCTGGACATCCTCACCGGCGAGCAGCAGTTCACCCTCTTCTGGCGCACCCTGCCGTGGGACCACGCGCCGGGTGTCCTGCTGGTCCGCGCCGCGGGTGGTGTGGCCCGCCGGTTCGACGGCGTCGACTACCACCCGGCCGACGAGGGCCGAGGGCTGCTCGTCGCTGCCAACGAACAGGTCTGGACCGAGGTGCACGACGCCCTGCTCGGCTCCTGATCCGCCCTGCGCTACGAGGGCAGCACGCTGCGTCGACACTGGGGCCGGCGGGCGGTCACGGGGCTGGTCACCGGCGCGCGTTCCGGTATCGTGACCGGCGGTCTCCGCCAGCAGGCCGCCGACCGGCGCCGGCGGGGACGCCGCCGCGCAGAGTTCACCGGGGGCCGGCGGTCGACGGAAGGACGCTGTCGTGCCCAGGACCAGGCTCAGTCAGCGGCGCGTTCGCCGCGTACTGCTCCCTCTGCTCGCCGCCGTGGCGCTGGTGCTCGCGGGCGGGTTGCCCGCGTACGCGGAGCCCGGTGAGGGCGGCACCAAGAAGTTGCAGGACGCGCTGGAGTTGACCGCCAAGGGTCACATCGAGGCCAAGGCCAAGCTGGACAACTCCAAGCGCCGCCAGACGGCGTTGACCGGCGAGTTGAAGGCCGTCGAGGTTCGGCTGGTCGGGCTCACCGCCCAGGTCGGCGAGGTGGCCGCGCAGTCGTACCGGGCGGGTCGGCTCACCCCGACGGCGATGCTGCTCAACACCGCCACGCCGCAGGCGTTCCTGCAACGCGCCGCCGACCTCGACCTGATGGCCCAGCGGGACAGCAAGCGGCTGCGTGATCTCACCGAGGCGAAGCAGCAGGCCCAGCAGGCCAAGATCGCCATCGACACCGAGGTCCGCGAGCAGCAGAAGCAGCTCGCCGTGATGGCGAAGAAGAAGAAGGAGGCCGAGGCGGCTCTCGCCGAGGTCAGCTCGGGCAGCAGCAACGGTTTCAGCGGCGGCAGCTCCACGTCCGCGAAGCCCGCGCCGCGCAACTCCGACGGGTCCTGGCCGTCGGAGTCCTGCTCGGTGAAGGACCCGACGACCTCGGGTTGCATCACCCCGCGCACCCTCAACGCCCTGAAGCAGACCCAGGCCGCCGGCTACAAGCGGTACGTCTCCTGCAAGCGTGAGGGCGGCGGCGGCGAACACCCGAAGGGGCGGGCCTGCGACTTCTCGGCCGCCGCGGGCGGCTTCGAGGACAAGAACGCGACAGGCGGCGACAAGGCGTACGGGGACAGCCTGGCCGCCTGGCACGTGCGCAACGCCGACCGACTGGGTGTGCTCTACGTGATCTGGTACCGGCAGATCTGGCATCCGGGCACCGGGTGGCGGTCGTACAGCGGTAGCGGCAGCCCGGCCGCCAGCCACACGAACCATGTTCATCTCTCGATGTACTGACCCGGGACGCCCGCTTCGCTGCGTACCATCGCGACGATGAGCTCCCCATCGTCCGACGTCGCGACCACGCCGGTTTCCTCGGACCCGTCCGTGCCGGTCACCGGCCGGGCGCTGCCGGGCGGCCTGGCCGCCTTCCTGGTCTTCTTCGCAAGCGGCGCCGTTCTGGTGCTGGAGACTGTCGCGCTGCGACTGGTCGGCCCGTACGTCGGGGTGACCCTCCAGGTGACCAGCTCGGTCATCGGCATCGCGCTGGCCGCGATCGCGTACGGGGCGTGGGCCGGCGGCTGGCTCGCCGACCGGCGTGACCCGCGCGGACTGCTGGCGCCCGCGCTGGTGCTGGCCGGCATCGCCACCGCCGTGACCCTGCCCGTGGTGCGCTACGCCGGGGAGGTCCTGCGGGGCGGGGCGGCCAGCGCCATCCTGCTGCTGGTGGCGCTCGCCGTGTTCGTGCCGGCGGCGCTGTTGGCCGCGGTCACCCCGCTGGTGGTCAAGCTCCAACTCGCCGACCTGCGTCGTACCGGTCAGGTGGTCGGCCGGCTCTCCGGCATCGGCACCCTGGGCGGGATCACCGCCACCCTGCTCACCGGGTTCGTGCTGGTCGCCGCCCTGCCCAGCACCGTCATCCTGCTGTCGTTGGCGGTGGCGCTCGGGCTGGCCGGCATCGGCCTGGGGTGGTATCTGCGGCGGCAGGCGGGCACCGACCTGCCCGGTCCGGCCCGTACCCGGGCCGCGCTGGCCGTGCTCGGCCTGCTCGGGGCGGGACTGTCCACCGTCGCGCCGAACCCGTGCGACATCGAGACCGCGTACCACTGCGCCCGGGTCACCACGGACCCGCACCGGCCCAGCGGCCGGACGCTGCTGCTCAACTCGGCCCAGCACTCGTACGTCGACCTGGCCGACCCGAAGCACCTGGAGTACGCGTACACCAAGTGGATCGGCGCGGCCGCCGACGTGGTCGCGCCGGCCGGGCAGCGGTTGGACGCGCTGCACCTGGGCGGCGGCGGGTTCACCGTGCCGACGTACCTGAGCGCCACCCGACCGGGCACCGACAACGTGGTGTTCGAGATCGACGGCGGGCTCGTCGAGCTGGGCGAGCGGGAACTGGGCGTACGCCCGGGGCCGGGCCTGCGGACGGTGGTGGGCGACGCCCGGATGCTCGTCGCCGGCGAACCGGCGGACAGCCGCGACCTGGTCGTCGGCGACGCGTTCGGCCACCTGGTGGTGCCCTGGCACCTGTCGACCCGGGAGATGGCCGCCGAGATCCGGCGGGTGACCCGCCCCGGCGGCGTGTACGTGCAGAACGTCATCGACTACCCGCCGCTGCGGTTCATCCGCGCCGAACTGGCCACGGTGGCCGCCGAGTTCACCCACGTCGCGTTGATCGCCCCACCGGAGGCGCTCGCCGAGGAACGGGGCAGCAACTTTCTCATCGTCGGCTCCGACGCGCCACTGCCGCTGGCCGCCGTCCGCGCCCGCCTCGACGAGGTCGACCGGAGCGTCAGTCTGCTCTCCGGCACGGATCTCACGGATTTCGTCGGCGAGGCGATGGTGCTGACCGACGACTACGCCCCGGTGGACCAACTGCTGGCGACCGCCTGAACGGGTGATATTCCTGACCGATTCCGATCCTTCAGGTGTAGCCCGTTCTCCTGCGGGCAACATCGGCCACCATGGGCGGTGGGGACCGGAACGGTGCGCAACTCCTCGATGAGCGGTACCGGCTCATCGAGCAGCTCGGCGCGGGCGGCATGTCCGTGGTCTGGCGCGGTTACGACGAGGTGCTGGGTCGCCAGGTCGCGGTGAAGGTGCTGGCCTCGCGGCTGGCCAGCGACCGGGCCTTCCGGCACCGGATCCGCGTCGAGGCGCAGGCCGCCGCGCGGCTCTGCCACCCCAACATCACCAACGTGTACGACTACGGCGAGTCCCACCAGGTCGGCCTCACCGTGCCGTACGTGGTGATGGAGCTTGTCGACGGCGGTTCGCTGGCCGGTCGACTGGGCCGGGAGATGCGGCTGCCGTGGCGGGAGGCGGTGACCATCGGCGCGGAGGTCAGCTCGGCGCTGGCCACCGCGCACGCTCGTGGGGTCGTGCACCGCGACGTCACCCCGGGCAACGTCATGCTCACCTCGACCGGGGTGAAGGTGGTCGACTTCGGTATCTCCGCGCTGGTCGGGGAGAGCGAGAAGGGGCCGGACGGCGCGCTCCTCGGCACGCCCGCGTACCTCGCGCCGGAGCGGCTGGACAACGGCCAGGTCTCCCCGGCCACCGACGTGTACGCCGTGGGGCTGCTGCTCTACCGGATGCTCACCGGCCGGCTGCCCTGGGAGGCGAACACGACCACGCAGATGCTGCGTGCGCACATGTACAGCGACCCGGACCCGATGCCGGCGGTGCCCGGGCTGCCCGACGCGGTGACCGACCTGGTGCGGCGCTGCCTGGCCAAGCGCCCCGCCGACCGGCCGAGCACCGCCGAGCTGGCCCGCACCCTGGCCGAGGCGGCCGGCATGCTGGCGGCGGTGCCGGTGTCACCGGCCGGCGGTCCGCTGGATCCCGCCGCGCTGGCCAACGCCGGCACCACGATCCTGCCCTGGTCGGCCGAGACGGACGCGCTGCCGCTGTCGCGTACCCGGCGCAGCCGCGACCGACGGGTGAGCCGGCGGCGGCGGGTGGAGGCCGGGGTGGCAGCCGTCGGGCTCATCGCGGTCACCGGGGCGATGTGGGGCTTCACCTCCCGCAGCCCGGCCAGCGGCGAGGACCGGCCCACCACCGAGGCGCGGATGGGCCTGCCCGAGCCGGCGCCCTGCGAGGTGGCGTACGCGCTGCGCACCGACTCCGGCAAGGACTTCACCGCCGAGCTCACCCTTACCAACACCGGTGACCACGAGCTGCGGGACTGGACGATGAACTTCACGTTCCCCGGGCAGCAGACGGTGACGAAGGCGGAGCCCGCCCCGGTGCAGCAGCAGGGCGGCACTGTGCAGATCCGACCCGCGGCACAGCGGACGACTCTGGCGCCGGGCGCGGCCGAGAAGCTCACCCTCGCCGGGACGTACAGCGGGGCCAATCCGCTGCCGGTGGAGTTCCGGCTCGGTGACGCCACCTGCGGCGTACGCGTCTCCGGGGTGGCCGGGACGACCCCGTCCACGGCCCCGCCGGCCAAGCCGGCCCCGACGAAGGCGCCGACCAGGAAGACGACGAAGACCACCACGAAGGTCGCTCCCAAGGCGCCGGCGCCGAAAGCACCGCAGAAGGAGAAGGCGAAGCCGCCGAAGCCCGCGACCGCGAAGGGGCCGGGTGGTCCGGGAAAAGGGTGAAGGTGCCTAAGGGGCACGCTCGTCACCCGCGGTGAGGCGTCAGCGTCGCCCCGCGAACCGCTGCACCTGGTCGATCCCACCCTCCACGACCAGCACCCCGCCCTGCGGCAGTTCGGTGTCGTCCGAGGCGTACCGGAAGCGTTCACCCGGCACCTTCGCGCCGATCACCCGGACCCCGTAGCGCTCCTCCGGGCGCAGGTCGAGCAGGGTGCGACCGGCCAGCGACTGCGGCACGCGGACGGTGGCGATCGCGAAGTCGTCGTCGAACTCGATGAAGTCGAGCAGCCGGCTGACGATCAGGTGGGCCACCCGGTCCCCGGTCTCGGCCTCCGGAAAGATCACGTGGTGCGCGCCCACCGACGACAGGATCTTGGCGTGCTTCTGCGAGGTGGCGCGGGCCCAGATCTGCGGCAGACCCAGCTCGACCAGCGCCAGCACGGTGAGCACGCTCGCCTCCACCGAGGCCCCGATGGCCACCACGGCCCGGTCGAAGCTGGTGACGCCGAGCTGCCGCAGGGCGCCCTCCTCGGTCGCGTCCGCCTGGACCACCCGGTCAAGTTGGGTCGAGAAGCGCTGCACCTGATCCGGGTCGCGGTCGATGGCCAGCACCTCACGGTCCATCCGGGTGAGAGCGCCAGCCAGGTGGCACCCGAACCGGCCCAGCCCGATCACCACGATGCCGCTGCCGTCCGATCGTCTCGCCGACACCTCGACCCTCCTTCTCGTCAGCCGACAATTGGTTGTTCCTGGGGATAGCGGTAGAGCCTGCGGCGGGTGTTCAGCGCGATCGCCGACCCGAGGGTGAGCGGCCCGACCCGGCCGATGAACATCAGCACCGTCAACACCACCTGGCCGCTGGCCGGCAGCTCGCTGGCCAGGCCGATGGTCAGCCCGGTGGTGCTGAACGCGGAGGTGACCTCGAACAGGGCGGCGATGAACCGCACGCCCTCGGTGAGCAGCAACAGCAGCATCGTTCCGGCGGTGACCAGCGCGACGCTGATCAGGGCCACGGTGACGGCCTGCCGCTGACTGGCGGTGGCCACCCGGCGGTGCCCGACCGTCACGTCGGGCTCGCCGCGCAGCTCCGCCCAAATGGTGAACGCCAGCAGGAAGAACGTGGACACCTTGATGCCACCGGCCGTGCTGGCGCTACCGCCGCCGATGAACATCAACACGATCAGCAGCGGGTAGCTCTCCTCCTGCAGGTCCTGGATGTTCAGCACGCTGAAACCACCGGTGCGGCTCAACGCGATCTGGGTGAACGACGCGAGCACCTTGCCCTCGGCGTCGTACAGGCCGATGGTGCTGACGTTGGTCCACTCGGCGGCGAGCAGGCCGGCGACCCCGAGCAGCACCAACGCCACGCTGCCCCAGATGGTCAGCTTGGTGGCCACCGCCCAACGCGCCGGCCGGCGCCACTCGCGTACGGCCTCGAACAGGGCCGGGAACCCGAGCCCGCCGACGATGGCACCGAACGCCAGCGGCAGCGACACCCACGGATCGCGGTCGAACGCCAGCAGCCCGTCCGAGTAGAGCGCGAATCCGCCGTTGTTGAACGCCTGGATGGCATGGAACACGCCGGACCAGAGGGCCCGACCGGGTGTGTAGTCGTACGCCCACCAGAGCCGGCCGGCGACCAGCGCGGTCATCACCGCCTCACACGCGAAGACGGTCACCGCGATCCGGCGCAGCAGCCGGGCCACGTCACCGACCCCGAACTCCGCCGTCTCGGCCTGCACCAGCAGCCGGTTGCGCAGCCCGAGCTGGCGCGAGACGACGAGGATGACAAGCGCCGCGACGGTGAGGATGCCCAGGCCGCCGAGCTGGGTGAGCAGGGTGATCACCACCAGACCCCCGCCGGACCAGTAGTTGGGGGTGTCGGTGACGGCCATGCCGGTGACGGACACCGCCGAGGTGGCGGTGAACAGGGCGGTGACCAGGGGCGGACGTTGGTGCTGGACGGTCGACCAGCGCGTCAGCAGCAGCGCGGTGCCGAGCATGATCGGCACCAGGAACCCCAGCGGCACCAGCCGCACGGGGTTGCGGAGTAACCGGCGCACCAGACAATCTTCCTTTTCCGGGTGGCCGCCCGAGTGGGAACGCCCATTCCGGAGATTCACCTGCCGGCCAGTCATCGACCAACTCCCGGTCAATCGCGGGCGGTCTGCTGTCTGCGACAACCCTCGATGACAGGAGACGGCGTTGCGACGTACCCTCTCGATCTTCGGCGTGGCCGGCGCGCTGCTCGCCGCCGCCGTGGCCGTGCCCACCATGGCCGCCGCCGACCCCTCGACCGGGGCGGACCGCGTTCGAGGCACCGACCGGCCGATCGTCATCGGTCACCGGGGCGCCAGCGGCTACCGTCCGGAGCACACCCTGGAGGCGTACCGGCTGGCGATCCGGATGGGCGCCGACTACGTCGAGCCGGACCTGGTGTCCACCTCCGACGGTGTCCTGGTCGCCCGGCACGAGAACGAGATCTCCGGCACCACCGACGTGTCGACGCACCCGGAGTTCGCCGCCCGCAAGGCGACGAAGACCATCGACGGTGTCGCCGTTACCGGCTGGTTCACCGAGGACTTCACCCTGGCCGAGCTCAAGACGCTGCGGGCCAAGGAGCGGCTGCCGCAGGTCCGCGTGGCGAACACCGCCTTCGACGGCCGCTTCGAGGTACCCACCCTCCAGGAGGTCATCGACCTCGCTCGCACCGAGGGGCGGGCACGGGGCCGCACCATCGGCATCTACCCGGAGACCAAGCACCCGAGCTACTTCACGTCGATCGGCCTGCCGCTGGAGGAGCCGCTGCTCGCGGTGCTGCGGCGGAACAAACTGGACCGGAAGAACTCGCCGGTCTTCATCCAGTCGTTCGAGACGGCCAACCTGCGCCGGCTGAGCCGGATGACCGACGTGAAGCTCGTCCAGCTGCTCGACGCGACAGGCCGCCCGTACGACTTCACCGTCGCCGGCGACACCCGCAGCTACCAGGACCTCGCCACGGCGGCCGGCCTGAAGTGGATCGCCGGCTATGCCGACGGCATCGGGGCGAACAAGAACCTGATCGTGCCCCGCGACGCCGCCGGCAAGCTGCTCGCCCCGACGAACGTGGTGCGCGACGCGCACCGCGAGCGGCTGCTCGTGCACGCCTGGACGTTCCGCGCGGAGAACCAGTTCCTCCCCGTGGACTTCCGGATCGGCACCGACCCGAACGCGCGCGGCGACATCACGTCCGAGTACGAACTCTTCCTCGGCCTGGGTCTGGACGGCGTGTTCAGCGACCACCCGGACACCGCCGTCGCCGCCCGCGCAGGCCTCTGACCCAGTCCGAGCCGCGAGACCACCCGCAAGATCGTGCTCGATCCAGGATGTAGTGGCCTCGCCGCGCCCCGGAGGCCACTACATCCATGATCGAGCACGATCTCGACGGGGCGAAGCGCGGCACGAGACGGCAACATCAGGGAAATTGCTGTCTCGGGGCCGGCGGAGGCAGCAACATCAGGGAAGTTGCGACGATCTTCGCCTGCTCGACCATCGAGGGGCGGCGGGTCGGCGGCGGTGCCCGCAGCCGGCGGACCACGGCGGCCTGCGGCTGACGGCGGATGGCGGATAGCGGATGGCTCAGGGCGACACACCCGTCGATCCATTTGCGGCGCTTGCGGCCATCGGGAGGCCGGCGCGGAGGGTGGTAGTGCGGTCCGCTGTTACCCCGGGCCACCCCCTTCCGGTTACTTGTGTGTTTCCGCCACATAGCCCGTGGGTGACGTCACTTCTAGCGTGAGCCGACAACACAGCATCCTGTCCTCACCTGGAGTCGCGATGACGGTCCGGCACACGCGGCGGGCGTTCCTCTCCGCCGCCACGATGATGGCTGCGGCGCTCGCCGCAACGGCCTGCGGTAGCCCGCAGGACACCGCCACCGGCGGCGGCGACAACGCCGCCCCGGTCAAGGTCGGCCTGGTGTACTCCCAGTCGGGAGCCCTGGCCAGCTACGGAAAGCAGTACGTCGAGGGGTTCAAGGCGGGGCTGGACTTCGCCACCAAGGGCACCGGCAAGGTGGGTGACCGGAAGATCGAGCTGACCGAGGTCGACGACGCCGGTGACCCGGCCAAGGCGGTCTCCGCCGCGAAGGACCTGATCGGCAAGGGTACGAAGATCATTGCCGGCTCGACCGCGTCCGGTGTGGCGCTCCAGGTCGCGCCGATCGCGGCGCAGAACAAGGTTCTCTTCATCTCCGGCCCGGCCGCGACCGACGCGGTGACCGGGGCCAACAAGTACACGTTCCGTTCGGGCCGGCAGTCCTACCAGGACGTGGTGACCGCCAAGTCGTTCATCGGCGACCCGGCCGGCAAGAAGGTGGTGGTCTTCGCCCAGGACGGCGCGTTCGGCGACGCCAACGAGGCGGCCGTCAAGGCGGTCATCGGTAGCGCGGGCGCCACCGTGAGCAGCGTCCGGGCCCCGGCCAGCGCCACCGAGTTCACGCCGTTCGCCAGCCAGATCAAGGCCGCCAAGCCGGATCTGCTCTTCGTGGCCTGGGCCGGCACGACCGCACCGGCCATGTGGCAGACGCTCGACCAGCAGGGAGTGCTCTCCTCCACCACTGTCGTCACCGGGCTGGACATCCGGGCCTCCTGGCCGACCTTCGGCGCGGCCGGCGCGAAGATCTCCTTCCTGTCGCACTACTTCGACGGTGCGTCCGACACCGAGGCCAGCAAGGCCCTCAAGGCGAAGGTCAGCACCATCGACCTGTTCCACCCGGACGGCTTCGCCGCCGCCCAGATGGTGGTCCGCGCCGCGCAGGAGGGTGGGGACGACGTCGACAAGATGGTCACCGCGCTGGAGGGCTGGAGCTTCGACGGGGTCAAGGGCAAGATGACCATCCGGGCCGCCGACCACGCGCTGCTCCAGCCGATGTTCCAGGCCAAGCTGACCGGCAGCGGCACCGCCTTCACGGCGACCGCGCAGAAGAGCCTCACCGGTGACGAGACCGCGCCGCCGGCCGTGGCGATGAAGGGCTGAGAAATGCTCGCCACCCGCGGTCTGACCTGGCGGATCGGTGAGGTCGCCATCGTCGACAGCGTCTACCTCGATCTGGCGCCCGGGGAGTTCCTGGGCGTGATCGGGCCGAACGGCGCCGGCAAGACGTCACTGTTCAACCTGATCACCGGCCTGCGCCGGGCCACTGAGGGTCGGATCACCCTGGACGGGCAGGACATCGGTGGGCTTGCGCCGCACCGGCGGGCCCGCCTCGGTCTGGGCCGTACCTTCCAGGCGTCGTCGGTCTTCGGCTCGCTCAGCGTGCGGGAGAACGTCCGGCTCGCCGTGCAGGCGCACCGCGGGGGCTCGATGGCGCTGTGGCGGCGGGCGGCGGCCGACCGGGAGGTCGCCGCCGCCGCCGACGCGGCGCTCGACCGGGTCGGCCTCGCCCACCGGGGTACGGCGCTGGCCGGCACCCTGGCGCACGGCGAGAAGCGCAAGCTGGAGATTGCTCTGCTGCTCGCCGGTGAACCGCGGGTGATGCTGCTCGACGAGCCGATGGCCGGCGTCAGCGCCGAGGACGTGCCCGAACTGGTCGCCGTCATCAAGTCGTTGACCGGGGACAGCGGCCGGGCGGTGCTGATGGTCGAACACCACATGGACGTGATCCTGGAGCTGGCCGACCGGATCGCCGTCATGCACCACGGCGCGCTGCTGGCCTGCGACACCCCGGAGACGGTGATGGCCAACCCCACGGTGCAAGAGGCGTATCTCGGGGAGTCGCTCTGATGGAACCGATTCTCACCGTGGAGGACCTGTCGGTCCGGATCTCCGGGCTGCACATCCTCCAGGGCGTGTCCTTCACCGTCGCCCCGACCGGGGTGACAGTCCTGCTCGGCCGCAACGGGGTCGGCAAGACCACCACGTTGCGCGCGATCGTCGGTCTCACCCCGCCCGCCGGCGAGGTCCGCGGCACGATCCGGATGGGCGCGCAGAGTCTGCTGGCCCGGCCCACGCACCGGCTGGTCCGCGGTGGGCTCGGCTACGTGCCCGAGGACCGCTGCGTGTTCGCCGGCCTCACCGTCGCGGAGAACCTGCGGCTCGCCGAGCGGCGGGGCACCACTCCGGCGTACGACAAGGTCTTCGCGCTCTTTCCGGAGCTGGACCGGCGCGGACGCCAACGGGCGGGTTCGCTCTCCGGCGGGCAGCAGCAGATGCTCGCGATCGGGCGGGTGCTGCTCAACGACAACCGGCTGCTGCTGGTCGACGAGCCGACCAAGGGGTTGGCGCCGAAGGTGGTGACCGAGGTGGCCGAGGTGTTGGAACGGGTCGCGGAGTCGGTGCCGGTGCTGCTCGTGGAGCAGAACCTGGCGGTCGTACGCCGGCTGGCCCGCGACGCGGTGGTGCTCTCCGCCGGCCGGGTCGCCTGGACCGGCAACGCGCAGGACCTGCTGCTGGAGACCGCGCTGACGAAGTCGCTGCTGGGTGTGGGCGCGGAGGTCAGGGCATGAGCACGGTGATCCTGTTGACGTTGACCGGGCTGGGCCTGGCGGCGCTGTACTTCCTGGTCGCGTCCGGCCTGTCCCTGGTCTTCGGCCTGGCCGACGTGCTCAACTTCGCGCACGGGCTGTTCCTGGGCGTCGGCGCGTACGGCACCTGGTGGGCGGCGGGCAACCTGCCGGGCGCCGGCCCGGACGGGTTCGGCTTCGTGTTCGCTGTCGCCTTCGGGGTGGCCGCCGGCACACTGGTGGCGATCCTGGTCGAGCTGGTGCTGATCCGCCCGCTCTACTCGCGCACCATCGAGCAGGTGCTGGTCACCGTCGGGCTGTCGCTGGCCGGGGTGGCGCTGCTCCAGGCCACCTGGGGTGCGGACGCCCGACCGTTCCCGCGCCCCGACTGGACCCGGCAGGTGACCGGGATCCTCGGCGCGCAGGTGCCCAACGGTGGCCTGCTGCTGATCGTCGCGGCGGTGCTGGTGCTCGGCGCGATCCTGGCGTTCCTGCGCTGGACCCGCTATGGCCTGGTGATCCGGGCCGGAGTGGAGAACCGGGAGATGGTCACCGCGCTCGGCATCGACGTGCGCAAGGCGTTCACCCTGGTCTTCGCGATCGGCGGGGCCGCTGCCGCGCTCGCCGGCGCGCTCGGCGGCGTCTACTTCGGCACCGTCTCGCCCGGACAGGGCGGCTCGCTGCTGATCTTCGCGTTCATCGTGGTGGTGATCGGCGGGATGGGCTCGGTGGTCGGCTCCGCGTACGCGGCGGTCGTGGTCGGGCTGGTGCAGCAGTTCGTCAACTACTACGGCACGTCCGGGCTGGGCGACATCTGCGTGGTCGGCCTGCTGGCCGTGGTGCTGCTGCTGCGCCCGCAGGGCATCGCCGGAAAGGTGGCAACGGCATGACGGTGATCGACGCGCCTCCCGCGCAGGTACCCGACGAACTGACCCCGCAGCGAGGGCGGTGGCACCGGGTCCGCCCGTTCCTGCCACTGGTCGCGCTGGTCGTGATGGCGATCCTGCCGTACTCGACGATCTCCCTGCCGGGGATCTTCGAGGGGCCGGTCAACTCGCCCGGCACCCTGCAACTGCTCGCCATCTGCCTGATCTTCGGCGGGCTGGCGGCCGGGTACGACCTGCTCTTCGGCCGGACCGGGATGCTCTCCTTCGGGCACGCGCTGTACTTCGCCGCAGGTGTCTACGGCACCGACATCCTCGTCACCCGGGCCGGACTGCCGCTGTGGCAGGCGGCGCTGCTGACCGTCACCGGCGGCACGATCCTCGCCGCGCTGCTCGGCGCGGTGGCGCTGCGGACCGTGGGCATCGCGTTCGCCATGGTCACCCTGGCCTTCGCGCAGGTCGGCGCGATCCTGGTGGCCCGGGACTTCGGTGGGCTGACCGGCGGCGAGGAGGGTCTGCCGCTGGACGTGTCCGGGCTGCCCGCCGGGCTGGTGGGGGTGACCAACACGGTCAACCTGTACTGGTTGGCGTTGGCGTACCTGACCCTTGTGGTGTTCGTCGTGCACCGGGTCAGCGGGTCGCCGACCGGGCGGGTGCTCGCCGGGCTGCGCGACGACGAGCGGCGGATCGGTGTGCTCGGGCTGGACCCGTACCGCTACAAGCTGGTGGCGTTCACCCTGGCCGGCGGGCTGGCCTCGGCGGGTGGGGTGGTCTACGTCCTGATCGTCGGCGGTGCGTCACCGCACATCACGTCCTCCGAGCTGACCCTGTCGCTGCTGGTCATGGTGGTGCTCGGCGGGCCGGGCACCCGGTGGGGGCCGGTGCTCGGCGGCGTCCTCTACATGTACCTGGACCACCGGCTCACCGCGTTCGGCACGAGCGACGCGGTCGACAACCTGCCGGCCGTCCTCAGCCACCCGCTGAGCCAGCCCCTGTTCGTCCTGGGCACGGTCTTCATCCTGGCCGTGTACTTCTTCCCCGGAGGCATGACCAGCCTCGCCCCCCGCCTAACCGCCCTGACCAGATCCCTCCGCCCGTCCCCCCGCCGGTGAACCCACCCCGTTGATCATGAAGTTATTGCCACGACACGCCGTCGCGGGTGGCGATAACTTCATGATCGACAGGGTGCGTCACAGGGCGGCGGCCCCCCGTGTGGCCGCCGCCCTCTGTGTCGTTGATCAGCCGTTCAGCAGCTCGTACGCCCCCGCAGGCGCCTTCGTTGCGGCGGCGCCGGTCGGCGCGCTGATCTTCGGCGCGCTGCCGTAGTCGGCGTACTTCACGACGTAGTCGTACGCCTTCGCCTTGCCGGCTGCCGGCATCTTCAACGTCAGCGAGGCCAGGTGCTTGTCCGCGCCGACGACAGCGGTGAACGGCACCTTCTTGGCGGCCTCCCCGAGGGCCGCCGCCTCGCCCTCCTCCAGCGCCTTCGCCGCCTCCGTGTCGCTCACGTCGATGAACCCGGCGTACTGACCGGGGCTCTTCTCCTCGACCGAGGTGGCGGCCTGGATCAGCGGACCGGCGTTGCCCTGGTCCACGCCGTCGTACGTCGGGATGCTCGCGGCGTCGGTCAGCTTCGTGGGGTCGAGCTTCATCCACTTGTCGGGGAACTTCGGCAGTCCGGGACGGCCGCTGAACTTCGCCTTCACCCAGTTCTGGTCCTCGATCACCAGGAACGACATCTTCACCACGATGCCGTCGTCGGGCGGCATGACCATGTTGAGTTCGAATGCCTTCGCCGCCGGGTCGATCCGGCCGTCGATAGTGCTCGACGCGTCCTTGCCGCTGAACCGGAACGCCCCCTCGGTGCCGTCCGGGACGGCGTCGAGGAGCGCCTCCTTCGGGCTGACGCTCGGGCTGGCGGACGGGCTGCTCGGTGGCGCCGCGGCCGGTTCGCTCTTCGACCCGCAACCCGCGAGCAGGGTGGTCGAGGCCAGCACGGCGGCGGCCGTGAAGACCGTCCGTCGGATGGTGCCGGCGGTGCCCGTTGCCTGTGTCATCGCACTTCTCTTTCTCGCTGCCTGGCTTCTGCCGACGACGATGCTGCCGGCCGGCACGGCGGTTCGGCTGCCGATATGCTGCCGTCCGGCTGCCGGGCACTGCCGTCCGGCTGTCCCGGGGGTGTCAGGAGCGGAAACTCGCATGTCAGGCCAACTGCGTTTCGAGATTCTCGGGCCTCAGCGGGCCTGGTACGCCGACCGGGAGATCGACCTCGGTCCGGGCAAGCAGCGCGCGGTGCTCGCCGTACTGCTGCTCTCCGCCGGTCGCCCGGTGTCCACGGGGCAGATCGTCGACGCGGTCTGGCCGGAGGAGCCACCCGCGAACGGCCCCAACGTCGTGCAGAAGTACGTGGCCGGACTGCGTCGGGTGCTGGAACCGGACCGGTCGCCGCGTACGCCGGGACAGGTGCTCAGCCTGACCGACGCCGGCTATCTGCTGCGGGTGAACCCCGAGGCGGTGGACGCGGTCCGCTTCGAACGGGGCGTGCAGGCGGCCCGGCAGCGGCATGCGGCCGGGAGTACCGAGCAGGCGCTGAGTGAGCTGGCCACCGCCCTGGACCTGTGGCAGGGGGAGCCGTTCACCGGCTTCACCGGACCGATCTTCGAGGCGGCCCGGCAGCGGCTGGTGGAGTTGCGGGCCGTCGCGTTGGAGACCCGGGCTGAGCTGACGCTGGACCTCGGCCGGCACCGCGAGACGGTCGGCGAGCTGGTGGAGCTGGTGGCCGAGTTCCCGGTCCGGGAACGGCTGCGACACCAGCTCATGCTCGCGCTCTATCGCAGCGGGCGGCAGGCGGAGGCGCTCGCCGCCTACCGGGAGTTCGGCGACCTGCTCCGCGAGGAGTACGGCATCGAGCCGGGCGAGGTGTTGCAGGAACTCCACCGGCGCATCCTGCGCTCCGATCCGACCCTGTCGGTGGCGAAGCCCTCCACCGAACCGGAGACACCGCCGCCGGTGGCCGCCACGACGCCCGACCCGGAGACACCGCGGCCGGTGGTCGCCACGGCGCCCGAACCGGAGACACCGCGGCCGGTGGTCGCACCCGCCGGTCTCATCCCCACCCAACCGGGACCGGCGGCGCCGGCCGTCGTGTCAGCGCCGCCCCCGTTCTCGCCGCCGCCGCCCCTGCCGCCGCCTCCGTACTCGCCGCCCCCGGCGAGCGGCACGAAACCTCCGCGGCGGCAGGCGCCGCGCTGGGCGAGCAGGACCGTCACGATCCTCGGTACGGTGCTCGTCCTGCTCTCGTTCGGTTGCCTGACCTGGCTGGTGATCCTGGCCTACGCGGGTTGGCGCCGGAGCTGGCGCCTCGCGGTCGCGGGCGTGGGCTACCTCGCGCTGCTCGTCGTCGAGGTGACGATGCTCGACATCGAGAATCCGGACGCCGAGGTGCCCGGGCCGGAGGCGGTGACCTTCCTCGGCCTGGCCCTCATCACCTGGCTCGCCGGGGCGGTGCATGTGGTCCTGCTCAGCCGTGGACTCTGGGAGGCGATCACCGGCAGACCGGACAGCGCCCGGGGTCGCGCCGACGAGGAGCGGCGCATCCGGCGGGAGCACGCCCGCTACCTGCTCTACCACTACCCGGCCGCCCGGGCCGAGCTGGGACTTGGCCGGCCCGACCTACCCGGCACCTTCGACGACGGTGGACTGGTCGACGTCAACGCGGTCCCGGAGCAGGTGCTCACGGCCCTGCCCGGCCTGACGAGCGAGCAGGGCCGGCAGATCGTGGTGGACCGCTGGCTGCGCGGCCCGTACGCCTCGATGGAAGAGCTTGCGGCGCGCTGCCTGCTGCCTCCGAGTGCGACCGAGCCCCTGCGCGACCTGTTGCTCTTCCTGCCCCCGGCGTCCCGACCCGACGAGGCGCGAACGCGCGGATCGTGACCGGCGCCTCCCGCGCGGCCCGGGGTTCTGACGGACGGCGCTGGTAGAAATGCCGGATGGGCGACGAACGGGCGGCGGTACGGGAGCGGGCCGAGGCGGTGCTGCGCCGGCTGGCCGGTGAGCACGCCCGACTGCGCGAGGATCAGTGGCGGGCCATCGAGGCGTTGGTCGTCGACCGGCGGCGGGTGCTCTGCGTGCAGCGCACCGGTTGGGGCAAGTCCGCCGTCTACTTCGTGGCCACCGCCCTGCTGCGCGACAGTGGGCAGGGCGACCAGGCCGGCCCCACCGTCATCGTGTCGCCGCTGCTGGCGCTCATGCGCAACCAGGTGGAGGCCGCCGCGCGGGCCGGCATCCGGGCTCGCACGATCAACTCGGCCAACCTCGACGAGTGGGACGAGATCACCGCCGAGATCCAGGCCGGTGCCGTGGATGTGCTGTTGATCAGCCCGGAGCGGCTCAACAACCCGGACTTCCGCGACGGCGTGCTGCCGAAGCTGGCCGCGACCACCGGGCTGCTGGTGGTCGACGAGGCGCACTGCGTCTCCGACTGGGGGCACGACTTCCGGCCGGACTACCGGCGGCTGCGCACCTTCCTCGCCAACCTGCCGGAGCGCACGCCCGTGCTGGCCACCACCGCCACCGCCAACGCCCGGGTCACCCAGGACGTGGCCGAGCAGTTGGGTGACGCGCTCGTCCTGCGCGGCACGCTGGACCGCGAGTCGCTGCGGCTCGGCGTCCTCGATCTGCCCAGCCCGTCGCACCGGCTGGCCTGGCTCGCCGACCACCTGGACGAGCTGCCCGGGTCCGGCATCGTCTACACGCTCACCGTCGCGGCAGCGGGGGAGACGGCCGAGTTCCTGCGCTCCCGGGGCTATCCGGTCGCCTCGTACAGCGGGCAGTCCGACGACGCCGACCGGCGGGCCGCCGAACAGGACCTGCTCGACAACAAGATCAAGGCGTTGGTCGCCACCAGCGCCCTCGGCATGGGCTTCGACAAGCCCGACCTGGGCTTCGTCGTTCACCTCGGCGCACCACCCTCGCCGATCGCGTACTACCAGCAGGTCGGCCGCGCCGGCCGCGCCGTCGAGCACGCCGAGGTGCTGCTGCTGCCCGGCGTCGAGGACGCCGCGATCTGGCGGTACTTCGCCTCGTTGGCGTTCCCGCCCGACCAGCAGGTCCGGGCCGTGCTGGCCGCCCTGCACACCGACCGTCCGCTCTCCACCCAGGCCCTCGAACCCCTCGTCGACCTGCGCCGGGCCCGCCTGGAGTTGATGCTCAAGGTCCTCGACGTGGACGGCGCGGTCCGTCGGGTGCGCGGTGGCTGGCTCGCCACCGGCGAGCCGTGGGTCTATGACGAGGCCCGGTTGCGCCGCGTCGCCGAGGCGCGCACCGTCGAGCAACAGGCCATGCGGGAGTACGCGACCACGTCCGACTGCCGAATGCGGTATCTACGGGAACGCCTGGACGACACCGAGGCGACCGACTGCGGCCGGTGCGACAGGTGCGCTGACCCGCTCTTCGCCGCCGACGTGTCGACGGCGGCGCTCGCCGCAGCGCAGACCTTCCTGGGTCGCCCCGGCGTGGAGATCGCCCCGAAGAAGCTCTGGCCGACCGGGCTGGACGCGGTGGGCGTACCGCTCAAGGGCCGGATCGCCCCCGCGGAGCAGGCGCTGCCCGGCCGTGCCGTCGGGCGCCTCTCCGACCTGGGCTGGGGTGGCCGGCTGCGGGAGTTGGTCGGCCCGGAGGCGCCCGACGTGCCGGTGCCCGACGACGTCGCCGGCGCTGTGGTCGAGGTGCTCAAGGCGTGGGCGCACGGCGACGACCCGTGGCCCCGCCGCCCGGTGGGCGTGGTCGCGGTGGGCTCCCGCCGGCGGCCCCGGCTGGTCGGCTCGCTGGCCGAGCGGATCGCCGCCGTGGGCCGGCTGCCACTGCTCGGCGCGGTCACCCCGACCGGTCCGGACGGCCCCGGCGGGCCGCGTGGCAACAGCGCTCAGCGGGTACGCGCCCTGCACGACGCCTTCGCCGTGCCGGCCGACCTGGCCGACGCCCTGGCCGCGCTGGAGGGGCCGGTGCTGCTCGTCGACGACCTGGTCGACTCCGGTTGGACGATGACCATGGTGACCCGCGCGCTGCGGCGGGCCGGTGCTCCCGACGTGCTCCCGCTCGCTCTGGCCGTGGCCGGCTGAGCCGCCGTTCGCGATCGCGGAGGTCCGTGGACGGCTGCGGGGCGGAAAGTTCCCGGGTCGCGCGGATTGCGACGGTCGCCACGCCGCCCCGGCGTCGGCCAGGGCTGGCCGGGCGCGGCGGTACGGTGGCGGCATGACCGATCAGCAGCACGTGACCCGCGCGTACGCCGTCACCGGCATGACCTGCGAGCACTGCGTGCGTGCGGTCACCGACGAGCTGTCGGCGCTGCCCGGTGTGCGGCAGGTCCAGGTCGACCTGGCCTCCGGCACCGCCACGGTGACCAGCGACAGCCCGCTGCCCGACGAGTCGGTGCGGGCGGCCGTCGACGAGGCCGGTTACGTGCTGGACGCTGGCGGTGCCTGAGCAGGCCCCCGCCGCGCCGGACCGGAGCACGGTCCGGCTGGCGCTCGTGGTCGGCGGGCTGGTGCTCGCCGTGCTGCTCGGGTTCGGCCTCGGTCGCATGAACGGCACCGCCACCACCGGCGGCGGCAGCCCCGCGGCGCTGACCGCCGACCACACCCACCCGCCGGGCACCGGGGCCCACGACCACGGGTCCATGACCGGCGCGGACCAGGGCGCGGCCGCCGAGCCCGGCGGTCTGTCGGTCAGCTCGGCCGGATACACGCTCGTCCCGCTGGCCACCGAGTTTCCGGCCGGCCGCCCCGGGCAGTTGCGCTTTCAGGTGCGCGACGTGCAACGCCGCCCGGTCACCCGCTTCGCCGTCGTGCACGACAAGCCGATGCACCTCATCGTGGTCCGTCGGGACCTGACGGGCTACCAGCATCTGCACCCGACCATGGCGGCGGACGGCACCTGGACGGTGCCGGTGACCCTCGCGCAGCCCGGCGTCTGGCGGGCGTATGCCGACTTCACCGTGGTTGCCGACAACGGCGGCCAGAGCGCGCTGACCCTCGGCGTGGACCTGGTCGTGCCGGGCACGTACGAGCCGCGTCCGCTGCCCGCCCCGGCGACCTCGACGACTGTGGACGGGTTCACCGTCGCCTACCAGGGCAGCCCGCAGGTCGGTGTCACGGTGCCGCTGACCTTCCGGATCGACGGCACGAACGGCGACGCGGTGCTGGAGCGCTACCTCGGGGCGTACGGTCACCTGGTGGCGCTGCGCGAGGGCGACCTGGGCTACCTGCACGTGCACCCCGAACCGGAGCTGGCCGACGGCCAGGTGAAGTTCTGGCTGACCACCCCGGGCCCGGGCCGTTACCGCCTCTACCTCGACTTCCAGGTAGCCGACAAGGTCCACACCGCCGAGTTCACCGTAACGGTCCCCTGACCCCCCGGCCCCGCCCCCGCACGGCCCCCCACCTCACGTGGTTGATCATGAAGTTATTGCCACTCGCGCCGGCGTGTCGCGGCAATAACTTCATGATCAACCCGTGGTTGGGGTTGGGGTTGGGGTTAGCCGGCTCGGCGGGTTGGGCGGCGGGCCAGGTAGCGGAGGAGGTCGCGGATGTGGTGCTTCTCCTCGGCTGGGACGGTGGGATCGGCCAGGCGATCGAGGATGGCCCGGACGTCGGCCTCGACCGGGCCGTCATCGCTGCGGCGCCGCGGCGCCGACCCCGCGTCCGGCAGCCCGAGCGCGCGGAACGCGGCAGCCACCGGCAGATCCAGTGCGGCGCAGAAGCCGCGCACCTTGGCCAACTCGGGGTAATCCTGCCAGTCACCGGCGAGCCAACGGAACACGGTGGAACGGCCCACGCCCGTGTGCGAGGCAAGATCGGTCACTGTCCATCCGCGCTCGTCGCGAGCGTCGTCGATGGCACGCCGGACGAAGCGGGCGAACGCCATCTGCGGTGACACGTCTGCGGAACCCATCCGGTATGTCTTTCCCTCCCGGCCGAGCACTGGGAAGATGCGCCTTCCGAGCGTAGTACGCCCGGGACCGGAAACCACTGACTGACCGCACAAACTGTCCCACCGATGAGACTCCGCGTCGGGCAGTATTCGTGCCGGCACCCAGCGATCATCGTCGCTCTTCCACTAAGCTCGGTGCCCGTCCCGGCACGGCGCATGCGCGCGTGCCGCCGATCGCCCGGACCACCGCCGAGGAGCACCATGGCCGAATCGAGCCGTCCGCTGCCGTACCAGCCCGGTGCGGTGAGCCTCTTCTTCGTCGCCAAGGCCGGCGTCTTCGCCGCCGGGTTCTGGATCTGGCTGCTGGTCCTGGTGCTCCGCACCAACGCGGCGACCGGTCTCGACGTGCTGGCCGCGACCGGCGCGATCACCACCACGCTGGCCGCGGTGGTGCTGGGTGCCCGGATGGCGCTGCAACGCAACGCCGCCATCCGGCACGCCGAGACGAAGAAGCTGCTCGTCGACATCTCCTGGAACGCGTTCACGGCCGCCGGCAACGCCGAGAGTTCGGGAAAGGTGGTGCCCTTCCCGAGCAGCGCCGGTGAGGACGACCGCTCGGCCCTGCGCCACAGCGGGGACCGGGTGTCGGTCTTCGACCGCTCCGGTGGGCGAGATCGCGGCAACGGCGACCGCCGACGCTGAGACCGGGTCAACGGCGACCGCCGACGCTGAGATCGCGGCAACGGCGGTCGCCGACGCTGAGACCGGACCGGCGGCGACCGCAGGCGCCGGCGCGGCGGTGACTGTGTCGGCGTACCGCCGGTCAGGCGTCGGGTCCCCTAGACGGCGGGCGGTTCGTCGGCGGCGAGCAGGGTCTCCAGCCGGGGTGTGACCCGCCACTGGTCGACGAGTTCGCGGTACTCCGCCGCTCGGGGGTCGCCGCTGCCGCTACGACGGGCTCGGATCAGCAGGTTGCGGGGCGTGTGCTGGGAGTCGACGAACTCGACCACCTCGGCCCGGTACCCGTGCACCCGCAACAGCCCCGCGCGCAGCGCATCGGTGAGCACGTCGGCGAAGCGTTCGCGCAGGATGCCCTGCCGGGTCAGCAGCTCGTACGGTGCGGGGGTCGGCTGGGCGCGTAGCTGCTTGGCCAGGTCGTGGTGACAGCACGGCGCGGCGAGCACCCAGCGGGCCTCCCAGCGCACCGCGCGGGCCAGCGCCTCGTCGGTGGCGGTGTCGCAGGCGTGCAGCGCCAGCACCAGATCCGGGGCGGGGTCGACAACCGCCTCGGCGATCGTGCCCGCGACGAAGCTGACCTTGTCGGCCCAGCCCAGTCGTTGCGCCAGCTCGGTGTTACGTCGTCGCTGGTCCTCCCGGACGTCCACGCCGATCAGCTCGACGTCGAGACCACGGTTGGCGAGGTAGCGGTACGCGGCGAAGGTCAGGTAGGCGTTGCCACAGCCCAGATCGACCACCCGCAGCGGGCCGGTCAGATCGGCGGGCAGGGTCGCGGCCAGGGCGCGCAGGAACGCGTCGACCTGGCGGCGCTTGGCCGCCGAGCCGCCGATCTCCGCGAAGATCGGGTCGCCCGGGTCGAGCAGGTACTCCTTGGCCCGGTCGTTGCCACTCGGCGTCGCCGCCGGTCGCGTCGCCGCGGCCCGGTGCACCTGCGCCTCACCGGACTTGGTCACCCGCAGTTGGAGGGTCGCGTCGGCCGTCTCCACGTGCCAGTTGCCGAAGGGCTCGGCCAGGAGTTCGTCGACCGCTACGGCGGCCTCGGGACCGGGGGCGACGTTGCGGGTGTGCGGGCGCGCGCCGTCGGACGTGGCGATCTGCAACCGCGGGCCGGCCTTGAGCGTCACCGGACGCAGTTCGGCCCGCACGACAGTGGGTCGGTGTCCCCGACGGCGCCCGGCGGCCACCGCACGGGTCAGCGCGGGGTCGAGCAGCAGTGCACGAACCTCGGTCAGGGCGGCATCCAGTGGTTCCGGCATCGTTCCATCTTCGGCAGGTGGGGTGGGAAGGCGACATCCCCCGTACCGCGCTGAGGCGGTGCCGGGGGATGTCGGGTGAATCTCGCTGCGTCAGTCCGCGGTCGCCTCGGCCGGCGTACCCGCGCCGGAACCGCCACCACGGCGGCGCCGGCGGCGGCGCGGCTTCGATGCCTCGCCCTCGACGGCGGCGGCGGCCGGCTCTGCCGGTGCCGCCTCGGCCGAGATCACCGCGGTCGGCTCGCCCGCAACCGTCTCGCCTGCACGGCGGCGACGCCGGCGACGCGGGGTGCGACCGGCTTCGTCGCCGGCGGTGTCAGTGGGTGCCTCGGCAGCCGGCGTGCCGGCGTCGGTGCGGTCCCGGCGGCCGTCGCCGCGGCCACGGCGCTCACCCCGGCCGTCGCCGCGGCTCTCACCGCGTCGCGGGCCCCGGCCGCCGCTGTCGCCCCGGCGGGAGCGGGTCGTCCCACCCAGGTCCTCTTCGATCTCGGCGGACAGCCCGGCCCGGGTGCGCTCGGCAGTGGGCAGAGTGCCGCTGACCTCGGTGGAGATGTGCAGGTCGGTGTAGAGGTGCGGCGACGTGTGGTACGTCTCCGGCGGCTCGGGCATCTCCAGACCGAGGGTCTTGTCGATGATCCGCCAGCGGGGCATGTCGTCCCAGTCGACGAAGGTCACCGCGACGCCGGTCGCCCCGGCCCGGCCGGTACGGCCGATGCGGTGGGTGTAGGTGTCCTGGTCTTCCGGGCAGTCGTAGTTGATCACGTGGGTGACGCCTGTGACGTCGAGTCCACGGGCCGCCACGTCGGTGGCGACCAGGATGTCGATCTTGCCGGCGCGGAACGCCCGCAGCGCCCGCTCACGGGCGCCCTGGCCGAGGTCACCGTGCACCGCGGCGACGGCGAACCCGCGGAAGTCGAGATCCTCGGCGACCCGGTCGGCGGCCCGCTTGGTGCGGGTGAAGATCATGGTCAGCCCGCGCCCCTCGGCCTGGAGGATGCGCGCCACCACCTCGACCTTGTTCATCGAGTGGGTGCGGTAGACCAGCTGCTGGGTCTGCGGCGACGGCCCGGTCTCGGCGGTGTGCCCGGCGTGGATCGTCATCGGCTGGCGCAGGAACCGCCGGGACAGGGTGACGATCGGGTCCGGCATGGTCGCCGAGAACAGCATCGTCTGCCGGTCCTCCGGAAGCATCGCCAGGATCTTCTCGACGTCGTCGAGGAAGCCCAGGTCGAGCATCCGGTCTGCCTCGTCGAGGACGAGCGCGTGCACCCGGTCCAGGCGGAGGTGCTTCTGCTTCTGCAGGTCCATCAGTCGGCCCGGGGTGCCGACCAGGATCTCGACGCCCTTGCGCAGCGCGTCGATCTGCGGCTCGTACGCCACGCCACCGTAGATCGGCAGCACCCGGACGCCGCGCGTCCGGCCGGCGGCGGCCAGATCCTTGGCGACCTGGATGCCCAGCTCACGGGTGGGGACGACGACCAGCGCCTGGGGGACGCCGTCGCTGCCCTCGCTCGGTGCGAAGACCCGCTCCAGCAGCGGTACGCCGAAGCCGAGGGTCTTGCCGGTGCCGGTGGGTGCCTGGCCGATCAGGTCGACGCCGCGCAGCGCGATCGGGATCGCGTACTCCTGGATGGCGAACGCGCGGGTGATGCCGGCGGCGGCCAGCGCCTCGACGGTTTCCTCGCGGGCGCCGAGGGCCGCGAAGGTGGGAGCCTCGGGTCGGACCGGGGCGGTGGGGGCCAGTTCCTGGCCGTCCATCAGATCTTGAGTCAGCTCGCTCATGTGGATGTGGGGGTGCCCTCTCGTGGGTGCGCCCCGTCTCGTCCTCAGGGCGCGTTCGGTATGACGCGGGCCACACGGTCGGCGGCAGAATGCCGAGCCGGACCGGGCCGCACGCGCGCCGCGGGCTGAGCTTCGATCAGATCGGCGCCCACGGCAACTGCTCTATGCTACCTGAACAGGCAAGCTCACGTCCCGATTCCCGGTCGGCCAGCCGCCACGCGGGGCGGTCGAATGTGACCTGCACCACACTTGCTCGGGTGCTCGTTCGTGCCCCGCACGGGCCACCCGGCGCCGGCCCCGCACGGTAGCCTGCGCTCGTGTCCGCGCCGACCACCCCCGGTCCCGCCGTCGCCGACCTGCTGGGCCTGGTCGCCTTCGGTGAGCTGCTCGCCTTCGAACGCATGGCCGGCGACGCGCGACTCGCCCCCGACCTGCATCGACGCGCCGCGCTGAGCCAGATGGCCGCGGCCGAGATCGGCAACTACCGCCGGCTCGCCGACCGGCTCACCGCGCTGGGTGCGCCGCCGGAGGAGGCGATGACGCCGTACGTGCGGCCGTTGCAGGCGTACCACGACTCCACCGAGCCGCGGGACTGGGCGGAGGTGGTCACCAAGGCGTACGTGGGGGACGCGATCACCGACGACTTCCTCCGGGAGATCGCCGACGCGCTGGACGAGCCCGACCGGGCGCTGGTGCTGGACGTGCTGCACGACTCCCGGTACGCGGAGTTCGCCGTCGCCGAGATCCGGGTGGCCGTCGCCGCCGATCCCCGGGTTGCCGGTCGGCTCTCCATGTGGGCCCGGCGGCTGGTCGGCGAGGCGTTGTCGCAGGCCGGCCACGTCGCCGCCGAACGGGCCGCACTCACCGCGCTGATCGCGCGGGGCGACCGGGTCGACGTGCCGGGATTGTTCTCCAGGCTCACCGACGCCCACACCGCGCGGATGGCGGTCGCCGGACTGAACAACTGACCGTCACCCGTCGGGTGCGGCACCGGCCCGCGGCAGGTGGCCTGCAAACGCCGACCTGCCGCGACGGCCGGACCGGTCAGCGAACGGTGAAACCGACCGCTCGCGGGGACGCCTCGGCGATCTCGACGTAGGCGACCTTCTCGACCGGAACGATGACCCGCCGGCCCTTCTCGTCGGTCAGGGAGAGCGTGCCGCCGTTGCCGGCGAAGGCGTCGGTCACGATCTGCTCGATCTCGGCCGGCGACTGCGCGCTGTCCAGAACCAGCTCGCGCGGCGCGTACTGCACGCCGATCTTGACCTCCACTGTGCCTCCTCAACTGGGGCGATAACCGCCCTGCGAAGGCTATCCGATCACGGGGTCGACGGTCAGGCTGACTCACCTTGCAGCGGGAAGCTCGCGATGCCCCGCCAGGACAACGCCGCCACCAGAGCCTCGGCCTCCGCCTTCGGCACCTGCCGGCCACCGGCCAGCCAGAACTGCGCGGCGGTCTCCGCCGCGCCGACCAGCCCGGAGGCGAGCAGCTCGGCGTGCGACCGGCTCACGCCGGTGTCGGAGATGATGGTGTCGGTGATCGCCGCGATGCAGCCCTGCTCGACCCGCTCCACCCGCTGCCGCACCGCCGGGTCGTTGCGCAGGTCCGATTCGAAGACGAGGCGGAACGCCTCGCTCTCGTGATCGACGAAGTCGAAGTACGCGCGCACCGACGCGCTGACCCGCTCCTTGTTGTCGCTGGTGCCGCGCATCGCCTCGTGCACCTGAGCGACGATGGCGTCACAGTGCGTGTCCAACAGGGCCAGGTAGAGGTCCATCTTTCCCGGGAAGTGTTGGTAGAGCACCGGCTTGGAAACCCCGGCCCGCTCGGCGATGTCGTCCATCGCCGCGGCGTGGTAGCCCTGGGCGACGAATACCTCCTGCGCCGCCGCGAGCAGCTGCTTACGGCGCGCGGAGCGGGGCAGGCGGGTGGGCCTGCCAGCGGTTTGTGCGCCGTTCCCCACAGCGGTCATGGGATCCTCCGAGTTCTCCGTACGGGCCGGCATTTTCCCCCCAGACCGGGGCGGCCCTCGACCGCGTCGTGGAAATGGCCCGCCGCTGTAACTTATCGCCACTCTCCCCACACGGTAGCCTCAGCGAGGGCGACCAAGGAGCGCGCGGTGAGTGAAACAGGGCAACCCGGAGCCGCCACCCCGGGAGAGCACGGTGACGGAACGGGTCAGCACGACGACCCGGGCCGCTCCGGCAGCGGGTGGGCGCCCTCGACGGGCGGGTGGTCCCCGTCTGCCGAGCGCGAGGCGGCCGGGGAGCAGGCACCACCGTGGCAGCGGCCCCCCGCGTCCGGTTGGCGTGCCTCCTCCACGAGGCACGGCGACCTGCCGGCGCCTCTGCCCGGGCTGACCGGTGACCCCGAGCGCCCCGCCCGGGTCAACGGTCACCACACCAACGGTGTCCACCACGACGAGGCCGAGATCGACAGCGACAGCAGCGGCGACAGCGAGACCAACGGCGCCCGCCACGGCGATGCGGAGATCAACGGCGTCGCGCACCTCGGCGGCGGGGCCCCATCGGGCCGCCAGACACCGGTGAGCGCGCCGCCCGGGCGGGCCGCCGACGACCGGCCCGACGTGGGCGGAGGCCGGCTGGTGGTGCCCGCCCAGCGTCCCGCGCCGGTCGGGGAGCAGGGAACGGCAGAGGCCGACACCGGCCCGGCCCGGCACTCCACCACCGACCCTGCCGCGCCGCGCGGCGTCCGCTGGGCCGACCCCGGTCTGCCCAGCACGGCGCCGGCCTCCATCCAGGTGCCGCCCGTCGGCACGGCCGCCTCGGGTTTCGAGGTGCCGCCCGGTCTGCGCGCGCCCACCGGCGAACGGCCCGCCGTCGACGATCAACCTGCCGTTCCGCGTGGTTGGCAGGCCCCGCCCCCGGCCGAGGCGTCGGCCGAGTCGGGGCGTGCCTCCGGGCGCGGCGACGACGCGGAACCGGAGCGCCCCAGCGGGGACACGCACCGGGCGGGTGAGTCGCCCTCCATCGAGCCGGACTGGTCCGGGCCCAGCTGGAACCGCCCGAGCTGGGGCAGTGGGTGGGCACCGCCCTGGTCCCGCCAGGACGGCGAGTCGGCCGGCCGACCGGCGCGGGACGAGTCCGCGCCGGGCTGGGTCGCCGAGCCCCACCAGCCGTACGAGCCGGTGCGCGCGGAGCCGACCCGGCCATACGAGCCGGGGCCGGCCGAGCCGCCCCGCGCGTACGACGTCACCCGGGACGCGCCCCGGGCCGAGGCGGACGCCGACCCCGGCACGCCCACGCGCCCGTCCTGGGCGGGTGAGCGGCCGGCCCCGATTCCGACCACCGTGCCGCCGGCCGTCTCCCGGCCCGAGCCGACCGAGCGGCCCTCCTGGGCCGGTGGGCCGGCGCCCGAGCCGACCAGCGGGCTTCCCGCCGACCGTCCGTCCTGGGCCGCGCCGGCCCCGGTCAGCGCGGCGGCCGACCCGTCGCCTCGCGCGGCCGGCACCGACCCCACCCCGACCAGCGGCCCTCCCGTGCCCCCGCGCACCGCGTCGCCCGCCGTCGACCGCCCGTCCTGGTCCGGTGGCCCCGCTCCCACGAGTGGGCCGCCGGCCGTCGAGCGTCCGTCGTGGGCCGGGGGGTCCGCATCGGGCGACGCCGTCCGTACCGAGCCGACCAGTGGTCCGCCGGCCGTTGACCGTCCCTCCTGGGCTGGGGGGTCCGCCCCCACGAGTGGCCCGCCGGCCGTCGAGCGTCCATCGTGGGCCGGGGGGTCCGCGTCGGGCGGTGCCGCCGCCCGTGCCGAGCCGACGAGTGGCCCGCCGGCCGCTGACCACGCCTCCTGGGCCGGCGGTTCGGACCCGACGCCGGCCAGTGCCCCGCCGTCGCGCCCGTCCTGGGCCGGCCCCGCATCGCCGCTCCCACCGCCGCCGCCCCGCCCCTCCTGGGCCGGCGGCCCGGACCCGACGCCGACAAGCGTCCCGCCGTCGCGCCCGTCCTGGGCCGGCGATCCGACGCCCGTCGGCGCACCGGCGAGCACGCGCCCGTCCTGGGCGGGCCCGGCGCCCGTCGATCCGCCCGTGCCGGCCGATCCGCCGCCGGCGCCCGCCGGCCCGCCGCCGACGGTGACCGACGCGCCGCCACCTGCGGCACCGGTCCGTCCGGTGACCGAGCGGCCCTCCTGGGCCGGTGGATCGCCGACACCCGTGGCGGCCGAGCGACCCGACTGGTCCGAGGGACGCATCCCGGCAACTCCGGCCGAGCGTCCCTCCTGGCCGGCCACCCGGCCGGCGGCCGCTCCCCGGGCGAGCGACGCGGGCGAGTCGACGGGCCCGGTCCGGCCGACCGGGCCGTTCCGACTCCGACCGGCGACCCCCGAGCCGCCCGCGCCGTCGCCCGCCGAGCCGGCCGCTGCCGCCCCGCCGGCGACCGGTCCTTCCCTCGCCGGCCCCCCGCCCTCGGCCGGTGCCGGTCCGGCCTCCGCCACCGGCGGCCCCGGACGTCAC
The DNA here is from genome assembly GCF_049841615.1 of Micromonospora sp. DT63. Lineage (NCBI taxonomy): Bacteria > Bacillati > Actinomycetota > Actinomycetes > Micromonosporales > Micromonosporaceae > Micromonospora > Micromonospora sp. DT63. The sequence goes on along the minus strand of NZ_JBNCKQ010000002.1, from coordinate 671,676 downwards.
GACCGGCCGTCACCCGCGTCCGCCCCTCCCTACGCGGCTCGCCGATCCGCCCCCGACCCGGCGTCGCCGGTCGAGCCCGCCGACGGCGGGCGACGGCCCGACACGTCGGCGGTGCTGCCGCAGCGCGTCCCCGCGGAACCGGACGTGCCCGTTGTGCCGGAGCCGCCAGCCGTGGAGCCACCCGCCGAAACCCCCGAACTCGCTCGCATCGCCACCCACCTGCGCCGCGACGACGAGCCCGCTCCGTTGCGGGAACGTCCCGAGGGGTTCGACGTCAACGCCATCCTGGACGCGGTGCGGGAGGTGGCCGGCGTTCGGGACGCCGCCCTGCGTCGTACGCCGGCCGGCGCGCACAGCCTCCGACTGGACCTGGCCGACGGTGCGGATCCGGCCGAGGTGAGTCGACAGGTGGCCCGGCTGCTCCAGGAACGGATGGGGCTGGCCGCCGCCCCGCAGAACGTGCCCGGCCTGCCCACCACGCCAGCCCCGCCGGTCCGCCGTCGCGCAGCCGAGCCGCGGCCGGCCGAGTCGCGCGCCACCGATCGACGAGCTGCCGAGCCGCGTCCCGTCGAACCGCGATCTGTCGAGGCACGGCCCGCCGAGCCGCGCGACACCGGCGCGGAACCCCGTACCGCCGAGACGTCCTCGGTCGCTCGGTCCTCGGGTGGTCGGGCCGAGGCCACGCCGACGGGCCCGGAGCAGTGGGTCGGGCCGGACGCCGCGCGTCGACGGCGGGCGGGCGCCCCGCACCGGGGCCGCGCCACGGTCGAGGAACCCGGATCGGTCTCGGCCGCGCCCACCGGCGGAGCCACCGGCAGCCCGGCGACGGTCGGTACGTCGTACTCCGGCGGTCAGGTGACCACGACGGAGTCGGCGCCCTCCCGGCCTCTGGACACCGGCGGCGTGCCGGGGCCACGCGTGGTGATCGACCACGTGCAGGTCAGCACCTTCGGTCTGGACGCCAACGTGGAGGTGCGGCTGCTGGCCGGCGACGACAGCGCGGCCGGGTACGCGACCGGGCCGGCGGTGGACGGTTACGTGCTGCGTCTCTGCGCGGTGGCCGCGGCCGCCGCCGTGGACGAGTTGCTGCGCGGGGCCGAGAACGCCGAGCGTGGCCGCTGCTTCGTCGAGCACGCGGCGGTGGTGCCGTTCGGCAACTGCGAGGTGGCCACGGTGGTGGTGCTGCTGGTCTGCGAGGGCTGGGTCGAGCAGCTCGCCGGTTCGGCGCTGGTGGCCGGCGATCCGCGCCAGGCGGTGGTCCGGGCGACGCTGGCGGCGGTCAACCGTCGGCTGGAGGCGCTGCTGTCCTGAGTGGTCCGAGGCAGACTGGGAGGATGAAGCGCGCCTCCCTCTGGCCGGACCATCTCCTCCCCGAGGTGGGTGTACCGCCGCCGTGGCCGGGCCGGGAGGTCCGCCTCGACGGCGTCGCCACCTATGTGCGGGACACTCCGGCGACGACCGTCGACGCGGAACCGGCGTTGTACGTGCACGGGCTGGGCGGCTCGTCGCAGAACTGGACCGACCTGGCCGGGCTGCTCGCCGACCGGCTGGACGGCCAGGCCATCGACCTGCCCGGGTTCGGCCGCAGCGAGCCGGGCCGGCGGTACACGATTTCGGCTTTCGCCGACCTGGTCATCCGGTGGATCGAGCACTCCGGTCGGGGGCCGGTGCACCTGTTCGGCAACTCGCTGGGCGGCGCGGTCTCGGTCCAGGTGGCGGGGCTTCGGCCGGACCTGGTGCGCACCCTCACCCTGATCTCTCCGGCGTTGCCGTTTCTGGACTTCCGGCGGTCGTTGCAGGGCCGGATGTTGCCGGTGCTGGCCATTCCCGGCGGTGAGCGCCTGGTCGCCCGGCATCTCACCCAGCTCGCGCCCGAGGTGATGGCCGAGCAGGTGCTCCAGGCGTGCGTCGCCGACCTCAGCCGGATCTGCGATCAGCGCCGGGCCGAGGCGTTGGAGGAGATCCGGGTGCGGTACGAGGCGGCGCACTATGCGGCCGCGTACGTCCGGACGTTCCGGGGGCTGGTCTCGTCCTTCCTGCGGGCGTACCTGCCGGGGGCGGGCTCGCTGTGGCGGCTCGCCGGGGCGGTGCGCGCGCCGACGCTTGTGGTGGGCGGCCGGCAGGACAGGCTGGTCGACGTTCGCGTCGCACCCCAGACCGCCCGGGTCATTCCGGACAGCCGCCTGCTGATGCTCGACGGCGTCGGTCACGTGGCGCAGCTGGAGGTTCCCCGGCTGGTCGCCCGGGCGGTGGTCGGCCTGCTCGCCGAAACGGAGGACGCCGCCCGGCCGTCCGATCTGGCAGGCTGACCGGGATGTTCAGGTCCGCTCGTCGCCGCCGTCGCCTCGCACTGATCGCCCAGTTGGTGGCGTTGGTGCTGGCGGTCGGCGCGGCGGTGACCGTGATCGCCGAGGGTCCGGGCGTGCCACCGGATCGGCTGACCGCCGACGAGATCGGGCCGCCGCTGGTGGCCGGGCCGTTGCCGCCGTCGGCCTATCCGTCGCCGACCGCAACCGCAACCGCTGCGTCGCCGAGTCCGTCGCCGAGCCCGTCGCCCGTCCTGCGGATGCCCGGCGCGGTGCCGACCGCGGGCACCGGCCGGTTCGGCCACGACGACCGCACCGGCCCGGTGCTGGGCCGCTCGGGCGAGCTGCGCCGCTACCGGGTGGCTGTCGAGTCGGGCAGCAACGAGGACATCGCCGCGTTCGCTCAGGCCGTCGAGGTGGCGCTCGCCGGGCCGGGCAGCTGGGTCGACAGCGGCCGGCTGCGGTTGCAGCAGGTGCCGGGGACCGCTCCCCGGGACTTCACCGTCTACCTGGCGACCGCCCGAACGGCGGGCCGGATGTGTTCCGAGGGTGGCGTGGACATCCGGATCGGCGGGCGGCCGTACACCTCCTGCCGCGCGCCCGGCCAGGTGATCATCAACCTGGATCGGTGGCGGTTGTCGGTGCCGCACTTCGTGTCGGCGGGCGTGCCGTTGGCGGTCTACCGGACGTACGTGGTCAACCACGAGGTGGGTCACCAGCTCGGGCACCGGCACGAGCGTTGCCCGGGCGCGGGGCGTCCGGCGCCGGTGATGATGCAGCAGACGCTCTTTCTCAACGGGTGCCGGGTCAACCCGTGGCCGTACGTCGACGGTCGGCGTTACGCCGGCCCGGCTCTCTGACCCATCCGGTCCGCCACCCCCCAGAAGACCTATTGCGGCAATAGAAGCCAAAAGCGGAGAATTGCCCGAATAATCTGGCAGGCTGGACGCCATGACGCCGTCGTCCCCTTACGGCCCGCCCGAGCCGCCTGACCGGTCCGCGTACGAGGACGCGCGTCCCACGCTCGTGCGCATGCGCCGCCGCCGACGCCGCAGCCTGCTGCTCGGCCTGCTCGTGGCCGCCACCGCCACCGCCGTCGGTGTGACCGCGACGCGGGGCGACGAGCCGCCGGCCGACGTACCGCCCGCCCCGACCCAGGGGATGGGGCTGGGCGGCGGGGAGGTCCACCCGGTGCCCAGCGCCTACCCGTCGGTCGGCGCGGGACGGTTCACCGTCGCCGACGGGGGGACGTCAGTACACGGTACGGACGGACCGCTGCGCCGCTACCGGGTGGTTGTCGAACGGGGCAGCGGCCAGGACGCCGACGCGTTCGCCACGCGGGTGGACGAGGTGCTGGCCGACCCGCGCAGCTGGATCGCCTCCCGCGAGCTGCGGGTGCAGCGGGTGGCCGACGTCGACCAGGCCGACTTCACCATTTATCTCGCCACCCCGGTCACGTCCGAGCGGATGTGCGCCGAGGGCGGGTTGACCACCGAGCGCTACACCTCGTGCCGGCTGCCCGGTCAGGTCATCATCAACCTGGCCCGCTGGCAGGAGGCGGTGCCCGACTACGGGGCCCCGCTGGAGACATACCGCACGTACGTCATCAACCACGAGGTCGGCCACGAGTTCGGCGAGGAGCACGAGGCATGTCCCGGTCCGGGGGAGCCCGCTCCGGTGATGCAGCAGCAGACGTACGGGCTGAAGGGCTGCGTGGCCAACGCCTGGCCCTACCTCGACGGCCGTCGCTACGCCGGCGACATGGTCCCCTGACCGACCGGCGCGAGTTATTCCCCTCCCGCATCGCGGGCCACGTGTCCTCCCTCATGGCCGAGTGCGGCCCGGGCGAGCAACAATGGCGCGGTTCACACCGCCGATCCCGGGGAGTCCACCGTGTCGTTGCCCCCGCTCGTCGAGCCCGCCGCCGAGCTGACAGTTGACGAGATCCGCCGCTACTCGCGCCACCTGATCATCCCGGATGTCGGGGTGGCCGGGCAGAAGCGGCTGAAGAACGCCCGGGTGCTCTGTGTCGGCGCCGGTGGCCTCGGCTCGCCCGCCCTGCTGTACCTCGCCGCGGCGGGGGTCGGCACCCTCGGCATCATCGACTTCGACACCGTCGACGAGTCCAACCTTCAGCGCCAGGTCATCCACGGCGTGTCCGACGTCGGCCGGTCCAAGGCCGAGTCCGCCGCCGCGTCGATCCGCGAGATCAACCCGCTGGTCAACGTGGAGATCCACAACACCGCGTTGGACCGCGAGAACGTCCGCGAGATCTTCGCCCAGTACGACCTGATCGTCGACGGCACCGACAACTTCGCCACCCGGTACATGGTCAACGACGCGGCGGTGCTGCTCGGCAAGCCGTACGTCTGGGGCTCGATCTACCGCTTCGACGGCCAGGCGTCGGTGTTCTGGGCGGAGCACGGCCCCTGCTACCGGTGCCTCTACCCGGAGCCGCCGCCGCCCGGCATGGTCCCGTCCTGCGCCGAGGGAGGCGTGCTCGGCGTGCTCTGCGCGTCGATCGGCTCGATCCAGGTGAACGAGGCCATCAAGCTGCTCACCGGCATCGGTGAGCCGCTGGTCGGCCGCCTGATGGTCTACGACGCCCTGGAGATGGAGTATCGCAAGATCAAGGTCCGGAAGGACCCGAACTGCGTGCTCTGCGGCGAGAACCCGACCGTCACCGACCTGCTGGAAGACTACGAGGACTTCTGCGGCGCGGTCTCCGAGGAGGCCCAGGAGGCGACGCTCGACTCGACCATCACCGCCCTGGAGCTCAAGGAGTGGCAGGACGCCGGCAAGGACATCTTCCTCGTCGACGTGCGGGAGCCGGCCGAGTACGAGATCGTGCGGATCCCGGGGGCGACCCTGATCCCCAAGGGCGACATCATCTCCGGCGAGGCGCTGGCGAAGCTCCCGCAGGACAAGCAGATCGTCCTGCACTGCAAGTCGGGCGTCCGCTCGGCGGAGGCGCTCGCCGCGCTCAAGGCGGCCGGGTTCCGCGACGCCGTCCACGTGCAGGGCGGCGTGCTGTCGTGGATCAAGCAGATCGACCCGTCACTGCCCGCGTACTGACCGGCCCGCCGGGGCGACGCCACACAGCGCCGCCCCGGCGCCGGCCCGCTGTGGCGCCGTACGCAGCCCGCGGACGGTAAATCGACGCAAGTGGCTCCGCGTGGCGCTGCGACCGGAGCGACGCAGCCATTTCCAGCTGGCCGATTCCCCGAGGCGGGATCGTGTCTGCGCAGGTAGCGTCTCCGCCGTGGTCGACTTGGAAGCCGCGATCGGGTTCGTCGTGGCGCATGGGGACGCGGTGGAACGCGCCCGCCTCTCCTGGCTGCGCAACGGCACGCAGGTGCCGCCGGAGCTGTTGGAGGTGGCCGAGGTCGGTCAGTCGCCCGACGGGGGCTGGCCGGCGAGCTGGGGTGGCGAGGTCGCCTCGGTCGACGCCACCTGTTTCCGGCTCGCCGAGCTGGACGATCTGGGCGCGCTCGGCCGTCCCGCCGCCCGCCGGGCGCTGGACTGGTTGGCGTCCCGGCAGCAGGCGGACGGCGGCTGGGACGAGGACCTGTCGCTGACCGGCTCGGCCCCCGAGTGGGCCCGCCCCGGCGATCCGGAGGCCAAACTCTTCCTCACCGCCAACGCCGGCTTCTGGCTGACCGTCGCCGGCCTGGACGCCCGCGCCTCGGGTCCGCTCGATCACCGGGTCGGCGGGGCGTACGCCGGGGTGGTGCAGGCGGCGGCCCAGTCGATCGTCGCGCGGTTGCGCCCGGACGGGAGTTGGCCGTCGTTCCTCGCCGCCGGCTGGCTGAGTGCCGCCGTGCTGCACCGCCAGGAGATGTTCCAGGAGTCGGCGCGGATCCAGGTGGTGCTCGCCGAACGGATGCCCACGATGTCGCCGGGCGACGTGGCCTGGTTGGGGGCCACGCTGCGCCGGGTCGGCATCGACCTCCGCGACTGGATCATGGTGCGGGCCCTGCGGCGGCTCGCCGAGACCCAGCGCAGCGACGGTGGCTGGGAGAGCGACGACGGTCACCAGTTCGACGTGCACGCGACGCTGTCCGCGATCCGGGCCGCCCGGCCCGCGGCGGCCGGAGCCACCGCGCAGCCGGGCTGACACGGCCCTGGCTGAAACAGGCCCTAGCGCAGGTGCCCGTCCCCGGTGACGACGTACTTGGTGCTGGTCAGCTCGGGCAGACCCATCGGACCCCTTGCGTGCAGCTTCTGCGTCGAGATGCCGATCTCCGCGCCGAACCCGAACTCGCCCCCGTCGGTGAACCGGGTCGAGGCGTTCACCATGACCGCCGCCGCGTCGACCCGGGCGACGAAGTCGCGGGCGGCGCTCGCCGAGTCGGTGAGGATCGCCTCGGTGTGCCCGGTGCCGAAGCGGCGGATGTGCGCGACCGCAGCGTCCAGCGACTCGACCACGGCGACCGAGATGTCGGCCGACAGGTATTCGGTGGCGAAGTCCTCCTCGGTCGCCGGGACCACCGCGGCCGAGTGCGCGGCCACCTCGGGGGAGCCGTGCACGGTCACCCCCGCCTCGGCGAACGCGGCCAGCATCGGCGGCAGGAACGCGTCGGCCACGTCGGCGTGCACCAGCAGCGACTCGGCGGTGTTGCAGGTGGACAGGCGCTGCGTCTTGGCGTTCAGCGTCACCGCTACGGCCTTCGCCACGTCCGCGGCGGCGTCGACGTAGACGTGGCAGTTGCCCACCCCGGTCTCGATCACCGGCACTGTCGACTCCTCGACCACGGTGCGGATCAGCGACGCGCCGCCGCGCGGGATGAGCACGTCGACGAGCCCCCGGGCGCGCATCAGCTCCTTGACCGAGTCGCGGGAGCTGGCGTCGAGCAGCTGCACCGCGTCGGCCGGCAGGCCGGCCCCGGTGATCGCGTCGCGCAGCACCGCGACCAGCGCGGCGTTGGAGTGCGCGGCCGAGGACGACCCGCGCAGCAGCGCCGCGTTGCCGGACTTGAGGCAGATCCCGGCGGCGTCCACTGTCACGTTCGGGCGTGCCTCGTAGATGATGCCGACCACCCCGAACGGCACCCGGATCTGGCGTAGCTCCAGGCCGTTGGGCAGGGTCGAACCGCGGACCACCTCGCCGACCGGGTCGGGCAGCGCGGCCATCTGGCGCAGCGCGTCGGCGATGCCTGCCACCCGGCTTGCGTCGAGGGCGAGCCGGTCCAGCACGGCCGCGCTCAGCCCGGCTTCGCGGCCGGCCGCCAGGTCCGTCTCGTTCGCGCTCAGGATCTCCGGTGTACGCGCCACCAGCGCGTCCGCCATCGCGACCAGCGCGGCGTCCTTGACCGTACGGGTGGCCACGGCCAGGTCGGCGGCGGCGTCCCGCGCCCGTCGCGCCTGCTCGACGACGCTCATGCCGGCACTCCTCTTCGCTCCGCGCCGTCCTGCGGCACCGACGCCCTGAGCTGATGATTCATTCGCTGGCGCTCACTCATCGACTACTCCTCAGCTGGGCGGTTGGCTTACAGCAGCACGAGGTCGTCACGGTGGACGACCTCCCGTTCGTACGCCGGGCCGAGCGCCGCGGCGAGTTCGGAGGTGGAGCGGCCGAGCAGCCCGGGCAGCTCCACCGCGTCGTAGTTGACCAGGCCACGGGCGACAGGTGCGCCTGCGGTGTCGACCAGGTCCACGGGGTCGCCAGCGGTGAATGTGCCGTCCACGGCGGTGATGCCGGCGGGCAGCAGCGACTTGCGTCGCCCGACGACGGCGGCCACCGCGCCCGGGTCCAGGTGCAGCCGCCCTCGGGGCGAGGTGGCGTGGGCCAGCCAGAACAGCCGGGCCGTCGGGCGCTGCCGCTGCGGGTGGAACAGCGTGCCGACGGGCTCGCCGGCCAGCGCCGGTGCGGCCAGGTCGGCGGCGGTGAGCACCACGGGGATGCCGAAGCCGGTGGCGATCCGGGCCGCCTCGACCTTTGTCACCATGCCGCCGGTGCCGACCCCGGACCGGCCGGCGCCGCCGATGGTGATCCCGGCGAGGTCCTCGTCGCTGCGGACCTCCGGGATGCGGGTCGACTGCGGGCGGGCCGGGTCGCCAGTCCAGAGCGCGTCCACGTCGGAGAGGAGCACCAGCAGGTCGGCGTGGACGAGGGCGGCCACCAGGGCGGCCAGCCGGTCGTTGTCGCCGAATCGGATCTCCTCGGTGGCCACCGTGTCGTTCTCGTTGACGATCGGCACCGCGTGCAGGTCGAGCAGTTTGCGCAGCGTGCGGTACGCGTTGCGGTAGTGCGCCCGCCGGGTCACGTCGTCGACGGTGAGCAGCACCTGCCCGACGGTGCGGCCGTGCCGGGCGAAGCTGGCCGCGTACCGGCCGATCAGGAGGCCCTGGCCGACGCTGGCGGCGGCCTGCTGGGTGGCCAGGTCGCGCGGACGTCGGATCAACCCGAGCGGGGCGAGGCCGGCGGCGATCGCGCCCGAGGAGACCAGCACGACCTCGCGTCCCTCGGCGGCGAGTCGGCCCAGGGTGTCGACCAGCGCGTCGACCCGCTCGTCGGCCAGGCCGCCGGTGGCGGTGGTCAACGAGGAGGATCCGATCTTGACGACGACCCGTCGGGCGGCCGTGACTGCGTCGCGCACCCGCCCATTCTGCGTGGTCACGCCCGCGTCGCCCGGCGGCGTTCCCATATGGTGGCCGATTGTGACTCCTGACGAGTACGTCGAGGCGGTGCTGGACCTCGTGGAGCGGATCCCGGAGGGTCGGGTGATGTCGTACGGGGCGGTCGCCGACGCCCTGGCCGAGCGCTCGGGTCGTGCCTCCGCGCGCCTGGTGGGCTCCATCATGGCCCGGCACGGCAGCTCGGTGCCCTGGCACCGGGTGGTGACCTCGTCCGGGCGGCTGCCGCCGGGGCACGAGCGGGAGGCGCGGGCCCGGCTGCGGGCCGAGGGGGCGCCGTTGCGCGGCGAGGGCGTGGACATCACGGCGGCGGGCTGGTCGCCGGAGGAGGGGATGTGACGCGCGCCATAACGTGAGTAACATTCGGCCCCATGAGCCAGCCGCCGGGTGTCGCCGGCCCGCCCGCTGTCGGCCAGTTCGCCGCCGGCCCTTCCGTCGCGGGTCCGCTGCCCCGCCCGGTGCACGCCGGATACGCGCTCGGCTCGCTGGCCACCGGCGCGTTCGGCACGGTGCCCGGTCTGCTGTTGCTGCCGTACCTGACCGACACGCTCGGCGTGGTCGCCGGGCTCGCCGCCCTGCTGGTCCTACTGCCCAAGGCGTGGGACGTGCTGGTCAACCCGGTCGCCGGGCGGATCTCCGACCGCACCCGCTCGCGCTGGGGCGCACGCCGGCCGTACCTGCTCATCGCCGGTCTCGCGCTCGCCGTGCTCTTCGCGGCCATCTTCGCCGCGCCGTTCGGCAACGGGCCGGCCGCCGCGGCGTACGTGGCGCTCGCCTTCCTCGCCACGGCGACCGCGTTCGCCTTCTTCCAGGTGCCGTACGTGGCGATGCCCGCCGAGATGACCGACGACTACGCCGAGCGCACGCGGCTGATGACCTGGCGGATCGCCGTGCTGGCGCTGACCATCCTGGTCTCCGGCGCGGTGGCACCGCTGGTCGTGCGGGCCGGCGGCGACGGCGTGCCCGGGCACCGCTGGATGGGCCTGTTCGTGGCGGCGCTCATCGTCGTCGGCGCCCTCGGCGCGTTCCTCGGCACCCGGTCCGCGCCAGGTGGTGTGGTCGGCGCCAGCGAGCCGACACTGCGCGCCCAGCTCGCCGTGGCCGCCGCCAACCGACCGTTCCGGGCGTTGCTGGTCTGCTTCGTGGTGCAGTCCGCCGGCGTGGCGACCATCCTCGCCGGGGTCAACTACTTCGCCGGGCAGATCCTGCGCGACGAGCAGACCGGACCGACACTCCTCTTCGCCTGCTTCGTCGGGCCGGCGTTGCTGGTGATGCCGCTCTGGTCCCGCGTCGGCGCCCGGTTGGGCAAGCGGGCCGCCCTGGTCGCCGCCGGGCTGATCCTCGCCGCCGGCGCGCTCGCCCTGGTCGCCGCCCCGCTGCTGCCCCCGGTCGTCGTCTACCTGGTGGTCGCGGTCCTCGGCGTCGGGTACGCCGGGCAGCAGGTGTTCGCGCTGGCCATGCTCCCGGACTGCATCGCGTACGACACGGCGCGCACCGGCCGCCGGCAGGCGGGCGTCTTCACCGGCCTGTGGACCGCCGGGGAGACCCTCGGCCTGGCCCTCGGCCCCGGGGTGTACGGGCTGGTGCTCCAGCTCTCCGGCTACGTCTCCTCCGACACCGGTACGGCGGCGACGCAGTCCGACACCGCGAGGCTCGGTGTTCTGCTCGGCTTCACAGTCCTGCCAGCACTACTGATAGCCCCGCCCCTCCTCCTGCTGCGCCGCTACGACCTGACCGCGACGGTCCTCGCCGCGGTCACGCCGCACGGACGCGTCGATCATGGAGTTGTGGTGGGGGACGAAAGCGGTGAACGATGACAAGAAAGGCACCACGATTTCATGATCGACGAGAGCAGGGTCTCGGGCGGGGCGCTGTCGTCCGACGGGGTGGCCGCGGATGTCGCGCTGGCGGAGGTTCGACGGCTCCGCGCCGCTGATCGGCCTACGCACGGGGGTCGGCTGTTCGCGTACGTGTACGACCCGGCGGTGCCGGGGCTCGACGACCTCGCCGCCGCCGCGCACTCCGAGAGCGCGCACGTCAACGGGCTCGACCCGACCGCTTTCCCGTCCCTGCTGGCCATGGAGAACGCGCTCGTCGGCGCCGCGGGCCGGGTGCTCGGTGGTGGGCCGGGCACGACCGCGCCCGACGTGGTCGGCAGCGTCACCAGCGGCGGCACCGAGTCGCTGATCCTCGCCGTCAAGGCGGCCCGCGACGCACATCCGGAGATCGCCGCACCCCGGATCGTGGTGCCGGCGAGCGCCCACGCCGCGTTCGCCAAGGCGGCGCACTATCTGCGGGTGGCGCTGGACGTGGTGCCGGTCTCGCTTGACACTCTGCGCCCCGAGCCGGCCGCGATGGCCGCCGCGATCGGGCCGGAGACGGTGCTGGTCGCCTGCTCGGCGCCGTCGTACGCGCACGGGGTGGTGGACCCGGTGGCCGAGATCGCTGCCGTGGCCGCCGACGCCGGGGTGCGCTGTCACGTCGACGCCTGCTTCGGCGGCTGGACCCTGCCGTATCTGCGTCGCCTCGGCGAGCCGGTGCCGGCGTTCGACTTCACGGTGCCCGGGGTCACCTCCATCTCGGTGGACCTGCACAAGTACGCGTACGCGCCGAAGGGCGTGTCGGTGCTGCTGCACCGCAACGCCGCTCTCCGTGCGCCGCAGTACTTCGCGTACGCCGACTGGCCCGGCTACACGATGATCAACCCGGTGATCGCGTCCACCCGGTCGGGCGGGCCGATCGCCGCCGCGTACGCCACCCTGCGGCACCTGGGCGACGCCGGCTACCTGCGGCTGGCCGCCGTGACCCGGGACGCGGTCGCCGGCCTGGCCGACGCGGTCCGCGCCGTCGACAGTCTGCGGCTGCTGGCCGAGCCGGAGTCGACAGTCGTCTGCTTCACCGCCACCGAGGATGGCCCCGACCTGTTCGTCCTGGTGGACGAGCTGACCGCGCGCGGCTGGCACACCCAGCCCCAGCTGTCGTACGCCGGTCTGCCGGCCAGCGTGCACCTCACGGTGACCGCCTCGGTCGCGCCCCGGGTGGCCGAGTTCGGGCCGGATCTCGCCGCCGCTGTGGCGGCGGCCCAGGCTGTCGGCCCGGTGCGGCTGCCCGCCGAGTTGGCGTCCCTGGTCGGTGCCCTCACCCCCGAGGCCCTGACGCCGGAGGTGGTCGCCGGCCTGGCCGGCGGGCTGGGGCTGGGTGGCGGGCCCGACACCGGCGCGTCGGGGCCCCTGCCGGATCGAATGGCGCTGGTGAACACGCTGCTCGACGCCGCCCCGCCTGCGTTGCGCGAACGGCTCCTGGTCGAGTTCGTCGCTCTGCTGCAACGCCCCACCTGGGGTTCGGACGACTGAACGCCGGTGCCTCACCCCGACCGGGGTGGGGCACCGACGTCCGGCTCAGAGCGCGCCGGGGAGTTGCACCTGGTTGTCCTTGTCGGCGAGATCGCGCCACTGTCGGTCCTGGGCGTCGAAGTGCGTGACATGGAAGGCGCGCGTCATCGCGTCGGCGCCCGAACGGTCGGGCACCAGGTGCACGAAGGTGTAGCGCCGCGACTCACCGGCCGGCACCCCCGGCAGCAGGCACGAGTTGTTGTCGTTAGCTGCCGCCACCTTCGGGTCGCACCTGGACCAGTCGCCACCCGTCGGCTCACCCAGGTTGAAGCCGCGCAGCTCGACCTGTGCCGCATCGACAGGCCCCGCGTTCTTCACTGTGAAGACCGTGGTCAGCTTGCGGCCACCCGGCGCGTCGACAAGCGTGTGGGTCATTGACAATCGCAGGTCGGTGAGCCGCGGATCCTTGCCGAACTTGGTGGGACCGTCGGTCTGGGTGAACCGGCCCCCCTTGAACCGGTAGGTGCGCAGCTGTTCCTGCGGCCAGTAGCTCGGGGTGTCGCAACACGGTTGCAGGTCGGCCACCCGCACCTGGACCGCGCCTGCCGCGGTGACCTCCAAGCCGCGAATGTCCTCGACACCGTCGGTGGTCCGCACGACTCTCCCGAGCGTCACGATCCGCCCATCGTCGTCCCTGTCGAAGGCGACCACCTGCTTCGCCGACGCCTCGCCGTACCGGCAGGAGACGACGGCGACCGTCTCCTCGGCGCCGTCCCCGTCCAGGTCGGCGTGGCCCACCTCCAGGTCGCTCAGCAGCGGAACGAAGTTCTTGTTCGCGCTGGTCGCCAGCCGCACGTTCGACGTGGTGCAGGTCGACGGCAGGGCCGGCGGCCACGCCGGCAGGTCCAGGCGGGCGGCGAGCAGCTGGCTCCGGCTGATCCGGCCGTCCGGGGCCTCCGGGTCGGCTGTGGGCGTGGAAGTCGGCGACTGGCTGACCGACGGTGTGGGCGGCGGCGGTGCCGTCGTCGGCGGCAACGTCGGGTCGACGGACTGGGCCGGGACCGGCGGCGTCCGGTCGCCCTTCAGCGCTGCGTTGGCGACGACCGGCGCCAGCACCAGGACGACAGCCGCCGCGGCGACGGCCACGGCCCTCGTCCGCCGCCGCCGCCGCAGGGTGCGTCGGGCCTGGTCGGGACCGGGGCCGACGGCCCGGGTGGTGACATCGACGCGGTACGCGGTGAACCGCTCGCGCAGCCGCGGTTCGAGATCAGACATTGGACACCCCCTCGGTGTTCTCGTCGAGCAGTCCGGCAAGGGCGGTCCGGCCGCGGTGCAGCCAGGACTTGACGGTTCCCTCCGCCACCCCTTCCTGAAGAGCGATCTGGTTGACCGACAGGTCGGCCAGGTAGTGCAGGATGACGGCCCGCCTGTGGTTGGCGGGCAGTTGTGCGAGCGCCGCGTCGATAGCCACCCGGTCCGGTGTCGGGCCGTCCACCTCGGCCTCGGTGCGCCGCTGCCGCAGAAGGTGATTGCGGGCCGTGCGCAGCCGACGCCAACGGCTGCGGGCCAGGTTCCAGGCGACCCGGCGAACCCAGGCCACCGGATCGTCGTACCGGACCAGACGGTCCCAGCGCGCCAGCGCCCGGCAGAACGCCTCCTGGGCGAGATCCTGAGCGTGGCCCAGATCCCCCGTGTACGCGCAGAGTTGGGCAGTCACGCTGCGGAAGTGCGCGTGGTAGAAGTCGTCGAAGCTGATCACGACCGCGTTCACCCCTGCGGCCGTCAACGCCGCCGGTGGTTCGTTGGCGCGGGCTCCCATCGTTGCTGTCACTGCCCCTCCCCGTTGGCGCCGGGGCCGGTGCCCTGGCGCCGGTAACACTCCACCGCTGTCGATCTGGTTGCGCCCCGCGGGGCCGCTAATCCGACAGTCGGCACGAGCGACGCGACTGTCGCATGCCGACACGGCCGCGCTCGGTGAGCGCGGCCGTGTCCCATCCCGGTCGGACCGGGTCAGCGGTAGGTGATCACCGCAGTGTTGTCCGGGTCGTAGACCTCCTGCACGAAGTCGAAGCTCGCATCCATCGGGCGTGCGTCCACGTCGGCCTTCCCTGTGCCGACAGTGGTGCCGGCAGCGACCCGGAAGCCCAGCGTGAGGCGGACCTCCTTGCCGGCCCCGAGCTGGTTCAGGTCGCAGGTCAAGGGCTCCCGGGTCTTCTCCGGGTCGTTGCGGCAGGCCGCCCAACCGTTCCCGTCCGGGCGGACCGCCGCCGGCAGGCCAAGCCGTAGCGCCACGTAGGCCGCAGGTCCGCCGGCCCCGTTGCGGATGCGCACGGTGATCGTGCCGGTACGGGAGCCGTCCGGCGCGTCGGCCAGCACGAGGTTCGTGGCGCTGACGACGAGGTTGACGTCGTGCGGGTTCGGCCCGAAGCTCGTCGGCCCGGAGACCTGCGCGAACGACCCGCCCTCGAGGCGGTAGCCCCGCCACTGTCGCTGTGACCATTCACCGGGCCAGCCACCACCGGGTGCGATGTCGCCGACCTGCACCCGCACGGTGCCGTCGTCCACCACGTCGAGGGCGAACAACCACTGTGGCTTGTCGATGCTCGTGGCGACCACCCGGCCCAGTGTGACGATCCTGCCCTGCTGGTCGCGGTCGAAGGCGACCACCTGCATGGGCCCGCCGCTGCCGAGCACGCACTGCACCAGCGCCACCGCCTCCACCGCGCCGTCCCCGTCGACGTCCCCCTGGTCGAACGCCAGCAGCCAGTTGGCGCCCTCACGGTCGTCACCGCTGAGCCGGATGCCCGACGTGGGGCATCCCCGCCCGGCTCGCCACGCGGGCAGGGTCACCGCCGCGCCGAGCAGTTGAGCACGGCTGATCTTCGCGCTCGGGGCGGTGGGGAGCGGGCTGCCACTCGTGGCGGACGGGCTGGGGGTCTGGCTCGCCGTGCCGCTCGGGGTGGGCGACGCGGAGATGGTCGGCGTGGGGTCGACCGGGCCCGGCTCGCGGTCCGGGCCACTCATCGCCGCGTACCCAACGGCGGCCCCGCCGAACAGCGCGAGCACCGTCGCGGTGGTGGCGGCCAGCCGGCGACGGCCGCGTCCCCGAGCCGTCCGCCGCACGGCGGCGGGCCCGGGTACCTCGACCTCCGCCAGCGCGGTACGGCGATAGGTGGCGAACTCTTCGGCGAGGCCGAGGATCTCCTGCTCAGACATCTCGCACCCCCTCGGTGGTGTCGCGTAGGTGCGTCGCGAGGGCCGCCCGGCCCCGGTGCAGCCAGGACTTGACGGTCCCCTCGGCGACCCGTTCCTGGGCGGCGATCTCGGCGACCGTCAGGTCGGCGAGGTAGTGCAGCACGACAGCCCGTCGCTGCTTCGGTGGCAGCTTGGCCAGCGCGGTGTCGAGGGCGACCCGGTCGGGGCTTGGCTCGGCGACGTGTGTCTCGCGCTGCCGCAGCAGCCAGGCCTGCGCGGTCCGCAACCGCCTCCAGCGGTTGTGGCCGAGGTTCCAGGCGACCCGGCGCACCCAGGCCAGCGGATCGTCGTACCGGGCGAGTCGGCTCCAGTGGGTGTACGCCCGACAGAAAGCCTCCTGAACCAGGTCCTGCGCCTGCCCACGATCACCGGTGTACGCCGTGAGCTGCACCACAAGCGATCGGAAGTGGGCGTGGTAGAAGTCGTCGAAGACCAGTTCGGCAGTCGCGGGGACGGGGCTTCCCGGCGGTTCGGGAGGCGGTCCGCCCACCCGTACTTCTCTCGTCACAAGCACTCGTCCTCCCCGTGGCGGGCGCAGGCGGCGTGTTCGCCAGCACCGGTCACACAATCGGCTGCGCCCACCGGTTGCGGTCGAACCGGTCGGGTTGCCTGTCCGGTCCGTGACACGCGGCTGTGATTCACTGTGGGATGAGGAGAGGGGACGTCCGTGCAGCTACCGGCAGTGCTCGGTGAGCCGATCCGGTTCGTGCTGAACTGGGGGCGCCGCTACTCGCTCTGGGTGTTCAACTTCGGCCTGGCCTGCTGCGCGATCGAGTTCATCGCCACCAGCATGGGTCGGCACGACTTCATTCGGCTGGGCGTGATCCCGTTCGCCCACGGCCCCCGGCAGGCCGACCTCATGGTGGTCTCCGGCACCGTGACCGACAAGATGGCCCCGGCCATCAAACGGCTCTACGACCAGATGCCCGAGCCGAAGTACGTCATCTCGTTCGGCGCCTGCTCGAACTGCGGCGGCCCCTACTGGGACTCGTACTCGGTGACCAAGGGCGTCGACCAGCTCATTCCGGTCGACGTCTACGTGCCCGGCTGCCCGCCCCGCCCGGAGGCGCTCCTGCACGGCATCCTGCGCCTACAGGAGAAGATCGCCGCCGAGCAGTCCGGCATCGGCGGCGTGCCGCAGCGGGATCTGCTCGCCGCACCGCTGGACGCCCCGCCCCGCGAAGCCGCCGCCCCGCGCTCGGTCGACTCCCTCACCGCCCCACCGGTACGCCCACCTGCCACGAACTGACGGCGGGCTGGCCGGGCCCGGCTAGCCTGCGCATCATGAGCAATTCCGTAGACCGGCGGTCCGCCCACATCGTCGACGTGCTCACCGAGGAGTTCGGCGCGTCGATGGCGATCGACCCGGCCGCCTTCCGCCGTAAGTTCCGCAAGATGGCCGCGTCGCCGTTCGCCTTCTACCGGGGCAGCGCCGCGTTGTTCTACGCCGATCAGCGTGGTGACTTCGCCGACGACAGCTTCCTCGACGAGCGGACCGGCCGGGTGTGGATCCACGGCGACCTGCACGCGGAGAACTTCGGCACCTACATGAACGCCTCCGGGCAGTTGGTGTTCAACGTCAACGACTTCGACGAGGCGTACGTCGGGCCGTTCACCTGGGACCTGCGCCGGTTCGCGGCCAGCGTCGCGCTGCTCGGCTACAGCAAGGCCCTCTCCGACACCGTGATCGGTGAGCTGGTGGCCGGCTTCGCCCGCTCCTACCTGACCGAGCTGCGGGCGATCGCCGCCGGCGGGGACGACGCGATCGGCTCGATCACCCTGGAGAACGCCGACGGCGTGCTGCGTCGGGTGCTCCAGCAGGCCCGCCTCAACACGCGGGTCGACCTGCTCGCCGAGCAGACCACAGTCGACAACTACGAGCGGCGGTTCTCCATCGGAGACGGGGTCTTCGAGGTCGACGGGAAGACCCGGGAGCGGGTTCTCGCCGCCTTCGAGGAGTACCTGGGCACCCTGCCCGCCGCCTCGGCGCGGCTGCGCCCGGTGGCGACGCGGATCAAGGACGTGGTGCTGCGCAAGGGCGTCGGCATCGGGTCGGCCGGCCTGCCGTCGTACAACCTGCTCCTGGAGGGGCACACGCAGGCACTGGAGAACGACGTCGTGATCTACATGAAGCAGGCGCAGGTCCCGGCGGTGGCCCGCTACTCGACCGACGAGTCGGTGGCCGGCTACTTCCAGCACCAGGGCCACCGGACCGCCGAGTCGCAGCGGGCGTTGCAGGCGCACGCCGACCCGTGGCTGGGCTTCACCGAGCTGGACGGTGCCGGGCAGCTCGTCGCCGAGGTCTCCCCGTACGCGGCCGACCTGGACTGGTCCGACGTCAACGAGCCGGACGAGCTGACCGGGGTGCTGGCCGACCTTGGCCGGGCGGTGGCCCGGATGCACTCGGTCGCCGACGACGAGTCCAGTCACGACCTGGTGGACTACTCCACCGAGGAGGCGATCGTCGCCGCCGTGGACACCGACGCGACGGGTTTCGTCACCCACCTGGTGGACTTCGCGCACACGTACGGGGTCCGCGCCCGCCAGGATCACCAGCTCTTCGTGGACCTGTTCCGCAACGGCCGGCTGCCGGGCATCTAGGGCCTTCAGGAGGCGAACTCCAGGACGACCTTGATGTCGTCCGGGCCGGGGGCGTACGCGTCGGCGTACCTGTTCACCGGGACCCGTCGGGTGATCAGCGAGGAGAGCCAGACCTGGTCGGCGCGGGCGAGTGCCTGCGCGGCCATGGTCCAGTGCCGCCGGTTGGCGTTCACCGAGCCGAACACCACGTTGTTCTCCAGCACCAGCGCCCGGTTGAGCGCCCCGGCGTCGAAGTCGATGCTCCGGCCGCCGCTGGACACCCCGGCCAGGCAGACGATGCCGGTCGGCGCCGCCTTGCACATGACGTCGAGGACGACAGTGGGTGCGCCGGTGCACTCGATCACCACGTCCGGCTCGAACGGCAGGTCGTTGACCGGCACCGCGTGGTAGGTGGCGCCGAGCCCGGCGACCAGCTCCGGCTTGGGCCCGTCGGTGGCCCGGTCCAGCACGTGGACGGTGAGCCCGCGCTGGGTGCCGAGCAGCGCGGCCAGCAGCCCGATCGGCCCGGCGCCGGTCACCAGGACGGTCTGCGGCTGCCACTCGGCCCGGTGGCCGATCCGCTCGATGTGGTCCCACGCCTTGGCCACCACGCTCGTCGGCTCCAACAGCACGCCGACCTGGGCCAGCACCGGGTCGAGGCGGACCGCGAACTGGGACTCGATCCGCCAGCGGTCCCGGGCGAACCCGGGCAGCGCCTTGATGCCGTGCTCGGTGTACAGACCGTTGCGGCACATGTCCCACTCGCCCACCGCGCAGTTGGGGCAGGGCACCGGGTCGGGGTGCCGGACGATGCCGGCCACCAGGTCGCCGGGTTGCAGGGTGCCGCTCGCATCCTCGATCACCCGGCCCAGCGACTCGTGCCCGATGATCAGGCGGTCCGCACCCGGCGGCGCCTCGCCGTACTCCCCGGCGATGATCTCGTGGTCGGTGCCGCAGATTCCCACGGCAAGCGCCTCGACCAGGACCGCGCCCTCCTGCGGCGTCGGTTCCGGCTGATCCTCGACGAGGCTCAGCGAGTTGGCGACCCCGGGGTTCACAGTGACAGCGCGCACGCCCTCATCTTTCCCCGCCGACGGGCCCGCCGCCCGGTAAAGCGGGCAGATCACCGGCGGTCGGTCGTGGACCGCGGGCCGGGTCGACGCAGGGCCGACGCCCTAGGATCAGCGGCATGACTGAGGAAGAGGTCGGCGCTCGGCTGGTCGCGCTGCTCGCGCCGGTCGAGGCGACCCCGTCGGTCTCCGGCGGGCAGCGGTTCGCCCGGGCCACCGTCGATGTACCCCCGGCGAGTTGGTCGGCAGCCGTCCGCGCCGCCCGCGATGACAGCGAGCTGGCCTGCGACTTCTTCGACTGGCTCTCCGCCGTCGACGAGTTGGCCGAGGGCTTCGACGTGGTGGCGCACCTGTGGTCGACGCGGTTGCGGCACGGCGTCCTGCTGCGCACCCGGGTGCCCCGCGCCGCGCCCTCGGTGGCCTCGGTGGTCGACGTCTACCCGGGTGCCGCCTGGCACGAGCGGGAGACCCACGAAATGTTCGGCATCGACTTCGTCGGCCACGGGGAGCTGCGACCGCTGCTGCTGCCCCCCGAGTTCGAGGGTCACCCGCTGCGCAAGGAGTTCGTGCTCGCCTCCCGGGTGGCGAAGCCCTGGCCGGGCGCGAAGGAGCCGGGCGAGTCGGAGGCCGGCGGTGGCCGCCGACCGATCCGTCCGCCGGGCGTGCCAGCACCCGGCGAGTGGGGCACGACCCCGACTCCCGCCGGCGCGGGTGGCGTGGGGGAGGGTCCCCGCGGCGGCACCCCCGCCAGACCAGCCGGCGAGCGACCCGCACGGCCGGCACCGGGGGCCCGTCCGGCGCGTACTCCCCGGGCTGCCGGCCCCGCCGACGACCCGGCACCTGCGGACAAGCCCGCGCCCGGCGCAGGCCCGGCTGCCGCCACCGCCGGCGGCCCGGCACCGGCCGAGAAGCCCGCGTCCGGCGCAGGCCCGGCCGCAGCTGGCGTCGCCCGCGACCGGCCCGGCCCCGACGCGGGCGGGGAGCCCGGTGGCGACCCGGCCGCCGCCCGTGGTGAGGCGGTCGCGGACCCGCCGGGCCGCGACGACCGGACCGACCACGACGGGGGTACGGCCTGATGCCGCTCTGGGTGGAGCTGGTGCTCCGGGTGGGCGGCGTGATCGTCGCGTTCCTCACCCTGCCGCTGCTCGTCGGCCAGGCTGAGCACAAGGTGATGGCGCACATGCAGGGCCGCCTCGGCCCGATGTACGCGGGTGGCTTCCACGGTTGGGCGCAACTCGTGGCGGACGGCGTCAAGTTCGTGCAGAAGGAGGACATCACCCCGCGCGAGGCGGACCGGGCGGTGTTCCGGCTGGCGCCGGCGGTGGCCCTGGTGCCGTACCTGCTGGTGCTGCTGGTCATCCCGCTCGGCCCGAACGACCTGGTCGGGCAACCGCTGGACATCGGCCTGTTCTTCGTGCTGGCCGTGGTCGGCGTCGGGGTGGTGGCGGTGCTCATGTCGGCGTGGGCGTCGGCCAACAAGTACAGCCTGCTCGGCGGGCTGCGCGGGGCCGCCCAGCTGCTCGGCTACGAGCTGCCGCTGGTGCTGGCCGCCGCCTCGGTGGCGATGGCGGCCGGCACGCTCAGCCTGTCCGGCATCGTGGAGGCGTGGCAGCCGTGGTGGTTGCTCTGGCAGGCACCCGCGATGATCATCTTCTTCGTGGCCGGGCTGGCCGAGATCCGTCGGCCGCCGTTCGACATGCCGGTGGCCGACTCGGAGCTGGTCTTCGGCTACATGACCGAGTACACGGGGCTGCGGTTCGCGTTCTTCCTGCTCGCCGAGTACGTCGGCATCGTGGTGATCGCCGCGCTGACCACTGTGCTGTTCCTCGGTGGCTGGCAGGGCCCGTTCGCCGACGAGCACCTGGGCTGGCTGTGGACCCTGCTCAAGATCTTCGCCGTCGCCTTCGTGATCATCTGGCTGCGGGTGTCGTACCCCCGGCTGCGCGAGGACCAGCTCCAACGCCTCTGCTGGCTGGTCCTGGTCCCCGCCTCCCTCGCCCAACTGGTCCTCACCGCAGCAGTCCGCGTAGCCCTCTAACCCCGCCGCCCGCGCCCCCGCCGCCCGCCGCCCCGCCCCGCCGCGCCCGGCCCCGGCTGCCCGCCGTCCGCCCCGCCGCGTCGATCATGGAGTTGTGGTGGGTGACAAAACACCTGTCCATTCCCGAATCGGGCACCACAAGTCCATGATCGACGAGGTCGGCCGCCGGCGCGGGACTGCGGCCGGCGCGGGAGGGGGTCAGCGCAGCGGGGTGTGCGCCGGGTCGACCGGCTCGGCCGGGGGTGGGGGTGGGGTGCCGTCGCCGAAGGGGCGGCCGCCGAGCGCTTCACGGCCGTGCGGGGTGACCCAGTTGGACAGGTCGGGGCCGAGCGGCACGATTCCGGTCGGGTTGATGTCCCGGTGCACCTCGTAGTAGTGCCGCTTGATGTGGTCGAAGTCGATGGTGTCGCCGAACCCGGGGGTCTGGAACAGGTCCCGGGCGTACGCCCACAGCACCGGCATCTCGCTCAGCTTCTGCCGGTTGCACTTGAAGTGACCGTGATAGACCGGGTCGAAGCGGACCAGCGTGGTGAACAGCCGCACGTCGGCCTCGGTGATGGTGTCGCCGACCAGGTACCGCTGGTCGGTCAGCCGCTCGGTCAACCAGTCCAGCCGGTCGAACAGCCGGTGGTACGCCTTGTCGTACGCCTCCTGGCTGCCCGCGAAGCCGCACCGGTAGACGCCGTTGTTGACGTCGCGGAACACCACGTCGTTGACCTCGTCGATCTGCTCCCGCAGGTGCTCGGGATAGAGCTGGGGGGCGCCGTCGCGGTGGTACGCGGTCCACTGGGTGGACAGGTCCAGGCTCATCTGCGCGTAGTCGTTGGTCACCACCTGCCCGGTCGGCACGTCGATCATCGCCGGCACGGTGATGCCGCGGTCGTAGTCGGGGAAGCGTTTGAAGAACGCCTCCTGGAGGCGCTCGACGCCGAGCACCGGGTCCCGCCCACCCGGGTCGAGGTCGAAGGTCCAGCTCCGGGCGTCGTGGGTCGGGCCGGCCACCGCCATCGAGATGGCGTCCTCCAGGCCGAGCAGCCGTCGCACGATGATCAGGCGGTTGGCCCACGGGCAGGCTCGGCTGACCGCCAGCCGGTACCGGCCCGGCTCGACCGGGTAGCCGTCCCGCCCGTCCGCGGTGATCCGGGTGGCGATGTACCGCTGGTCCCGGGTGAACTCGCCACCCGGCTCGACGTACTTCCCGCCTGTTTCCTCGCCCACGTCATCCTCCGGTCTGTTGCCGCCTCCGTCTCATCCTCGCGGATCTTCGGTCCGGCCGTGCGGTGCGGCTCAACCTGGCCCGGCTCGGGTCCGGCCCGCCCGGATACCCTGCCGGCATGACGGATGTGGAGGCGGCGGCCCGGCGCTTCATCGCCGACGTGTGGAACGCCCGCCGGGAGGAGTCGGTCCACGAGTTGATCGCCGAGGAGTGCCCCGGCCTGGGTGGGACCGGCCCGGAGGCGACACTGGCCTGGCACCGCGAGCGGCGGGCGGCCTTCCCGGACCTGCGCTACAAGATCGTCGACGTGGTCGCCGCCGGCGAGCGGGTGGCCGTGCACTGGCGGGCGGCCGGCACCCACGCCGGGCAGTTCGGGCCGGTGCCGCCGACCGGCCAGGTCGTCAGCTACTCCGGGGCGACGTTCCTGCGCTTCGACACGGCGGGCCGGATCGTCGAGGTGTGGAGCTGCAACGAACTGTTCCAGCTGCTCCAGCAGCTCGGCGTCGAGATGCTCCCACCGACGGTCGTCAACGGACCCGGGGCGTGATCCGGCTGATCGGCAGGTTGATCGGGAACGGTTCGCCGGTGTCGACGAACTTCGTCCACCGCCCCGTCTCGGCGTAGACCTCGTTCACCGCGTCGATCCGGTAGGTCACGACCTCCAACCCGCCACCCTCGGTCTCGATCCGCCAGTAGAAGGGGATGCCGGCCTGGGCGTACAGCGCCGGTTTCAACACCCGGTCGATCGAGCGGGTGCTCGGCGAGACGATCTCGATGGCGACGACCACCTCGTGCGGCTCGTACCTCGACGGCTCGCGCGCCGCCGCGTCGGCCGCGGTGATCAGCACGTCGGGGATGAACGATCGGGTGCGGTTGATCCGCACCTCGACCGCCTGGGTCACGTCGTAGCCGTCGGGGCAGTCCTCGTCGAGCGCGGCCATCAGCCGGCCAGCGATGCTCTGGTGGGTACGGGTGGAGGAGGGGGACATCAGCACCACGCCATCGAGCAGTTCCCGGCGGCGGCCGTCCTCGGGCAGCGCATCCAGATCGTCAGTCGTCCATCCGCTCTCGGGCGGGTAGTCGCTCTGCAGCGCGGCGGTCATGGCGGGTCCTTCCAGGTGCGTCGTTCTCCCCGCGACCACCGTAGCGCCGTGGACCTGTGGGTGGTGGTCGCGCGCGCCGGGGCCACAGGGCAGGATGGTCCACATGACCGACTCCAGCGAGCACGGCGATCCGACGGGCGGCGCCATCGAGCGCGGCCTGCCCGGCGCGGGCCTGGTCAAGGGGCTGGCGGTCACCCTCAAGACGATGACCAGCCGCTCGACCACGCAGCAGTACCCGGACGTCGCCCCCGAGCTGCCGC
Source organism: Micromonospora sp. DT63 (assembly GCF_049841615.1). Taxonomy (NCBI): domain Bacteria; kingdom Bacillati; phylum Actinomycetota; class Actinomycetes; order Micromonosporales; family Micromonosporaceae; genus Micromonospora; species Micromonospora sp. DT63. The sequence continues at coordinate 647,880 of NZ_JBNCKQ010000002.1, read as the reverse complement.
CGCGCTCGCGCGGAGTGATCGCGCTGTCGGAGGAGAACTGCACGGTCTGCATGCTCTGCGCCCGCGAGTGCCCGGACTGGTGCATCTACATCGACTCCCACAAGGAGGAGGTGGCGGTGCCCGGCGCCGCCCGCCCCCGCCAGCGCAACGTGCTCGACAAGTTCGACATCGACTTCTCGCTCTGCATGTACTGCGGCATCTGCATCGAGGTCTGCCCGTTCGACGCGCTCTACTGGTCTCCCGAGTTCGAGTACGCCGAGTACGACATCAAGGACCTGCTGCACGACAAGGACCACCTTGGTCAGTGGATGGCCACGGTTCCACCGCCGCCGGCGCACGACCCGAACGGCGAGCCGGCCAAGGAGGAGACCGCGGCGGCGCGCAAGGCCGCGCGTTCGATCCCACCCGCGGTACGCCCCGACGCCGACCCGGGTCCCGCGTCGTGAGGGGACAGATCGTGACGGGACACGTCGTGACGGCCCGACCCGGCGAAAGGGCGGCCCGGTGACCGGCGCGGATCTGCTGCTGCTCGCCCTGGGCGCGGTCGCGGTGGGCGCCGGCGTGCTGGTGGTGACCACGAAGCAGCTGGTCCGGGCAGGGCTCTACCTGGTGGTCTGCCTGGGCGCGTTGGCCGGCGACTATCTGGTGCTCGGCGCCGAGCTGGTCGCCTGGGTGCAGGTGCTGATCTATGTGGGCGCGGTGGTGGTGCTGCTGTTGTTCGCGGTGATGCTGACGCGGGCCCCGATCGGAGCCTCCGACGATCTGGACCGGCCCGGCTGGCCCGCCGCGCTGATCGGTGGCGGCGCCGGCCTGGGGTTGAGCGTACTGCTGGTCGACGCGTACCGCTGGAGCACCGTCACGATGCCCGACGCGGGCACTGCCGAGCGGCTGGGCGAGCAGATCTTCACCTCCTGGGTGCTGCCGTTCGAGGTGCTCTCCGTACTCCTGCTGTCCGCCCTGGTGGGCGCGGTGGTGCTGTCCCGTCCGGACATCGGCCGGCGCGGCGACGACGCCGAGGCGTCGGCGGGGAGCCTGACCTCCGGGGGGCGTCGGTGAGGCCCGTCATCCCGTACGTCACCGCGGCGCTGCTGTTCGGCCTCGGCGTGTACGGCGTGCTGCGCCGACGCAACGCCGTGCTGGTGCTGATGGCTGTCGAGTTGATGCTCAACGCGGTGAACCTCATCCTGGTCACGGCGGACACCACGGTCCGCGCGGTGCTGCCGCACTCCGGTCAGGTCTTCGCGCTGTTCGTCATCGTGCTCGCCGCCGCGGAGATCGGGGTGGGGCTGGCGATCGTCCTTCAGCTCTACCGCCTGCGGGCCACAGTGGCGGTGGATGACGTGGCGTTGACCGAGCCGCCGGTGCCCGCGCGGCCCGTCGGCCAGAGCGCGGAGGCGGCTCGGTGACCGGGCTGCTCGGGGCGGCGCTGCCCGCCGTACCGCTGGTTGCCGGCCTGCTCGGTCTGCTGCTGCCGCCGGCCCCACGTCGCCCGGGCGGAGCGGCCGGTGGTGACCGGGCGCGCACGGCGGCCGTGACGATCGGGGTGGCCGGCGCCGCCGGCGCGCTGGCGTTGGCCGTCGCCCTGCTGGTGACGGTCGACGGTCCGACACAGACGTCGACGACCTGGGTCGACATCGGCGGGCTGCGGGTGACCCTCGGCGTACGCCTGGACGGCGCGGCCGCGCTGGTCGCCGTCGCGGTCGCCGCGGTAGCCCTGGCCGTGCAGGTCTACTCGATCGGCTATCTGCGGCGCGGCCCCCACGACGACGTCGACGTCGACCACCGCTACCCGCCGTACGCCGCCCAGATCAGCCTCTTCACCGGCGCGATGCTGCTCGTGGTGGTCTCCGGCGACCTGATCATGCTGCTGGTCGGCTGGGAGGTGATGGGCCTCTGCTCGTACCTGCTCATCGCCCACGACCGCCGGCTTGCGGGCGCACCGGCCGCCGCGATGAAGGCGTTCCTGGTGACCCGGGTGGGTGACGTCGGCTTCCTGCTCGGCATCGCGCTGCTCGGCGTGTCGACGGGCAGCTTCCGGATCGCCGACGTGCTCGCGCACGACCACTCCGGCGCGACGCTGACCGCCGCCGGCCTGTTGCTGCTGGCCGGGGTGGCCGGCAAGAGCGCGCAGTTCCCGCTGCACACCTGGTTGCCGGACGCGATGGCCGGCCCGACGCCGATCTCCGCGCTGATCCACGCCGCGACGATGGTGGCCGCCGGGGTGTACGCGGTGACCCGCCTCTACCCGCTGTTCACGGCGGCTCCGGTCACGTTGACGGTGCTCGGGGTGCTCGGCGCGATCACCCTGCTGCTCGGGGCGCTCGCCGCCACCGCCCAGGACGACATCAAGCGGGTGCTGGCCTGGTCGACCGTGTCCCAGCTCGGCTACATGACCGGCGCGCTGGCCGTCGGCTCACCGTCGGCGGCGCTGTTCCACCTGCTCACCCACGCCGCGTTCAAGGCGCTGCTGTTCCTCGCCGCCGGCGCGGTGATCCACGCCGTGGGCACCACGCTGATGTCGGAGATGGGTGGTCTGCGGCGCAGCATGCCTGTGACGTTCTGGTGCACGGTGATCGGCCTGGGGGCCCTCGCCGGTGTGCCGCCGCTGGCCGGCTTCTGGAGCAAGGACGGCGTGTTGACGGTCGCCGAGTCGGCCGCGCTGGAGGGCACCGGGCCGGCGCCGTCGTGGGTGGGTTGGCTGGTCTGGCTGGCCGGGTTGCTCGGTGTGGCGATCACCGCCTGGTACGCGGGCCGACTGCTGCTGCGGGCCTTCTTCGGCGAGCCCCGGCTGCCGCTGGCCACGCCGCACGATCCGCCTGCGGTGCTGCGGTGGCCGGTGCTGCTGTTGGCCGTGCCGGCCGCGCTGCTCGGCCTGGCCGGGTTCGTGGGCGCGTTCGCCGACCGGCTGCGGTTCGCGACCGTGCCGGTCGCCGGTGCGGAGGACGGCCTGGTCCACGTCGGGCCGGCGCTGCTGCTGCCGCTGGCTCTGCTGGCGGTCGGCGCGGGGTTGGTGTGTGTGCGCTGGCAGCGCGACCGGGCCGCCGATCCCGCGACCGCGCTGGGTCCGCTGCGGCCGGTCTTCGCCCGCGCGTTCCGGCTCGACGACGTCCAGCACACCCTTGTCGTACGCCCCGTCCGGGCGCTGGCCCGCCTCGCGCGCAGCGGCGACGAGGTGGTGGTCGACGGCGCCGTCGAGGGCAGCGGCCGGGCCGCCTCCGGCCTGGGTGCCGGGCTCGCCACGCTGCACCGGGCGGCTTTGCCCCGAGCCGCCGCCGGCGTCCTGGCCGGCGCCCTTCTGATCGGCCTGGCCGCCGCCGTGCTGGGAGTTACCCGATGACGTTTGGGCAGGTTCTGCTTGTCGCCGTGCTGGTGGTGCCGGCGGTGGGCGCGGTCGCCGTGGCGGCGACGCCCCGGGACCGGGCCGCACGGATCATCGGGACGATCGCTGCGGCGCTGACTCTGCTGGCCGCCGTGCCGCTGGTGTTCGGTGGGCGCGGATGGTTCGCCTGGTCGGCCGGTACGCCCGCGGTGCGTCCGTGGCACCAGGTGGACCTGCCCTGGGTGCCCGGCCTGGATCTGCGCTTCCACCTCGGCGTCGACGGCATCTCCTGGCCGCTGGTGGTGCTGACCGCGCTGCTCACCCTGCTCTGCTGCGCGTACACGGTGTGGCGGGTGCCGGACGGCGGCAGCGGCCGGGCGTTGGTGGCCCTGCTGCTGGTGGTCGAGGTGGGCATCCTCGGCACGTTCCTCGCCCTGGACCTGGTGCTGTTCTTCCTCTTCTTCGAGGTCGTCCTGCTGCCGATGTACGCGATCATCGCCGGCTGGGGTGGGGCGGACCGGCGGCGGGCGGCCCGCAAGTTCGCGCTCTACACCCTCTTCGGGTCGGTGCTGCTGCTGGTCGGCGTGTATGTCGTGGTCGCCGCGGCTGGCACCGCCGACGTGGTCGCGTTGACCGGTGGGGGCGGGCTGTCCCGGGGCACCCAGTTGGCGGCGTTCACGTTGCTCGCGCTCGCGTTCGCGGTGAAGAGCCCACTCTGGCCGCTGCACTCCTGGCTGCCCGACGCGCACACGCAGGCCCCGACGGTGGGCAGTGTCGTGCTGGCGGGTGTGCTGCTCAAGATGGGCACGTACGGGCTGATCCGGGTGGCGGTGGGGGTGGCGCCCGAGGGCGCCCGCTGGGCCGCGCCGGTGCTCGGGGTGCTGGCGGTCGCCGCGATCCTGATCGGTTCGCTGGTCTGCCTCGCCCAGTCCGACGTGAAGCGGCTCATCGCGTACTCCAGCGTGGGGCACATGGGTTTCGTCCTGCTGGGCGTCGCCACGCTGACCGCCACCGGCATCCAGGCGGCGCTGATCGGCAACGTCGCGCACGGTGTGATCACCGGCCTGCTGTTCTTCCTGGCGGGTGCCGTGAAGGACCGTACCGGCACGGGCGCGCTCGCCGAGCTGTCCGGGCTGCGGGAGACCGCGCCACGGCTGGCGGGCCTGCTGGCGTTCGCGGCGATCGCGTCGCTCGGCCTGCCCGGGCTGGCCGGCTTCTGGGGGGAGGCGTTCGCGGTGGTCGCGGCGATCCAGGTGGGCGGTCCGCTGTGGATCACCCTCGGGGTGCTTGCGGCGGTCGGTGGCGCGCTCACGGCGGCGTACTTCCTGCGGTTGTTGCGCCAGGTCACCCACGGCCGGCCGAGCCCCGCGGTGGGTCGGGTCGGGGCGGGTCTGGCCGGCGCGGAGTTGACCGCGTGGGCGCCGCTGGTGCTGCTCGCGCTGGCCATCGGCCTGGTTCCGGCGCTGGTCCTCGGCGTCGCCGAGGCGCCCGTCGACGCCCTGATCGGGGTGGTCTCCCGATGAGCGCGGCGCAGCGGGTGGACGCGAACGAAGGCAGGCCCTGATGAGCGCCGTGCAGAGCGTGGACAGCGTGGCGTTGCTGCCGGCGTACCTGGCGGCCGGCACCGCCGTACTCGTGCTGATCATTGATCTTGTGGTGGCGCGACCCCGGGCCACTGTCGCGGTGGCCGCGCTCGGCGCGCTCGGCACCGCGGTCGGCGCCGCGGTGGTCGGGGCGGGCGGCGAGCGGCGCACCTTCTGCGTCGGCGGCGACTGCTCCTGGGTCTTCGGCGGGCGGGCGGCAGTGGTCGCCGCCGTGGTGGCGCTGCTCACCCTGGGTGTGCTCGGGCTGTCGGTGCCGGCGCTGCGGGCCGGGCGGTCGCCGGTGGGGGAGTACGCCTTCCTGCTCGCCTGCTCGATGACCGGCGGTGTGGTGCTCGGCGCGGCCGGCGATCTGATCACCCTGATCGTGGCCCTGGAGACGCTGACCCTGCCGCTGTACGTGCTGGTCGGCCTGCGCCGGGGCAGCCTGGCCAGCGCCGAGGCTGCGGTGACGTTCTTCGTCGTGAGCGTGGTGGCCACCAGTGTCACCCTGCTCGGCGCGGCGCTGCTGTACGCGGTGACCGGTTCGCTGCACCTCGATCGGCTCGGTGCTCTGCTGGCCGAGCGGGCGGAGCTGCGCGACCTGCCGCTGACCACCGCCGCCGGGGCGCTGCTGCTGCTCGGGCTGGCCTTCAAGGTGGCGGCGGTGCCGTTCCACGCCTGGGCGCCGGCCACCTACGACGGCGCCCCGCTGCCGGTGGCCGCGTACCTGTCGACGGCGTCGAAGCTGGGTGGCCTCGTCGCGTTGCTGGCCGTGGTGCAGCGGGCGCTGCCGGCCGACCAGACCGGCCCGGTGCTCGCCCTGCTGGCCGTGCTCACGATGACCGTCGGCAACCTCGTGGCGCTGCGTCAGCGGCGTACCGTCCGGCTGCTCGCCTGGTCCTCGGTGGCGCAGGCCGGTTACATCCTGGCCCCGCTGGGCGCGTTGGCGCTGGCCGCCGGCCGCACGGGCGAGGCGCGGTCCGCCGCGTACGCCGCCGCCGTGGCGTACACCGTCTTCTTCGTGGTGTTGGAGTTGGCCGCGTTCGCCGGGGTGACCGCGCTCCGCCCGGTGGGTGCGGACGGCGGCACCCTTGACGACCTGCGCGGGGCGGCCCGCCGGCACCCGTGGCGAGGCGCGGCGCTCGGTCTCGCGCTGGTGGGTCTGGCCGGGTTGCCGCCGGGCCTGGCCGGGCTGTTCGCGAAGGTGACAGTGGTCCGGTCGCTGCTGGACGGCGGCGCGGCCTGGCTGGCGCTGGTGGTGGCGCTGAACGCGGTGATCGGCCTGGCGTACTACCTGCGGGTCACGGCCGCGCTGTGGGCGCCGACGGCGACGTCGCGTGGCGCGGCGCCGGCCGTGCCGCTGGGGGGTGTGGTGGCGGCGGTGCTGGCGGTGGCCACGGTGGCCGCCGTGGTGCTCGGCTTCGCCCCGCAGCTGGTTCTGGATCTCGCCGCCCGCTGACCTGCGACTCCAGTCTCAGTCAATTCTCAGCGTTGAGACGGATGGTTGGCGGGTACCGGGTTGTTGAACCGGTCAGCGGATCCCGGCGATCCGTGCACCGAAGGAGAGATCGTGCACCACAACCGTCTGAAGACCGCCGCGCTGCTCGGTCTGCTCACCGCCCTGATCCTCGCGGTGGGCTACTGGTTCGGCGGCAGTGGCGGCCTGGTCATCGCCGTCCTCATCTCACTGGTCATGAACGGCATTTCCTACTTCTACTCCGACAAGCTCGCGCTGCGCTCGATGCGGGCGCAACCGGTCAGCGAGGCGCAGTTCCCCGAGCTGTACCGGATGGTGCGCGAACTGGCGACCGAGGCCCGGCAGCCCATGCCGCGCCTGTACGTCAGCCCGACCGCCCAGCCCAACGCGTTCGCCACCGGGCGTAACCCGCAGCACGCGGCGGTCTGCGTGACCCAGGGCATCACCGAGATCCTGGATTACCGGGAGCTTCGGGGTGTGATCGGGCACGAGCTGTCCCACGTCTACAACCGGGACATCCTGATCTCCAGCGTGGCCGCCGGTCTGGCCGGCATCATCACCTTCCTGGCCAACATCGCCTGGTTCATCCCGCTGGGCGGTGGGGACGACGAGGACTCGCCCAACCCGGCCGTCCTGCTGCTGACCCTGATCCTCGGCCCGATCGCGGCCACCGTGATCCAGCTGGCGATCAGCCGCAGCCGTGAGTTCCAGGCCGACCAGTCGGGCGCCGAGCTGAGCCGGGACCCGCTGGCCCTGGCCAGCGCCCTGCGCAAGATCGACGCGGTGGCCCGGCGACGCCCGCTGCCCGCCCAGGGCACGCTCACCAGCACCGCCCACCTGATGATCGCCAACCCGTTCGCCGGTGGCGCGGTGGCCGCCCTCTTCTCCACCCACCCCAAGATGGAGGACCGGGTCGCCCGCCTGGAGCGGATGGCCGCCAACTCGGGGCCCGTGCAGTTCCAGCGCTGACCCGCCGCACGCCGTACTCCACCCGCGTCCCCGCACGGACGCGGGTGGAGTCGTCTCCGGGTCACTCCGGTGCGGGCAGCCGGTCCGGACGGGTCAGCAGCACGACGGCGAGCAGGACCACGCCCGCGGTGAGGTACGACGCGGCGGGCGAGAGCACGGCGGCCACGCTCCCCAGCAGGAAGATGCCGATCCCCGAGGTGACGATGTTCGCCGCGACGATCGTCGCCTCGACCTGCCCCATCCGTTCCGGAGGGGCCATCCGGGCGAACGTGGCCTGCGCCCCGATCAACCAGCCGCCGCCCGCGCCGATCAACGCGTTGCCCACGGTCAGCGCCCACAGCGGCGCGTCGACGGCTACCAGCACACCGGTCAGCAGCAGCGCGCCGGCCAGCATCGCGGCGACCGCCACCTGGCCGGCCAGCCGACCCAGCCAGCCGGACCGGCCCACCACCAGGACGAAGACCGCCCCGCCCAGCGCCGACGCCGCCAGCACTGCGGGACGCCACGCCCCGGCGGCCAGGTCGGGAGCGAGGGTCTCCGGCAGCGCGCCGGACAGCACCGTGGCCAGGGTGAGCAGGGCGACGCCCCGCAGCACGGGATGGCCGGCGATGATCCGGATGCCCGCCGTCGCCGGTGGACGCCTGCCGCGTACCCGGTGGGGGCGCTTCGGCAGTCCGGCCAGGACGACCGCGGCGATCAGGAACGAGGCGAGGTCGACCAGGAGCGCCACCCGGGATCCGAGGGCCACGGTCAGGCTTGCGCCCGCGAGCAGGCCGACCACCTGGCCCGACTGGTTGGCGAAGGCGCTGAGGCCGAACAACGGCAGCCGCAGCGGAGCGTCCACCGCCTCGGCGGCGACGGCCACGTTGACACTCGCGTACGCGGCCCGTACGGCACCGAGCAGGCCGGCCGCCACGATTGCCGGGACCGGCTGGGGGACCACCGCGGGCACGGCGATCAGCGCCGCGCCGGCGACTGACAGCCAGACCAGGAGGGTACGCCGGGCCGGAACGTCCAGCCAGCCGCTGAAGACAGTGGCGACCAGCAGGGCGGGCAGGGTGCGGGCGGCGTAGACCGCGGCTGGCCCGAGGACGGAGTTCGTCTGGTCGTAGGCGAGCAGCAGCAGTGCGGCCAAGCCTATGAAGTCCCCCAGCTCCGAGATGCCCCGGGCGATGACCAGTCGCGAGGCGACCGGATGCCGGAACAGTGCCCGGTAACCGGGGGGCGGCGTGAGCTGCTCGTCGGTTGTGGGCATCAGGTTGGCTGGTCCGCTTCCGTTACCCCGATCGGCTGATAGTTGGCGTTCTCCCGGACCCGGCGGGACTGTTCCCGGCGGTAGCTGCTGCGGATCTCCGGGTCCTGGCGGCGGCGGCGCAGCGCCACGAAGTCCGACCAGACGTCCTCCGGCCACGCCGGCAGCCCTTCCCCCGTGACGAGTTCGGCGTTGCGGAAGGCCTCCAGCGTCGAACGGTGCACAGGTTGCAGGCACATGAGAGGGATGTTCCGGTAGAAGCGCACCACCTGCCCCGCCTCGGTGAGTCGCAGGATGGTGGGCAGCAACGAGGTGTACCAGTCGGTCTCCACTACGCCCTCGTACAGCTGGAGGCCGCGCTGGGCGGGCCAGTTCGGCGTGCCCCGGGCCATGAGGCACCAGCCCGGGGAGGTACGCGCGACCACGCCGGTGACCAGCTCCACTGTGTTGGCGGCGCGCGGGTCGGCGTCGAGGAACGGGATGCTGGCGCCATACCTGTCGAAGATGTCCAGGTCGCCGCGGAACTGCTCCGGCGCCGCCTGCAACTGGTCGGCCGCGTCGGGCAGCTTCCCGTCGTAACCGCCGGCGAGCGAACGCCACTGGGCCGGCTCGTTCTCCGTCAGCAGGGTCCACTCGGTGTCCTGCCCGTCCCAACGCAGCGCGAAGTCGGCTGGCGGGTAGACGTACCAGCCGAGTCCCGAGGCGGCGGCGACCGGCGGGCACTGTTGGACGGCCCGGGCGGGCAGGGAGCCGCGCAGGCTGGGCGAGGCGGCTTCACTGGGTCTGGCGTCGCCATACAGGGAATAGATTTCGACTCGCAGAGGTGCGGTGGTAGTCCCCGACATCGGACCTCCTGCCTCATCGTGCGGTGCCGGCGTATGGACCCAATTCGATCAGCAACCTACCCCCTTTGTGACCGCTCGGTCAGTCCCGACCTCCGCGCTGGTGTGAGCGGATCGACCATCCATGGCCTGAGCTCGGGAGTTAGGGTCGACAGGGCTTCTACCCGTTACCTGTCCCAGCGGAGGTGTACCCCCGTGGCCGCACTGCGCCAGTACCTGGGTGTCTGGCGGATCCCCGGTGCGCCGATCCTGCTGGTCACCGGCATCATCGGGCGACTCGGCATCGGTATGACGCCACTGGCGCTGCTGCTGGTGGTCGAGCAGATGACCGGCCGGTACGCGCTGGCCGCCGTCGCCGGCGGCATCTACGCCGTCGCCGGCGCCGCGCTCAGCCCGGTGGCCGGGCGGATCGCCGACCGGGTCGGCCCGAGCCCGGTGCTGCTCGTCACCGCCGTGGCCCACCCGCTGGCGCTCATCGGTCTGCTGCTGGCCAGCCGCCTGGGCGACGACGCCCTCGCCGCCATCTACCTGACGGCCGGCGTCGCCGGTGCGACGTACCCGCCGCTCACCGCCGCCATCCGCGGCGCCTGGAATGAACTGACGAGCCCCGCCTCCGGCCGGTACGCCCTGCGCAACACCGCCCTGGCCGCAGAGACCTCACTGTTCGAGATCGTGTTCGTGCTCGGCCCGCTGCTCGTTGCCGGCTTCGTGCTGGTCGCCGACGCGGCCGCCGCGCTGATCGGGGCAGCGGTCGTCACCCTGGTGGGCACCACCGCCGTCGCCCTCGGTCGCGTGATGCGCGGGTGGCGTCCGCACCCGCGCGAACACCACGCCCGTGGGCTCGGTCCGCTGCGGGTCGGCGGCTTTCCGGCCCTGCTTGTCTGCGTGGCCGGGCTGGGCATCGCCTTCGGCGCCGCCGGTGTGATCGTTCCGGCGTACGCCGGCAACGCCACCACCGACGACCCGGAAAGTCTGGCCGGGCTGCTGCTGGCGGTCTGGGGGGTCGGCAGCGCGATCGGCGGCTTCTGGTTCGGCGTCCGTCGGCCGGCGCCGAACATGACCCGCCAGTTCGCCCTGCTGCTCGCCGCGCTGGCCGGCACCTTCGTGGTGTTCGCGGTGATGCCCACGCCGCTCGCGCTGGGCGTGGCCCTGGTCGTCGGTGGGGCCACCATCGCGCCGGCACTGACTCTGGAGAACACGCTGGTCGGCCGGATCGCCCCGGCCGGCATGCTGAACGAGGCGTACACCTGGGTCGTCACGGTTGCCGTGGGGGCGAGCGCCGCCGGCGGCGCGGTGGCCGGCCTGATCGTGGACTACGCCGGGGGCGTGCCGTGGGCCTTCGTCTTCGCCGGGGTGGCGGTGGCCGTCGGGGCCGCGGTCGCCGCGCTGCCCGCCGGGCCCATCGCCCGGGCAGAAGCCTCGGCGGTACGCGCCGAAGACCCCGTCCCGGTCTGACCCCTCTCCCGCGGTTCCGGCGGTTGTCGGTGCCTTCTGCCAAGGTCGGATGTGTCCCAGACCGACCTTCGACAGGGGGAACAATGGCCAAGCTGCTCTACTCCGCGACCGCGTCGCTCGACGGCTACATCGCCGGCCCCGGCGGCGACATGTCCTGGCTGACCGAGCACCTCACGATCGACAACCCGACGGCGGACCGCGTCCTGGCCAACGTCGGCGCCATCCTGGCCGGCAACCGCACCTTCGGCGGCGACGACCCGAACCGTGGCACCGACAGCGAGGGCGCGTTCGGCGGCCGGTACCACGGACCCGTGGTCGTCCTGACCCACCAACCGCCCGCCGACCCACCCGCAGACATCACGTTCGTCGGCGACCTGCACAGCGCCGTCGCCCGGGCCAAGGACGCCGCCGGCGACAAGTACGTCAACGTCCTCGGCGCGGACGTCGCCAAGCAGTGCCTCCGGGCCGGCCTGCTCGACGAGATCCTGATCTTCTTCGCACCGGTGCTGCTCGGCGACGGGGTGCACATGTTCGACGACCCGGGCGGCGAGCGGGTGCGGCTGGCGCCGATCCCGGGCGAGACCGCGCACTGGTACACCGTCGTCCGCTGACGCTGGGCTGCCGCCGCAGCGGCGAGCGGGGAGCCCGACGCGGACCGAGTTCGACGATGATGGCTGAATGGACCAGCCGGAGAAGGTGGTCAGCCTGCGCATGACCACGCGTCAGTGGCGCCACCTGGACGGAGCGCTCGACAGCGAGATCAGCGTCGCGGCCGAGAACGGCGATCCTCGCCAGACCGTCTCAGCGGCGAGCGCGATCCGCAGAGCAGGATGGGACCAGATCGCCCACTGGGTGCCCGACGTCGCCGGCTCCGGCGACTGGCCCCCGGACGACGAAGAGATCGTCGCCCACCTGTCCTGCGGAGACTGGGCGCTGGCCGCCGAGTGCGCCGCGCACTGGGCCGCTGTCGCCGCCAGCGTGGGGCACGAGCAGGAGGCGGCCGTGCTCCGTGGTGTCCAGGCTCTCGTCGTCGAGGGACTCACTGCCGGCTCAGCCTGATCAGCGAGGGTGCAGGGCAGGCCGACGGAACGTGGCCCGCCCGGCCGCTTCCCCTTACCGGTAGTTGGTGAACTGGAGAGCGACGCCGAAGTCCTCGCCCTTGAGCAGCGAGATGACCGCCTGGAGGTCGTCCCGCTTCTTGCCGGTCACGCGCAGCTGATCGCCCTGGATCTGCGCCTGAACGCCCTTGGGGCCCTCGTCGCGGATCTTCTTGCTGATCGCCTTGGCCTTGTCCGTCTCGATGCCCTGGATCACCTTGCAGTCGATCTTGAACACCTTGCCGGACGGGCGTGCCTCGCCGGCGTCCAGCGACTTCAGCGAGATGTTCCGCTTGACCAGCTTCTCCTTGAAGACGTCCAGCGCGGCGAGGACGCGCTCCTCGGTCTCCGCCTGGAGGCCGATCGCCTCCTCGCCCGACCAGGAGATCTCCGCGCCCGTGCCGCGGAAGTCGAACCGCGTCGAGAGCTCCTTCTCCGCCTGACGAAGGGCGTTGTCGACCTCCTGGCGGTCGACCTTGCTCACGATGTCGAATGACGGGTTCGCTGGCATGCTTCTGCTCCTGCTGTCGGGCGGTCCGGGCGTGCCGTCGGCCGCCGACCAGCGGCACGACCCTCTGACCGTACCCGGTTGCGTCGGTCCCGGGGTGAGCCGCTATCCTTGCTTCCGCCGCCGCGTTACGACGCGGTGGGGTGCCCTGGCGGGTTGCCCGAGCGGCCAATGGGAGCGGACTGTAAATCCGTCGCGAAAGCTACAGAGGTTCGAATCCTCTACCCGCCACCAGGTGCAGACACGGCCCCTGACCAGCAGAGATGCTGATCGGGGGCCGTTGTCGTTGATCTGGCCGGGTCCGGCCGTTGACGACTGATTGTGGGCGGACAGATGGTGGGCAGGTCGATCTTGCCGCTGACGGCTCTTTTGCGGCGGCGACGATGCGTTCTGGTGCTCGCCGGCTGACGAGAAAGCCGCAGTTGTCGCGAGCGGGAAGGGGCCCCGGTTGGCCCGGGTCCTCGGGATCATCCGACGACGGCAGGCTGTCTCACCGCGTCGGCGCAACGCCGAACTTTTCGATCATGAATCGCCAGAACAGCGGTACCGCCTCCTCGCTGGGGCGAGCGATCACGTCGTCTCGTCCGGACGTGCTCCGGTGCTCGATAAGCACGGCGCCGGGGCCAACCAGTCCGGACGACGGCGACCGCACGATGACTACCTCAACGCGGGGGAGCCCTTCGACCCGGCCACCGGCCGCCCGGTCCCCGAGGCCAGAAACCAAGAACCCCACCACCTGGTACGCGCACAGCCACGCGTACGTCGAGATGAAGTGGCCCCGGGTGGCTGCCGCGTCACCGAAACGGTTGTGGCGATCTGGCGCCACGTCCTGCTCCCTTCCTGTGCTGCCGTACCTCTTTGAAAGCCCTGACGTCCCGGCCTGGGCGGCCGTGGGCCTGGGGCCGGGCCCCGACGTGCCGTCCCGGCGGCAGCGACATTGACTGACGGCGGGCGACCCAGGGGCTGCCCCCGGCTCGTCGACGTTCCTGTCGCGTCCTCGTGGGCGTGCGGCCTTGCGTCTGTGCGGCCCTTGTGTAGGTATCGAGACCGGGTATGGTGGTCGATGTCCGCGCCGGCGAGGGTTGATGATGGCGGTCCGTCATGGACGGTCACGGCGAGTGACCTGCGCCGTCGCCTGGGGGCCTCGTGTGCCTCCGGGCGAATTGTGCTGAAGGTCGCATCAGGCGCTGGGCGAACTGCCGATAGCGCAGGGAGAGGTCCTGATCTGGCGCGTCGTATCGAGGCTGAGTGCCCGAACGGTGCGATGTTGTCACCGCCTGGGCGGGGCGGGCCCGCACCGCTTTTCTGGGTACTGAGCGTGTGGCACGATCGTGGAACCTCCACCATCCCTGTGACGCTTCCCCGACAGGAGCAACCATGTCTGGTCGAACGCTGGGCCGGCTGCTTGGCTCATTTTTTGTCCTCGCCGCTATCGCTGGTGGCGTCTTCGTAGGCGACGTTCTCGGCAACGGGAACGCGCAGACCATGGACGTCATCTGGAACATGCCCGCCTTCCGCTGACCAAGCGAAACCCGATGATGTGATCCGGCGGGGCTCGTGAGGGGGTGGGGCATGGCGGGTCGAGGCCGCGCTGGGTTCCGCTCGACGGAGCACGCCTGGTTGATCACCGGGCCGATGGCGTTCCTTGCCGTCGTCTGTTCGACGATCGTTGGGCTGGTCGCCCCGGAGCCCTTCGGGGACTGGCCGTTGGCGTCGGCTCTCCTGCTCGCGATGGTGGCCGCCGGGCTGCCGGTCCTGAACTTCACGGTTCGGCGCCAGTCCGTCGGCGTGACCCTCACCGAGATCCCGCTGGTTCTCGCCTTCTATCTGGTGCGGCCGCTCACGGTCGTCACCATCTACACCCTCGCTGCCGTCATCACTCACCTCCGGCACCGCTTCGGCGCCACCAAGTTCTGGTTCAACGTGGCCCGGGCCGCCGCGGGATCCTCGCTGGCCGTCCTCGTCCTCCAGGCGCTTCCGCCGGTGCAGGGAGTGGGCCCGGGTGCCTGGCTGTCGCTCTTCGCGGCCGCCAGCATGGTCAACCTGGTGAGCATCATCTCGGTGGCCGGCGTGCACAGCCTGTTGCAGGGGTGGCAGGCCGGCCGCGAGGCATTCCGCACGTATCCGCCGGCCCTGCTGGCGGCGGCCATCAACATCGCCAGCGGAATTGTCGTCCTGATCCTGATCGAGACGACGTGGTGGTCCCTTCTGCTGTTGGCCGCGCTGGTCGCCGCGTTGGCCCTCGTCTACCGCTCGTACGCGCAGTTCTTCCGGCAGCACCGCACTCTCACCGACATGTACGAGTTGAGCCGGGCGGTGGCCGGGAGCGGCCAGGACGGCACTCTGGTGGACGCGCTCCTCGGCCGCGTACGAGCGCTGATGCAGGCCGAGTACGCCACGCTCTGGCTTCCCGAGCAGGGGCGCCACCCAGAGGTGCTCTTGACGGCCCGTAACGACCAGCCGGGTCTGCTCGATGTCGCCAGGACCCCGGCGGCTCTGCGGCAACGGGCCCGGGACAAGGGCCGTACCGTCGCTGTCGGCCGTGGCGTGACGACCGACGCCGAGCTTCGTGCCGACCTGTCGGCGGAGCGGGTCAAGGATGCGATCGTGATCCCGCTCCGTTCGGGTCAGGCGGTGATCGGCACGCTGGAGGTCGCCAATCGTCTCGGCGACAGCAACTACTTCGTCCGTAACGACATACCCCTCTTCGAGACGGTGGGTGCGCAGGCCGCGGTCGCCCTGGAGAATTCCCGCCTGGTCGACCGGCTGCGGCACGACGCGTACCACGACACCCTGACGCGTCTGCCCAACCGGCGGCGGATCATCGGGGCGCTGGACGAGTCGTTCAAGATCCGCCTGCCCGGCGAGGTGGTGGCACTGCTGCTCTTCGACGTGGACGGGCTGCGCCAGGTCAACGAGTCCCTCGGCCACGCGGCGGGGGACAAGGTCCTCGTCGAGGTCGCCAACCGGTTGCGGGCCAGTGCCCCGTCGTCGGCCCTGGTGGGTCGCGTCGGTGGGGACGAGTTCCTGGTGACCCTGCGTCTGGAGAACGCCGACGCGGCACTGGAGCTGGCCGGTCAACTGCGCGACCAGATCCGCGACGAGATGGTCTTCGACGCGCTCACCCTCGACGTGAACACGGCCGTCGGGGTCGCCGTACACCCGGATCATGGCAGCGATGCCGCGACCCTGCTGCTCCGTGTCGATCTGGCGGCGAACGCCGCCAAGTCGATGCCGGGCAGCGTGCAGTTGTTCAACCCGGGCCTGGAATCCCGGTCGTTGCGCCGGCTGGGTCTCGCCGGTGACCTGCGTCAGGCGTTGGACCAGAACGAGCTGGAGGTCTACTTCCAGCCCAAGGTGACCCTGCGGGACCGACGTCTGGTCGGCGTCGAGTGCCTGGCCCGGTGGGAGCACCCGACGCACGGCACCGTAGCTCCCGAGGACTTCGTGGCGGTTGCCGCGCACACCGGCCAGTTGAGTCGGCTCACCGAGGTGGTGCTCCGCGAGGGTCTGCGGCGCAGCCGGGACTGGGCCGAGGCCAACCAGCCGCTGCCCATCGCGGTGAACCTCGCCGCCCGCACGCTCACCGACCAGCACTTCCCGGACCGGGTGCACGAGCTGCTGACCGAGTACGGGGTGCCGGCGCAGCGCCTCACCCTGGAGATCACCGAGTCGGGGGTCCTGGACGGCACGGACCGGCCGATCCCGACGCTGCGCCGGCTTCGCGATCTCGGCGTCCGGCTGTCGGTGGACGACTTCGGCACCGGTGACTCCTCGCTCGCCCACCTGCGCCGGCTGCCGGTGCACGAGGTGAAGGTGGACCGGTCCTTCGTGCAGGGCATGGCGACCGACCCCGGGGACCTGGCGATCGTGAACGCGGTGGTGACGCTCTCCCAGCAGTTCGGCCTGGCGGTGGTCGCCGAGGGTGTGGAGAGCGAGCTGACCCTGGAGCTCCTTCAGGACATCGGGTGCGAGATCGGCCAGGGCTTCCTGTTCAGTCGACCGCTGCCGTACGAGCGACTGGCCGCCTGGTTCGGTGCTCAGGCGGACCCGGAGACGATCTCCGGCGGGGAGCTTCCACGCCTGCGCGTGGTGCCCTGAGCTGGGCATTCACGGGCGCTGGGGATCCGATTTCACCTGCCGACCGGTGCCGTGTATTCTACTTCTGCGCGCCCCACGGGGAGATCGCGCAGGCCCCCTTAGCTCAGTCGGCAGAGCGTCTCCATGGTAAGGAGAAGGTCTACGGTTCGATTCCGTAAGGGGGCTCGAGGGTTCAGCTGGACCCACCGCGGCGGTGTAGCTCAGATGGCAGAGCAAGCGGCTCATAATCGCTGTGTCGCCGGTTCAAGTCCGGCCACCGCTACTCTCGTCTTCCGGGCTCGTTCCCGGTGGTCGTTGAGATGGGCGCCACTGGCGCCCACTTTGCATGTCCGCGCAGTCAGCGTCTAGGCTGACGCGTCGTAGTTGTTTCCGTTAGCGAGGAAGGCACTCCGCCGTGGCGAAGGCTACCGATGTCCGGCCGAAGATCACTTTGGCGTGTGTGGAGTGCAAGGAGCGCAACTACATCACGCGCAAGAACCGCCGGAACGACCCCGACCGCATCGAGCTGAAGAAGTTCTGCCCGCGCGACGGCCGGCACACGGTTCACCGCGAGACCCGCTGATCTCCGGCCGGCACACGCCGGCCGTTGACGAGGCCCTCAATCGCCGATCTGACCGGTACGGCGCGGCTCAGCCGCCGCCTGCCGACCAGATCGGCGATTGTGCTTTCCGTGTAGGTTCGCGGCATGTCTCTGGACCCTTCCTTCGTCGGCCGGACGTATCCGCCGACCGCCCCCTACCAGGTGGGCCGAGAAAAGATCCGTGAGTTCGCCACGGCCATCGGCGCCACCGACGCGGCCCACCACGACCCGGTGGCGGCGCAGGCGCTGGGCCACCCGGACGTGGTCGCCCCGCCTACCTTCCCGGTGATCGTCACCATGGCGGCGAGCCGTCAGATCATCGAGGACCCGGCCCTGGGTGTGGACTACAGCCGGCTGGTGCACGGCGACCAGCGGTTCGCGTACACCCGGCCGGTGGTCGCGGGCGACGAGCTGGTCTGCACCAACACCATCGAGGACGTCAGCAACCGGGGCGGGCACGGCTTCCTGACCACCCGCACCGACGTGAGCACTGTCGCCGGGGAACCGGTGGTCGCCGTCTGGGCCCGGTACGTCATCCGCGGGGAGGGCTGAGATGGAACTGCCAGCCAAGACGTTCCGGGTGACCCGGGCGGACCTGGTCCGCTACGCCGGCGCCTCGGGTGACTTCAACCCCATCCACTGGAGCGACCGGGTCGCCACGAAGGTGGGGCTGCCCGGGGTGATCGCGCACGGCATGTTCACGATGGCCCTGGTCGGCCGGGCGGTCGCCGAGTGGGCCGGGGCGCCCGACGCGGTGGTCGAGTACGGGGTTCGGTTCACCCGGCCGGTGGCGGTCCCCGACGACGACCAGGGGACCGAGATCGAGGTGACCGCGCGGGTCCGTGAGGTGACCGAGGACGGCCTCACCCGGCTCGATGTGACCGCGACCTGTCTGGGGGACAAGGTGCTCTCGCAGGCCCGGGCGACCATCCGGATTGCACGCTGAACCGGGTCCGCCACGCGTGGCGGGGAGACCGGTTGGGAAAGTCGGGTGCCTACCCGTACACTGGTCCGCCGTGGGGCAAGTGACCCCTGCACGGTCGTCTGTGACCGCGTGGGGTGAGTGTTGCCGCACAGGGGTGTAGCTCAATTGGCAGAGCAGCGGTCTCCAAAACCGCAGGCTGCAGGTTCAAGTCCTGTCACCCCTGCGCCTCAGGCCTGACCGTTCCCGTGGGTCGCGCCGCCGACAAGGCGGCGTCCGGCCCGTGGTGGTGGCATCGGCGGGGTGGTTCCGAGGCATTCGGGACCCCCGGTTGATCCACCGGCCGCGGCCCGTCGCGGGACGGTTTGGCCCGGCCGGCGTGACCAGCGCCGCGTACGCCGCCCGGCGTGCGACCCGAGATTCCGCGACGGAGGGCGAAGTGGCCGACAACAAGCGGCGCGGCGAGGACGCCGGCGACGATCGTCTCGACGACGAGATCGTCGACGACGTAGCCGACGACGACGCCTCCGGCGCGGACGAGCCGGTTTCCCGGGGAGGCACCGCGACGCGGTCCCGCGCCCGGGCGGAATCGGCGGACAGCCGGCCGACCACGAGGTCGGAAACCGGTCGGGTGGGCGTGTTCGGCCGCATCGCCCGGTTTTTCCGCGAGGTCGTTGCCGAACTGCGTAAGGTCATCTGGCCGACCCGCAAGGAGTTGCTGACGTACACCGCCGTGGTGGTCACGTTCGTCGCGGTGATGCTGACGATCGTGGGCGTGCTGGACTACGGCTTCGCCAAGGTCGTGTTGTTCGTCTTCGGCAACTCGGACTGACCGGCTGTCTCCAGCCGATAGTGACGGAAGTGAGCGAGCGTGCCTGAGTACGACGAGACCGCCGGACCGGTGGACGAGCAGTCCACGGTCGCGACGGCGGCTGGTGACGAGTCGGTTGAGGCCGCCAGCGAGCCGGAGTTCCCCACCACCGAGCCTGCGCCGGACGAGGAGTACGACCCGGTCGCCGAGCTGCGGCAGAAGCTGCGCTACGCCCCGGGTGACTGGTACGTGGTGCACTCGTACGCCGGTTACGAGAACAAGGTGAAGACCAACCTCGAGACCCGGATCACGAGCCTCGACATGGAGGACTTCATCTACCAGGTCGAGGTGCCGACCCGGGAAGAGGTCGAGGTCAAGAACGGTAAGCGTTCGCAGATCCAGGCCAAGGTCTTCCCGGGCTACATCCTCGTCCGGATGGAGCTGACCGCCGAGTCCTACTCGTGTGTCCGCAACACCCCGGGCGTGACCGGCTTCGTGGGCGCGACCGACCGGGCCGACCGGCCGGCGCCGCTCTCGCTCGACGAGGTGCTGAAGTGGCTGGCGCCGGCGGTCGAGACCGAGCAGAAGAAGGCCAAGCCGGAGATCAAGGTCCTCGACTTCGAGGTCGGCGACTCGGTCACCGTCACCGACGGCGCGTTCGCGTCGCTGCCGGCCACGATCAGCGAGATCAACGCCGACCAGCAGAAGCTCAAGGTGCTGGTGTCGATCTTCGGTCGGGAGACCCCGGTGGAGCTCAACTTCAACCAGGTCGCCAAGATCTGACCGGTCGTGGGCGGCGGGGCCCGCCCCCCCCCGCCCGCGGCGGAACCCCCCCCCCACCACCACCGCGGGCGGTGGGGGGGGGGGCGGCGGGCCAAATGTAAA
>NZ_JBNCKQ010000002.1:626474-628069 GCF_049841615.1 Micromonospora sp. DT63 | reverse complement strand
GGGTTTCTAGCTGGGGGGGGGTGCCCCGGTGGTCTCTAAACTCAACCCCGGGCGCATCCATAGGCCGGCTCGGGGGGGGGGGCCCGGCCCCGCCCCCGACGTCGGCGTACGCCCTCCCGCTCGACCTCGGCGGACGAGCGGGCTGCGGCCTGCGCTACTCTTGAACGTCGCCGCTGTCGCACCGCGCTGACCGTGCGCGCCCGAGGGCGGCGACGGCCGCATTTTCCCAGCTCCAAGCCCCAGGAAGTGACATGCCTCCGAAGAAGAAGCTCGTCAAGACGTTCACGCTTCAGCTGCCGGCGGGCCAGGCCACGCCGGCGCCGCCGGTCGGCCCCGCGCTCGGCCAGCACGGCGTGAACATCATGGAGTTCTGCAAGTCCTACAACGCGCAGACCGAGTCCCAGCGGGGCGACATCGTCCCCGCCGAGATCAGCGTGTTCGAGGACCGGTCCTTCAGCTTCGTGCTGAAGACCCCGCCTGCCGCCCGGCTGCTGATCAAGGCCGCCGGTGTGCAGAAGGGCTCGGGCGTCCCGCAGGCCGAGAAGGTCGGCTCGGTGAGCCGTGCCCAGCTGCGTGAGATCGCCGAGAAGAAGATGGCCGACCTCAACGCCAACGACCTGGACCAGGCCGAGAAGATCATCGCCGGCACCGCCCGGTCGATGGGCATCACCGTCAGCGACTGACGTTCGGCCTCGCCGACGACCCGACCGTGGGAGGGCCCGCGCCGAGCGGCCCGCCAGAGACCACAGGAGTAATCAGCAATGCAGCGCAGCAAGAGCTACCGCAAGGCCGCCGACGTCATCGACCGGTCGAAGCTCTACACCCCCTCCGAGGCCGTGAAGCTGGCCAAGGAGACCACCAACGTCAAGTTCGACGCCACGGTCGAGGTCGCCATGCGCCTCGGCGTCGACCCCCGCAAGGCGGACCAGATGGTCCGCGGCACGGTCAACCTGCCGCACGGCACCGGTAAGACCGCCCGCGTGATCGTGTTCGCCGGTGGCGCGAAGGCCGAAGAGGCCGCCGCGGCGGGTGCGGACGAGGTGGGCACCGACGAGCTGGTCGCCCGCATCCAGGGTGGTTGGCTCGACTTCGACGCGGCGATCGCCACGCCGGACCAGATGGCCAAGATCGGCCGGATCGCGCGGATCCTGGGCCCGCGCGGTCTCATGCCGAACCCGAAGACCGGCACGGTGACCATGGACGTCACCAAGGCGGTGCAGGACATCAAGGGCGGCAAGATCACCTTCCGGGTGGACAAGCACTCCAACCTGCACCTGATCATCGGCAAGGCCTCCTTCACGGAGACCCAGCTGGTGGACAACTACGCGGCGGTGCTCGACGAGGTGCTGCGTGCCAAGCCGTCCGCGGCCAAGGGCAAGTACCTCCGCAAGGTCATCCTCACCACCACCATGGGCCCGGGTGTTCCGGTCGACCCGAACCTGGTGAAGAACCTCCGTGAGGACCAGGCCGAGGCCTGAGCCGACAGCTCGCTCGTACCGGGGCGCCGCCACGCACGTGGCGGCGCCCCCGCGCGGCCGGGGGGGTGGCAGCGCGACACCCAGCGGCGGGAGAAGCGAGGGTTGAGGTAACCCACG
>NZ_JBNCKQ010000002.1:619318-626464 GCF_049841615.1 Micromonospora sp. DT63 | reverse complement strand
CGGTCGGTGTCGACACGGCTGCCGGTGCTGCGCCGGATCGTCCGCGGGCTGCCGCGCCCCCCCCCCCCCCCCCCCAACCCCCCCCCCCCCCCCCCCCCCCCCCCGGCCCCCCCCCCGGGGGGGCCCCGCCCCGGGGGGGCGGCCGCCCCGGCGCGTCTGTGGTGTGGCAAGCTCGACCGCATGCGGCTGGAGAACGTCTGGTTGCGGTACCACAGGCGTGGTCCGTGGGTGCTGCGGGACGTGGACGTGCGGATCGGTCCGGGTGAGGTCGCGGTCGTCCTGGGCCGCAACGGGGTGGGCAAGTCGACGCTGCTCCAGGTGGCCGCCGGGGTGCTGCGGCCGGGTCGGGGCCGGGTCGTCGACCGGCCGGTCCGGGTGGGCTGGGTGCCGGAGCGCTTTCCGGCCGACCAGCCCTTCACCGTTTCTCGCTACCTGACCGGCATGGCCCGCGTGGCCGGGTTGGGGCGGTCGGCCGCCGATAAGGCGGTGACCACCTGGACGCAGCGGCTCGGCCTGGACGCGTTCAGCTCGGTGCGGCTTCCGGAGCTGTCCAAGGGCACCGCGCAGAAGGTGGGTCTCGCCCAGGCCATGCTGCGACGACCCGGCCTGCTGGTGCTCGACGAGCCGTGGGAGGGTCTCGACGCCACGACCCGCGAGCTGGTTCCCGAGCTGATCAACGAGGTGCTGGCCGACGGCGGCACGGTCCTGGTCAGCGACCACCGCGGGGAGACGGTCCGGCTGCCGGCCGCGCGCCGCTGGTCGGTGGCCGCAGGCGTGCTGACCGAGGAGACCGCGCCGACCGGCGAGGAGGCCATCGCGGTGGTCGAGGTAGCGGTGCCGGCCGCGCGGGTCGCCAGCACCGTCGCCCGGTTGCGCTCCGAGGGCCACCAGATTCTTCGCGTACGCGCCGACACCTCCATCGCCGCACCACAGGCCCGACCCGCTGCCGCACCGCTGCGGCCGACGGGCGAACCGGCTCCCGACCATCCCGAGGGCGCGGGCGCGGACGCGGTCGAGCAGGCGGCGGGGGAGGCCCGGTGACCGCCCTGGTGCGGATGCGGCTGGCCGGTTTCCTGCGGACGGGTCGGGCGTTGGCGCCGTTGCTCGCGGGTCTCGTCGTGCTCGGCACGCTCTACGGCGGCGGCCGGTCCCAGCCGGCCGAGGCGTACGGCGTCTCGGCCGTGGTGCTCTTCCCGGTGCTCGCCTGGCAGACCAGGATCCTGCTGGACATCGAGCCGGACGTGCAGCGCCGGCTCGCCCAGGTGACTGTCGGGGTGGCCCGGGAGCGCCTGGCCGGGCTCCTGGCGGCCGGCGTGGCGGCGCTGGTAGCGGTGGCGATCGCGCTGCTCTTCCCCTGGTTGGTGGGCGGG
Organism: Micromonospora sp. DT63; assembly: GCF_049841615.1. Classification (NCBI taxonomy): domain Bacteria; kingdom Bacillati; phylum Actinomycetota; class Actinomycetes; order Micromonosporales; family Micromonosporaceae; genus Micromonospora; species Micromonospora sp. DT63. The sequence goes on along the minus strand of NZ_JBNCKQ010000002.1, from coordinate 625,094 downwards.
GTCACCGGCCCGGTCGAGCCGGGGGACCGGTCGCTGCCGGTCGGCATCGCGCTGGGGCTGTGGGCGCATCTGCTGGCCGTACCCGCGGCGGTTGCCCTGGGCGCGCTGGCCAGTCGGGCGTCGGTGGGCGGCGCCGCGTACGGCGTGGCGGTGCTGGCCCTCGGCGGTGTCGGCGCGGTGGCGCTCGGTCTGCGCGGTTCGGTGGCGCCCTGGTTGGTGCCGCCGATCATGGCCACCGCGCGGACGACCGCGGGTGACGCCGCCGCCCTGACCCTGCTCGGGCTCACGCTCTGGGCGGTGGCGTGGAGTGCGGCGGTCACCGTCGGCTACCTGTGGCGGCGGCGGGCCCAGGGCTGACCAGCCACGGTCGGTGTGAGCGGGCTCACCGGGGGCGATTTGGCGCTCGTAGTGGGGGCGCGTACTCTTCAACAGTCATCCGTGTTTCCATGGATGAGGAACCACCCAGAGACCGCTGGTCACCGTGCTCCGGCACGGTCGAAGGTCCCGCGACAACGGGCGACCCGCGTAGGGCGGCAAGCGTAACTCGGCAGTGAGCATGGTCCGCCGACCGTGACGATCCGCCGGCCCTCGCCCCGTGCGCCCTGCGCCGGGGCTTTTCGTTGTCGTGCTGCCTCCGCCCCCGCTCCGGCTTCGGCCGTTTCGGGGACCAGCCTCGAGTAACGAGAGAGGAGGGACATGGCGGACAAGCCGATCCGGGCCGACAAGGCCACGGCCGTCGCTGAGCTGACCGAGAGCTTCCGCAACGCGGGCGCCACCGTGCTGACCGAGTACCGCGGTCTGACGGTTTCCCAGCTCACCCAGCTGCGGCGCTCGCTCGGCGCCGAGACCAGCTACACGGTCGCGAAGAACACGCTGGCGAAGCGTGCCGCGACGGACGCGGGTATCAACGGCCTCGACGAGCTGTTCACCGGTCCTACCGCGCTGACTTTCGTTTCGGGCGACGTCGTCGAGGCGGCGAAGGGGCTTCGCGACTTCGCGAAGGCCAACCCGAAGCTCGTCATCAAGGGCGGTGTCTTCGAGGGCAGGGCCATTTCCGCGGCCGAGGTCACGAAGCTCGCCGACCTGGAGTCCCGCGAGGTGCTGCTGGCCAAGCTGGCCGGCGCGATGAAGGGCAACCTGAGCAAGGCCGCGGCCCTGTTCCAGGCTCCGCTCTCCAAGGCCGCCCGTGCGGCGGCCGCCCTGGCGGACAAGAAGCGCGAGCAGGAGGGCGCCGAGGCGGCCTGAGGCCGCGCGGCGCACCCACGTTCTTAGACAACCTTTAGAAAGGACGCCAGATATGGCGAAGCTCAGCACCGACGAGCTGCTCGACGCGTTCAAGGAGATGACGCTGATCGAGCTCTCCGAGTTCGTGAAGCAGTTCGAGGACACCTTCGAGGTCACCGCCGCGGCTCCGGTCGCGGTTGCCGCCGCCGGTGGCGCTCCGGCCGCCGCCGAGGCCGAGCCGGAGAAGGACGAGTTCGACGTCGTCCTCGAGGCTGACGGTGGCAAGAAGATCCAGGTCATCAAGGTCGTGCGTGAGCTGACCGGCCTGGGCCTCAAGGAGGCCAAGGACGCGGTCGAGTCCGCGCCGAAGGCCATCCTGGAGAAGGTCAACAAGGAGACCGCCGAGAAGGCGAAGGCGAAGCTCGAGGGTGAGGGCGCCAAGGTCACCCTCAAGTGACCTGACGTTCCACCTGCGCGTGCCCGGCTCAGTGAGCCGGGACACGATCGCGTCGCGGCGGGCGGTGATCCGACACGGATCGCTGCCCGCCGTGTTTCGTGGATCGGGCGACAACCGTCCTGAGCTGGGCGTCGATGGTCGATGCGCGACCACCGGACGAGCCGACCCGGTCGCCCCCAGGTGGGAAAGAACCGACGACCCGGATACCGGCCCTTGACGCGGCCCCGGGCTGCCAGGCACGCTGAACACCAGCAAGACACCGCGCTTGCGACGGCCACGACGTGGGTAATGACAGCGGCGGCACCAACGGCCGCGGCAACCCGAGCGGCCCAGTGGGGACGTTGCGTTCTGAGCGGCCCGGCAGACCCCGGTTTACGGGGGCCGAGGCGCGTTCCGCGAACGACCTGCGGGGTGGGCTGGACAGCGGTTAGCCTCTCGGCTACACTGCTAGTTTGCGCTGCCTTCCGACTTGACCCCTGCTCGGAAATGTCCGTTTACGGATATTTCTGGTGGGGTCATTGGAGTGCACGCGTACCAGCCGTTCTGCAGCACCGGTCCTCGGAAGGACGCATCTTGGCAGCTTCCCGCCCTGCGAAGACCAGTCGTACGTCGAGCGCATTCGCTCCCCGCCGAGTTTCATTCGGCAGGATCACCGAACACCTCGAGGTCCCCAACCTCCTTGCCATCCAGAACGAGTCCTTCGACTGGCTCGTCGGCAACGAGGCTTGGCAGGGCCGGTCGGCGGACGACCCGCACGCACGCTCGGGTCTCGCGGAGATCCTTGAAGAGATCAGTCCCATTGAGGACTTCTCCGGCACCATGTCACTTTCCTTCTCGGCGCCGCGCTTCGACGAGGTCAAGGCCTCGATCGAGGAGTGCAAGGAGAAGGACCTGACCTACTGCGCTCCGCTCTTCGTGACCGCGGAGTTCACCAACAACACCACTGGCGAGATCAAGAGCCAGACGGTGTTCATGGGTGACTTCCCGATGATGACGCCCAAGGGCACCTTCGTCATCAACGGCACCGAGCGCGTCGTGGTCAGCCAGCTCGTCCGGTCCCCGGGCGTGTACTTCGACAAGCAGCCGGACAAGACCTCCGACCGCGACCTCTCCAGCGTCAAGGTCATCCCGAGTCGGGGTGCCTGGCTGGAGTTCGACATCGACAAGCGCGACACGGTCGGCGTTCGCATCGACCGCAAGCGTCGGCAGGCCGTCACGGTCCTGCTCAAGGCCATCGGATGGTCGGCCGAGCGGATCCGTGAGCGGTTCGGCTGGTCCGAGCTGATGATGACCACGCTCGAGAAGGACCACATCGCCGGCGCCGACGAGGCCCTGCTCGACATCTACCGCAAGCTGCGCCCTGGCGAGCCGCCGACGCGCGAGAACGCCCAGACCCTGCTCGACAACCTCTTCTTCAACCCGAAGAGGTACGACGTCGCCAAGGTCGGGCGCTACAAGTTCAACAAGAAGCTGGAAGTCGACGTGCCGATCACCACCGGCACGCTGACCGAGGACGACATCGTCGCCACCGTGGAGTACCTGTGCCGGCTGCACGCCGGTGAGGACGGCTACGAGGCCGACGACATCGACCACTTCGGCAACCGTCGTCTGCGCACCGTGGGTGAGCTGATCCAGAACCAGGTTCGGGTCGGCCTCTCCCGCATGGAGCGGGTCGTCCGCGAGCGGATGACCACGCAGGACGTCGAGGCGATCACCCCGCAGACCCTGATCAACATCCGCCCGGTGGTGGCGGCGATCAAGGAGTTCTTCGGTACGTCGCAGCTGTCCCAGTTCATGGACCAGACCAACCCGCTGGCGGGCCTGACCCACCGGCGTCGGCTGAGCGCGCTCGGCCCGGGTGGTCTGTCCCGGGAGCGGGCCGGCTTCGAGGTCCGCGACGTGCACCCGTCCCACTACGGCCGGATGTGCCCGATCGAGACGCCGGAAGGCCCGAACATCGGCCTGATCGGCGCGCTGTCCACCTTCGCCCGGGTCAACCCGTTCGGCTTCATCGAGACGCCGTACCGGAAGGTCGTCGAGGGTCGGGTCACCGACCAGATCGACTACCTGACCGCGGACGAGGAGGACCGGTTCGTCAAGGCCCAGGCCAACGCGCGCCTGAAGGCGGACGGCACGTTCGCCGAGGAGCGGGTGCTCTGCCGTCGTAAGGGCGGCGAGACCGAGGACGTCGTCCCCGGTGCCGTCGACTACATGGACGTCTCGCCCCGGCAGATGACCTCGGTCGCGACCGCCATGATCCCGTTCCTCGAGCACGACGACGCCAACCGGGCACTGATGGGCGCGAACATGCAGCGCCAGGCGGTGCCGCTGGTCAAGGCCGAGGCGCCGCTCGTGGGTACGGGCATGGAGTACCGGGCCGCTGTCGACGCCGGCGACGTGGTTGTCGCCGAGGTCGGCGGTGTGATCGAGGATCTCTGCGCCGACTACGTCACCATCCACCAGGATGACGGCCACCGCCGGACGTACCTGCTGCACAAGTTCCGCCGCTCCAACGCCGGCTCCTGCGTCAACCAGAAGCCGGTCGTCTTCGAGGGCGACCGCGTCGAGGCCGGTCAGGTCATCGCCGACGGTCCGTGCACCGACGAGGGCGAGATGGCGCTCGGACGCAACCTGCTGGTGGCGTTCATGTGCTGGGAGGGCCACAACTACGAGGACGCGATCATCCTGTCGCAGCGCCTCGTGCAGCAGGACGTGCTCACCTCGATCCACATCGAGGAGCACGAGGTCGACGCCCGGGACACCAAGCTCGGTCCGGAGGAGATCACCCGCGACATCCCGAACGTCAGCGAGGAAATGCTCGCTGACCTCGACGAGCGCGGCATCATCCGGATCGGCGCCGAGGTCGTCCCCGGCGACATCCTGGTCGGCAAGGTCACGCCCAAGGGCGAGACCGAGCTGACCCCGGAGGAGCGGCTGCTCCGCGCGATCTTCGGTGAGAAGGCGCGTGAGGTTCGGGACACCTCGCTGAAGGTGCCGCACGGCGAGACCGGCACGGTCATCGGTGTGCGCACGTTCTCCCGCGAGGACGGCGACGAGTTGCCGCCGGGTGTCAACGAGCTGGTCCGGGTCTACGTCGCCCAGAAGCGCAAGATCCAGGACGGCGACAAGCTCGCCGGCCGGCACGGCAACAAGGGTGTCATCTCGAAGATCCTGCCGATCGAGGACATGCCGTTCCTTGAGGACGGCACCCCGGTCGACATCGTGCTCAACCCGCTCGGCGTGCCGAGCCGGATGAACATCGGCCAGGTGCTGGAGACCCACCTCGGTTGGGTCGCCAAGACCGGGTGGAAGGTCGAGGGTGACGACGCCGAATGGAAGCGTCAGCTCCGCTCGATCGACGCGCACGAGTCCGAGGGTGACACCAACGTGGCCACCCCGGTCTTCGACGGTGCCCGCGAGGAGGAGATCTCCGGTCTGCTCGAGTCGACCCTGCCCAACCGGGACGGCAAGCAGCTGATCGGGCGCACCGGCAAGGCGCAGCTGTTCGACGGTCGTTCCGGCGAGCCGCTGCCCGACCCGATCGCGGTCGGCTACGTCTACATCCTGAAGCTCAACCACCTGGTCGACGACAAGATCCACGCTCGTTCGACCGGACCGTACTCGATGATCACGCAGCAGCCGCTGGGTGGTAAGGCGCAGTTCGGTGGTCAGCGCTTCGGTGAGATGGAGTGCTGGGCGATGCAGGCGTACGGCGCTGCCTACGCCCTGCAGGAGCTGCTCACGATCAAGTCCGACGACGTGCTCGGCCGCGTGAAGGTCTACGAGGCCATCGTCAAGGGCGAGAACATCCCGGAGCCGGGCATCCCGGAGTCGTTCAAGGTGCTGCTCAAGGAGCTGCAGTCGCTGTGCCTCAACGTTGAGGTGCTCTCCAGCGACGGTGTGGCCCTGGAGATGCGCGAGACCGACGACGAGGTGTTCCGGGCCGCCGAGGAGCTGGGCATCGACCTGTCCCGGCGCGAGCCGAGCTCGGTCGAAGAGGTCTGAGGTGAGCGGTCGGGGGGGGGGGGGGGGGCGCCCCCCCCCCCCCCCCCCCCACACGGGAACAAGAAACACCGAAGGGCGCCAGGGGGAGAA
>NZ_JBNCKQ010000002.1:558402-619308 GCF_049841615.1 Micromonospora sp. DT63 | reverse complement strand
ACGCGGTGGTGTTCGGGGCGGCGGCGGCGCGGGGCTTGGACCTGTCCCGGCGGGCGCCGAGCTGGGTCGAAGCGGTCTGTGGTGGGCGGTGGGGGGCGGGCTCGCGGGCCCCCGACCCCACCCGAGAATTAGCAGTACAGACGACGACATAGGGGACAGAGTGCTCGACGTCAACTTCTTCGACGAGCTGCGCATTGGTCTCGCCACCGCCGACGACATCCGTCAGTGGTCGCACGGCGAGGTCAAGAAGCCTGAGACGATCAACTACCGCACCCTGAAGCCGGAGAAGGACGGACTCTTCTGCGAGAAGATCTTCGGTCCGCAGCGGGACTGGGAGTGCTACTGCGGTAAGTACAAGCGCGTCCGGTTCAAGGGCATCATCTGTGAGCGCTGCGGCGTCGAGGTGACTCGCTCCAAGGTCCGTCGTGAGCGGATGGGGCACATCGAGCTCGCCGCTCCGGTGACCCACATCTGGTACTTCAAGGGCGTTCCGAGTCGGCTGGGCTACCTGCTGGACCTCGCCCCCAAGGACCTCGAAAAGATCATCTACTTCGCCTCGTACGTCGTGACGAGCGTGGACGCCGAGTCGCGTCACCGTGACCTCTCGACGATCGAGAACGAGATCCTGGCCGAGAAGCGGCAGTCCGAGAACAGCCGCGACTCGGAGATCGAGAAGCGGGCCGCCAAGCTCGAGGCCGACCTGGCCGAGCTGGAGGCCGAGGGTGCCAAGGCGGACGTCCGGCGCAAGGTCAAGGAGGGCGGAGAGCGCGAGATGCGCCAGATCCGCGACCGGGCCCAGCGCGAGATCGACCGCCTGGACGAGGTGCTGGACACCTTCCGCAAGCTGGAGCCGAAGCAGCTGGTCACCGACGAGCTGCTCTACCGCGAGCTGCGCGACCGGTTCGGTGAGTACTTCACCGGTTCCATGGGCGCGGAGGCGATCAAGGCGCTGGTCCAGAACATGGACCTCGACGCCGAGGCCGAGAGCCTGCGGGAGACCATCCGGTCCGGCAAGGGCCAGCGGAAGATCCGGGCGCTCAAGCGGCTCAAGGTCGTGGCGGCGTTCCTGAACACTCGCAACTCGCCGCTCGGCATGGTGCTGGACTGCGTCCCGGTCATCCCGCCGGACCTGCGCCCGATGGTGCAGCTCGACGGTGGCCGCTTCGCGACCTCGGACCTCAACGACCTGTACCGGCGTGTGATCAACCGGAACAACCGCCTCAAGCGGCTGATCGACCTCGGCGCACCCGAGATCATCGTCAACAACGAGAAGCGGATGCTCCAGGAGGCCGTCGACGCGCTGTTCGACAACGGCCGTCGCGGCCGGCCGGTCACCGGCCCGGGTAACCGCCCGCTCAAGTCGCTGTCCGACATGCTCAAGGGCAAGCAGGGCCGGTTCCGCCAGAACCTGCTGGGCAAGCGCGTCGACTACTCGGGCCGTTCGGTCATCGTGGTCGGCCCGAAGCTCAAGCTGCACCAGTGCGGTCTGCCCAAGCAGATGGCGCTGGAGCTGTTCAAGCCCTTCGTGATGAAGCGGCTGGTGGACCTCAACCACGCGCAGAACATCAAGTCCGCCAAGCGGATGGTCGAGCGTCAGCGCCCGGTCGTGTGGGACGTGCTGGAAGAGGTCATCGGCGAGCACCCGGTGCTGCTCAACCGGGCGCCGACCCTGCACCGCCTGGGCATCCAGGCCTTCGAGCCGCAGCTGGTCGAGGGCAAGGCGATCCAGATCCACCCGCTGGTCTGCACCGCGTTCAACGCCGACTTCGACGGTGACCAGATGGCGGTGCACGTGCCGCTGTCCGCCGAGGCCCAGGCCGAGGCGCGGATCCTGATGCTGTCGTCGAACAACATCCTCAAGCCGGCCGACGGCAAGCCGGTCACCATGCCCACGCAGGACATGGTCATCGGCCTCTACCACCTCACCCACCTCACCGCCGGTGAGAAGGGCGAGGGCCGGGCGTTCAGCTCGGACGCCGAGGCGCGGATGGCGTTCGACAACGGCGAGCTGCACCTGCAGGCGCCGGTGAAGATCCGCCTGCGTGGCGTGGTCGGTGTCGACAACGGCTCCGGCTCCGAGGCGTGGACCGCCCCGGAGGGCTGGGTCGAGGGTGACCCGCTGACCGTGGAGACCACCCTGGGCCGGGTGCTGTTCAACGAGACGCTGCCGCAGGGCTACCGCTTCGTGAACTACGAGATCCGCAAGGGTCAGCTCTCCGCGATCGTCAACGACCTCGCCGAGCGCTTCCCCAAGGTGGCGCTGGCCGCCACCCTGGACGGGCTCAAGGAGGCCGGTTTCCACTGGGCCACCTGGTCCGGCGTGACGATCGGCATGGAGGACGTCATCGCTCCGCCGCGTAAGGCGGAGATCCTGGCGAAGTACGAGAAGGAAGCCGACCGGATCGACAAGCAGTACCAGCGTGGTCTGATGACCGCCGAGGAGCGTCGCGGCGAACTCATCGAGATCTGGACCAAGGCGACCAACGAGGTCGCCAAGGAGATGGACACCGCGCTGCCGCAGGAGAACCCACTGTGGAAGATGATCAACTCGGGTGCCCGCGGTAACCTGCTCCAGCTCCGGCAGATTGCGGCGATCCGTGGTCTGGTGGCCAACCCGAAGGGCGAGATCATCCCGCGGCCGATCAAGGCCAGCTACCGGGAGGGTCTGTCCGTGCTGGAGTACTTCATCTCCACGCACGGTGCCCGTAAGGGTCTCGCGGACACCGCCCTGCGGACCGCCGACTCGGGTTACCTGACCCGTCGTCTGGTGGACGTCTCGCAGGACGTGATCATCCGCGAGGAGGACTGCGGCACCGACCGGGCGATCCCGATGCAGATCGGCGAGAAGCTGGACGGCAAGCTCGTCGTCCACACCCACGCCGAGACCAGCGTGCACGCCCGGACCCTGGCCGACGACATCAAGGGGCCGGACGGCACAGTGGTGGCCGAGCGCGGCCAGGACATCAACTCCATCGGGGTCGACAAGATCGTCGCCGCCGGCGTGGAGACGGTCCGGGTGCGCAGCGTGCTCACCTGCGAGTCGAAGCTGGGCGTCTGCGCGGCCTGCTACGGCCGTTCGCTGCCGACCGGCAAGTCGGTCGACATCGGTGAGGCTGTCGGCATCATCGCCGCCCAGTCCATCGGTGAGCCGGGCACGCAGCTGACGATGCGTACCTTCCACACCGGTGGTGTCGCGGGTGAGGACATCACCCAGGGTCTGCCGCGTGTCCAGGAAATCTTCGAGGCTCGGGTCCCGAAGGGTAAGGCGCCCATCGCCGACACCCCGGGTCGGATCCGGATCGAGGACGGCGAGCGCTCGCGGAAGATCATCGTGGTGCCGGACGACGGCAGCGACGAGATCGTGTACGACAAGATCTCGAAGCGCGTCAAGCTCCGGACCCACGACGGCGGTCACGTCGCGGTCGGCGAGAAGCTGACCGAGGGCACCATCGACCCGCACGAGCTGCTGCGGATCATGGGTCCGCGGGCGGTCCAGGTCCACCTGACCAGTGAGGTCCAGGAGGTCTACCGCTCGCAGGGTGTGCTCATCCACGACAAGCACATCGAGATCATCATCCGCCAGATGCTCAAGCGGGTGACGGTCATCGACTCCGGCTCGACCGAGTTCCTGCCGGGTGTGCTCGTCGACCGGGCGCTGTTCGAGTCGGAGAACCGCCGACTCGTGTCGGAGGGTGGCGAGCCCGCCGCCGGCCGTCCGGTGCTGATGGGTATCACCAAGGCCTCGCTGGCCACCGACTCCTGGCTCTCCGCGGCCTCCTTCCAGGAGACCACCCGGGTGCTGACCGACGCTGCGATCAACTCGCGCAGCGACTCGCTGGTCGGCCTCAAGGAGAACGTGATCATCGGTAAGCTCATCCCGGCCGGTACGGGCATCAGCAAGTACCGCAACGTCCGGGTCGAGCCGACCGAGGAGGCCAAGGCCAAGGTCTACTCGATGACCGGCTACCCGGAGACCGACTACGGGTTCGGGCCGGCCAGCGGGCAGGCTGTGCCGCTGGACGACTTCGACTTCGGGTCGTACCGCTAAGCACTGAACACCGACGAGGCCCCCGGCACCTGCCGGGGGCCTCGTCGTGTCCGGACCGACCCGCCCGTCGACCGGGTTGGGCATGATGGAGGCATGACGACCGCACCCGGACAGGTGTCCGTCGCGTCCCAGGGCCTGCGCCACCCGCTGGATCCGGACCCGGCCCGTGCCACGAAGGCGCGCGCGGTGTTCGCGCTGGGGCTGCTGGGCATGCTGACCGGGCTGTTCATCGGCGGGGTGGTGCCGGCGACGGTCGCGCTGCAACTGGCCCGCCAGGCCCGCCGGGAGGCGTACGCCTCGGGGGGTTTCCTGACCGGCGGCGTCTGGCTGCGGCAGGGGGAGCGATTGGCCTGGATCGGCCTCATCCTGGTCGCGGTGAGCGTGGTCGTCGCCGTGGTGATCGGGGTGGTTCGGGTGGCTGGCACGCCGTTCGGCCACGACTACCCGGCGAACATGGACTGACCGTTCCACCGGCCACGCCCAGCGCGAACGGCGCCGCTTGCGGCGGTAGCCTGGCCGGTGTCCGCCGCGCGGCGATTGGCGGCCCTGTCGACAGGAGGACCTCGTGACGGAACCGGCGCGGCCCCCGGCGGATGAGCCGGCGGGGCATCCTGACGCGCCGGCCGCGAGCCCGGCCCCCTCCGCACCGAACGACCGGGCGCAACCCGATCCGGACGGGCAGCCCGCCCCACCCGCCGACGTTCCCGATCCGGGTACGCCGCCGTCGGGTTGGGGTGCGCCGCCCGCGCCCGCGTGGGGTCCGCCCACTGCCGAGTGGGGCGGGGTCTATCCGCCCGGATACGGCCAGCCCCATCCCGCTTCCGGGGCGCCGCTGCCGCAGGCATGGGGTCAGCCGCCGTCGGGCCCTGGTGCGCCGGCGGGCTGGGGTCAGCAGCCGTCCGGGCCTGGTGCGCCGGGGGGTTGGGGGCACCCGCAGTCGGGGGTCGGTGCGCCGCCCGGCTGGGGTCAGCCGCCGTCGGGGCCTGGTGCGCCCGGGGGTTGGGGTCAGCCGGCGCAGGGCCAGTCGCCCGGGTGGGGTGTGGCTCCCGCCCGACCGGTGCCTCCGCCCACCGACGACCAGCGGCGGCCGCCGAAGCGGGTGGAGGCGGTGCCGGGTACGCCGTTCGGCGTGGTGCACCTGGATGTGCCGCCGGTCACCTCCGGACTGGCGACCGGGGCGCTGGTGGCGGGCATCGCGTCGATCCTGGTCTCGCTCCTGGTGATCTGTTTCGGGGTGGCTTTCGGCAACGACGGGGGCGTCTGGGCGTCCGGCGCCTTCACCGTGCTGGGGGTCCTGGCGGGGGTGGCGGCAATCGTCATCGGTCTGCTGGGCCGGCGGCAGATCAGCCGGCCGGCCGCGCCGTCGGCGGTACGGTTCACCGGGCGCGGGCTGGCGGTGGCGGGCATCAGCTGCGGTGCGGCGGGTGCGCTGCTCAGCCTGCTGGGTCTGGGTCTGGCGTTGCTGATCACCCTGACGTGAGGCCGTGCACCGGGTCTGCGGTGCCTGCCCGGGGGCGACGGGTGGTCCGGCGGGGAAGCCGGTACACTTGTGTCCGTAGGTGCCCATCGCGGGCGACGAGGCGGGACGAGATCCGGCCGGCGAGTGTGAGACAGTCGCCGACCCATTCCGTTTTGACCTGGGCGGCTGTGGTAGGTACTCTTTCCCCTTGTGCCCGGGCGTGCCCGGGCAACTCGTGCGTGCGCTGGTTCCGGATTCCGGACGGCGGCACGACAAGCCAGAGATCCGGGGCGGGGCGATCCGCGTGCCGGTGACAGAAACCCGGTACGCCTGCGAAAGCGTCCGCACCGGGACCGTGAGTTGGGCGACACGCCCGACCGCGGGTGCCGGGGCCTCCGCAAGGTGACCCTGGTCGGAATGTAGGAGAGCCGGTCATCAGGCCGGCTAACGAGCAGACGGCGCGGCCGCGTGCAGCGGCCGAAGGGAGCGGAGAAACCCGGTGCCCACCATCCAGCAGCTGGTCCGAAAGGGCCGTCAGGCCAAGACGACCAAGACCAAGACCCCGGCGCTCAAGGGGTCCCCCCAGCGGCGCGGCGTGTGCACCCGCGTGTACACCACCACTCCGAAGAAGCCGAACTCCGCGCTGCGCAAGGTCGCTCGTGTGAAGCTCAGCAGCCAGATCGAGGTGACCGCCTACATCCCGGGCGTCGGTCACAACCTGCAGGAGCACTCGATCGTGCTCGTTCGCGGCGGCCGGGTGAAGGACCTCCCCGGCGTGCGTTACAAGATCGTCCGCGGCTCGCTGGACACCCAGGGTGTCCGCAACCGCAAGCAGGCGCGCAGCCGTTACGGCGCGAAGAAGGAGAAGAGCTGACATGCCGCGTAAAGGACCCGCTCCGCGGCGGCCACTGGTCGCTGACCCGGTGTACAACTCGCCGCTGGTCACCCAGCTGGTGAACAAGATCCTGCTCCGCGGCAAGCGTCAGCTCGCCGAGTCGATCGTGTACGCGGCCCTCGAGGGCTGCCGCGAGAAGTCCGGCACCGACCCGGTCGTCACCCTCAAGCGGGCGATGGACAACGTCAAGCCGACCCTCGAGGTGCGCAGCCGTCGTGTCGGTGGCGCCACCTACCAGGTTCCGGTCGAGGTCCGCCCCACCCGGGCGACCACCCTGGGCCTGCGCTGGCTGGTCACCTACTCCCGCGCCCGTCGCGAGAAGACCATGGTCGAGCGGCTGATGAATGAGCTGCTGGACGCGAGCAACGGCCTCGGTGCCGCCGTCAAGCGGCGCGAGGACACGCACAAGATGGCCGAGTCCAACAAGGCCTTCGCGCACTACCGCTGGTAACACCCTGGTTCCGGCGCCCCACCGGGCGCCGGAACCGCCACCAGTTGAGTCGAGACGACGATAAGTAGGGATTGAAGTGGCCGCCGCAGACGCGCTCGCCAACGTACGCAACATCGGCATCATGGCGCACATCGATGCCGGTAAGACCACGACCACCGAGCGAATCCTGTTCTACACCGGCATCACGTACAAGATCGGTGAGGTCCACGAGGGCGCTGCCGTCATGGACTGGATGGAGCAGGAGCAGGAGCGTGGTATCACCATCACCTCCGCTGCTACCAAGTGTGAGTGGAAGGGCCACACGATCCAGATCATCGACACGCCTGGCCACGTCGACTTCACGGTCGAGGTCGAGCGGTCGCTGCGTGTGCTGGATGGTGCGGTCGCGGTCTACGACGGTGTCGCCGGCGTGGAGCCGCAGACCGAGAACGTCTGGCGGCAGGCCGACAAGTACAACGTCCCGCGGATGTGCTTCGTCAACAAGCTCGACCGGACCGGCGCCGACTTCTTCCGCTGCGTGCAGATGATGATCGACCGGCTGAACGCCACCCCGCTGGTGCTCCAGATCCCGATCGGGCTCGAGGGCGACCACATCGGTGTCGTCGACCTGGTCGGCATGCGCGCTCTCACCTGGCGCGGGGAGACCCAGAAGGGTGAGGACTACGCGATCGAGGAGATCCCGGCCGAGCTGGCCGACTCCGCGGCCGAGTGGCGCGAGAAGCTGATGGAGACCCTCGCCGACGTCGACGACTCGGTGATGGAGAAGTACCTGGAAGGCGAGGAGGTCTCCGTCGAGGAGATCAAGGCCGCCATCCGGCGTGCCACCATCGCCGGCAAGGCCAACCCGGTGCTGTGCGGCTCGGCGTTCAAGAACAAGGGCGTCCAGCCCATGCTCGACGCCGTGGTCGACTTCCTGCCGTCGCCGCTGGACGTTCCGGCGATCGAGGGTACGGCCACCGACGGCGAGACCCCGCTGCTGCGCAAGCCGTCCAACTCGGAGCCCTTCTCCGGCCTGGCCTTCAAGATCCAGACGGACAAGCACCTGGGCAAGCTCACCTACGTCCGGGTCTACTCCGGCACGCTCGATTCCGGATCCCAGGTGGTCAACTCCACCAAGGACCGCAAGGAGCGGATCGGCAAGATCTACCAGATGCACGCCAACAAGCGTGAAGAGCGTCCGTCGGCGCAGGCCGGCGACATCATCGCCGTTCAGGGTCTGAAGCAGACCACCACCGGCGACACGCTCTCCGACCCGGCGAACCCGGTCATCCTGGAGTCGATGACCTTCCCGGAGCCGGTCATCTCGGTGGCGATCGAGCCGAAGACCAAGTCCGACCAGGAGAAGCTGGGTACGGCGATCCAGCGCCTGGCCGAGGAGGACCCGACCTTCCGCGTCCAGCTGGACGAGGAGACCGGTCAGACGGTCATCTCCGGCATGGGTGAGCTGCACCTGGACATCCTGGTCGACCGGATGCGCCGCGAGTTCAACGTCGAGGCCAACGTCGGCAAGCCCCAGGTGGCGTACCGCGAGACCATCCGCCGCAAGGTGGACAAGGTCGAGTACACCCACAAGAAGCAGACCGGTGGTTCCGGCCAGTACGCCCGCGTCATCGTGAGCGTCGAGCCGCTTCCGCTGGACAACGACTCGCCGACCTACGAGTTCGCCAACGCCGTCAGCGGTGGCCGCATCCCGCGGGAGTTCATCCCGTCGGTGGACGCCGGCGCCCAGGACGCCATGCAGTACGGCATCCTGGCCGGCTTCCCGCTGGTCGGTGTGAAGCTGACCCTGCTGGACGGCCAGTACCACGAGGTCGACTCGTCGGAAATGGCATTCAAGATCGCCGGCTCGATGGTGATGAAGGACGCGGCCCGCAAGGCCGACCCCGCACTGCTCGAGCCGATGATGGCCGTTGAGGTCACCACTCCTGAGGAGAACATGGGTGACGTCATCGGCGACCTCAACTCCCGCCGCGGCATCATCCAGGCGATGGAGGAGCGCAGCGGCGCCCGCATCGTGAGGGCTCTGGTGCCGTTGTCGGAGATGTTCGGCTACGTCGGCGACCTGCGGTCGAAGACCCAGGGCCGGGCTAGCTACAGCATGCAGTTCGACTCCTACGCCGAGGTTCCGCAGAGCGTGGCGAAGGAGATCATCGCCAAGGCGACGGGCGAGTAACGTCCCCTGAGCAGGTGATTCGTGGTCGGTCGCGGGTGGCTTCACCCGCCCGCGGCCACCACGATCGGATCGCGTGAGACCGGGCCTGTAGGCTTCATCGCCGCAGAACCCACAAAAGCTCTCCGGCCGTCAGGCCGGAAAGGCTGTCGACAGAGTCCTAAGCGCCGACCGGCGCGCCGGGCGTACGAACCAAGAAGTCCACAGGAGGACACCAGTGGCGAAGGCGAAGTTCGAGCGGACTAAGCCGCACGTCAACATCGGCACCATTGGTCACATCGACCACGGTAAGACGACGCTGACGGCGGCCATCACCAAGGTCCTGCACGACCAGTACCCCGACCTGAACCCCTACACGCCGTTCGACGAGATCGACAAGGCGCCGGAGGAGAAGGCCCGCGGTATCACGATCTCGATCGCGCACGTCGAGTACCAGACCGAGGCGCGGCACTACGCGCACGTCGACTGCCCCGGCCACGCGGACTACATCAAGAACATGATCACCGGTGCCGCGCAGATGGACGGCGCGATCCTGGTGGTCGCGGCGACCGACGGCCCGATGCCGCAGACCCGTGAGCACGTGCTGCTCGCGCGTCAGGTTGGCGTGCCGTACATCGTCGTGGCGCTCAACAAGAGCGACATGGTCGACGACGAGGAGCTCCTGGAGCTCGTCGAGCTCGAGGTCCGTGAGCTGCTCTCCTCGCAGGAGTACCCGGGTGACGACCTGCCGGTCGTTCGGGTTTCGGCGCTGAAGGCCCTCGAGGGTGACCCCGAGTGGACCG
Source organism: Micromonospora sp. DT63 (assembly GCF_049841615.1). Classification (NCBI taxonomy): domain Bacteria; kingdom Bacillati; phylum Actinomycetota; class Actinomycetes; order Micromonosporales; family Micromonosporaceae; genus Micromonospora; species Micromonospora sp. DT63. The sequence continues at coordinate 609,503 of NZ_JBNCKQ010000002.1, read as the reverse complement.
GCAAGCTCCTGGACCTGATGACCGCGGTCGACACCGCGATCCCGCAGCCGGAGCGTGAGACCGAGCGGCCGTTCCTCATGCCGATCGAGGACGTCTTCACGATCACCGGTCGTGGCACCGTCGTCACGGGTCGCGCCGAGCGCGGCATCCTCAAGCCGAACGAGGAGGTGGAGATCGTCGGTATCCGCGAGAAGTCGCAGAAGACGGTCTGCACCGGCATCGAGATGTTCCGCAAGCTGCTCGACGAGGCCCGCGCGGGCGAGAACGTCGGTCTGCTGCTGCGTGGCATCAAGCGCGAGGACGTCGAGCGCGGCATGGTGGTCGTCAAGCCGGGCACCACGACCCCGCACACGGAGTTCGAGGCGACGGTCTACATCCTCTCCAAGGAGGAGGGCGGCCGGCACACCCCGTTCTTCCAGAACTACCGTCCGCAGTTCTACTTCCGGACCACGGACGTCACCGGTGTCGTCACCCTCCCCGAGGGCACCGAGATGGTCATGCCGGGTGACAACACCACCATGTCGGTGAAGCTGATCCAGCCCATCGCCATGGAGGACAACCTCAAGTTCGCGATCCGCGAGGGTGGCCGCACCGTCGGCGCCGGGTTCGTCACCAAGATCATCAAGTGAGCTAGGTAACCCCGATTAGACCCGCCGCCGGTCGTGCGGCATACTAGTCAGGTTGCGTAACGACAGTTCGTCGCCTGTGTTCGGCTTTCGCTGAACCTCCGGGTGGCGAGACAGTCGAGCGTAGGGTGGTTGGCGGCCCAGTCGCCAACCACCCTCGCACGGCGTTCAGGTCGCGGTAATGCGATCGGCGCCTTGACCCACCGCGCGGTCAGCACCACTCCGGAACCACGGGGCGGAGCCCGGCCCGAGGGCGCGACACGCCCGACCGCGGGGGTCGGCGAAGTGGGCCTGTGCCAGCCGGTACAGGCGCCCGCAACACAGCGGCATCGAGAGAAGGAACAGAAGCCACCATGGCGGGACAGAAGATCCGCATCCGGCTCAAGGCCTATGACCACGAGGTCGTCGACTCCTCGGCTCGGAAGATCGTCGAGACGGTGACGCGCACCGGGGCGCAGGTCGCGGGCCCGGTGCCGCTGCCCACGGAGATCAACCGTTTCTGCGTTATCCGCTCGCCGCACAAGTACAAGGACTCGCGCGAGCACTTCGAGATGCGCACGCACAAGCGGCTGATCGACATCATCGACCCGACCCCGAAGACGGTCGACTCGCTCATGCGCCTCGACCTGCCGGCTGGCGTCGACATCGAGATCAAGCTGTAGGGACCGGACAAATGGACAGGCAAGTCAAGGGGATCCTGGGCGCCAAGCTCGGCATGACCCAGGTCTGGGACAACAACAAGGTTGTTCCCGTGACCGTGGTCGAGGCCGGCCCGTGCGTCATCAGCCAGGTTCGTAGCGCCGAGAAGGACGGTTACTCCGCGGTCCAGCTCGCGTACGGCACGATCGACCCGCGCAAGGTCAAGAAGCCGATCAGCGGGCACTACGCGAAGGCGGACGTGGCGCCGCGCCGGCACATCGTCGAGCTGCGCACCACGGACGCCGGGGAATACTCGCTGGGCCAGGAGGTCACGGTCGAGGAGTTCCCGGTCGGCGTCACGATCGACGTCACCGGCAAGACCAAGGGCAAGGGCTACGCCGGCCCGATGAAGCGTCACGGCTTCCACGGTCTGCGCGCCAGCCACGGTGTCGAGCGCAAGCACCGCTCGCCCGGCTCCATCGGCGCCTGCGCCACCCCGGGTCGTGTCTTCAAGGGCACCCGGATGGCCGGCCGCATGGGTGGCGTGCGCTACACCGTGCAGAACCTCACCGTCCAGGCGGTCGACACCGAGAACAACCTGCTGCTCGTCCGGGGTGCCATTCCTGGTCCCAAGGGCGCGCTCGTTCTGGTCCGTACCGCGGCCAAGAGCAAGGTGAAGAAGGGCGGTGCGGCCAAGTGACCACCGTTGACGTGCGCACCGTCGAAGGCAGCACCAGCGGCTCCGTCGAGCTGCCGGCTGACATCTTCGACGTGCAGGCCAACGTCGCGCTGATGCACCAGGTCGTGGTGGCCCAGCTCGCGGCGGCCCGACAGGGCACGCACAAGGCCAAGACCCGCGGCGAGGTCGCCGGTGGCGGCAAGAAGCCGTACAAGCAGAAGGGCACCGGTCGCGCCCGGCAGGGCTCGATCCGCGCGCCGCAGTTCGCCGGCGGTGGCGTGGTGCACGGTCCCGTGCCGCGCGACTACAGCCAGCGGACCCCGAAGAAGATGAAGGCCGCCGCGCTCCGCGGTGCCCTCTCGGACCGGGCACGCGCCGGGCAGGTGCACGTCGTCGAGGCGTTCGTCTCGGGCGAGAAGCCGTCGACCAAGGCCGCACTGGCCACGCTGACCAAGCTCACCGAGGCCCGTCGGGTTCTCGTCGTGCTGAGCAGCACCGACGAGCTGAACTGGGTGTCGCTGCGCAACGAGCCGCGGGTGCACCTGATCGAGTCCGGCCAGCTGAACACGTACGACGTGCTGGTGGCCGACGACGTGGTCTTCACCAAGGACGCCCTGGACGAGTTCCTGGGCGTGCCCGCCGAGACCACCGAGGAGGGTGGCAAGTGAGCACGATCGCCGACCCGCGCGACATCATCGTGGCGCCGGTCGTCTCGGAGAAGAGCTACAGCGAGCTGAACCGGAACTGGTACACCTTCCTGGTGCACCCGGACGCGAACAAGACCGAGATCAAGATCGCTATCCAGCAGATCTTCGACGTCCGCGTCCTGACGGTCAACACGCTCAACCGCCAGGGCAAGCGCAAGCGCACCAAGACCGGCTTCGGTCAGCGCAAGGCGACCAAGCGGGCGATCGTGAAGCTGGCTGACGGTGACCGTATCGAGGCCTTCGGCGGCCCGGTCAGCTGAGGGGTGTAGACAATGGCTATCCGTAAGTACAAGCCGACGACGCCGGGCCGACGTGGCTCCAGCGTCGCCGACTTCGCCGAGATCACCCGGTCCACGCCGGAGAAGTCGCTGCTGGCTCCGCTGCCGAAGAAGGGCGGGCGTAACGCCCACGGCCGGATCACCACGCGGCACCACGGTGGCGGTCACAAGCGCCAGTACCGTCTGATCGACTTCAAGCGGGTCGACAAGGACGGCGTGCCGGCGAAGGTCGCTCACATCGAGTACGACCCGAACCGCACGGCGCGCATCGCGCTGCTGCACTACGCCGACGGCGAGAAGCGGTACATCATCGCGCCGAAGGACATGAAGCAGGGCGACCGCGTCGAGTCCGGTCCGGGCGCCGACATCAAGCCGGGTAACAACCTGCCGCTGCGCAACATCCCGGTCGGTACCACGATCCACAACGTGGAGCTGCGTCCGGGCGGCGGGGCCAAGCTGGCCCGTTCCGCCGGCGTCGGCATCCAGCTGCTCGGCCGTGAGGGCGCGTACGCGACCCTGCGTATGCCGTCCGGCGAGATCCGGCGGGTGGACGTGCGCTGCCGCGCGAGCGTCGGCGAGATCGGCAACGCCGACCAGTCGAACATCAACTGGGGTAAGGCCGGCCGTATGCGGTGGAAGGGCAAGCGCCCGACCGTCCGTGGTGTCGCCATGAACCCGGTCGACCACCCGCACGGTGGTGGTGAGGGTAAGACCTCCGGTGGTCGCCACCCGGTCAACCCGCAGGGTAAGCCCGAGGGCCGCACCCGCCGTAAGGGCCAGCCGAGCGACAAGCTGATCGTCCGCCGCCGCTACGCCACGCGTAAGCGCGGCTGAGGGAGATAAGACATGCCTCGCAGCCTCAAGAAGGGCCCGTTCGTAGACGACCACCTGCTCAAGAAGGTGGAAGTGCAGAACGACAAGGGCTCGAAGAACGTGATCAAGACCTGGTCGCGGCGCTCGACGATCATCCCCGAGATGCTCGGGCACACGATCGCCGTGCACGACGGACGCAAGCACGTCCCGGTGTTCGTGACCGAGGCGATGGTCGGGCACAAGCTCGGCGAGTTCGCGCTGACCCGCACGTTCAAGGGTCACGAGAAGGACGACCGGAAGAGCCGTCGGCGCTGACGCCGCCAGGCATACGGATAGAGGGAACAAGGGGTTACAGCGATGCCAGGAAAGGGCGACGCTCCGGTGCTTCCGGGCGCGCGGGCGGTTGCGCGGCACGTGCGCATCTCGCCGATGAAGGCGCGCCGGGTGGTCAACCTCGTCCGCGGCCTGCCCGCGAAGGAGGCGCTAACGGTGCTGCAGTTCGCGCCGCAGGCTGCGAGCGAGCAGGTGTACAAGGTGCTCGCTAGCGCGATCGCCAACGCGGAGAACAACGAGCGGCTGGACCCCGACGCGCTGCTCGTCAGCGAGGCGTTCGTGGACGAGGGCCCGACGATGAAGCGGTTCCAGCCGCGGGCACAGGGTCGGGCGTACCGGATCCGCAAGCGCACCTGCCACATCACCGTGGCGGTCGAGGCGGTCGCGCCGGCAGCGCCGAGGAAGGCCGCGGCGAAGAAGGCCGCCCCGGCCACGGAGGCCGCACCGGCCGAAGCGCAGAGCAAGACGGAGGACGCCGAGTAATGGGTCAGAAGGTTCACCCCACTGGGTTCCGGCTCGGCATCTCGACCGACTGGAAGTCCCGCTGGTTCGCGGACAAGCTCTACAAGGACTACATCGGCGAGGATGTCAAGATCCGCCGCATGATGTCCAAGGGCCTCGAGCGTGCCGGGATTTCCAAGGTCGACATCGAGCGCACCCGCGACCGCGTCCGCGTCGACATCCACACCGCCCGGCCGGGCATCGTCATCGGCCGTAAGGGTGCGGAGGCCGACCGGATCCGCGGCGAGCTCGAGAAGCTCACCGGCAAGCAGGTCCAGCTGAACATCATCGAGGTGAAGAACCCCGAGTCGGACGCTCAGCTCGTCGCGCAGGGCGTGGCCGAGCAGCTGTCCAGCCGGGTCAGCTTCCGTCGGGCGATGCGCAAGGCCATGCAGTCGGCCATGAAGAACCCGGTCTGCAAGGGCATCCGGGTTCAGGTCTCGGGTCGCCTCGGCGGCGCCGAGATGAGCCGGACCGAGTTCTACCGCGAGGGCCGGGTTCCGCTGCACACGCTGCGGGCCAACATCGAGTACGGCTTCTTCGAGGCCCGTACCACCTTCGGCCGGATCGGCGTGAAGGTCTGGATCTACAAGGGCGACGCGGTTCCGGGCCGGGAGGCTCCGGCCGAGGCCGGTCCGTCGCGCCCGCGCCGTGGTGAGCGTGGCGACCGTCCCGAGCGTCCGCGCCGTGGCCGGTCCGGTTCGTCCGGCACGACCGCTGGTGGCACCGAGGCCGGTCGGGCTGCTGCGACCACCATCGCGCAGCAGGCCGAGACGCCGAGTGGCGAGCCGGTCGACAGCGCTGCTGTCGCGGCTGCGGCTGCTCCGGCAGAAACGCAGCAGGAGGGCTGACAGATGCTGATGCCGCGCAAGCCCCCGAAGGGCTTCCGCAAGCCGCACCACCCGGACCGCAGTGGCGCGTCCAAGGGTGGTAACCGGGTGGTGTTCGGCGAGTTCGGGATCCAGGCTCTCGAGCCGGCGTACGTGACCAACCGCCAGATCGAGTCGGCGCGTATCGCGATGACCCGTCACATCAAGCGTGGCGGCAAGGTCTGGATCACGATCTTCCCGGACCAGGCCCTCACCAAGAAGCCTGCCGAGACCCGGATGGGTTCCGGTAAGGGTTCGCCCGAGTGGTGGGTCTCCAACGTGAAGCCGGGTCGGATTCTCTTCGAGATGTCCTTCCCCAACGAGCAGATCGCGCGTGAGGCCATGCGTCGCGCGATCCACAAGCTCCCGATGAAGTGCCGCATTGTTACGCGCGAAGTGGGTGAATCCTGATGGCAGCGGGCGTTAAGGCGACCGAGCTGCGTGAGCTCTCCGAGGAGGAGCTGGTCACGAAGCTGCGGGAGGCCAAGGCGGAGCTGTTCAACCTCCGCGTGCAGGCCGCAACCGGGCAGCTGGACAACAACCGGCGGCTGCAGGTCATCCGTCGGGAGATCGCCCGGATCTACACGATCATGCGCGAGCGCGAGCTGGGGCTCTCGGCCGCGCCGACTGAGGTGACTGCATCATGACCGAGAACACCACCACTGACGCCACCCGCGCGCGCCGTAAGGTTCGCGAGGGCCTGGTGGTCAGCGACAAGATGGACAAGACCGTCGTGGTCGAGGTCGAGGACCGGGTTCGGCACGCGCTGTACGGCAAGATCATGCGTCGTACGAGCAAGCTGAAGGTGCACGACGAGCAGAACGCCGCTGGCACCGGCGACCGGGTCCTGATCATGGAGACCCGGCCGCTGAGCGCCACCAAGCGTTGGCGGATCGTGGAGATCCTGGAAAAGGCCAAGTAGCGAAGGCTCGAGCTCGCCCGGCGTTGCGTCGGGCGTTGGTTCCGCCAGGCTCCGGCCGCCACGGCGGCCGGAGAACCGGCAGACATAGGAGATAGACGTGATTCAGCAGGAGTCGCGACTGCGCGTCGCCGACAACACGGGTGCTCGGGAGATCCTGTGCATCCGGGTTCTCGGTGGCTCCGGTCGGCGCTACGCGAGCATCGGCGACGTCATCGTGGCCACGGTCAAGGACGCGATCCCGGGTGCCGGTGTGAAGAAGGGCGACGTCGTCAAGGCGGTCGTCGTTCGCACGGCCAAGGAGAAGCGGCGGCCGGACGGCTCGTACATCCGCTTCGACGAGAACGCCGCCGTCATCATCAAGGACGGTGGGGACCCGCGCGGTACCCGCATCTTCGGCCCGGTGGGCCGGGAGCTGCGGGACAAGCGGTTCATGAAGATTATTTCCCTCGCGCCGGAGGTGTTGTGACCGTGAAGGTCAAGAAGGGCGACACGGTCGTCGTCATCGCCGGCAAGGACAAGGGTGCCAAGGGCAAGGTCATTGCGGCCTACCCGCGGCAGGACAAGGTCCTGGTCGAGGGCGTGAACCGGGTCAAGAAGCACACCCGCATCAGCACCACCCAGCGTGGCGCCAAGACCGGCGGCATCGTCACCCAGGAGGCCCCGATCCACGTCTCGAACGTGCAGGTCCTGGACTCCGACGGCAAGCCGACCCGCGTCGGTTACCGGATCGACGACAACGGCCAGAAGGTCCGCATCGCGCGTAGCACCGGTAAGGACCTGTGATGACCACGGCTACCGAAAAGACCATGCCGCGCCTCAAGGAGCGGTACCGCAACGAGATCGTGGCCCAGCTGCGTGAGCAGCACAGCTACGGCAACCCCATGCAGGTGCCGCGGCTGGTCAAGATCGTCGTCAACATGGGTGTCGGCGAGGCTGCTCGCGACGCCAAGCTGATCGACGGCGCGGTCCGCGACCTCGCCACGATCACCGGCCAGAAGCCGCAGGTGCGGCGGGCGACCAAGTCCATCGCGCAGTTCAAGCTCCGCGAGGGCATGCCGATCGGCGCGAAGGTGACCCTCCGCGGCGACCGTATGTGGGAGTTCCTGGACCGGCTGCTGTCCATCGCGTTGCCGCGTATCCGCGACTTCCGCGGTCTGGACGGGCGCAAGCTCGACGGGCACGGCAACTACACGTTCGGTCTGACCGAACAGTCGGTGTTCCACGAGATCGACCAGGACCGGATCGATCGCCAGCGGGGCATGGACATCACGGTGGTCACCACCGCCACGACCGACGACGAGGGCCGGGCGCTGCTCAAGCTCCTGGGCTTCCCGTTCAAGGAGAACTGAGATGGCCAAGAAGGCGCTGATCCTCAAGGCGGCCGCGAAGCCGAAGTTCTCGGTTCGCGCGTACACCCGCTGCCAGCGGTGCGGGCGTCCGAAGGCGGTCTACCGCAAGTTCGGGCTCTGCCGGGTCTGCATCCGGGAGATGGCCCACCGCGGTGAGCTGCCGGGTGTGTCCAAGGCTTCCTGGTAAGGGCGACCGCGTCCCGGCTGTCGGCCGGGAACTCCTGCACCGATTAGGTATTGCTCTTCGCCGTAGGCCCGGGGCTGGTGCCCCGGGAACCCCGGCGAGAAAGGCTGACGAAATCCATGACGATGACCGACCCGATCGCAGACATGCTCACGCGTCTGCGTAACGCCAACCAGGCGTACCACGATCAGGTGAAGATGCCCTACTCCAAGATCAAGGCGAACATCGCCGAGGTCTTGAAGGCCGAGGGTTACATCGCCACCTGGTCGGTCGAGGAGCCCGAGGAGGGCGCCGTCGGCAAGCGACTGGTCGTCGAGCTGAAGTACGGCCAGAACCGGGAGCGGAGCCTGGCCGGCATCAAGCGCGTGTCCAAGCCCGGTCTCCGGGTGTACGCCAAGTCGGACGGGCTCCCGCGGGTGCTCGGTGGGCTGGGCGTGGCGATCATTTCGACGTCCCAGGGGCTGCTGACCGACCGGCAGGCCCGCAAGCGGAGTGTTGGCGGGGAAGTCCTCGCCTTCGTCTGGTAACGGGAGACTGGTAGAAATGTCGCGAATTGGACGTAAGTCGATCCCGGTACCAGCCGGCGTCGACATCACGATCGACGGGCAGACCGTCAAGGTCAAGGGCCCGAAGGGCGAGCTCCAGCACACGATCGCCGACCCGATCACGATCGAGCGCGCGGAGGACGGGCAGCTGAACGTCAACCGCCCGAACGACGAGCGCAAGGCCAAGGAGCTGCACGGCCTGAGCCGTACCCTGGTCGCCAACATGATCGTCGGCGTGACCGAGGGCTACCGCAAGAGCCTGGAGATCGCCGGCACCGGTTACCGGGTCACGGCCAAGGGTTCGGACCTCGAGTTCGCGCTCGGGTTCTCGCACCCGGTGCTCGTTCCCGCGCCGGCGGGCATCACCTTCACGGTGGAGCGGCCGACCCTGTTCCACGTGGCCGGCATCGACAAGCAGCAGGTCGGTGAGGTCGCCGCCAACATCCGGAAGATCCGCCCGCCGGAGCCCTACAAGGGCAAGGGCGTGAAGTACCAGGGCGAGGTCATCCGCCGCAAGGCTGGAAAGGCAGGTAAGAAGTGAGCGCCACGCTGCTCAAGCGCCGCCGCGGCGTTGCCGCCAAGCGCGCCGTCGGGCGTGCGCGTCGGCACTTCCGCGTCCGCAAGAACGTCAGTGGTACGGCCGAGCGTCCGCGCCTGGTCGTCACCCGCTCGCTGCGGCACATGGTTGCCCAGATCGTCGACGACACCAAGGGTCACACCCTGGCGTCGGCGTCGAGCCTGGACGCCTCGCTGCGTGGCACGGAGGGCGACAAGAGCGCCCTGGCCGGCAAGGTGGGCGCCCTGCTCGCCGAGCGGGCCAAGGCCGCCGGCGTCTCCAAGGTCGTCTTCGACCGCGGTGGCAACCGGTACGCGGGGCGAGTCGCCGCGCTTGCCGACGCCGCCCGCGAAGCCGGGCTCGAGTTCTAAACAACCCCGTCACGAGAGATAAGGAAGGCTGCTGATGCCAGGTCAACAGCGCCGTGGCGGCGGGTCCGGTGGCAACGAGGGTGGTCGCCGCGACAACCGCCGTGAGGGCGGCCGCGGAAACGCGCCCGTCGAGAAGACCCCGCACCTTGAGCGGGTCGTCGCGATCAACCGCGTCGCCAAGGTCGTGAAGGGTGGTCGTCGCTTCAGCTTCACCGCCCTGGTGATCGTGGGCGACGGCGACGGCACGGTCGGCGTGGGCTACGGAAAGGCCAAGGAGGTGCCCGCGGCGATCGCCAAGGGTGTCGAGGAGGCCAAGAAGCACTTCTTCAAGGTTCCGCGGATCGGCCAGTCGATCCCGCACCCGGTCACGGGTGAGGACGCCGCTGGCGTCGTGCTGCTCAAGCCGGCCTCGGCCGGTACGGGTGTCATCGCCGGTGGTCCGGTGCGCGCCGTGCTGGAGTGCGCCGGGATCCACGACGTGCTCTCCAAGAGCCTCGGCTCGTCGAACCCGATCAACATCGTGCACGCCACCGTGGCGGCCCTGAAGGGGCTTGAGTCCCCCGAGCAGGTCGCGGCGCGTCGTGGCCTGCCGGTGGAGGACGTCGCGCCGGCCGCCATGCTGGCGTCTCGTGCGGGGGTGGCGCGCTGATGGCACGTCTGAAGGTCACCCAGCTCCGGTCCGGTATCGGGACCAAGCACAACCAGCGTGAGTCGCTGCGTTCGCTCGGTCTCAAGCGGATCAACGACGTGGTGGTCAAGGAGGACCGGCCCGAGATCCGCGGCATGATCTTCACTGTGAGCCACCTCGTGAAGGTCGAGGAGGTCGAGTAATGACGATCAAGGTTCACCACCTGCGCCCGGCGCCCGGTTCCAAGACCGCTAAGACCCGTGTGGGTCGCGGTGAGGGTTCCAAGGGCAAGACCGCTGGTCGCGGTACGAAGGGCTCCAAGGCCCGCAAGAACATCTCGGCGGCGTTCGAGGGTGGGCAGATGCCCATCCACATGCGCCTGCCGAAGATGAAGGGCTTCAAGAACAAGTTCAAGGTGGTCTTCCAGGTGGTCAACCTGGACCGGCTCGCCGAGCTGTTCCCGAACGGCGGCCAGGTTGGCCCGCTCGAGCTGGTCGAGGCCGGCGCTGTCCGCAAGGGCCAGCCGGTCAAGGTCCTCGGCACCGGGGACCTCGGCGGGGTGGCGCTCCAGGTGTCGGCGCACGCGTTCAGCGCGTCGGCCAAGGAGAAGATCGCTGCCGCCGGTGGCTCCGCCACCGAGCTGTAAGGCGTACGACCTCGGCGCCCGTCAGTTGTGAATAACTGGCGGGCGCCTAGGTCTGCCTGGGGCGTGTGCGCCCGGTAATATCGGATTCGGTTTATGTAGCCGGGCACACCTGCCCGGAGCGGGACAGGGCTGTTAGAGTCCCATCCCAGCCATGGATTGCGGGCACTCGCCCGTGATCCACCCCCACCCGCCAGGGATCACCGGCGGCCCGCCTCGCGCAGGAGGAAGAAGTTGCTGTCCGCCTTTCTCAGTGCGTTCCGTACGCCTGACCTGCGCAAGAAGCTGCTGTTCACAGTAGGCATCATCGCGGTCTACCGGCTGGGTGCCACGCTCCCCAGCCCGGGCGTCTCGTACGGCAACGTGCAGAAGTGCCTCGACTCCATCTCCGGTGAGACGACGGGCCCGCTGAATCTGCTCAACCTCTTCTCCGGCGGGGCGCTGCTACAGCTCTCGGTCTTCGCGCTGGGCATCATGCCCTACATCACCGCGTCGATCATCCTGCAGCTGCTGACCGTCGTGATCCCGCGTCTGGAGCAGCTCCGCAAGGAGGGCCAGGCCGGTCAGGCGAAGATCACGCAGTACACCCGCTACCTGACGCTCGGTCTCGGCGTGCTGCAGGCCTCGGCGTTCGTGGCCCTGGCCCGCTCGGGGCAGCTGTTCCAGAACCGCTGCGACCAGTTCCCGATCATCCCCGAGGGCACCGGCATCCCGGACTGGCTGACCCTGTCCATCCTGGTGATCACCATGACCGCCGGCACCGGCATGGTCATGTGGCTCGGTGAGCTGATCACGGACCGCGGCGTCGGCAACGGCATGTCCGTCCTGATCTTCACCTCGATCGCGGCCCGGCTGCCCGGTGAGGGCTGGCAGATCAAGACCAGCCAGGGCTGGGGCAAGTTCGCGCTCGTCATCGCGCTGGTTCTGGTGGTCATCACCGCGGTCACCTTCATCGAGCAGGCGCAGCGCCGGATCCCGGTGCAGTACGCCAAGCGGATGATCGGCCGGCGGATGTACGGCGGCACCTCGACCTACATCCCGCTGAAGGTCAACCAGGCGGGTGTCATCCCGGTCATCTTCGGTTCGTCGCTGCTGTACCTTCCGCAGCTGGCGCTCCAGTTCTTCGACCAGAACGACCCGGGCAAGGTCCAGGCGTGGATCCAGAACAACCTGGTCGCTCCGAACAGCCCGATCTACATCTCGGTCTACTTCCTGCTGATCATCTTCTTCACGTACTTCTACGTCTCGATCACGTTCAACCCGACCGAGGTCGCGGACAACATGAAGAAGTACGGCGGGTTCGTGCCGGGTATCCGGCCGGGCAAGCCGACGGCCGACTACCTGGACTTCATCCTCAGCCGGATCACCCTGCCGGGCGCGCTCTACCTCGGCATCATCTCGATCCTGCCGAACTTCTTCTTCATCTGGCTGGACAGCCAGCAGTACCAGAACTTCCCGTTCGGTGGCACCGCTGTGCTCATCATGGTCGGCGTCGGTCTCGAGACCGTGAAGCAGATCGAGAGCCAACTCATGCAGCGGAACTACGAAGGGTTCCTGCGGTAGATGAGACTCGTTCTGGTTGGCCCGCCGGGTGCGGGTAAGGGCACGCAGGCAGAGTTCGTCGCCGCGCACCTGTCGGTACCCAAGATCTCGACCGGAGACATCTTCCGCTCGAACGTCACCCAGGGCACGCCGCTCGGCGTCGAGGCGAAGCGTTACATGGACGCAGGCGAGCTGGTTCCGGACGAGGTCACCATCAACATGGTCCGGGACCGGCTCGCCGAGCCGGACGCGAGCGAGGGCTTTCTGCTCGACGGCTTCCCGCGGACGACTCCGCAGGCCGCCGCTCTGGACAAGCTCCTCGCCGATCTGGGCACCGCCCTGGATCTGGTCCTGGAGCTGGTGGTCGACGACGACGAGGTGATCCGGCGGCTCTCCGGCCGGCGCACCTGCCGGGGTTGCGGCAAGATCTGGCACGTCGAGTTCGACGCCACCACCCGGCCGGGCATCTGTGACAGGTGCGGCGCCGAGCTGTTCCAGCGCGACGACGACAAGCCGGAGACCATCGCCACCCGCCTGCGGGAGTACAGCGAGAAGACCGCGCCCCTGGTCGACTACTACGGCGCCCAGGGCAAGCTGGTCGGGATCGACGCCACCGGTCCGGTGGAGGACGTCACCACCCGGGCCATCGACGCCCTGCGGTCGTACGGCGGCTGAGGTTCTCCCCCCGCCACGGCGGATAGAGTGCGAACAGCGGGGTACGCGAGACGTGCCCCGCTGAATAGCCACGAAAGGTAACCGCTCCATGCGTCGTCCCCAGCTGGACATCCAGCTGAAGACCCCTGACCAGATCGAGAAGATGCGCGCGGCCGGGCTCGTGGTCGCCGAGGCCCTGCGCCGGATGCGCGAGGCGGTGGCCCCGGGTGTGAGCACCGCGGATCTGGACGCCATCGCCGAGTCGACGATCCGCGAGGCGGGCGCCGTCCCGTCCTTCAAGGGCTACCACGGCTTCCCGGCGTCGATCTGCTCGTCGGTCAACGAGCAGATCGTGCACGCCATCCCCTCGCCGGAGCAGGTGCTCGCCGAGGGTGACCTCATCTCGATCGACTGCGGCGCGGTGCTCAACGGGTGGCACGGGGACTCGGCGATCACCGTAGGGGTGGGCGACGTCGACCCGGCGCTGCTCAAGATGGCCGAGGTCGCCGAGGACGCGATGTGGGCGGGCATCGCCGCCGCGGCGCGTGGAGCGGCAAGTGGCAAGGGGCGGCTCACCGACATCTCGTACGCGGTGGAGACGGCGGTCCGCAAGGGCGGCCGGTACGGCATCGTCGACGGCTACGGTGGCCACGGCATCGGCACCGAGATGCATCAGGACCCGCACGTGCTCAACCACGGCCGGCCGGGCAAGGGGCCGCGTCTCGTCCCCGGGATGGCGCTGGCGATCGAGCCCATGATCACCATGGCGTCCCCGCGTACTGTCGAACTGGCCGACGGTTGGACTGTCGTCACCCGGGACGGGTCGGTAGCGGCGCACGTCGAGCACTCGATGGCGCTGTTGCCCGACGGTGTGTGGGTGCTCACGGCCTTCGACGGCGGCCGCGCCCGCCTGGGCGACCTGGTGACCGCCCGCCAACCCGCAGAAACCAAGACCCCCTGACCCCAGCCCACCCCGCCCGTTGATCATGAAGTTGTTGCCCTGACACGCCGGTGCGGTTGGCGACAACTTCATGATCAACCGGCGTCGGGGGTCGGGCGGACTGGCGTGACGGTGGCATGCTTGCCGGCATGGACGGGCGCGACAGGATGCGAGCCGCGGACGCGGACCGTGAGATGGTTGCCGACCGGCTGAGGGCCGCCCTCGGTGAGGGACGGTTGGACCTGCACGAGTACGACGAGCGGGTGCAGCGCGCGTACGCGGCACGCACGTACGCCGAGCTGGACGCCCTGCTCACCGATCTGCCCCCGGTGGCGCCACCGGAGCATTCGGCCCTGCGACCGGCCACCGCGCCGGCAGAGCCGCCCGTCGCTCGGCTCGGCTCGCTCGGGCGCGGCCACGTCGGTCGCTGGCTGGCCGAGGTGTGGCTGCCGTACGTGCGGGTGGTCGCCATCGTGGTGACCATCTGGGGCGTGACGTCGCTGCTGAGCCAGGAACTGCAGTACTTCTGGCCGGTGTGGGTGGCCGGGCCCTGGGGTGCGGTGCTGGTGCTCCGGACGGTCGGTGGGCTGGCCGGAGGAGAGCCCCGCCGCCAGGCGATCGAGCGCGAGCGCCGGCGTGAGCGCAAGCGGGCCAAGCGGGAGCTGCGCACCGAGGGGCCGGAGGGTCCCGGGCCCACAACCTGACCCACCCGCAGCCGATGATCATGATCGATCGCGGTGTTTCGCCTCGACAAGCTCATGATCGACATTCGGTGGGACGCCGGTCCGCGGAGATCATCGGAGGGCTGGGCGGGGGAGCGGTGGCCGACGCGAGGCCGCCGTGGGTGGCCGGTTTGGCGACGGCGTGCAGGCCGGCGTACACTTTCTGTTCGGCGCACAGCGTCCACTCCGGCATGCCCACCCTGCGCTTCGGTGGGACCTGGAGCCGCGGCTGGCGCGGGCTTCTGATCATGGTCAGTTTCCCGTGTAAGACGTTGTGGGCCGCCCGGAGCAATCGACGTCAGGACAGCGGAGGACATGCCGAAAAAAGACGGAGCCATTGAGATCGAGGGTCGGGTCATCGAGCCCCTGCCGAACGCCATGTTCCGGGTGGAGCTCGCGAACGGCCACAAGGTGTTGGCTCACATCAGCGGCAAGATGCGGCAGCACTACATCCGCATCCTGCCGGAGGACCGGGTCGTCGTCGAACTCTCGCCGTACGACCTGACCCGCGGGCGCATCGTCTACCGCTACAAGTAGTCCTGACGGCGGCCGGGAAGTCCCGTGTCCGTCTTCGACGTCCGGTCTCGCGCCTCGCGCGTTCCCGGGCCAGATGGGAAGTAAGGCAACCGTGAAGGTCAAGCCGAGCGTCAAGAGGATCTGCAACAAGTGCCGGGTTATCCGCCGGCACGGCCGGGTCATGGTCATCTGCACCGACCCGCGCCACAAGCAGCGCCAGGGCTGATCTCAGCCCGTCCGGCCGGACACGGCCGGGTGGCGTTGCTTCGGGCAGATCCTTAGCGACACACACATCACACATGCTCGTCCCAGCCGCGAGCGGTACGTGAAGACGTACTCCTCTCGTGGCTGACCCCCGGTCGGAGGCCGGGGCCCGCTCGGGCAGCGACCGATCCCGGTCGCCGGCGCTGACAGCGTCGGAAAGACGGGACGGCCGGTAGCGGGGTGGGACGGGTCCACACCTCCGCCACACATCACGAGGAGTACGCCCGCACATGGCACGTCTAGTCGGCGTGGATCTCCCCCGCGAGAAGCGGATGGAGATCGCGCTCACCTACATCTTCGGGGTCGGTCGCACCCGCGCCCTGGAGACACTCGCCGCTACCGGCATCTCGCCGGACAAGCGCGCTCGGGACCTCACGGACGAGGAGCTCGTGCAGCTCCGCGACCACATCGAGGGCAACTACAAGGTTGAAGGCGACCTGCGCCGCGAGGTCGCCGCTGACATCCGCCGCAAGGTCGAGATCGGCTGCTACGCCGGCATCCGGCACCGCCGGGGCCTGCCCGTGCGTGGCCAGCGGACCAAGACCAATGCACGGACCCGCAAGGGCCCGAAGCGGACCGTCGCCGGCAAGAAGAAGCCCGGCAAGAAGTAATTCTTTAACCGGAATTCTGGTCGTTCTCCGTCGAGGTAGGCCGGGCTCCAACCGGAACCGGTGTCTACGTCATCAACGGGGCGACAAGCCACAGAACCCATTCAGGAGCGCACAGACTTATGCCACCGAAGGCTCGTGCCGGAGCCGCTGTCAAGAAGGTCCGGCGCAAGGAACGCAAGAACGTCGCCCACGGGCAGGCGCACATCAAGAGCACGTTCAACAACACCATCGTGTCCATCACGGACCCGACCGGTGCGGTCATCTCCTGGGCCTCCGCTGGCCAGGTGGGCTTCAAGGGCTCCCGCAAGTCGACTCCGTTCGCCGCGCAGCTGGCCGCCGAGGCCGCCGCGCGTCGCGCCATGGAGCACGGCATGCGCAAGGTCGACGTGTTCGTCAAGGGCCCCGGCTCCGGCCGGGAGACCGCCATCCGTTCGCTGCAGGCAGTGGGCCTCGAGGTCGGGCAGATCTCCGACGTCACCCCGCAGCCGCACAACGGGTGCCGTCCGCCGAAGCGTCGCCGGGTCTGAGAGGTAGAGAGAGATGGCTCGTTACACCGGTGCAGACTGCCGCCGTTGCCGGCGGGAGAAGATGAAGCTGTTCCTCAAGGGCAGCAAGTGCGATGGTCCGAAGTGCCCGTTCGAGTCCCGGCCGTTCCCGCCCGGGCAGCACGGCCGCGGCCGCACCAAGGAGACGGAGTACCTGCTCCAGCTCCGTGAGAAGCAGAAGGCCCGTCGTGTCTACGGCGTGCTGGAGAAGCAGTTCCGCGGTTACTACGAGGAAGCCGTTGGCAAGCAGGCCAAGACCGGTGAGGTCCTCCTGCAGATCCTCGAGTCGCGGCTGGACAACGTCGTTTACCGGGCCGGCTACGCCCACTCGCGGGACATGGCCCGCCAGCTGGTCAAGCACGGTCACTTCACGGTGAACGGCAAGAAGGTCGACATCCCGTCGTACCGCGTCAAGGAGCACGACATCATCGAGGTCCGGGGCAAGAGCAAGGAGCTCACCCCGTTCGTGGTGGCGCAGGCTCAGGCCGGTTCGAAGACGGTGCCGGCCTGGCTGGAGGCAATCCCCAGCCAGATGAAGGTGCTCGTGCACTCCCTCCCGGCCCGGCAGGTCATCGACACGCAGGTCCAGGAGCAGTTGATCGTCGAGCTCTACTCCAAGTAGTCGGGCTCGTTGCGGTGGCCCGCCCTTCGGGGCGGGCCACCGGAACAGTTTGTGTCGTGGACGTCAAATAGCGGGCGTCCCGGAAGAGAAGAGACAACATGCTCATCAGCCAGCGACCCTCCCTCTCCGAGGAGTCGATCAACGAGACCCGGTCGCGGTTCGCCATCGAGCCGCTCGAGCCGGGCTTCGGCTACACCCTGGGCAACTCGCTGCGGCGCACGCTGCTGTCGTCGATCCCGGGTGCGGCGGTCACCTCGATCAAGATCGACGGCGTGCTGCACGAGTTCACCACGATCCCCGGTGTCAAGGAGGACGTGGTCGAGCTCGTCATGAACATCAAGGAGCTGTGCGTCAGCTCCGAGCACGACGAGCCGGTCAGCATGTACCTGCGCAAGCAGGGCCCGGGCGACGTGACGGCGGGCGACATCCAGCCCCCGGCCGGCGTCTCGGTGCACAACCCGGACCTCAAGCTCGCGACCCTCAACGGCAAGGGCCGGCTCGACATGGAGCTGACCGTCGAGCGGGGCCGGGGCTACGTGACGGCTGCACAGAACAAGCAGTCCGGCGCCGAGATCGGCCGCATCCCGGTCGACTCGATCTACTCGCCGGTGCTGAAGGTGACGTACCGCGTCGAGGCGACCCGCGTCGAGCAGCGCACCGACTTCGACCGGCTCATCATCGACGTCGAGACCAAGCCGTCGATGGGCCCGCGTACCGCGCTGGCCTCCGCCGGTTCGACGCTGGTGGAGCTGTTCGGGCTGGCCCGGGAGCTGGACGAGACCGCCGAGGGCATCGACATCGGGCCGTCCCCGCAGGACGCCCAGCTGGCGGCGGACCTCGCTCTGCCGATCGAGGAGCTGGACCTCACCGTCCGCTCCTACAACTGCCTCAAGCGCGAGGGCATCAACTCCGTTGGTGAGCTCATCGGGCGTACCGAGGCCGACCTCCTCGACATCCGTAACTTCGGTCAGAAGTCGATCGACGAGGTCAAGATGAAGCTCGCCGGGATGGGTCTCGGGCTGAAGGACTCGGCTCCGAACTTCGACCCGGCGCACGTCGTGGACACCTTCGGCGAGGCCGACTACGACACCGACGACTACCGCGAGACCGAGCAGCTCTAGTCCGCGCTGCCGCCACAACTGAGGAGCACCAAAAATGCCCACGCCCACCAAGGGCCCCCGCCTCGGCGGCAGCCCCTCGCACGAGCGGCTGATGCTCGCCAACCTGGCGACCGCGCTGTTCCAGCACGGCAAGATCCAGACCACCGAGACGAAGGCCCGGCGGCTGCGCCCGCTGGCCGAGCAGCTCATCACCAAGGCCAAGCGCGGTGACCTCGCCTCGCGGCGGCGGGTGCTGGGTGTCGTCAAGGACAAGGACGTTGTCTACGCCCTGTTCGACCAGATCGCGCCCCGGTACTCCAACCGCCCCGGCGGTTACACCCGGATCGTGAAGACCGGTCCGCGCAAGGGTGACAACGCGCCGATGGCCATCATCGAGCTGGTGGAGGAGCTTCAGGTCGCCGAGCCGAAGGTGAACAAGAAGACCGCCGCTCGCAAGGCCGCGCAGCAGGACAAGGTCGAGGCGCTCGCCCCGGCCGAGGAGGCCCCGAAGTCGGCTCCGGCCGACCAGGACTCCGAGGCGCCGGTGTCGGCGTCCGGTGACACCGACGCCGCCCGCGAGGACAGCGACGAGGCCACCGAGAACAAGGCCTGACCAAGGGCAACATCGGGCCCGGCACCCCTTTCGGGGTGTCGGGCCCGACCCGTAAGAGGAGGTACGAGGTGGACGAGCGGATCCGGCTGCGGCTGGACGTCTCGTACGACGGCGCCGGTTTCTCCGGCTGGGCGCCCCAGCCGACCCGGCGGACCGTCGCCGGGGTGCTCGTCGAGACCCTGGACCTGGTCCTCGGCGCGGGCACGGCGACCGGTCTGACCGTCGCGGGTCGCACCGACGCGGGGGTGCACGCCAGCGGGCAGGTCTGCCACCTGGACCTTCCCGCCGAGGTGTGGCGCCAGCACGAGGGGCGGCTGCTGCGCCGGCTCGCGCGGTTGCTCCCCACCGACGTGCGGGTACGGGCGATGTCGGAGGTGCCGGCCGACTTCGACGCCCGCTTCTCGGCCACCTTCCGGCGCTACGAGTACCGGGTGACCGACGCCCCGTACGGCGCCGAGCCGCTACGCCGGCACGAGGTGCTGGCCTGGCCGCGACCGCTGGACCTGACCGCCCTGAACGCCGCTGCGGCGGGGCTGGTCGGTGAGCACGACTTCGCCGCGTACTGCAGGCGCAAGGAGAACGCGACGACGCTGCGCGAGGTGACCCGGCTGGACTGGCGGCGCGACCCGGACGGCATCCTGGTCGCCACCGTGCAGGCCGACGCGTTCTGCCAGGCGATGGTCCGCAGCCTGGTGGGGGCGATGCTCGCGGCCGGCGACGGCCGTCGGGCGGTCCAGTGGCCGGGCAGCCTGCTCGACCGTCAGGAGCGCTCCAGCGAGGTGACGGTGGCTCCGGCGCACGGCCTCACCCTCGTCGCGGTCGGCTACCCGGCCGACCCGGCCGACTACGCCCGCCGCGCGGACCTGACGCGCCGCCTGCGCGTGCCCGTCGAGGGCTGACCGGCGGCCGGGCCGCAGACGCCGACGGGTGTGCCACCGGTGGGCGGCACACCCGGCGGGCGGTGGTGCGGATCAGTCTCCGGGGAGTTCGCCGTCGTCGCTGCCGCTCTGGGTTCCGCTGCCCTCGGTCGGCGCTGCAGTTGGTTGGCCTGCCGTGCCGCTGTCGGCCCGCCGTTGCAGGACGCCCCGGCTGAGGTGCGCCTCGATCATGTCGAACAGGATCTCCCGGATCTTGGCATCGCCGGGCTTGACCGCGGCTCCGTCCGCGCGGACCACCAGCGCGTACGCCAGGTAGTGGCCCCGGACCTGCCAGCCGACGCGGGCCGGAGCGGTGGCCAGGACATCGGTGTCGTCGCCGGCGGTCAGCCCCCGGAACCGGCCCTGCCGGTCGTCGAGGAGTTGCCGGATCCGGTCCCGGGCCCGTTCGGCGCTGACCTTGTCGGTGAGGTTGAACAGGCCCGCGGTGACCAGGTGGTCGCCGCCGGGCGCCCGCAACGTCGCCCGGACGACCTGGTTGCAGCCGAGCCGGACGAGCAGGTCGGCAACCTCGTCGGTGGCGGCGACTGCGCAACTGCCGCTGGAGTGTGTCTTGAGGATCTCGTAGGCGCTCTGGCCGTCGGCGAGCTTCACCTCCTTGCCGGGAAAGAGTTCCTTCGCGGTGAGCGGCGCCTGGTCGGTGTCCCGCGAGTCGAGATCCTGCCGCTGTGCGGAGGCGGACGCGGCGACGTTCGGCTGGTGCGTCGGGGTGGTCTGTGGCGTCGGGTCGTTGTCCACCAGCAGCGCGGCGGCGCCCAGGCCGCAGAGCGCGAGCAGGACCAGGACTGCCGCACCGCCGACCAGCACCTGCCAGAGCCGCCCGCCGCCGCGGCGGGTGGGCGGCTCCACCGGCTGGGCCGACGTGTAGACCTGACTGCGCGGGGCCGCGACCGGGGTGCTGACGCGGGTGACCGGCGGCGGCTGGGTCGACGGCAGCATCAGCTGGTTGGGCCGGGGCAACGACGGAGCGGGAAAGCGGGACGGTGAGGGGCCGGCCGGCGGAGGCGGACCGGCGCCGAGCACGGCCAGGTCGGACCCGGGCTCCGGGTCCTCGAATGCGTCCTCTTCGGACTCGTACCGATACACCATGTCGCCCAGAGTAGGAGCCATTGTCCCTTTAGGGGGTAATATTGGGAAATGCGGCTGTGGGCCGTGTCGTGGCCCGCCCGAGCCGGTGCGAGAATTGCCGGCGTGACCGGCGACCATTACTTCACCGCGCAGCCCGCCAGCGATGCGCCGGCGCGCGACGTCGAGTTCTCCGTCGCCGACCGCGACTACCAGCTCGTCTCGGCGGGCGGTGTCTTCTCCGCCAGCCGCCTCGACCCCGGCACCGCGGTGCTGCTGCGCAAGGCCGAGCTGCCCGCCGCCGACACCGCCGGTGCCCTGCTCGACCTCGGCTGCGGGTTCGGCCCGATCGCCTGTGTGCTGGCCGACGTGGCACCGGCGGCCACCGTCTGGGCTGTCGACGTCAACGCCCGCGCCCGCGAGCTGACCGCCGCCAACGCGGCCCGGATCGGCGCCGCCGACCGGATCCGCGTCAGCGCACCTGACGACGTGCCGGCGGACCTGCTGTTCGCGCAGCTGTGGTCCAACCCGCCCATCCGCATCGGCAAGGACGAGTTGCACGAGCTGTTGCTGCGGTGGCTGCCCCGACTCGCCCCGGACGGCGTCGGCTGGCTTGTCGTCGCCCGGCACCTCGGCGGCGACTCACTGCAGCGCTGGATCGTCGACCAGGGTTGGCACGTCGAGCGGCACGCCAGCCAGAAGGGCTTCCGGGTGCTGCGGGTCACCCGGTAATTGGATGTCCCTCCCGGCCCCCGCTGGGGCAGGATCCCGGCGTGGGATACGTGGACGTGGCAGCGGTCGGGCACATCCTGCCCGACGGTCGGGAACTCTTCGCCGACGTGTCGTTCCGGGTCGGGGAGGGCGCCAAGGTAGCCCTGGTCGGGCCGAACGGCGCGGGAAAGACGACGCTGCTGAGGATGGTCGCCGGCGACCTGGCGGTGCGTACCGGCACCGTCGCGCGGGCCGGCGGGCTGGGCGTGATGCGCCAGTTCATCGGCATGATCGGCGACGAGACGACACTGGCCGACCTGGCGCTGTCGCTGGCCCCGCCGCCGCTGCGCGACGCCGGCCGCCGGCTCGCCGAGACCGAGACGGCCATGCGGGCGGCCGAGGTCCGCGGCAAGTTCAGCAGCGCCGCGGGCAAGGCCCAGCTGGCGTACGCCGACGCGCTCGGCGCCTGGGGCGAGGCCGGCGGGTACGACGCCGAGGTGCTCTTCGACACCGTCGCGACGATCGTGCTCAACCAGCCCTGGGACGCCGTCCGGGACCGGCCGGTGCGCACCCTCTCCGGTGGTCAGCAGAAACGCTTCGCCCTGGAGCTGCTGCTGCGCGGCCCGGACGAGGTGCTGCTGCTCGACGAGCCGGACAACTTCCTCGACGTGCCCGGCAAACGCTGGCTGGAGGCGCGGCTGCGCGAGTCCACCAAGTCGGTGCTCTACGTCTCGCACGACCGCGAGCTGCTGGCCCAGAGCGCCGACCGGGTGGTCGCGGTGGAGGGCGGCAGCGCCTGGGTGCACCCGGGTGGCTTCGCCAGTTGGTACGAGGCGCGGGTCGCCCGGCACGCCCGCCTCGACGAGCTGCGCCGACGCTGGGACGAAGAACACCAGAAGCTGCGCGAACTGATGCTGATGTACAAGCAGAAGGCCGCGTACAACGACGGTCTGGCCTCGCGCTACCAGGCCGCGCAGACCCGGTTGCGCAAGTTCGAGGAGGCCGGGCCGCCGCCCGTACCGCCGAAGGACCAGGACATCCGGATGCGGCTGACCGGCGGGCGGACCGGCAAGCGCGCGGTCGTCTGCGAGCAGCTGGAGCTGGACGGCCTGACATTCCCCTTCGACCTGGAGATCTGGTACGGCGACCGGGTGGCGGTGCTCGGTGCCAACGGCACCGGCAAGTCGCACTTCCTGCGGCTGCTGGCCCGGGGTGGCACCGATCCCGACCCGGCGAACGGGCCGGTCGACGGGGCGGGAGCGCTCGCGCCGGTGGCGCACGACGGCACGGCCCGGCTCGGCGCCCGGGTCCGCCCCGGGCACTTCTCCCAGACCCACGACCGGCCGGAGCTGATGGAGAAGACGCTCGTCGAGATCCTGTGGCGGGGTGACGAACACCGCACCGGGATGGACCGGCACGCGGCGATGGGGGTGCTCAGCCGGTACGAGCTGGCCGGGCAGGGCGACCAGCGGTTCGGCACGCTCTCCGGCGGGCAGCAGGCCCGGTTCCTGGTGCTGCTGCTGGAGCTGTCCGGGGCGACCCTGCTGCTGCTCGACGAGCCCACCGACAACCTCGACCTGGCCAGCGCGGAAGCGCTCGAAGCGGGCCTGAACGCGTTCGAGGGGACCGTGGTGGCGGTCACCCACGACAGGTGGTTCACCCGATCCTTCGACAGGTTCGTGCTGTTCCGGGGCGACAGCGAGGTGGTGGAGACCCCGGAACCGGTCTGGGACGTGGGCTGAGCGGTCACCGGGCAGCGGTGCGTCCGGCCGGCATAGGGTGGATCTCGTGACTGAGATGACCTATCGCCGGCTGGGCGACTCCGGGCTCGTGGTGTCCGTCGTCGGCATCGGCTGCAACAACTTCGGCCGCAAGCTGGACCTCGACGGCACCCGCGCGGTGGTGGACGCGGCCCTGGACGCCGGGATCAACCTCTTCGACACGGCCGACATCTACGGCGAGCCGCAGGGCGGCTCCGAGGAGCTGCTCGGGCAGGCACTCAAGGGCCGCCGGGACGACGTGGTGGTGGCCACCAAGTTCGGCATGGACATGAACGGCCTCAACGGGCCGGACTTCGGTGCCCGGGGTGCGCGCCGCTACATCGCGCGCGCGGTGGAGGCGTCGCTGCGCCGGCTCGGCACCGACCACATCGACCTGTACCAGATGCACGAGCCTGACCCGGGCACCCCGATCGACGAGACCCTCGCCGCCCTGGACGACCTGGTCCGCGACGGCAAGGTGCGCTACCTGGGCAACTCCAACTTCGCCGGCTGGCAGATCGCCGACGCCGACTGGGTCGCCTCGTCCAACGGCCGGGCCCGCTTCATCAGCGCCCAGAACCACTACAGCCTGCTGGAACGCTCGGTGGAGACCGAGATCATCCCGGCGTGCGAGCGGTTCGGGCTCGGCATGCTGCCGTTCTTCCCGCTCGCCAACGGCCTGCTCACCGGCAAGTACAAGCGCAGCGAGCAGCCGCCGGCCGGCAGCCGGCTCTCCGGCGGTGGCCGGTACGCCGAGCGGCTCGCGGCTGCCGACTGGGACACCATCGAGGCCATCGAGGCGTACGCGGGCGAGCGGGGCCTGACCATGCTCCAGGTGGCGATCGGCGGGCTGGCCGCCCAGCCGGCCGTGACCTCGGTGATCGCCGGCGCCACGACGCCCGAGCAGGTGCACGCGAACGCCGCCGCCGGCACGTGGGAGCCCAGCGACGACGACCTGGCGGCACTGCGCGCCATCCTCTGAGCGCGGCGAACGACAACGGGCCGGGCCGCTCATCGCGGCCCGGCCCGGTCGTTGTGGTGGCGCCGAAGCGCCGCTCGGTCAGTCGTTCGGCGTGCCGGCGCGGCGGCGGCCGAACAGCATGGCCACCCCCATCGCCACGGCGACCAGCACGAGGCCGGCCGCGGCGAACGGCCACCACCCGGCGGCCGCACCGCGATCGCGCGGCCCGTCCGCGGTCACCGCGACCGGCTTGGGAGCCGGGGGTGACTGCGCCGCCCGGGCCTGCACCGTGGCGGTGGTCCTGCTCTGCAGCGGAGCGGGGGAGTTCACCGTCACCTTCCACGTGCCGGTGGACAGCACCGGGCCGCTGCTGTAGAAACCCTGCCCCTCGGGCTGCGGCTCCAGCTGGACCGGCCCGACCCGCTGCCCGTCCGGGCCGGTGGCGGTGAGCACCAACCGCACCATCCGGTCCAGCCGGCGGCCATCGGGGTAGCTGGCCTGGATGGTGACCCCCTGAGCGCCGTCGCCGGCCACCGTCAGCTTGAGCTTGTCGGCCTGGGCGGCCGCCGGGGCAGCGGAGAGCAGGGTCAGGACCAGCCCGGCGAACACGGCGGCCACCACCTTGCGGATACCCGTCACGGACATCTCCTCACTACTGATGAGGGAGGCCCCTCCCCGACACCGTGGCGTCGGGAAGGGGCCTCGATCGGATCAGAGCTGGCGACCGGGTGCCAGCCGGGTGGCGTCGCCACCGAGCCGTCCGGTGCCCTTGACCGGTTCGCCGTCGTTCGCCTTGACCCCGGCCTTACTGGCCGTGCCGCCGAGCCGAACGATCATGGCGTCGGCGTCCCGGATCAGGACGTCCCGAACCTCGGCCTCCGGCACCAGTGTGGCGTCGGCGGCGAGGGCCCGGAATGCGGTCAACTGCTTGATCGCCTTGTTGTCGTTGCCGGCCGCCTCGGCCTGCCGGGCCGCGTCGAGCTTCGCCGTCAACTGCTTCTGCGCCTTGGCCGAGAGCCGCCCCGTCGCCTTGAACCGGTCCAGCAGGTTCTGCATGTCCCGGAACGAGGTGGTGACGAAGAACCGGACGTTCGAGGTCGTCGTGTTGCCGGCCTTGTCGGTCGCGGTGACGGTCAGCTCGTGCAGGCCGAGCGGCAGCTCGTACATGGCCTGCAGGGTGCCGCTGGCGTACGCCTTGCCGTCCAGCTGGCCGACCACCGTCGCGATACCCGAGGTCGGGTCGACGGCCTGCCAGGACACCCGGACGTCCTGGCTGTCCCCGTAGAGCTGGCCGTCGGCGATACCGGAGACCAGCAGCGTCGGCTTGGTGCCGTCGATCTTCAGGATCGCCGACTTGAGCGTCTCGGCGTTGCCCGCCTTGTCAGTCGAGCGGTACAGCAGCTCGTGCTGCCCGTCACCGGTCACCGCGACCGGCTCCGAGTACGGCGTCCACGCGCCGCCATCCAGCGACCACTCGACCGTCTTGATCCCGGAACCGGCGTCGGTCGAGGTCAGCACCACCGGGATCGTCCCGTTGTGCCAGCCCGCGTCGTTCGCCGGAGCGAACGTCGCAGTGGTGACCGGCGCGGTGGCGTCGATCTTGACCGAGACGGTCTTCGTCGACTCCACGTTGCCCGCCTGGTCCGTCGAGCGGAACCGCAGCTCGTGCTCGCCGTCCCCGCTGACCGTCACCGGAGCGGTGTAGTCGGTCCAGGTGGTGGCCCCGTCCAGCTGGTACGCCGTACCGGCCAGTCCGCTGCCGCCGGCCTCGTCGGCGGCGGTCAGGGTGACCGTCACCGGCCCGGTGTACCACCCCTCGGTGGGGGTGCCGGACACCGCCGCCGTCGTCACCGGAGCGGTCTCGTCGGTGACCACCTCGGTGCTGAGCCGGAAGTAGTCGAACGAGGCCGTCTTCGACGCCGTCTGGTTGGCGCCGAGGGTGAACAGACCGACCTTCGGGGTGGCCCCGACCGCGCTGCTGGTCAACGTCTCCAGCGTGGTCCAGGTCGTCCCGTCGGCCGAGTACGACGCCGTGAAGGTGTCGCCGCTGCGGGCCAGCCGCAGGTGCCACACCGCCGAGGTGAGGCTGGTCGCCTCCGGCTGCGGGTTCTGGACGACGCCGCCGATCTCGCTGCGGAACTCGATCCGCCGCGTGACCGTCTGGCCGGCCTGGTTGTCCGCGATGAAGTCGAACTTCACGTAGTTGTCGTCGTCCGCCTGCACGAGCAGACCCGCCTGCTGGTACTGCTCGTTCAGCAGGCTGCCGTCGACCTTCGTCTCCAGGGTCCAGTCGCCCGAGGGCGCGGTCTGGAGGATGAAGTTCTTCGGCCCGGTGTTGTCGGTGCCGTAGATGTCACCGTTCGGCACGTCGATCCGCAACGCGCCACCGGTGACCCGGTAACCGTTCGGGTCCTCCCGCTGGATCGCGTCCCACCGGCACTTGTCCAGCGTGTCGCCGGTGAACTCGTCCGACGGGTCGACCGGGCCGGCCGGGGCGTCCGGCGTGACCACGAACGAGTCGAACGCGGCGTCCACGACAGGTGCCTCGGTGCCTCCGTTGAGCGCGAAGACCCCGATCCGCGGGTTGGTGATGCCGGCGAGCGCGGCCGAGCGGCCGACCGGGGTGAACGTCTGCCCGTCGCCCGAGACCGCGGCGGTCAGGTTCGTCCCGTCGCTGGTGATCCGCAGGTACACGGTGTCACCCGCCGGCGCGTTGGTGGCGTCCGCAGCGTCGTTGCGCGGCGTCGCGGCAGTCTCTCGGATGAACTCCACCCGACGGCTGCCGTTGTAGAGCAGGTCCACCTTGGCGTAGTTGTCGTCGTCGCCGTACACCAGCAGACCGGCCTGCTGGTAGTTGGCCGTCACCGGAAGCGTGACCTTGGTGGTCATCTCCCAGGCTCCGGTCGGCGCCGCCTGGAGCACCAGGTTGGTGGCGTCGTTGCGGGCGCCGTACAGGTCACCCACCGAGGTGGGCAGCTTCAGCGCCCCACCGCCGAGGGAGTAGAGCTGGTTCTCCCGGACCACGCTGGTCCACCGGCCCTTGTCCAGGGTGTTGCCGTTGAAGTCGTCCGAACGCGCCCCGAAGCAGGACGTGTCCGGAGCGTTCACCCGCACCGGCACCGTGGCGTACGACTTGGCGCCCTTGCTGTCGGTCACCGTGAGGGTGGCCGTGAAGGCTCCGACGCTCGTGTACGTGTGGCTGGCGTCCAGGGTGGACGCCGTGCCGCCGTCACCGAAGTCCCAGGCGTACGTCAGCGGGGTGTCGCCCTCGGCGTCGGTGGCCGTGCCGTCGAACGCGACGGTGACCGGCACGGTGCCGCTGGTCGGGGTCGCGGTGGCGGTGACCACCGGCGGCCCGTTCTCGGTGACGCCGCGGCCGACGAAGTCCATCCAGTTGACGTTGAACAGCGAGCCCGTCCCGCCGTTCGGATCGCGGGCCACGAAGTACAGCGAGCCGCTCGCGGCACCGGTGACCGGCGCGCTCACGTCCGTGTACGTCTGCCACGCCCCGGTCGACGGGACCGTGGCCGTGGCCACGACCGGTCCGTCCACCGCGCCCGCGTGGACCTCGATCCGACCGCCAGCGGCGGCCGAGGCGGCCCGGAACCGGATCTCGGTGATGTTCGTCAGGTCCGCCGGGACGACCGACCACCAGTCGCCGTCCTCGATGAACGCGATGCTCTGGCCGCCACCGGCGGTGTCGGCTCCGGCCTCCCGCTGCACGCCGGCGTCTCCGCCGCCGGTGCTGCCCGGCACCCGGCCGGTGGCCGTGAAGTACTCGGCCTGCTTCTGCTTGGGCTGCAGGATCTCGATGTCCCGGCCGGTGAGCGCGCCCGCACCGCCGGCGCCACCATCGTCGGTGTAGGTGGCCTCGAAGACCGCGAAGACGTTCGCCTCGGCGCCGTGCCCGGAGGCGAGCGACGTCTGGACCGTGCCGGTGCAGCCGGTGTGCTGCTCCAGCGGGTGGGCGTGCTCGTCGTGACCGAGCAGCACCTGGAGGTTCACCCGGGCGCAGTCGATCTGCCCGTCCTCCGGGTCGGTCACCTTGACCGTGTAGCGGACCTGGTCACCCCAGTTGAAGAAGCCACCGTCCGGCGGGAACTCGATGCTCACCGTCGGCGCGGTGTTGCCCACGGTGACCGGAACGTTTGCCACCGCGGTACGGCCCTTCGGGTTCGTCACGGTGAGCTGGGCGGTGTAGTTGCCCGCCGTCGCGTACGTGTGCGTCGGGTTGGCCTCGGTGGAGGTCTGCCCGTCGCCGAAGGTCCAGGCGTAGGTGAGATCGCCGCCGTCCGGGTCCCGGGAGCCGGCGCTGGAGAAGGTGACGGTCAACGGCGCCGGCCCCGAGGTGGGGTTGGCGGACGCCGCGGCGATCGGTGCGCGGTCACCGGCGGTGTAGTCGATCCGGTAGATGCCGGAGTCGTCGTTGTTGCCGCCGAAGCCCGTACCCCACTCGATCAGGTAGAGCGCGCCGTCCGGGCCGAACTCGAAGTCCATCGGCCGGATCATCTTCATGCCGGTGAGCAGCTGGTTGATGTCCACCAACGACTTGCCGTCGGCGGTCATCTGCATCGTGTACATCTTGTTCTGGTTCCACTCGCCGAGCAGCGCCTTGCCGTCGTAGTAGGCCGGCCACTTGCGGGGGGAGTTGAGGTTGGCGTCGTACCGGTAGGCCGGGCCGCCCATCGGGGCGCCACCGCCACCGATCTCCGGGTACCGCGCGTCACCGGCGTAGCCGTAGTCGACGGTGGCCGGAACGACAGGCGGGAGGTTGGTCAGGCCCGTGTTGTTGGGCGAGTTGTTCACCGGCGCGGCGCAGTCGAACTTCGGCCCGCTCGGGCCGGACGGGAACGTGTAGTCGTTGTACGCCTCGTTCGTCCCGGTGCAGTACGGCCAGCCGTAGTTGCCGGGGGTCACGACGTTCCACTCGACCAGACCGCGGGGGCCCCGGTCCGGGTTGTTCGCGTTGGCGTCCGGTCCGTAGTCCCCGACGTACAGCGTGTCGGTCTTCGGGTCGGTGCCGATCCGGAACGGGTTGCGGAAGCCCATCGCGTAGATCTCGGGACGGGTCTTCGCGGTGCCCGGCGCGAAGAGGTTGCCGGTCGGAACGGTGTACGTCCCGTCGTCCTCGGGGTGGATCCGGATCACCTTGCCGCGCAGGTCGTTCGTGTTGGCGGAGGTGCGCTGCGAGTCGTAGTCCTGACGGCCCGGCCGCTCGTCGAGCGGGGCGTAGGCGTTCGACTCGAACGGGTTGGTGTTGTCACCGGTGGCCAGGTAGAGGTTGCCGGCGCTGTCGAACGTCATGCTGCCGCCCGCGTGGCAGCAGGTGTTGCGCTGGGTGTCGACCCGCAGCACCTGCTTCTCGCTCGCCGGGTCGATGGTGTCGCCGGTCACCGTGAACCGGGACAGCAGGTTGCGCGTGACGCCGTCGTTCGGGGCGTAGTAGAGATACACCCACTTGTTGGTGGCGAAGTCCGGGTCGAGCCGGATGCCGATGAGGCCGTCCTCGTTGCCGGTGAAGACGTCCAGGTCGACGGCGGTGACGGTGCTGCCGGTGTCGGGCTTGATGATCTGCACCCGGCCGTCGCGCTCGATGTAGAAGACCCGCCCGTCGGGCGCGATGTCCAGCTCCATCGGATTACTGGTGTTGCTGTCCAGGGTGATCTTCTCGAAGCTGGAGGTCTTCGATGCGCCGCAGTCGGCGTCGATCACGCCGGCCGCCGTCTGGATGCCGCCGAGCAGGTGCTTGAGGAACTCGGGCTCGGCGTACGACTCGCGGGTGTGCCCGCCGCCGGTGTACCAGGAGCGGCCACCGTCGAAGTCCTGGCACCACGCCGTCGGGTGGTCGGCGCCCATCGCGCCGGCGCCCGGGGTGTAGCTCTTCTCGTCCAGGCTGGCCAGCACGTGCACGTCCGGCCGCGGGTTGGTCTGGAAGTTGTACCACTCGTCGAACCGGGACCAGCGGTCCGGCAGGTCGGCGGTGGACGGGTGGGCGTGGTCCTCCACCTTGACGGTGGCCTGCTGGTTCTGCGGGTGGTTGGCGAAGTACGCGCCGACCAGGTCGCCGTACCAGGCCCAGCTGTACTCGGTGTCGGAGGCGGCGTGGACACCGGCGTAACCGCCGCCGGCCCGCACGTAGCGCTCGAAGGCCGCCTGCTGGTCGGCGTCGAGGACGTCACCAGTGGTGGAGAGCCAGATCACGGCCTTGTACTTGGCGAGGTTGGCGTCGTTGAACGCGGCGCCGTCCTCGGTCGTGTCCACAGTGAACCCGTTGGCCGCGCCGAGCTGCTGGATCGCGGCGATGCCGGTGGGGATGGAGTCGTGCCGGAAGGCGGCGGTCTTGGAGAAGACCAGGACGGAATAGGGGTCGGCCGCTGCGGCCTTCGGTGCCTTCGGCACCGCCTGGGAGAGCGGAGCCGCGACCGGCACGTCTCGCGCGGGGATCTGCGCTGCGGCCGGAGCCGCCTGCGCCGGCGACCCGAGCAGGGTCGTCGAGGCTAGCGCGAGGGACAGCAGGGTAGCGGTGAGTGGTAAACGGGCACGACGAGAACGGGACACGCCGCCTCCAATGTCGCGGTGGACAGGAATCGCGGGGGCCGGCTGCCGAAGACCGTCCCGGATGGAGCCGGTGGGGACGCCGTGCCAGGGCGTCCACGCCGGCATTTTGTCGAATCGCTGAACAAATTAATTCTGGTGTATCGATGTCGGGCAAGATGCCGGCTGGTAACGGTTCTGCAACGGCGGGCGACATTCCGAACAGGACCGGAGAAAGTACCCCATCGATGGAGTGGTGTCCGGCCGGCGGCCAGTCCCTTGGCAGACCGGCGGAACTGTCGTACGGTGACACGCAAGTAACCCACGGGAGCCCGGTGTACCGGGCTGAGAGGGGGGCTGACAGCCCCCGACCGTTGAACCTGATCCGGGTAATGCCGGCGCAGGGAGGAGCGTTGCCGTGCCGTCCCTTGGACGACTGCATCTCGTCACCGACACCCGACCCGGGCGCGACCCACTCACCGTGGTCCGGGCCGCCCTCGCGGCG
This sequence comes from Micromonospora sp. DT63, assembly GCF_049841615.1. NCBI lineage: Bacteria > Bacillati > Actinomycetota > Actinomycetes > Micromonosporales > Micromonosporaceae > Micromonospora > Micromonospora sp. DT63. The sequence goes on along the minus strand of NZ_JBNCKQ010000002.1, from coordinate 578,260 downwards.
GCCCGCGCCGACCTCGTCGTACAGGTCCGGGTGGAGGACTCCGCCACCGACCGCGAGGCGTACGACCTGGCGGGCCGGGTGCTGGCGCTCTGCGCGCCGTACGGGGCGACCTGCCTGGTCAACGACCGGCTGCACGTGGCGCTCGCGGTGGGCGCCGCCGGTGGGCACGTCGGGGCCGACGACCTGCCGGTCGCCGCCGCCCGGCACGTGCTCGGCCCGACCGGCGTGCTCGGGGCCACCGCCCGCGAGCCCCGGACCGCGATCGAGGCGGTCGTCGCCGGCGCCAACTACCTGGGCGTCGGCCCGTGCCACACCACCAGCACGAAGACCGGTCTGCCGGATCCCATCGGGCCCTCGGGCGTCCGCGACGTCGCCGACGCCGTCGACGTGCCGGTCATCGCGATCGGCGGGGTGACCGCCGACCGGGTGCCCGCGTTGCGGGCCGCCGGGGCGTACGGGGTGGCGGTGGTCGGTGCGCTCTCCGGCGCCGCCGACCCCGCGCGGGCGACCGTCGACCTGCTGCGGGCGCTGGCGTGACGCGCACCGATCTGGCGGTGGTCGGTGCGGGCCCGATCGGACTGGCCATCGCGTGGCGCTGCGCCGTCCGGGGATTGCGCGTCGAGGTGCACGACCCCGCCTCCGGGTCGGGGGCGTCGGCAGTCGCCGCCGGCATGCTCTCCCCGGTCGCCGAGGCGTACTTCGGTGAGCGGCAGCTGACCGAGCTGCTGGTGGCGTCCGCCGCCCGCTGGCCCGGGTTCGCCGCCGAGCTGACCGAGGCGAGCGGCACCGAGATCGGCTACCGGACCGAGGGCACCCTGATGGTCGGGCTGACCGGCGACGACCTGGCCGAGGCACGCCGGCTCTGGGCGTACCAACAGGGGTTGGGTCTGCCGGTGACGCCGCTGCGCCCGAGCGAGCTGCGCGACAGCGAACCGGCGCTGGCCCCGCGGGTGCGCGGCGGCGCGCTCGCGCCCACCGACCACCAGGTCGATCCCCGGCTGCTGGTGCCGGCGCTGCGCACGGCCGCGCGGCGGGCCGGCGCGGTGCTGGTGCCGCAGCCGGTCCGGCGGCTGTCCGACGTGGACGCGGGGGTCACCGTGGTCGCCGCCGGCTGCGGGGCCGCCGCGCTCACCGGCCTGCCCGTGCGGCCGGTGAAGGGCCAGATCCTCCGGCTGCGCGCGCCCGGCGGCGTCGCACCGGGCTTCCGGCACGTGATCCGGGGGTACGCCGACGGCGAGCACGTCTACCTGGTGCCCCGCGCCGACGGTGAGGTGGTCCTCGGCGCGACGGTCGAGGAGCGGTCGGACACGACCGTCACCGCCGGCGCCGTGCAGCGGCTGCTGCGCGCCGGGGTCGACCTGCTGCCCGAGTTGACCGAGTACGACCTGGTCGAGGCGGTCGCCGGCCTGCGGCCCGGAACACCTGACAACGCGCCGATCCTCGGGCCGCTGCCCGGCCGGCCCGCCGTCCTGGCCGCCACCGGGCACCACCGGCACGGCATCGTGCTCACCCCGATCACCGCCGAGACGATCGCCGACCTGGTGACCACCGGCGTACCCGACCCGCTGCTCGCGCCCTTCGGCGCGGACCGGTTCGCCGTCGCGTCGACAGGTACCGGCGACGCGGTGCGGGCCGGCGCGGGCGACAGGAGCGGACCTGGACGAACGACCGAGGAGGACCGGTGGAGTTGACGGTGAACGGGGCCGGACGCAGCGTCCCCGGCGGCGCGTCGGTGGCCGACCTGGTCCGCGACGTCGCCCCGCACCAGCGTGGCGTCGCGGTAGCGGTCAACGGCGAGGTGGTGCCCCGGGCCGGCTGGCCGGGCACGGTGCTGCGCGACGGCGACCGCGTCGAGGTGCTGACCGCGGCGCAGGGCGGGTGAGTCGGATGTCGTTCGAACTGGGTGGGGTGGCCTTCACGTCCCGGCTGATCCTCGGCACCGGCGGCGCCGCGAACCTGCACGTGCTGGAACAGGCGATCCGGGCGTCCGGCACGGAGCTGGTCACGCTGGCGCTGCGCCGGGTGGACACCGCCCCGGGCACCGCCGGAGGGCTGCTCGACCTGCTGGACCGGTGCGGGGTACGGCTGCTGCCGAACACCGCCGGCTGCCACACCGCCACCGAGGCGGTGAAGGTCGCCCGGCTGGCCCGCGACGCGTTCGACACCGACTGGGTCAAGCTGGAGGTGATCGGCGACGAGCGGACGCTGCTGCCCGACGGCGTGGAACTGCTCCGCGCCGCCGAGGAACTGGTCGCCGACGGCTTCACCGTGCTGCCGTACACCACTGACGACCCGGTGCTCGCCCGCCGCCTCGCCGACGTGGGCTGCGCCGCGGTGATGCCGGCCGGCTCCCCGATCGGTTCCGGGCTCGGCATCGGCAACCCGCACCACATCCGGCTGATCCGCCAGAGCGTGGACGTACCCGTGATCCTGGACGCCGGCATCGGCACGGCGTCCGACGCGGCCCTGGCCATGGAGCTGGGCTGCGACGCGGTCCTGCTGGCCAGCGCGGTGACCCGGGCCGCCGACCCGGTGGCGATGGCCACGGCGATGCGGTACGCGGTCGAGGCGGGCCGCCTGGCCGCCGGTGCGGGCCGCATCGCCCGCCGCTTCCACGCCCTCGCGTCCACTCCGGACGAGGGAAGACCGGACCTGTGACAGGCGTCCTGCCGTCGGGGGTCGTCCTGTTGACCGATCGGCTGGTCGCCAGGGGCGGTCTCGAACGGGTCGTGGCGGGGGCCGTCGCTCAGGGAGTGCGGTGGGTCGTACTGCGGGAGAAGGACCTACCCCGCGCCGAGCGCGCCGCTCTCGCGGTCGACCTGCGCGCGATCCTCGCCGACGCCGGCGGGACCCTCGTCGTGGCCGGCCCCGACCCGCTCGGCGGCGACGCCGTCCACCTGCCCGCCGCCGGCCCGTACCCGCCGCCGGCCCTGCCGCTGGTCGGCCGCTCCTGCCACAGCGTGCCCGAGCTGAACCGCCTGACCACCGAGCACTACGCCACCGTCTCCCCGGTCTGGCCCACCAGCACCAAACCCGGCTACGGCCCACCCCTGCAGGTGGATGGCCTGCGGAAGCTGATCGAGGCCAGCCCGGTGCCCGTCCTGGCCCTCGGGGGAGTGGAGACACCGGAACAGGTAACCGCCTGCGTCGAGGCCGGAGCCGCCGGAGTGGCAGTGCTGGGCGCACTGATGCGAGCAGAGGATCCCAGAGTGGCGGCTCAACTGCTGACCAGCGCTTTTCAAGAGGCGGTCACCCCTGAGCGGTTCATTGCGGGGGGGTTGGCACCATGTCCCCCCGGTTCTGTGTTGGGGCCCACGTTGCCCCCGCTGGTTTCAGGCGTGCCCGCCCGGAGTGGGCACGGTCGGCCGCAGCCCCAAACCGCAACCAAAGAGGCAACATGAACCCGACCACCACACTCACCATCGCCGGCTCCGACTCCGGCGGCGGCGCCGGCATCCAGGCCGACCTCAAGGTCTTCGCGGCGCTCGGGGCGTACGGCACCAGCGTCCTCACGGCGGTCACCGCGCAGAACACCCGAGGTGTCGACGCCGTCCTGCCGCTGCCGCCGCGCACGGTCGCGGAGCAGCTGGACAGCGTGCTCGCCGACTTCACCGTGGGCGCGGTCAAGACGGGAATGCTCGGCACACCCGCCGTCGCCGACGTCGTGGCCGAGGCCGCCCGGGACGGCCGGCTGCCGCAGCTCGTCGTCGATCCGGTGCTGGTCGCCACGAGCGGCCACCGGCTCGGCGTGGTGGGTGCGGTGGAGCGGCTGCTCCCGTACGCCCGGGTGGCGACGCCGAACTGCGCGGAGGCCGCGGCCATCACCGGAAGCGCAGTGGACGACCTGGCCGGGATGATCGTCGCCGCCCAGGCCCTCGCCGCCGGCGGCCCGGAGCACGTCGTCGTCACCGGCGGTGACCTGGGCGGAGACGAAGCGGTCGACGTGCTGCACGGGGGCGGCGTCACGACAGTGCTGCGTGGGCCACGGGTGGACACCCGGCACACCCACGGCACCGGGTGCTCGTTCTCGGCGGCGATCGCCGTGCGGCTCGCGCTGGGCGATCCGGTGCCGGCGGCGGTGGGGGCCGCCAAGGAGTACGTGCTCCGCGCGCTGACCGGCGCGCGGGGTTGGGAGCTGGGCGCGGGGCGCGGGCCGCTGGATCACTTCGGCTGGTCCGCCTGATCACCAGGGAGGTTGTCATGCAGGCACGAGGCAAGGTGTACGTCGAGGGGTCACGGCCGGATGTGCGGGTGCCGTTCGCCGAGGTGGCGCTGACCGGCGACCATCCGCCGGTGCGGCTCTACGACACGTCCGGCCCGGGATCCGACCCGGCGGTGGGGTTGCCCGCGTTGCGGGGCCCGTGGATCGCCGAGCGGGGTGACGTGGCGCCGGTACGAGGCGCGGGTACGCCGCTCGCCGGTGTGGACGGACGTCGTCCGACGCAGTTCGCGTACGCGCGGGCCGGTGTGGTGACGCCGGAGATGGAGTTCGTGGCGATCCGGGAGAACGTCGACCCGGAACTCGTACGGGCCGAGATCGCCGCCGGCCGGGCGGTGCTGCCGCTCAACGTCAACCACCCGGAGTGCGAGCCGGCGATCATCGGCAAGGCTTTCCTGGTCAAGGTGAACGCCAACATCGGTACGTCGGCGGTCAGCTCGTCGGTGGCCGAGGAGGTGGAGAAGCTGACCTGGGCCACCCGTTGGGGCGCCGACACCGTGATGGACCTGTCCACGGGTAAGCGGATCCACGAGACCCGGGAGGCGATCGTGCGGAACTCGCCGGTGCCGATCGGCACGGTGCCGATCTACCAGGCCCTGGAAAAGGTCGGCGGCGACCCGGTCAAGCTCAGCTGGGAGGTCTTCCGGGAGACCGTGATCGAGCAGGCCGAGCAGGGCGTCGACTACATGACTGTGCACGCCGGGGTGCTGCTGCCGTACGTGCCGCTGGCCGTTGACCGGGTCACCGGGATCGTCTCCCGGGGCGGTTCGATCATGGCGGCGTGGTGCCTGGCGCACCACGAGGAGAACTTCCTCTACACGAACTTCGCGGAGCTGTGCGCGATCCTCGCGCGCTACGACGTGACGTTCTCGCTCGGCGACGGGCTGCGGCCCGGCTCGATCGCGGACGCCAACGACGAGGCGCAGTTCGCCGAGCTGCGCACCCTCGGCGAGCTGACGAAAATCGCCTGGGAGCACGACGTGCAGGTGATGATCGAGGGCCCGGGCCACGTGCCCATGCACAAGATCAAGGAGAACGTGGACCTCCAGCAGGAGTGGTGCCACGAGGCGCCCTTCTACACGCTCGGCCCGCTGACCACCGACATCGCGCCCGCCTACGACCACATCACCTCGGCGATCGGCGCCGCGATGATCGGCATGTTCGGCACCGCCATGCTCTGCTACGTCACCCCGAAGGAGCACCTCGGCCTGCCCGACCGCGACGATGTGAAGGCGGGCGTGATCGCGTACAAGATCGCGGCCCACGCGGCGGACCTGGCCAAGGGGCACCCGGGCGCGCAGGCGTGGGACGACGCGCTGTCCAAGGCGCGGTTCGAGTTCCGCTGGGAGGACCAGTTCAACCTCTCGCTGGACCCGGAGACGGCGCGGTCGTACCACGACGCGACGCTGCCCGCCGAGCCCGCGAAGACGGCGCACTTCTGCTCGATGTGCGGCCCGAAGTTCTGCTCGATGAAGATCACGCAAGAGCTCAAGGAGTACGCGGCCCGCGGCATGAAGGACAAGTCGGCGGAGTTCGTCTCCGGCGGCGGGAAGGTCTATCTGCCGCTCGCCTGACCGGGCCGGCATGATCGACTCGGGTTCACTGACCTCGGGGTGTCCCAGCGCGGTGGACAGCCCGGATTCAGCGAACCCGAGTCGATCGGACGGGATCGGTGTCCCGAACTGTCGTCAGGCGGTTCAGTCGCGGTGGTGACGGCCGGTGGAGCGCAGCGAACGACGCCCGTTCTCCTGCTCCGGCTCGTTGTCCGCGATCGGCTTGCCGAGCCCGGCGACCCAGTCGACGAACTCCTCGTCCTGCGTGGCCAGCGGCTCCGCCGCATCCGCCGCGGACCGCTTCTCCTCGTCGGCCCGGACCCGGTTGCGGCGGAACAGGCCACCGAGCCGTCCCCGCCGGGAGGGCTGCTCCGCGTCGTCGGTGGAGGTCGACGCGGCCCGCCGGGCGTCGCCGTCCGGCCCGTCACTGCCGGCGCTGCCGGACGCGTCACTGCCGGACGCGCCGCCCTGCCCGGGTATGCCCGGGCCGGTCGACGGCAGCACGGCAGATCTCGCCGACGCGGGGGGCGTACCGGTAGCCTCGCCGGCCCGGCCACGCCTGCCGACGGCCCGCTCCGTCGTGCCGCCGCGCTCGTCCGTCGTGCCGCCGGGCTGGTCTGTCGCGCTGTTGGTCTGGCCCGTTGTGCTGGCGGCGCGGTCTGTCGGTAGGCCCCCGTCGAGCGTGGCGGCGGTCGGGCCGTCCTGCTCCGGCGTGCTGGCGGTCGGGCTGCCCTGGCCGGGGGCGCCGGCGCTCTGGTCGGCCGTGCTGGTGGTCCGGTCCGACGCGGCGGTGCGTCGAGTGGTGTTGAAGGCGTCCCAGGTGCTGGCGCGGCTCAGGTCCGGCAGCGGCGCCCGGTGCCGGAAGCGGGGCGTCCAGTCGGTCGACTCCTCCGCCGGGACGGGAGCATCCGAAGCGGACGGTTCGGGGTCGGCCGCCCCCGGTGCGGCGGTCCACGCCGAGGTGACCGGCCAGGCCGGTGCCGTCGGGGTCCACCGGTCGGCCTCCGGGCCGTCGACACTCGCCTCGCCGAACAACGAAGCGCCGCCGTCACCCTGCGCCGCGGACCGTTCGGCGCGACCCGTCGCGGACTCCTCAACGGGTGCGGGATCCCCAACCGGGGCGGTGGTGACCGTCGAATCGGTGCCGGCGGCCCGGTCGCGCCGGCTCTCTGCACCGGTCCCGTCGGTCTGCTCCCGCGAACCCTTGCCGCCGGTCAGACTCGCCTGGGCGGGCTCGATGTCGCCGGGCAGGGGAGCGTCCCGGTCGGGCCGGGGAGCGTCCTGGTCGGGCACGGGAGCAGCGTGGTCGACCGGCCCTGCGGAGTCGGTGCCGCTCACGTCGGTGGCCTTGCCGGACCGGGCCAGCCGCCTGGTACGCCCACCTGTCGACCCAGCGGCTGCCGCCGGGTCCTCGGCGGTCGTGCCCGGAGTGACCTCGGCCGGGGTGGACTTCGGCTTGCGCGTACGACGCGGCTTGGGTGCGGGTGCGTCGGCCGTGCCGTCGCCCGCGCTGCCCGCGCTCGGCGTGGCCGCGTTGCCCGCGCTCGGGGTTCCCGCGCTGCCCGCGCTCGGGGTTCCCGCGCTGCTCGCGCTCGGGGTTCCCGCGCTGCTCGCGCTCGGGGTTCCCGCGCTCGTCGTGGCTGCGTTGCCCGCGACCGTCGTGCCTGCGTCGTCTGCGCTCGGCGTGCCCGCGTTGCCGGCGACCGTCGTGCCTGCGCCGTCCGCGACCGGCGTGGCTGCGTTGCCCGCGCTCGGCGTGCCTGCGTCGTCCGCCCTCGGTGTGCCCGCGACCGGCGGGACCGCGGCCGGCGGGACCGCGACCGGCGGGACCGGGATGGCCGGGTCGCTGGTCGTCGTGTCGTCGCTGCTTCGCTCGTCCCCGGCGGTCGTGGCCGTCGTCGTCTTCCCGGTCGGGTCGTCGGCGTCCGCGCGGGGCGTCGGGCCGGCAGCCCCTGTGTCGCCGACCGCAGCGGTGGACGCCGGGACGGCGGGCATCGGGACGGCGGCGCCGATTGCGTCCCCGTCCCGGCTCGACGGGGTCGTCTGTCGCCCGGCGGTGAACTCGCCGGTCGGGTCGGTCAGCCACGAGGCGGGGGCCGGCGGGTTGGTCGCGCGGTCGTGCTGCCCGCCCGTGGGAGGCGCGTCCTGGTTCGGGGTGCCCGCCGTCGCCGCGTCCGGGGTGGTGTCGGCGTGCTGGCGGCGGCCAACCGGTCGGGGCGCCGGCCCCGGGGGCGTCGCGTCGGCGGGGACGGTGCCGTGCTGGCCGCTCGCCGTGGTCGCCGGCCAGTCCCAGTGGGCGGGGACGGTGCGTACGCCTGCGGTGTCGTCGGCGGCGCGCGGACCCGGACCGGTGGTCGCCAGGTCCCCACCGCTGGGGGTCGCGTCGTCGGCCGGACCCGTCGACCTCGCCGCTTCGGCGCCCGGCAGGGACGGGCCGGCGGGCAGCGGGCGCAGGATGTCGGTCGGCGCGATCGCCTGGGGATCGGCGGTACGGGCGCCGATGGGCCAGCGCAGCAGTGCCGCGGCCGCGGCACCGAGGGCGCCGGCGAGGATCGCGATCAGCGCGCCGTAGTAGGGGGTGGTCTGGTAGCGGTCCACCGCGTCGCCGGGGCCAGCGGTCAGGTACGCGAATGCCACAAGCACCGGACCGGCCACCCCGGTCGCCCCGCTCACCAGCGGAACCTGGCCGCGCCAGCGGGCCAACCCGGCGGTGGCGGCGCCCGCGAGCAGCGCAACCACTGGCAGCAGGAGCAGCGCCAGACGCTGCGCGGCGGCGTCGTTCAGCCAGTTCGGTTCGAGGACGCCGAGTCGGACCGTGGGCAGCGGGCCGGCCGTGCCGAGCGACGGCAGGACGGAGATCAGCGCCAGCAGCCAGACCGCCCCGGCCACGGCCGCCATGTTCCAGCCCAGTTCGGGTCGGAACAGCACGGCGACGGCCGCGCCCGCTCCGATGACCGCCCCGAGGATGGCGCAGATGCCGACCGCCCAGACCGGGTCCACCGAGATCAACTCGGCGGCTCGGGCGGGCTGCATGCAGAGCGGGGCCACGGCGGTGGCGCCGAGGGCGGCCGCGCCGCCGATGGCCAGTTGCCGGCCGGTGCTGGCCGCCGGGGTGTCCCGGCGGGCCAGACGACCGGTCAGGACGGCGCCGGCGACAGCGGCGTTCGCGGCGAACCAGCCCACCCAGACGAGCTGGGCGGGCCACTGGTTGACGGTCGTGCCGGTGAAGGCACCGGTGAGTCGGACGATGCCGAAGCCGTACGCGACGCCGAGCTGGCCGGCTCCGGCCAGCACGCTCACCCCGAGCGCCGTGAGCAGTAGTCTGCCCCAGGTCCGAAAGGCCATGTCCGGCACGTTACGCACCTGGTACACCGGATCGCCACCGGCACGCCGCGCGGCGCGGCGAGGCACGCCCGGCGGGTCTACTTGAGTTCGACCAGTCGGGCCAGGTATGTCGTGTCCCCGACATTGGTGAGCATGTGTACCGCACCCGGGTCCCGGTAGACGACCCCGCCGGTGGGCTCGTCGGCGTCGATCCGGGTGCCGTCGATGGTCTGTACGACGTTCTTCGCGCCCTGGATCGCCACCACCAGGTAGGGGTGGTCGTGCCGGTGCAGGGGCTGCCGCTCGCCCGGTTCGAGGCGGATGTGCCAGACCCGGACCCGGTCGTTCTCGTACACGACCTCCTGGCCCACCGGCCCGAGTTCGGTGCCGTCGGTCACGTCCGTCATCGTCCACCGTCCAGTTGGGGGAGCACCTCGGCGGCGATCAGCTCGAGGTGGTCGAGGTCGTCGAGGTCGGTCATGCGCAGGTGCACCCGGGTGGCGCCGATCTCGGCGAACTCGCCGATCCGCTGCACGAGCTGCGCGGGCGAGCCGACCACCGGGTCCTCCGGCGGCAGCGCGCTCTTCTCGTGCAGTGGCGCGGCCCGCCGGGCGGCCTCCGCGTCGGTGCGGCCGATGGCCACCACGATCCCGGCCGAGAGGACCAGCGGGGCCCGGCCGGCCTCGGCCCGACCCACGCGGTCGCACGCCTCCCGAACGCGGTCGTACGCCCCGGCGGTCTCGGCCACGGACTTGAACGGCATGTTGAACTCGTCGGCGTAGCGGGCCGCCAGTTCGGGGGTGCGCTTCGGGCCGCGCCCGCCCACGATGATCGGCGGGCCGGGCACCTGCACCGGTTTGGGCAGCGCGGGCGCGTCCACCAGCCGGTAGTGGTCGCCGGTGAAGCTGTACGTCTCGCCCACCGGGGTGGCCCACAGCCCGGTGATCACCTCAAGCTGCTCGGCGAGCCGGTCGAAGCGCTCGCCGACGGCCGGGAACGGGATGCCGTACGAGATGTGTTCGCGCTCGTACCAGCCGGCGCCGATGCCGAGGTCGACCCGACCGCCACTCATCTGGTCGACCTGGGCGACCAGCACGGCGAGAGGGCCGGGCAGCCGGAAGGTCGCCGACGTGACAAGGGTGCCGAGCCGGATCCGCTGGGTCTCGCGGGCCAGCGCGGCGAGGGTCAGCCAGGCGTCCGTCGGGCCGGGCAGGCCCGGGTCGGCGCCCATCGACTGGTAGTGGTCGGCGCGGAGGAAACCCTCGTAGCCGCCGGCCTCGACCAGCCGGGCGAACCGGAGCTGGGTGTCGTAGTCGGCGCCGCGGTGGGGCTCGGTGAAGACCGACACCCGCATGTTCATCGTCCCTCCACGCCGGCGGCGGCCGGCTGGTCGCGTTCCATCAACAGCTCGTGCAGGTCGGCGCTGACCCGGGCGACGTCGGCGAGATGGGCGTTGCGGCCCAGGGTGCGGGGTCGGGGGATGGCCACCTCGACCACCTTGCGGATCCGGCCGGGACGGGGGCTCAGCACCACCACCCGGTCGGCGAGCAGCACCGCCTCGTCGATCGAGTGGGTGACGAAGACGATGCTCGGCTTGTTCTCCATGTGCACGCGCTGGAGTTCGCCGGAGAGTTCCTCGCGGGTGAGCGCGTCGAGCGCGGAGAACGGCTCGTCCATCAGCATCACCCGGGGTTCGCCGATGAGCGACCGGCACAGCGACACCCGCTGCTGCATGCCACCGGAGAGTTCGTGCGGCAGCCGCTTCTCGAACCCGGAAAGCCCGGCCACGTCGAGCAGTTGCCGGGCCCGTTCGCGGTGCTTGGCGCGGCTCCAGCCGAAGATCTCCACCGGCAGCAGGACGTTGTCCAGCACGCTGCGCCACGGCAGGAGCGCCGGCTTCTGGAAGAGCATGGCGATGTCGCGGCGGGGCCGGGTGATCGGCGTACCGGCCACGGTGATCTCGCCGGAGGTGAGCGGGAGCAGCCCGGCGATCAGCCGCAGCAGGGTGGACTTCCCGCAGCCGGAGCGCCCGAGCACGGCCACGAACTCGCCCTCGGCCACGTCGAGGTCGATGCCGCGAAGGGCTTCGACCCGGCCGGCTCGGCCCTCGAAGGTACGCGACACCCCGGACAGTCGGATCATCTGCGGCGTACCTCCGCTGAGTGGACGGTCAGGAATCCGACAAAGGCTAGCTGCCCCGTTGACATCTCGCACCGTCCGGGGTGGTCGTCATGTTGTATCCGTTCCGCAACCCGATACGCCTGGCGTCGCAACTGTGGGTTTCTCGTACGCTGTGCCCGCGAAGAGTCCCCTCACGATGGCGGTGCCCGGCTTCTACCCCTCCCGCCGGTACCGTCGCGACAACCCCCTCCGGTGGCCTGCGGCCCCGGTCGGAAAGGACATGGTGCACTGATGAGAAGGCTGACCCGTACGGTCGCTGCGGCCGCGCTGGCCACCGCCCTTGCCCTTGTTTCCGCCTGCAGCAGCGGGTCGGACTCGTCCGACGACGCCAAGGGCGGCAAGGACGGAGAGCTGACGAAGGTGACGTACCTCACCTCCTTCGGCAACTTCGGCCGTGACTCCTACGCCTGGGTGGCGAAGGACAAGGGCTTCTTCAAGGAGGCCGGCTTCGACGTCGACATCAAGGCCGGTCAGGGCACCGGTGGCGTGATCCAGACCGTCGTCGGTGGCCAGGCGGACTTCGGACCGATCGACCTCACCGGTGGTCTGCTCCAGCTCGGCAACGGACAGGCCAAGGACTTCACGGCGGTGGCCGCGATCCAGCAGCGCACGATGGCCGGCATCGCCACCGTCGAGGGCAAGAACATCAACTCGCCCAAGGACCTGGAGGGCAAGAAGCTCGCCGACACCCCCGGCTCCGTGGTCCGCAACCTGTTCCCGACGTACGCCCGGCTCGCCGGTGTGGACGCCAGCAAGGTGACCTGGGTCAACGGTGAGGCCCAGGCGCTGATCGGCACCCTGGCCAGTGGGTCGGTGGACGGCATCGGCCAGTTCGTCGTCGGCCAGCCGACGATCGAGGCGGTGGCCAAGAAGAAGGCAGTCATGCTGCCGTACAGCAACGTGATGCAGGACCTCTACGGCAACGTGCTGATCACCTCCTCGAAGATCGCCAAGGAGAAGCCGGAGATGGTGAAGAAGTTCACCGCGGCGCTGCTCAAGGGCCTGGAGTACAGCCTGGCGAACTCCAAGGAGGCCGGCGAGATCCTGAAGAAGAACGTCGACGCCGCCAACCCGGCCGCCGCCGCCGCCGAGCTGGACCTGATGGCCGCGTACGTGCGTTCCGGCAACTCCGGCACCGCGATCGGCACGTTGGACAGCGGCCGGGTCGCGAAGAGCATCGCGATCCTGCAGGGCGCGGGCGCGCTCAAGCAGAACATCACCCCCGAGCAGATCATCGACTTCAGCCTCGCGCCGAAGGCCTGATCGTCCGGTCGTCACCAGGGGGTACGTCCCACCGGATCCGGTGGGACGTACCCCCGTCGCTCGTCGGTCCCCGCGGCCGGCGAATTACGAGGAGGACAAGATGACCGACGTCCGCTCAGCCGAGTCGGCGGTGACGGTGCCCCCACCCCCGGGCACCGGACCGGAGGCACGTCGGGCGGGTCGGGGCGCCGGCCTGCGCGCGGGGACCGGGGCGGCGCTGCTGCCCGCGGCCGGTCTCGTGGTCGCCCTGGCCGCCTGGTGGCTGATCGCCCGGCTGGAACTGGTCCACCCGGCCGCCCTGCCGCCGCCGGGGGACGTGCTCAGCGCGTTCGTCGACAAGCCCGCCCAGATGCTGGAGCACACCGGGACCACCCTGCTGGAGATCCTGATCGGCTTCGTCCTGTCAGCCGCCGCGGGTGTCCTGATCGGACTGTCCCTGGCCAGCTCGCACACTGTCGAGCGGATGTTCACCCCGCTGCTGGTCGCGGTGAACGCCGTGCCGAAGATCACCCTCGGGCCACTGCTGGTGGTGGCGCTGGGCTGGGGCCAGAAGCCGATCCTGACCATGGTGTTCCTGCTCTGCTTCTTCCCCATCGTGCTGTCCACCGCGACGGGGTTGACCACCACGCCGGCCGACCTCGCCGAGCTGGTGCGGTCGTGGAACGCCTCCCGCTGGCAGGCGTTCCGCAAGGTGCGGTTCCCGGCGGCGCTGCCACAGATCTTCGTCGGGCTCAAGGTGGCCATGCCGCTGGCGGCCATCGGCGCGGTGATCGGTGAGTTCCAGGCCGGGGAGAGCGGCCTGGGCTACGTGATCACCCAGTACGCAGGCGTCGGCGACACCGCCACCGCCTGGGCGGCGATCATGTTGGTGGCGCTGGTCAGCATCCTGCTCTACTCCGCGCTCGTGCTCATCGAGCGGTTCGCGCTGCCCTGGGTACGGGAAACCACCAGCAGCCGCTGACCCCAAAAGGCAAGACAAGACCAACAAGGAAACACGAAGGGCCGGCCCCGACAAGGAGGCCGGCCCTTTGCAGTAACCGTGACGCGGGAGGGTTGTGGCCTACCGTGCCCGGCGGAGGGATCAAGCCTGACCGCCCGGAGCCGGGGACGGTAGGCCACAACCCCAACGCCGAGCACGATGCACCAGGCACCGGCGGGCCCGAGCGTTACCCCGCCAGACGCCAGCGCCCGTTGCGGGCGACAAGCGTGGTGAGCGCCTGCGGCATGAGGCCGGAGTGGTTGTCGGGCGTCATGCGGATCGGGCCGGAGAGGCCGTCGATCTGGGACGTCTCCAGCACGTCGCGGATGCCGTCCCGGTCGACCTTTCCGGCCGGGCCGCCGGCCCGCAGTTCGGCGTCGGCGATCAGTTGGATCGCGTCGGCGGCGAAGGACGAGGACCCGTTGTAGCCGCCGAAGCGGGCCGTGTAGTCCTGGAACCACTGCCGCCGGGCCGCCTTCGCCGGAGTGGTGGCGATCACGTCGTCGATCACCATGGTCTGGGTGAAGATCAGCGTGGCCCGCTCGGTGGCTCGGGCCGCAGTGCCGAGGAAGAGATCGCCGGCCGCTCCCGCGTCGAAGAACAGCGACCCCCGGAACGCGGCCTGTTGGGCGCTTGTCGCGGCCAGCGCGGCCTGCTCCGGCGGGGTCCAGACGACAAGTGCGTCGGGCTTGAGCTTGGTGAGCTTGGTGACCTGCTGGCCGACCTCGGTGTCGGTGGTCTTCACCGACTCCTCACCGGCCACCTTGATGCTGGCCTTGGTCAGTTCGCGGCGTAGCGCGAGCACGCCCTCCCGGCCGTAGTCGTCGTTGCTGGCGAGCAGGCCCACCTTGCGGACGTTCTTGCGCCGCAGTTCGGTGGTGAGCGCCGCGGCGCTGTCCGCCGCGTTCGGACCGAGTTTGAACACGTAGCGCCGCTCGGCGACCGGGCTGGCGATCGCTCCGGAAGCGGCGAGCGCAATGGTGGGAATCCGCTTGTCGTTGATGACGCCGACCGCGCCGACCGCGCATTCGTTACAGCCGCCCATGACGATGGCGCTGACTTGGGAATCACTGCTGAAGTCGGCGATGTTGCGCAGTGACTCGGCGGCGTCGGAACGGTTGTCCTTGACCTTCAGATCGATCTTCCGGCCGTTGAGTGCTCCGGAGGAGTTCAACTGCTCGACCTTGAGTTTCAGGGCCCGCTGGTATGTCTGACCGATCGGGGCCGCAGCCCCGGAGAGTTCGAGATCGGCAGCGATCACGATCGGACTCGTGTCCTGCTCCGTTCCACCGAACTGGCAGCCGGTGAGCGTGGTGGCCACTACGGCCGATGCGAGCGCCGCGATGGTCGCGGAGCGGATGGGGCTCAACTCAGTCCTCCAGGTGCGGGCGCGGGCGCTGCCCGGTCACCGCCGCTAATCCGTCCTCAGTGGAGGACGGGATCTCCTCTGCCGTACGGTGTGCGCGAAGCCTGCAAAACCTTGCCAATGGCCGGCGCTGTGGTCAAGCGCGGACCCCGGTTGCATTTTCGGGACGGCCATCCCACATGCTGGGGTAACGCAATGTTTGCAAAAGCTCACTTTGCATACACGCGTGACCACTCTGGAGTTACATGCCCTGTTCAGGGGCTTGCGGAAATGAAGGTATCAGTTGACCGGATCACGGGTTCCGCGCCGTCCGACCGTTTCCTGCCTCACTGCGGCTTCCCAAACACGATCTTCTCTGATGAAATCGCGGCCGTGCCGCGCGTGGTCCCCTCCGCCCACGGCACGGTTCGGCGGGCCAGGCGGGGAAGAAACGACGGAGGCGATGTCGTGAGCACCGGACCGACGACCCTGCCCGCGCTCGGCGAGAATGCTCGTCGTACGCGCCGGCGCCTACCGAGGCTGCGGGACGCCCGGATCCGGTCCAAGCTGGCGCTGATTCTGGTCGTTCCGGTGGCCGCCGTCATCGCGCTGGCCACCGTCCGGCTCATCTCGGTGGGCGAGGGCGCCTACGACGCCACCCGAGCCCGGTCCCTCACCGCGCTCTCCATCGACGTCAGCGCGCTCACCCAGGATCTCCAGGCCGAGCGGATGGCCGCCGCGGCCTACCTGGCCGCTCCCCGACAGTCCGCCGACGCGTACAACCTGCGGGTGCGCGAGACGCAGCAGCGCGTGGACCAGTACAACGCCGAGCGGGGCCGCATCGGCGACGTGCCGGCGGCGCTGCGGGACCGGCTGGCGGCTATCGACGACCACCTGTCCACCCTGGACGGCACCCGCCAGGAGGTGCTGGACCGCCGGCAGGATGACGCCATGGCGGTCGCCGAGGCGGTGCTGCGCTACGGCGTCATCCTCACCGACCTGGTCGCCTACGGCGACGGGCTGGCCCAGCTGCCCGGCGAGGAGAGCCTGTCGGACAGCCGCCGTGCGGTCGCCGCGTTCGCCCGCGCCAAGGCGGCCGTCGCCGAGGAGGAGGCGGTCGCCTTCACGGCGCTGACCGCCGGCCAGCTCGACCCGGAGCAGTTCTCCTCCTTCGTGGCCACGCTGACCAGCCAGCAGGAGTCCCTGGTCGCCTTCTCGCTCGCCGCTGATCCGGTGCAGCGGGCCCTCGTCGACAGCACCGTCTCCGGCGACGCCGTCGGCCTCTCCGACCGGGTCGCCACGGACATCACCCGCTCCGTCGGGCAGCGCCCGCTGGTCAGCGCTCAGGACGCCACCGCCGCCATCGGCGCGGTCAACGACCTGATGCGCTGGGCCGAGGTTCAACTGCAGAACCGGCTGCTCGACCAGGCCGACCAGGCGCGTTCGGACGTCATCCGGCAGGCCGTGGTCGAGTCGATCCTGGTGCTGCTCACCCTGATCATCGCGGTGTCGCTGGCCGTGGTGCTGGCCCGGTCGCTGAACCACTCGCTGCGCCGACTGCGCGAGGGCGCGCTCTCGGTGGCCAACCACGACCTGCCGGACGCCGTGCAGCGCCTGCAGAACATGGGCAGCGTGGGCGACGGTGGCGTGGACGAGATCGTCCGTCAGGTCCGCGACCCGATCCAGCTGAACAGCCGGGACGAGGTCGGTCAGGTGGCGTTGGCCTTCAACGTCGTCCACCGGGAAGCGGTGCGGGTCGCCGCCGAGCAGGCAGCACTGCGCACCAGCGTCTCGGCGATGTTCCTCAACCTGGCCCGCCGCAGTCAGACCCTGGTCGACCGGATGATCGGCGAGCTGGACGCGATCGAGCGCGGCGAGGAGGACCCGAAGCGGCTGGCCCAGCTCTTCGAGTTGGACCACCTGGCCACCCGAATGCGCCGCAACGACGAGAACCTGCTGGTCCTCGCCGGCGCCGACTCGGCCGTACCGCGCCGCGACGACGCGCTGGTCGTGGACGTGCTGCGCGCCGCGCAGTCCGAGGTGGAGCTCTACAACCGCATCGAGTTCGGCACCGTCGACACCGACATCTCGGTTGCCGCGCACGCCGTCAACGACGTCGTACGCCTCGTCGCCGAGCTGCTGGACAACGCCACCCGGTTCTCGCCGCCGAACACGACCGTCGTCGCCGACGGTCGCCGCATCCGCGACTACGTCCTGATCCAGATCGAGGACCGCGGGCTCGGCCTCACCGACGAGCAGCTCGACTCGCTCAACCGCCGGCTGGCCGCCCCGCCGAGCGTGGACGTCGCCGCGTTCCGGCTGATGGGTCTGGCAGTGGTGAGCCGGCTCGCCTCCCGCTACGGCATCCGGGTGGAGCTGCGCCGCAACGTGGAGGGCGGCACCGTCGCCCAGGTGACGCTGCCCGCCGCCACCGTGGTCCTGCCGAGCAACCGGGGCCGCGAGCAGGTGCTCACCCGTCCGCGCCAGCCGATGGCTGTCGAGCAGACGCCGCTCACCCCGGTCAACCACGCCGAGTCGTACGCCGGGGCCAGCACCGCGGCGGCGACGCTGCCCGACCAGTGGCGGACCAGCGCCCCGACGCCCGAGCAGTGGCAGTCTCCGGTCGACGCGCGGGACACCGCCCCGGCCGTGCAGGCCGGCGGCTACACCGGGGCCCGCCCAACGGTGCCGCCCGCCACCGCGCCGGCCACCCCGGTCCCGCCCGCCCGGCCGGCGTACAGCAACGGTGGGGGCACCTCGGTGGGCAGCCCGACCGTGGCGTACCCGACCATCGGCGCGCTGCCCCGACGCGGCTCGACGGCCGACACCACTGACGCTCGGAGCGCGCCGGGGCTGCCCGTCGGGCCGGTCGCCGGTCCCGGAGCGGTCGCCCCGCCCGCGACGCCGGCCCCGCCCGTGCAGCCCGCCGCGCCGGCCACGCCGCCGGCGCCCTCCGCACCGGTCAGCACCCGGCCGGAGTTCCCGGCCGAGGCGCCGATCTTCCGGGAGATGGAGGCGGTCTGGTTCCGGTCGCACGGCGACGACGCCACCGCGATCTTCACCCGGCCCCAGTTCGACACCCCGCCCGCGCCCGCCGACGCCGGCCCGCGGGCGGCCAACGGCGGTCAAGCGGCCACCGCGTCGGCGCCGGCGGCCGCGCCGGCCCGACCGCCACTGCCCACCCGCACCCCGGGCAGTTCCGAGGGCACGGGAGCGCAGAGCGTGGGAAGCATGGACGGATTCGGTGGTGCGAGCACCGGTCGTGGCGGTGCGAGCACCGGCGGTCGTGGGGCCTCGACGCCGAAACCGCCGCCGTCGTACACCCCGCCGCCGGCCGCCCGGACGGCGCCGGCAGCGGCCCCGGCCCCCGCTGCCCCGCCGAGCACGCCCCCGCCGGCCACGGACCCGGACGCCTGGCGGACGGCGGCCGACGAGGGCTGGTCGCTGGCCAGCCGGGCCGCCGAGCCGGCCGCCGCCGGCACCACCCGCTCGGGTCTGCCCAAGCGGGTGCCGCAGGCGCAGCTCGTGCCGGGTGGCATCGAACCGAAGGGTGGCCGGGACCGCAGCCGGCGGACCCCCGATGAAGTACGCGGCCTGTTGTCGGCCTACCACCGCGGCGTGCAGCGTGGTCGGACGGCCGGCACGGACCTGAACAGCACCTCGACCAAGGAGAGCCGATGAACAGGCCAGCTGCCATGCAGGACATGGGTTGGCTGCTCACCAACTTCGCCGACAGCGTGGCGGGTATCGCCCACGTGGTGGCGGTGTCCGCCGACGGGCTGCTGCTCGCGTCCTCCCGGGACCTGCCGGGGGACCGGGCGGACCAGCTCGCCGCGATCACCTCCGGCGTGGTGAGCCTGACCGAGGGCGCGGCCCGGATGTTCAGCGCGGGCGGGGTGTTGCAGACAGTCATCGAGATGGACAGCGGATACCTCTTCCTCATGTCGATCAGCGACGGCTCGTCGATGGCCGTGCTGGCCGCGCGGAGCTGCGACGTGGGCCAGGTGGGCTACGAGATGGCACTGCTGGTGGAGCGGGTCGGCGCCGCGCTGGTGCCGCTGCCGAGGGACGCGGTGCGTTCGTAGCGCCGGAAGACCCGGCGCGGACCGCGCGCCGGAACAGGGATGGGAGGCGGTGTGGGCCGGCTCCGCTGGGGACGAGGAGGTGATCGTGGATGGACCAACGGCGCGCTGACCCGCGCGGCGCTCTGGTGCGTCCGTACGCGGTCACCCGTGGTCGTACCGAGCCCCGGCAGGACATCGCCCTGGAGGCGGTCCTCACGGCCTCTCCCACCCAGGTTGCCGAGTCCCGTTTCGCGGGGCACGACAAGCACCGCATCGCCACGGTCTGCGAGGGCCGTGCACAGTCGCTGGCGGAGATCGCCGCGTACACCCGGATGCCGCTGGGCGTCGCCCGGGTGCTGGTCGCCGACATGGTGGCCGAGAGCCTGCTGACGTTACACACTGCTGCTCCCGCCGAGGGGTTCGAGGAGCGGATGGAACTGCTTGGAAGGGTGCTAAGTGGACTTCGCAGGCTATGACCCCGCTGGGGGGCGGCCGAGCCGGGGAATCGTCTCCGCGAAGATCGTCGTCGCGGGCGGCTTCGGCGTCGGTAAGACGACCCTGGTCGGCTCGATCTCCGAGATCACGCCGCTGACGACCGAGGCGGTGATGACCGCCGCGGGTGTCGGTATCGACGATCCGTCCAAGGTGCCGGGCAAGGAGACCACCACGGTCGCCATGGACTTCGGCCGGATCACCATGGCCCAGGACCTGATCCTGTACCTGTTCGGTACACCGGGTCAGACCCGTTTCTGGTTCATGTGGGACGAGATCATCCGAGGTGCGGTGGGTGCCGCCGTCCTGGTGGACACCCGCCGGATCACCGACGCGTTCGCCCCGCTGGACTACTTCGAGATGCCGTACGTGGTGGCGCTCAACAACTTCGACGGCGCTCCCCAGTACGAGTTGGAGGAGATCCGCGAGGCGCTGGCC
>NZ_JBNCKQ010000002.1:438360-558304 GCF_049841615.1 Micromonospora sp. DT63 | reverse complement strand
CCTGCCGTACGTGGTGGCGCTCAACAACTTCGACGGCGCTCCCCAGTACGAGTTGGAGGAGATCCGCGAGGCGCTGGCCATCTCGCCGCAGGTGCCGCTGGTGATGACCGACGCCCGGCACCGGGATTCGGTCAAGCAGGTGCTGGTGACGGTGGTCGAGCACGCCATGCTCCGGCTCCAGGCCGAGCACGGTAGGGGCTTCCCCACGCCGGTCGGCTGAACCGCCGCGTCGTGGCCGGCACACCAGGGCCGGCCGCGACGCGTCAGTCGACCCGGAGCCGGTAGCCGCGCTTGACCACGGTCTGCACCACGCGCGGCGCGCGTAGGCCGGCCCGCAGGCGGGCCACCGCCATCTCCACCGCGTGCTCGTCGGCGCCCCGGGGGAGGGTCCGCAGCAGCGCCGTGCGCGACAGCACCCGGCCGGGGGCCTGGGCCAGCGCCCGCAGCACCGCCATCGGGGCGGGGGCGAGCGGGCGCAGCTCGCCGTCGATCACCGCCGCGTGTCCGCGCAGGGTGAGCAGGTGCCCGGCGGCCTTGAACGTCACGGTCCGGCGGGGCAGCTCGTCGACGATGGTCCGCACCAACGCGCCCAGCCGGGCCCGCCCGGGCGCACTCACCGGCACCCCGTGCCGCAGCAGCGGCTCGGCGGTCACCGCTCCGACGCAGCTGGCCAGCACGTCGCTGCGGAACGCGGACACCACCGCGTCGGTACGGTCCCCGGCGGCCCGCAACAGCGCCTCCGCCGCTGGTGCCGAGGTGAACGTCACCGCGTCCACCAGCCGGCCGGCGATCAGGTCGATCAACCGGTGCAGCGGTGCCGGGTCGGTCGGCGGCGCCCAGCGGTAGACCGGCACCTCGATCACCGTGGCGCCGGCCGCCTCCAGCGCGAGCGTGCACTCGGGCTGCCGCTCACCGTGCAGCTGCATGGCGATCACCTGCCCGGCCACGCCACGGCGGCGCAGGTGATCGACCACCTCGTCGCAGCTCTCTGACGCCGGTGACCACTGGTCGTGCAGCCCGGCCGCACGGATCGCGCCGCGTGCCTTCGGGCCCCGGGCGACGACGTACGAGCTGGCGAGCACCGAACGCAGTGGTTCGGCCAGCCCCCAGCCCTCGGCCGCCTCCAGCCACCCGCGCATCCCGATGCCGGTGTTGGCCATCAGGATGTCGGGTGGCTGGTCCAGGCAGGCGCGGGTCGCCTCGCGCAGTTCCGTGTCGTCGGACAGCGGCACGATCCGCAGCGCCGGGGCGAGCACCACGCGGGCGCCCCGGCGTTCGAGCAGCGCGGCCAACTCGTCGCGCCGCCGGTCGGCGGTCACCCCGATGGTGAAGCCGGCCAGTTCTTCCCGCATCAGCCCTCCCGTCGCAACCGCACTTCGACGATCCCGTCGTGGCAGCGCGTGTCGTGCCGGGCCACGGCCATCCCGGGCAGGTCCAGGCACTCCCCGGTGCGCAGGTCGTACACCTGCTTGTGCAGCGGGGAGGCGACCGTCGGCACTCCGCCGCGGCTGCCCACGATGCCCCGCGACAGCACGTACGCCCCGGAGACCGGGTCGCGGTTGTCGATCGCGAACAGCCCGTCCACGGTGTGGAAGAGGGCGACCTGCACGCCGTCGACCAGGGCGGCGGCACCCCGGTTCGGTTCCAGCCGGTCGAGGGGGCAGACAGCGGTCCAGTCGAGCGTGATCGTGTGGCTCATCGCCGTACCTCCGGAAGGCCGAGTGAGACGGGCTGCCGGCGGGTGTCGGCCGGCTCGGGACGGGTGGTCGTCAGGGCGCGTGCCGGCACCGGCTGGCCGCGTTCCACGGCGAAGGTGATCGACGGGTCGGGCACGTCGGGGGCGTTGACGAAGGAGGTGTAGCGGCGCAGCCGCTCCGGGTCGTCCAGCACGTCGCGCCACTCATCGGAGTACGACGCCACGTGCCGGGCCATCGCCGCGTCCAGGTCGGCGCAGAGCCCCAGCGAGTCGTCCACGATCACCGCGCGCAGGTGGTCCAGGCCGCCGTCCATGGCCTCGATCCACCCGGCCGTGCGTTGCAGCCGGTCGGCGGTGCGGATGTAATACATCAAGAATCTGTCGATCAGTCGAATCAGTGCTTCGGTCGACAGATCAGTGGCGAACAGGTCGGCGTGGCGGGGCCGGAAGCCGCCGTTGCCGCCGACGTAGAGGTTCCAGCCGGTCTCGGTGGCGATGATGCCGAAGTCCTTGCTGCGGGCCTCGGCGCACTCCCGGGCACAGCCGGAGACCGCCGACTTGAGCTTGTGCGGCGCGCGCAGCCCGCGGTAGCGCAGCTCCAGCGCCACGGCCAGCCCCACCGAGTCCTGCACCCCGTACCGGCACCAGGTCTCGCCGACGCAGGACTTCACCGTGCGCAGCGCCTTGCCGTACGCGTGGCCGGACTCGAAGCCGGCGTCCACCAGGCGCCGCCAGATCTGCGGCAGCTGCTCCACCCGGGCCCCGAACAGGTCGATCCGCTGCCCGCCGGTGATCTTGGTGTAGAGCTGGAAGTCGCGGGCGACCTCGCCGATGACGATCAGCTTCTCCGGGGTGATCTCGCCGCCGGGTATCCGGGGCACCACCGAGTAGCTGCCGTCGCGTTGCAGGTTGGCCAGGAAGTGGTCGTTGGTGTCCTGCAACGACGCCTGCTCACCGTCGAGCACGTGCCCGCTGCCCAGCGAGGCGAGGATCGACGCCACCACCGGCTTGCAGATGTCGCAGCCGCGCCCCCGCCCGTGCTCGGCGACCAGCCGGGAGAACGTGCGGATCCCGCGCACGCGGACGATCTCGAACAGCTCCCGCCGGCCGACGTCGAAGTGCTCGCAGAGCGCACTGGACTGCGCGACCCCGGCCGCGTCGAGGAGCTGCTTGAGCATCGGGACGCACGAGCCGCAGCTGGTGCCCGCCCGCGTGCACGCCTTCAACGCCGGCACGTCCGCGCAGCCGCCCGCGATGGCGTCGTCCACGTCGCCGCGGGTCACCGCGTTGCAGGAGCAGACCTGCGCGGTGGCGGGCAGTGCCCCGGCGTCCGCGCCGCCGCCGTCCGGCGCGAGCAGCGCCAGCGGCGCGGCCGGCAGCGGACCGCCCACACTGGCCCGCAACGTCGGGTACGCGCTGGCGTCGCCCACCAGCACCCCGCCGAGCAGGGTCTGCGCGTCGTCGGAGAGGACCAGCTTCGCGTAGACCCGGGTGGCCGGGTCGGTGAACGTGACGTCCAGGCAGCCCTCGGTGGTGCCGTGCGCGTCGCCGAACGACGCCACGTCGACACCGAGCAGTTTCAGCTTGGTGGCGGTGTCCGCGCCCGGGAAGGTCGCCGCGCCGCCGACCAGCCGGTCGGCCACCACCTCGGCCGTCGCGTACCCGGGGGCGACCAGGCCGTGGCAGGTGCCGTCGACCGCCG
Source organism: Micromonospora sp. DT63 (assembly GCF_049841615.1). Lineage (NCBI taxonomy): Bacteria > Bacillati > Actinomycetota > Actinomycetes > Micromonosporales > Micromonosporaceae > Micromonospora > Micromonospora sp. DT63. Next base: position 554,906 of record NZ_JBNCKQ010000002.1, on the reverse strand, counting down.
CGCACTCGCCGACGGCCCAGACGTGCTCGTCGGCGCTGCGGCAGGTCTCGTCGACCAGCACCCCGCCGCGCGGACCCAGCGGCAGGCCGGCGGCCCGCGCCAACTCGTCGCGGGGCCGGATGCCGGCGGCCACCACGACCAGCTCGGCGTCGACCACGCGGCCGTCGGACAGCTCCAGGGCGTCGACAGCGCCGTCGGCGCCGGCGCGGATCGCGGTGGTGGCCACCCCGAGGTGGGTACGCACGCCCAGCTCCTCGACGTAGCGGCGCAGCATCGCGCCGCCGGCCTGGTCCACCTGCACCGGCATCAGCCGGGGCGCGAACTCCACCACGTCGGTGCTCAGGCCGAGCAGGCGCAGCGCGTTCGCCGCCTCCAGCCCGAGCAACCCGCCGCCGATCACCGCGCCGACCCGCCGTCCCCGCGCGTACGCCCGGATCGCCGCCAGGTCGTCCAGGGTCCGGTAGACGAACACGCCGGGCAGGTCGGCGCCGGGCACCGGCGGCACGAAGGGGTACGACCCGGTGGCCAGCACCAGCGCGTCGTAGCCGTACTCGCCGACGGCGGTGGTCACCACCCGCCGGGCGCGGTCGATGGCAGTGGCCGGCTCACCGAGGCGCAGCCGCACGCCGTCGTGCGGGGTGTGCACGTTGAGCTCGTCCTCGCTCACCCCGTCGAAGTACGCCGAGAGCCGCACCCGGTCGTACGCGGGACGCCCCTCCTCGGCCAGCACCGTCACCCGCCAGCGGCCCTGCGGGTCGCGGGCGCGCAGCGCGTCGACGAAGCGCTGCCCCACCATGCCGTTGCCGATGACGACCAGGTCCTGACCGCTCATCGCGTCACCTCCACCGATTCCGCTTCGGACAGCCAGTCGACGATGCCGCCGACCGCATCCCGGCATCCGCCGCATCCGGTGCCGGCCCGGGTCCCCGCCACCACCGCGTCGAGCGTTCGTGCACCGGAGCGCCAGCACCGCACCAGCGCTCCCTTGGTCACCGTGTTGCACTGGCAGACGACTGCCGCGTCCGGCATCAGCGCCGGTGACGCGCTCGGCGCCGCGCCGGCCCCGCCGAGCGCCCGGCCCAGCAGCAGGGCCCGCCGGTCGGCCGGCACCGGGTGACCCCGGTCGAAGAGTTGGATCACCGTGCCGATCGCCGGGTTGTCGCCGAGCAGGATCGCGCCGACCAGCCGTTCGTCGCGGATCCGCAGGCGCGCGTACGTGCCCCGGGCGGGATCGGCGAAGGTCAGCTCCTCGCCCGGCCCGCCGCCCGCGGCGTCGCCCATCGCGGCCAGGTCGATCCCGGCCGCCTTGAGCCGGGTCACCACGGGTCGAGGTCGGTAGCGGGCCAGCGGGTCGGTGCCGGTCAGCACGTCGGCGAGCACCCGGGCCTGGGCCCAGGCGGGTGCGACAAGTCCGGTGAGCGCGCCGTCGTGCTCGGCGCAGTCGCCGATCGCCGAGATGCTCCGGTCGCTGGTGCGCAGCCGGTCGTCCACCACCACGCCGCGCCGCACGGTCAGCCCGGCGGCCTGCGCGAGGGCGGTGTCGGGGCGTACGCCGCAGGAGAGCACCAGCAGGTCGGCGTGCAGCGACCGCCCGTCGGCCAGGTCGAGGCGGACGCCGGCGTCGTCGGCGACGACTCCGGTCGCCGGCACCGCGAGCTGGATGGTGACGCCGAGCCCGGCGAGCGTGCCGGCGAGCACCGCGCCGGCCGCGGGGTCGAGCTGCCGCTCCATGAGGTGCCCGGTGTGGTGCACGACAGTGGTGGCGAGCCCGCGGGTGGCCAGGCCGCGGGCGGCCTCCAGGCCGAGCAGCCCACCGCCGAGCACTATCGCGCTGCGGGCCCCGTCGGCGACGGCGAGGATCCGGCGGCAGTCGTCAAGGGTCCGGAACGGAACGACCCGCTGCGGCAGGTCGGTCGGGTCGAGGCCGGGCAGCGGCGGCACCACCGCCCGCGCGCCGGTGGCCAGCACCAGGTGGTCGTAGGAGATTCGTTCGCCGTCGCCGGTGCGGACCTCGCGGGCGGACCGGTCCACAGCGGTCACCGGTACGCCGGGGCGCAGATCGATGCCGTGCCCGGCGGCCTCGGTCAGCTCCACGTCCGGTTCGGCGATCCGGCCGGTCAGCAGCGTGGAGAGCATGATCCGGTTGTACGCGCGGTGCGGCTCCGCCCCGAGCACGGTGACCTTCCGGTCTCCCTCGCGGGCGTGCAGTTCGGCCGCGAGCCGGGCACCGGCCATCCCGTTGCCGACGATCACCACCCGGGCCGTCATGCCTTCTCCACCCGGACCGCGCAGATCTTGAACTCGGGCATCCCGGAGATCGGGTCCACCGCGTCGTTGGTCACCGAGTTGGCCCGGCCGGCACCGGACCAGTGGAACGGTGCGAAGACCGTGTCCGGTCGGATGCCCGAGCTGAGGCGGGCCGGCGCGCGCAGCTCGCCCCGGCGGGAGGTGACCCGCACCGGGTCGCCGTCGTCGATGCCCAGCCGGGCCGCCAGGTCGGGGTGCAGCTCGACGAACGCCTCGGGCGCGGCGCGGCGCAGCGCGGCCACCCGGCGGGTCTGGGTGCCGGACTGGTACTGGGCGAGCACCCGGCCGGTGGTGAAGTGCAGGGGATAGGTGGCGCAGACCTCCTCGGCCGCCGGCCGGTGGTCCACGGCGTGGAACCGGGCCCGGCCGTCCGGGGTGCCGAACCGGTCGGCGAAGAGCCGTGGCGTGTCCGGCCCGTCCGCGCTGGGGCAGGGCCAGAAGACACCGTCGGCGTCGTCGATCCGGGCCCAGTCGATGCCCGCGTAGTCGGCGACCCCGCCGGCGGAGGCCCGGCGCAGCTCGGCGAACACGGTGGCCGGGTCGGTCGGGAACCGCGCCGCAGCCGTCTCGGCGTCGCCCAACCTCGCCGCCAGGTCGGCGAGGATGGCCAGGTCGGTCCGGACACCCGGCGGAGGCGGGCGCAGGGCCCGTCGGCGCAGCACGCGGCCCTCCAGATTGGTCATCGTGCCGTCCTCCTCGGCCCACTGCGCGGTGGGCAGCACCACGTCGGCCAGCGCCGCCGTCTCGGAGAGCAGCAGGTCGGCGACGACCAGCAGGTCGAGGTCGCGCAGCCGGCCCTCGATCCGGGCCGCCCGGGGAGCGGAGACCACCGGGTTCGAGCCGAACACCAGCAACGCGCGGGGGCCGTCGGGGGTGCCGAGCGAGTCGAGCAGTTGGTAGGCCGGCACGCCCGGGCCGGGCAGGTCGTCGACCGGCACACCCCAGACACCGGCGACGTGTTCCCGGGCCGCCGGGTCGTCGATCCTGCGGTAGCCGGGGAGCTGGTCGGCCTTCTGCCCGTGCTCCCGCCCGCCCTGACCGTTGCCCTGGCCGGTGAGGCAGCCGTACCCCGAGCCCTCGCGGCCGGGCAGGCCCAGAGCGAGAGCGAGATTGACGTACGCGGTGACGGTGTCGACGCCCTTGGCGTGCTGCTCGGCGCCGCGCGCGGTCAGGATGATCACGCGGCCGCCGGTGCCCAGCGCTCGGGCGGTCGCCTCCAGGTCGGCCGCCGGCACGCCGGAGAGCTGTTCCGCGCGGGCCGGCCACCACGCGGCGACGCTGCGGCGGACCGCGTCGAAGCCGCTGGTCCGCTCGGCCACGTACGCCTGGTCGACCCACCCTTCGGTGAGCGCGATGTGCAGCAACGCGTTGGCCACGGCGAGGTCGGTGCCGGGCAGCGGTTGCAGGTGCAGGTCGGCCTGGCGGGCGGTGGCGGTGACGCGGGGGTCGACGACGATGAGCCGGCCGCCACCCCGGCGCTGCTCGGTGAGCCAGCGCACCAGCGGCGGCATGGTCTCGGCCGGGTTGGCGCCGACCAGCAGCAGGGTGTCCGCCCGGCCGAGGTCGGCCAGCGGAAACGGCAGTCCCCGGTCGACACCGAAGGCGCGCAGGCCGGCAGCGGCCGCCGAGGACATGCAGAACCGTCCGTTGTAGTCGATGTTGCGGGTGCGCAGCGCGACCCGGGCGAACTTCCCCAGCGCGTACGCCTTCTCGTTGGTCAGCCCGCCGCCGCCGAAGACGGCGACCGCGTCCCGACCGGAGCTGCCCTGGATGGCGCGCAGGCCGGTGGCGATCCGGTCCAGCGCGGCGTCCCAGGTCGCCGGGCGCAGCTCGCCGCTGACCGGGTCGCGCAGCAGCGGGGTGGTCAGCCGGTCCGGGTGGTCGAGCAGCTCGGCGGACGTCCAGCCCTTCTGGCAGAGCCCGCCCCGGTTGGTGGGGAACTGGCGGGGGAGCACGCTCACCCCGGTGTCGTCCTCGCGCAGCGTCATCCCGCACTGGAGGGCGCAGTACGGGCAGTGCGTCGCCACCTCCCGGGGGGTTCGCCCCGGTCGAGTTGCCGGCCGTGCACCGTCTGTCATGTCCCGAAAGCGTGCCGGCGGGCGGTTTCCGGTCCGGGTCTCTTCTGTTTCGGTCCTGTCAAGTGGGGCTCACACCGCACAGGGGCAGCGGACGTGACGGGTGGGTCGGTCCGCCGACCTGCCGTCCGCCGCCCGTGGCGAGCGCCGCCCGCGTCCCATCCAGCGGTCGGTGCTGTGCCGACCCCACGCCCGTCGCTTAGTATGTGGGAAAGTTGTCTCACTAAATGGGAGTGGCGATGAGCGTGACGGACGTCTTCGACGCGGTGGCGGGCACCTACGACGAGGCGCGTCGGCGGCTGATTCCCTGCTTCGACACCTTCTACGGAGCAGCGGTCGAGGTGGCGGCGCCACCACTGCGCGCCGCGCTGGCCGCCGGTCGTACACCTGAGGTGTTGGACCTGGGCGCGGGCACCGGCCTGCTCTCGCTGCTGCTCGCCGCGGCGGTGCCCGGGGTCCGGCTGACCCTGGTGGACGGTGCGCCGGCCATGCTCGCCCGCGCCACCGAACAGTTGCGCGACCGGGGCGTGCCGCACCGGAGCGTGCGCGCCGACCTGTCCGACGAGCTGCCGCCCGGGCGGTACGACGCGGTGGTCAGCGCGCTGGCGATCCACCACCTGGACGACGACGGCAAGCGGGCGCTCTACCGGCGGGCCGCCGCCGCGCTGGCGCCGGGCGGGGTGTTCGTCAACGCCGAGCAGGTGGCCGGTCCGACGCCGGCTCTGGACCGGCGCTACGACGAGGTGTGGCTGGCGCGGATCACCGAGCTGGGCGCGTCCCCCGACGAGATCGCGGCCTCCCGGGAGCGGATGCGGCACGACCTGCCGGCGACAGTCGCCGACCAGTGCCGGTGGCTCGGCGAGGCCGGCCTGGTGGACGTCGACTGCTACGTCAAGGAGTGGCGCTTCGCCGTGTTCGGCGGCCGGGCCCGGTGACGGTATGTGCGTTTCGGCGGCCGGGGACGAGCCGGCCGGCGCGTGGATGACTGATGGTCATACCGCTGGGTAGTCTCAGCGGCATGACTGCCAAGGTGACGCTGTCGTTCACGGACGAGACGATCGAGGAGGCCCGACGCTTCGCCAAGCGCGAAGGGCTGTCCCTCTCGGCGTGGATGGACCAGGCCGCCCGCGAGAAGGCGCTGCGCGAGGTCTTCACCGCGCACGCCGCCGCCGTGGGCCGTGCCGGCCTCGACCTGGAGTCCGCCGCCCTCGCCGACGCCCGCGAGGTCGGCATGGTCAACGACCTCTTCTCCGGCGGACGGCCAAGTGCTGCGTAGGGGTGAGGTCTGGCGCATCGAGGGCGCCCGGGAACGCCTCGGGCTCGTGATCAGCTCGGACGTCTACAACTCCACCGACGTGCCCATCGTGATCGTCGTCGAGGTGGTCGAGGAGTCGCTCCTGCGCGACTCGCCCCTCGCCGTGCCGATGGGCCGGTACGTGGTGATGCCCGACCGGATCTCCGCACCGATGAAGAAGTGGTTCACCGACTGCGTGGACGTCGCCGACACCGACACCATGCTCCGGGTCGGCCGCGCCCTGCGTATCCTCCAGCAGCTCTGAGCCACCGGACCTCACCACCGCCGCCGGCCCGTGGTGCGGTAGGCGTATCCGAGCCGACCCGTGACGGGCACTGCCAGGTAACCCCGCCTTCCTAGCGTTCCTCCTCGTCGCATCGACGAGGAGGAGCCGCCGTGAGCACGCTCACCAGCACCGCAGTCACCGCCGAGCCACCTGCCGTCGCCGGGCGTCGGCGCCCGCTGGACGACTGGCGGCCCGAGGACCCCGACTTCTGGCGTACGACAGGCGCACCCATCGCCCGCCGCAACCTCTGGGTGTCGATCTTCGCCGAGCACGTGGGCTTCTCCGTGTGGAGCCTCTGGTCGGTGACCGTGCTCTTCCTCGGCCCCGCGTACGGCATCGACCCGGCCGGGAAGTTCCTGCTCACCGCCGTGCCGGCCGCGCTGGGGGCGGTGCTACGGCTGCCGTACACCCTGGCGGTGGCCCGCTTCGGCGGGCGGCGCTGGACGACAATCAGCGCGCTGCTGCTGCTGGTCCCGACGGTGCCGATGACTGTGCTGCTGGAACCGGGGGTGTCCTACTCCACGCTGATGGTGCTCGCCTGCCTCACCGGCGTCGGCGGCGGCAACTTCGCCTCCTCGATGGCGAACATCAACCTGTTCTACCCGTCCCGGCTCAAGGGGCGGGCCCTCGGGCTCAACGCCGGTGGCGGCAATCTCGGGGTGCCCGCGGTGCAGCTGGTGGGGCTGGCGGTCCTGGCCACCGCCGGGGCCGCGTACCCCCGGCTGGTGCCCGCGGTCTACCTGCCGCTGATCGTGCTGGCCGCGCTGGCGGCGGCCCGCTGGCTGGACACCGTGCCCGGCGCGCGCAACGAGCCCGGGGCGCTGCGCGAGGCTGCCCGGGACCCGCACACCTGGGTCATGTCGCTGCTCTACATCGGCACCTTCGGCTCGTTCATCGGGTTCGGCTTCGCGTTCGGCCAGGTGCTCCAGCTCCAGTTCGCCGAGCGGTTCCCCACAGCCGTCGACGCCGCCTGGCTGACTTTCCTGGGGCCACTGGTGGGCTCGCTGATCCGGCCGCTGGGTGGCCATCTCGCCGACCGGCTCGGCGGGGCCCGGGTGACCTTCTGGAACTTCGTGGCGATGGCGATCGGCGCCGGCACGGTGCTGTACGCGGCCCGGGAGCGCTCGTTCGGGCTCTACCTGACCGGGTTCCTCGCCCTCTTCGTCTTCTCCGGCGTCGGCAACGGCTCCACGTACAAGATGATCCCGGCGATCTTCCGGGCCCGGGCGGCCGACGCCGTGGCCGCCGGCACGCGTGACCCGGAGGCCGCCGCGCGGTGGGCCCGGCGGATGACCGGCGCGTTGATCGGCATCGCCGGGGCGATCGGCGCCTCCGGCGGAGTGCTGGTCAACATCGCCTTCCGCCAGTCGTTCCTCGGCTCCGGCAACGCCGATGCCGCCTACCTGGCGTTCATCGGCTGGTACGCGCTGTGCTTCGCGGTGACCTGGTTCGTCTACCGTCGTCCGGGGTCCCACCGGCTCGCCGGGGTGTGATCCGGGTCATGGTCGGCGCGTCGCCGCGCGGCATCCCACCCCCGTTTTGACCTGCCGATGGGGCGCCGGGTATCGTTGCCTGCTGTTGTACGACATCCAGAGGCGTGCCCTATCAGGTACGCTTGGTCGTTCGTGCGCGCTGGTCCGGCCTGCTAGATCTGGTCACCTCGGCGCGCGACCCCAGACCGACGACGAGACAAGGTAGACCTGTGCGTACGTACAGCCCGAAGCCGGGTGAGATCGAGCGTCAGTGGCACGTCATCGACGCCTCTGATGTCGTGCTGGGCCGCCTGGCCACCCACGCCGCCACGTTGCTGCGTGGTAAGCACAAGCCGACTTTCGCGCCGCACGTCGACACGGGCGACTTCGTCGTCATCGTGAACGCGGGCAAGGTTGCGCTGACCGGCAACAAGCGCCAGACCAAGGTCGCTTACCGCCACTCGGGTTACCCGGGTGGTCTGAAGCAGGTCGGCTACGACGAGCTGCTGACCAAGCGTCCCGAGCGGGCCATCGAGCTGGCCGTGAAGGGGATGCTCCCGCACAACAAGCTCGGCCGTCAGCTGATCAAGAAGCTGAAGGTCTACGCCGGTGCCGAGCACCCGCACCTCGCGCAGCAGCCGGTGCCGTTCGAGATCAAGCAGATCGCGCAGTGAGCGCGGGCGAAGGAAGCAGCATGACCGACATCACCACCGAGACCGAGGTTGCCCCGGAAGCCCCTGAGGCCACCGAGGCGCCGGCGCCCGTCGCCCGCGCGCCTCGTGGTGACCGGCCGATCCAGACCGTGGGCCGCCGCAAGGAGGCCATCGTCCGGGTCCGCATCGTCCCGGGCACCGGCAAGATCACCTGCAACGGCCAGGACCTCGAGGCCTACTTCCCGAGCAAGGTGCACCAGCAGCTCATCAAGGACCCGCTGGTCACCGCCGAGAAGCTCGAGCAGTTCGACGTCATCGCCAACCTGCGTGGCGGCGGCACCACCGGCCAGGCCGGTGCGCTCCGGCTGGGCATCGCCCGCGCGCTGATCATCAACGAGCCGGACGACCGCCCGGCCCTCAAGAAGGCCGGCTTCCTCACCCGGGACGCCCGGGTCAAGGAGAGCAAGAAGTACGGCCTCAAGAAGGCCCGTAAGGCTCCCCAGTACTCGAAGCGCTGATCTTTCCCAGCGCGTTGTACTTCTGACGGACGGCCGGTCCGCCTCCCCTCGACCGGGGAGGTGGTCCGGCCGTTCCGCTTTCTCCTTCTCGGTAGTGCTCATCGGAGGTTGGCGGGTATGGGTCGGTTGTTCGGCACGGACGGCGTACGCGGGCGGGCGAACGCGGATCTCACACCCGAATTGGCGCTCGCACTCGCCGTGGCCGCCGCGCACACACTCGCCGAGACGGACCGCAGCCACCCGCCGCTCGCCGTTGTCGGCAGGGACACCCGGGCCAGCGGCGAGATGCTGGAGGCCGCCGTCGTGGCCGGGCTCACCAGCGCGGGCGCCAACGTGGTCCGCGTCGGCGTGCTGCCCACCCCCGCCGTGGCGTTCCTCACCGCCGAGTCGAAGGCCGACCTCGGGGTGATGCTCTCCGCGTCGCACAACCCCATGCCGGACAACGGCATCAAGCTCTTCGCCGCCGGCGGCCACAAGCTGCCCGACGAGATCGAGATGCGGATCGAGGCGGCCGTCGAGACGAACGCCACCACTGCCTGGGACCGGCCGGTCGGCGCCGGCGTCGGCCGGGTGCACGACCTGCTCGACGGGGCGGACCACTACGTCCAGCACCTCGTCGGCACCGTGCCGCACCGGCTCGACGGGATCAAGGTCGTCGTCGACTGCGCCAACGGCGCCGCCGCCGAGGTCGCCCCCGTCGCGTACCGGGAGGCCGGGGCCGAGGTCATCGCGATCCACGCCGAGCCCGACGGGCTGAACATCAACGACGAGTGCGGCTCCAACCACATCGAGGCTCTGCGCGAGGCCGTCGTCGAGCACGGCGCCCACCTGGGCATCGCCCACGACGGTGACGCCGACCGCTGCCTGGCGGTCACCGCCGACGGCGACGAGGTCGACGGCGATCAGGTGATGGCGATCCTCGCGCTGGCCATGCGCGACGCCGGCACGCTCACCCAGGACACCCTGGTGGCCACCGTGATGAGCAACCTCGGCCTGCGGTTGGCGATGTCCGCGCAGGGCATCCGGCTGATCGAGACCAAGGTCGGCGACCGGTACGTGCTGGAGGAGCTGCGCGCCTCGGAGTTGGCGCTCGGCGGCGAGCAGAGCGGCCACATCGTCATGCCCGCGCACGCCACCACCGGCGACGGGGTCCTCACCGGCCTGCACCTGATGGCCCGGATGGCCGCGACCGGCAAGACCCTCGCCGAGCTGGCCTCGGTGGTCACCAAGCTGCCGCAGGTGCTGATCAACGTGCCGGTCGGCGACCGTACCGTCGGGGCGAACGCGCCGGCCGTCCGCGCCGAGGTCGAGCGGGCCGAGGCGGAGCTGGGCGAGACCGGCCGGGTGCTGCTGCGCCCGTCGGGCACCGAGCCCCTGGTCCGGGTGATGGTCGAGGCCGCCACCGAGGCGACCGCCCGCGAGGTCGCCGAGCGGATCGCCGCCCTGGTGCGTACGGCCAGCCCCGTCGGGTCGTAGTCGAGTGGACCGGGGCTCGCGCCCGGCGCGTCAGCGGGTCAGGGCGCGCAACCGGGTGACCGCCTCGGTCAACACCTCCGGGCGCTTGCAGAACGCGAACCGGACCAGTCGTCGGCCGGCCTCGGCATCGTCGTAGAAGACCTGGGTCGGCACGGCCACCACGCCGCAGCGCTCCGGCAGCGACCGGCAGAACTCGACCCCGTCGGAGCCGCCGAGCGGCGTGATGTCGGCGGTGACGAAGTACGTCGCCTCCGACGTCAGCACCTCGAACCCGGCGTCGGTGAGGCCGCCCACGAGCTGGTCGCGACGTTGCTGGAGCCCGTCGCGGAAGCCCGTGTAGTAGTCGTCGGGCAGGGCCAGCGCCACGGCGACCGCCGGTTGCAGCGGGGCGGCGTTGACGTAGGTGAGGAACTGCTTCACGCGCAGCACCGCCGAGACCAGCGCCGCCGGGCCGCTCACCCAGCCGACCTTCCAGCCCGTGCAGGAGAACGTCTTGCCGGCCGACGAGATGCGCAGCGTCCGCTCCCGCATCCCGGGCAACGCGGCCAGCGGCACGTGTGGACCGGACGCGTCCGTGAACACCAGGTGCTCGTAGACCTCGTCGGTGACCGCGTACGCGCCGTACTCCTGGCACAGCTCGGCCACCAGCGCCAGCTCGGCCGGCGTGAACACCTTGCCCGTCGGATTGTGCGGTGAGTTGAGCAGCACCAGCCGGGTGCGCGGCCCGAACGCCGCCCGCAGCGCCGCCGGGTCGAACGCGTACCGACCGTCCGCGGCGGGACGCAGCGTGACCGGCCGCCGGACCGCGCCGGCAAGCGCGATCGAGGCGGCGTACGAGTCGTAGTACGGCTCGAAGCAGACCACCTCGTCGCCCGGCTCGCACAGCGCGAGGATGCTGGCCGCCACCGCCTCGGTCGCGCCCGCCGTGATCACGATCTCGCCGTCCGGGTCGTACGACAGGTCGTGGAACCGCCGCTGATGGGCCGCGACGGCCGCGCGCAGGGCGGGTATCCCCGGGCCGGGCGGGTACTGGTTGTGCCCGCCGCGCAGCGCCTCGGCGGCGGCGGCGAGCATCTCCGGCGGGCCGTCCGTGTCCGGGAAGCCCTGGCCCAGGTTGACCGCCCCGGTCCGGACGGCGAGGGCGGACATCTCGGCGAAGATCGTCGTGCCGAAGGGCCGCATCCGGGCCACCAGCGGGTCGACATCGGTGCTCGTCGTCACCTGCGCCAGCCTACGGGCACCCGCCGGCGCAACCCCAGCCTCACTCGGGCTCACAGCGGGTCATCCAGTACCCCTGGCTCTTGTCGATCACCGGCTTTCCGACGCCGGTGATCGTGATCGTGCAGTCGAGGGGCTTCTCGGCCACGCCGTCGGGCCAGGTCGCCTCCACCATGATCCGGCTCTGGCCGTTGGTGCGGATCGTCGTACGCCAGGGCAGCTTCGCGCTGTCGACGTGGATGAGGTCACTCTCGGCGTCGTAGTAGGCGATGTCCGCCTCACCCGCGCCGGACACCTGGTAGACCACTGTCACCGGCGCGGGCCCCGACGTGGGGCGCGTGATCGGTTTCTTGGTGGGCGTCGCGGTGGTGGTCTCGGGATCGGTGGGCGCGGTGGGCTCCGGCGCGGCGCTCGGCGGCCAGCCGTCGTCGTCGAAGGGGCCGGTGTCGTACGGGTCCTCGGCCACCGTGTCCGGGAGCAGTTGGCCGAGCAGGGGTCCGCCCACGCAGAAGCAGCCGCAGGCGCCGAGGACGAGCGCCGCGACGACAGCGGCGACGATCCCGACCACCCGACCGTTGCCGGAGGGCCGGCCGGGCGGCGGATAGCCCGGGTAGAGATAGCCCGGCGGCGGGTAGCCCGGCGGCGGGTAGCCCGGCGGCGGATAGCCGGGGTAGAGATAGCCCGGCGGCGGGTAACCCGGCTGCGGATAGCCGGGCTGCGGATAGCCGGCCGGCGTGGGCTCCGGTGACGGGGGTGGTGGCCAGGGGGTCGCCGCGGTGGGCGTCCACCCGGTTCCGGCGGGATCGGGTGTCCACGGCGCCGAGGGCGACGCGGGTGTCCACGGCGCCGGCGGCGCCCAGGGCTGGCCCGGAGCCAGTGGATCGGGCATCGGGAAGGAGCCCGGCGCGGCCCACTCGGACGGCGGCGTCGGCGGCTGTCCCGCAGTCGGATCCGGCGGCGTAGGGGTTGGTTCCGGGGGTGGCGTCGGGGACGCCTCGGGCGGCGGCGCGTCGGACATGGCTGCTCCGGGCGGGAGTGGGTATGGGCCAACGGGCCGGGGGAGCGCGCGCCGAGCCCGCCGGAAGACTGTCGTACCCGCTGGCCGTCCGCAACCCCGTCGGGTCGGTGGCACCGCGACCGGTCCCGTGACACTCGTCCCATTACTGTCCGCCAGCCACCGATCGCTCAAATTCGGTGCTTGTTTAGCCGACTTTCGAGCACCCACACTGAGCGAAACTGGGTTAGGCTGCGGGCCATGTGTGGAATCGTGGGATACGCGGGCGCGCGCCCGGCACTGGGCATCGTGCTCGACGGGCTGCGGCGGCTGGAATACCGGGGCTACGACTCGGCGGGCGTGGCGATCGTCTGCGACGGCCAACTGCTGACCGAGAAGAAGGCCGGCAAGCTCTCCAACCTGGAGAAGGTGCTCTCCGAGCGCGCCGCCGACGACCCGACCTCCTGCGCGGCCAGCCCCATCGGCATCGGTGACGGCACCACCGGCATCGGGCACACCCGGTGGGCCACCCACGGCGGCCCGACCGACCGCAACGCGCACCCGCACCTGGCCCCCGACGGTCGCGTCGCGGTGATCCACAACGGCATCATCGAGAACTTCGCCAAGCTCCGCGCCGAGCTGGAGGCCGACGGCGTCCAGTTCACCAGCGACACCGACACCGAGTGCGCCGCGCACCTGCTCTCCGCCGCGCTCGCCGACCTGCGCGCCGCCGGCCAGCCGGACGGTCCGCAGCTGCTCGCCGCCGGCATGCGCGTCGTGTGCCAGCGGCTGGAGGGCGCGTTCACCCTGCTCGCGGTCGACGCCGGGGTGCCCGGTGCGGTCGTCGGCGCCCGGCGCAACTCGCCGCTGGTCGTCGGCCGTGGCGAGGGGGAGAACTACCTGGCCAGCGACGTGGCCGCGTTCATCGAGCACACCCGCGAGGCCGTGGAGCTGGGTCAGGACCAGATCGTCCTGATCACCGGCGACAGCATCGAGATCACCGACTTCGACGGTCAGCCCGCCAGCGGCAAGGACTTCCACATCGACTGGGACTCGTCGGCAGCCGAGAAGGGTGGCTACGACTGGTTCATGCTCAAGGAGATCGAGGAGCAGCCGCAGGCCATCGCCGACACGCTGCTCGGCCGGCTCACCGAGACCGGTGAGATCGCCCTCGACGAGGTCCGCCTCAGCGACCAGGATCTGCGCGACGTCGACAAGATCTTCATCGTGGCCTGCGGCACCGCGTACCACGCCGGCATGGTCGCCAAGTACGCCATCGAGCACTGGACGCGGATCCCCTGCGAGGTGGAGCTGGCCAGCGAGTTCCGCTACCGCGACCCGGTGCTCGACAGGTCCACGCTGATCGTGGTGATCTCGCAGTCCGGCGAGACGATGGACACGCTGATGGCGCTGCGCCACGCCAAGGAGCAGAAGGCCCGGGTGCTGGCGATCTGCAACACCAACGGCTCGACCATCCCCCGCGAGTCCGACGCCGTGCTCTACACCCACGGCGGGCCGGAGATCGCCGTCGCGTCCACCAAGGCGTTCCTCACCCAGGTCGTCGCCTGCTACCTGATCGGCCTGCACCTGGCGCAGGTGCGCGGGATCAAGTTCGCCGACGAGGTCGGCGCGGTCGTGGCCCAGCTCCAGGAGATCCCGGGCAAGCTGCGTGAGCTGCTGGACCGCATCGAGGGAGTCCGCGAGCTGGCCCGGGACCTGAAGTCCGAGCCGACAGTGCTGTTCATCGGCCGGCACGTCGGCTACCCGGTGGCCCTGGAGGGCGCGCTGAAGCTGAAGGAACTGGCGTACATGCACGCCGAGGGCTTCGCCGCCGGTGAGCTGAAGCACGGCCCGATCGCCCTGATCGACAAGGGCACTCCGGTGATCTGCGTGGTGCCGTCGCCGGTGGGCCGCGGCATGCTGCACGACAAGGTCGTCTCCAACATCCAGGAGGTCCGGGCTCGTGGCGCGCGGACCATCGTGATCGCCGAGGAGGGCGACGAGGCAGTCGTCCGGTACGCCGACCACCTGATCTACGTGCCGCGTACGCCGACCCTGCTGGCCCCCCTGGTCACCACGGTGCCGCTGCAGGTGCTCGCCGCCGAGATCGCCGCCGCCCGGGGGCACGACGTGGACCAGCCCCGCAACCTGGCCAAGTCGGTAACCGTCGAGTAGTCGCCGCCCACGTCCGGGGCCCCGGCGCACCGCACCCGCGGTGCCCGGGGCCCCGTCGTGTGCGCGGTGCCGACCCGGCGCGGCCCAGCGGTGTCCGGGGCTCCATGGTGTGAGCGGTGCCGAGCCGGCGCGGCCGAGCGTCGACGGCGCGTCGTCAGCGGCCCAGCACCACACGGGCCATCCCGTCGAGCGCCGGGTTGCCCGGCTCCCAGTAGCCGGTGTGCCCGCCACGACCGCTCGGGAACACCCGGCCGCCGAACCCGGAGTCCGCCGGGTCGTGACCGAACCACAGCTCGTGGTCCGTCCGATCCGGCCACCCCGGCACGGCCGCGAGCGGAGCGGCGCTCAGCAGGGCCCGGCGGCCCAGCTCGTCCACCGGCCGGGCCAGGCGGATCACGTCGTCCGGGGCGCTGCTGGCCCACACCTCGGTGGCCGGGACGCCAAGCTCGACCGCGTGCTCCGCACCGACCCCCGGTGAGCCGACGAACATCAACGCGTCGGCCGCCAACCCGTGCTCCCGGGCGGCGATGCCCACCACCAGCGACCCGTAGCTGTGCCCGAGCACGGTCTGCCGCGCCGGCGGCCCCTCGTGGGTGGCGCGCAGCCCCTCCTGGAAGCGGTGCAGCGCCCCGCCGGCGTCCCGGGCCTGGTCGGCCGACGCCGCCTCGGTCAGGAAGTCCGGTGCGTCGTAGTCCAGCCACAGCACCGCCGCGCTGCGTTCACCCGGCGCGAGCGTCGCGCAGCGCTCCAGCACCCGGGCCGCTCGCCCCAGCTCGCCGGGGGCGTCGTCCAGGCCGGCGGTCATTCCCGGCACGTACGTCAGCACCCGGTCGGCATGGTCCGGGTCGCCGAGCGCCACCACCACCCGACCCTCACCGGCCGGGTTCAGCCCCAGCAGGTACGCCCGCGGCTCCCCGGTCGCCAGGCGCTCGGCCAGCGCGTCCAGGCCGGCCAGCCGCGCCGCCACCCCGCGCAGCCGCAGCGAGGCGAGCGGCCCCGGCGGCACCCGGGCCAGCAGCCGTCGACGTTCGGCCAGCAACTCCGCGCGTCGCGCGCCGAGGAGCAGGCGGTTGGCCTGGTCGCGGGCGGCCACCGGCACCCCGTCCAGGCCGCCGACGAGGGACGGTTCGTGCCCGACCAGCCACCGTCGCTGTGCCGGGGTCAACCCGGACCACCAGGCTCGCACCAGCGCCGGCGTCGCTCCGGCGGCCGGTCGGCCGGGCGGCGGTGGGGACGCCCAACCGGTGCCGGCGGCCCCGGCCAGCTCGTCCAACCGGTCGGCGGCCTGCCGGTCCGCCGCGTCGGCCAACTCCAGCGCTCTCCGCAGAGCCGCCCCCGCGCCCGCTTGGGCCGCGCCGGCCCGCTCGGTCGGTCGCAGGCGAGTCGGATCGACGTGCACAGCACCGGACCGGTCCACCACCAGGCCGGCCGCGTCGGCCCGGGCGACCGCCTCGGCGAGCCGCGCCTTCGCCACCAGGAGGCACCCGGCCAGCTCGGACAGCACCTGATCGGCCTCGATCAGCGCGGGCGCCACCGAGGTCACCTCGCCTCGCAGACCGCCCAGCCGAGCATCTGCCGCCACCGCGGCCGCGCCGGACCAGCCGCCCCGCAACCGCCCGGCGGAACCGGTTAGCGCGTCGGCATGCCGCTCGACCGGACCTGTCAACCCGGCCCAGGCCGCCCCGGCCACCCGCCAGCCGCCCGGATCGGCGGCCCAGAGCTGGCGGTAGCCGACGCCGCTCACCGGGGCAGGACGGCGAACCGGCCGGCGGCCCGGTCGTCCACCGTCTCGTACGCCTCGGCGGCGGCCCGGACCCCACCGGCGGTCAGCGCCACGTCCGCCCCCAGCCGGCAGAACCACGCGTGCGCGGCCGATTCCAGCCCCGCGAGGGCCGTGGCGGCCCGCCAACCCGGCGCCGGCACCAGCAGGCCGGCCGCCCGGGCCAGGCCCCACGCCAACCGGTACGCCTCGTCGTCGAGCGCACCGGCCACGGCGCGCAGCTCCTGCGGCCGGACGGCGAACGGCTCCTCGGTCATGACCCCACCCCCGTGCACGATCGGCATCCACGCGC
Source organism: Micromonospora sp. DT63 (assembly GCF_049841615.1). Classification (NCBI taxonomy): domain Bacteria; kingdom Bacillati; phylum Actinomycetota; class Actinomycetes; order Micromonosporales; family Micromonosporaceae; genus Micromonospora; species Micromonospora sp. DT63. The sequence continues at coordinate 538,366 of NZ_JBNCKQ010000002.1, read as the reverse complement.
TGACGCTAGGCAGGGCCGGGCCGTGCCGGAGTGCCCTGTGGACAGCCGGCTGCTGTCGTACTCCGGTGTGTCCACAGGCGTTGCCCACGGCGGGCCCGACGGCTAATCTGCCGCCCCGGCCGCCGGTAGGGTGGTCTGGTGATCGTCGCTGTCGGCATCGACGTCGTCCTGGTCGACCGGTTCACCCGGTCCCTGGCGCGGACGCCGCTGCTTGCCGACCGGCTCTTCACCGCGGCCGAGCGGGCCACCCGCTCCGGCACCCCACGCTCGCCCGAGTCGCTCGCCGCCCGGTTCGCCGCGAAGGAGGCCGTCGCCAAGGCGCTCGGCGCCCCGGCCGGGCTGAGCTGGCACGACTGCGAGATCGTGCCCGATGACACCGGTCGACCCTGGCTGACCGTCTCGGGCACCGTCGCGACGGCGGCCGTCGAGCGGGGCATCAACCACTGGCACCTCTCGCTGTCGCACGACGGCGGGATCGCGTCGGCGATGGTGGTCGCGGAACGGTGACGTCGGCCGGGTGGCCGTGACGGCCCACTCGCGAGCGGAATGGGGCACGGTGACATGAGAGCGGTGTGGCGGGCGGCTGACGTACGGGCGGCCGAGGCGGGGCTGAAGGGCACCCTGCCGGAGGGCACGCTGATGCAGCGGGCCGCCGCCGGGTTGGCCCGCCGGGCCGCCCTGCTGCTCGCCGAGCGGGGCGGGGTGTACGGCGGCCGGGTGCTGCTGCTCGTCGGCTCGGGCGACAACGGCGGTGACGCCCTCTACGCCGGGGAACGGCTGGCCCGCCGGGGCGTCGAGGTGTCCGCCCTGCTGATCTCCCCGGGACGGGCACACGCCGCGGGCCTGGCCGCGCTGCGCGCCGCCGGCGGCCGGCTCGTCGACCGCCCGACCGGCCCGGTCGACCTGGTCCTCGACGGCATCGTCGGTATCGGCGGCACGGGCGGACTGCGGGCGAACGCCGACGGGATGGTTCAGCGCCTCGACGACCTGCGCGGGCGCGACGGCGCTCGGGCCACCGTGCTGGCCGTGGACGTGCCGAGCGGGGTGGCGGTGGACACCGGGCACGTGCCGCTGGCCGCGTCCGGCCGGCCCACCGCGGTCCGCGCCGACGTGACGGTGGCCTTCGGCGCGTTGAAGCCCGCCCTGGTCGTCGGACCGGCAGCCGCCCTGGCCGGGCAGGTGGAGCTGGTCGACATCGGGCTGCGGCCCTGGCTGCGGGGCACCCCCGCGCTCCAGGTCACCGAGTGGTCCGACATCGTGCAGTGGTGGCCGGAGCTGGGCGCGGCGTCGGAGAAGTACACCCGGGGCGTGGTCGGGGTGGCGACCGGCTCGGCGACGTACCCGGGCGCGGCGGTGCTCTCCGTCGGTGGGGCGCTCGCCGGGCCGACGGGGCTGGTCCGCTACGCCGGTGGCGCACGGGCCGAGGTGCTGCACCAGCACCCCTCGGTGATCGCCACGCCGCGGGTCGCCGACGCCGGCCGGGTGCAGGCCTGGGTGTGCGGCTCGGGGCTGGGCACCGGCGACGACGCGGCTGCCGAACTGCGGGCCGTCCTGGCCGCCCCGGTGCCGGTGGTGCTCGACGCGGACGCGCTGACCCTGCTGGTGGACGGCTCGCTCGCCGACCGGCTGCGCGGCCGGGACGCGCCGATCGTGGTCACCCCGCACGACCGGGAGTTCACCCGGCTGTGCGGGGAGGAGCCCGGCGCCGATCGGGTCGGGGCCGCGCTGCGGCTGGCCGCCTGGATGAACGCGGTGGTGCTGCTCAAGGGGGACCGCACGGTGATCGGCACGCCGGACGGCCGGGCGTACGTCAACCCGACCGGGACCCCGGCGCTGGCCACCGGCGGCACCGGCGACGTGCTGGCCGGACTGCTCGGCTCGCTCCTGGCGGCCGGGGTGCCGGCGGACCGGGCGGCGGCCTCGGCCGCGTACCTGCACGGGCTCGCCGGTCGGGAGGCGGCCCGCGGCGGTCCGGTGACCGCGCCCGACGTGGCGACCGCGCTGCGCCCGGTCATCGCCCGGCTGGGCTGATCGTTGCTGTTCGGTGCCGGTTGGCCGGCTCGGCGGGCCGGGCCGTGCGTCGCCGCCCAACCGGATCGGGGCGGAAAGTAGGCTGGGCGTATGTGGCAGGCCGAGGTACGCGTCGATCTTGACGCGATCCGCGAGAACGTGAGCCGGCTCCGCTCCGGCACCACCGCCGAGCTGATGGCGGTGGTCAAGGGTGACGGGTACGGCCACGGCATGCTCCCGTCCGCCCGCGCGGCACTGGACGCGGGGGCCGACTGGCTCGGCGTGTGCACCCTCGACGAGGCGCTCACGCTGCGCCGGGCCGGGATCACCGCGCCGGTGCTGGCGTGGTTGCTCGCGCCGGGGTTGCCGTTGCACGAGGGGGTCGGCGCCGGGGTGGACCTCGCCGCCGCCAGCCTGCCGCAACTGGACGAGATGATCGAGGCGAGCCGGCGTGCCGGACGCCCGGCCCGACTGCACCTGAAGATCGACACGGGGTTGTCCCGGGGTGGCGCGACCGTCGACGAGTGGCCGGAGCTGCTCGACGCCGCCGCGAAGGCGCAGGCCGACGGCCTGGTCGAGGTGGTCGGTGTGTGGAGCCACTTCGTGTACGCGGACATGCCCGGCCACCCGACCACCGACCGGCAGCTCGCCGCCTTCCACGAGGGGCTGGCCATGGTCGAGCGGGCCGGGCTGCGCCCCCGCTGGCGGCACCTGGCCAACTCGGCGGCCACCCTGACCCGCCCGGACACCCACTTCGACCTGGTCCGCCCCGGGCTGGCCGTCTACGGCCTGTCCCCGGTGGCCGGCGACACCTACGGGCTGCGGCCGGCGATGACCGCGCGGGCCCGGGTGATGCTCACCAAACGGGTGCCCGCCGGCACCGGCGTCTCCTACGGGCACACCTACACGACCGAGGCCGACGCCAACCTGGCCGTGGTGCCCCTCGGGTACGCCGACGGTGTGCCCCGGCACGCGTCCAACACCGGGCCGGTGCAGCTCGCCGGTGCACGGCGGACGATCTCCGGGCGCGTCTGCATGGACCAGTTCGTGATCGACTGTGGCGACGACCCGGTGGCCGACGGCGACGTGGCGACCCTGTTCGGCAGCGGTGCCGACGGCGAGCCGACGGCCGACGACTGGGCCGAGGCGGTCGGCACGATCAACTACGAGATCGTCACCCGGTTCGGCAGCACGCGGGTGCCGCGCGTCTACGACGGCGAGCGCCCCTCGTGACGTACCGCATCCCGCGTCCGCGGACCGCCGTCGGCCGGGTCGCCGGCCTGGTCGGCGCCGCGGTCGGAGTGGCGGCGGCCGGCCTGGCCGCCGGCGTCGCGACCGAACGCACCCTGGTCCGCCGGCTCAAGGCCGACCCGGCCGACCCCTACGCGCACGAGAGGTTCGGCGAGCAGCGGTACGACGAGGCGTTCCGGCTGGAGCTGCCGGACGGCACCGACATCCACGTCGAGGTGGTCGAGCCGACCCGCCCGGTGCAGGGGCACCCGACGGTGGTGCTGGTGCACGGCTTCTGCCTGGACATGGGCACCTTCCACTTCCAGCGCCGGATGCTCGCCGCGCGCGGCGACTACCGTGTCGTCGCGTACGACCAGCCCGGTCACGGCCGGTCCGGCCGGTTGGAGACCGGGGAGTACGACCTGGCGGTGCTCGGCCGGACGCTGCGCCAAGTCATCGACCGGACCGCCCCCGAGGGGCCGCTGGTGCTGGTCGGCCACTCGATGGGCGGCATGACCATCATGGCGTTCGCCGAGCTGTTTCCCGAGCTGTTCGGTGACCGGGTGGTGGGCACGGTGCTGATGGCCACCTCGGGCGGGTTGATCGCGGAGACCAAGCTGGTCGCGCCGGCGCTGCTCGGCCGGGTCGGTGGCCCGATGCTCTTCATGGTCAGCAACGCCACCCGGTACGGCGGCCCGGTGATCGACAAGGCCCGCAAGTCCACGTCCAACGTGGCCTGGTTGCTGACCCGCAAATACGGCTTCGGCACCCGCAAGCCCAGCCCGGCGCTGGTGTCGTACGTGGAGACGATGAACTCCCGGACCTCCGCCGACACGGTGACCCGCTACCTGCGGACGCTGGCCACGCACTCGCGTTTCCCGGCGCTGGCCGCCTTGGCGAACGCGCCGGTGCTGGTGGTCGTCGGCGACAAGGACATGATCACTCCGGTGACACACTCGGAGGAGATCGTCCGGCGGTTGCCGCACGCCGAGTTCATCAAGATCAAAGACAGTGGTCACGTGGTGATGCTGGAGCACGCCGACGAGGTCAACGCCGCGCTGGCGCGGTTCCTCGAGTCACTGGAGAGCATGGAGGACCGGTGAGTTTCGTCGTCAAACTGCCGACCGTCGAGGACACTCGGGAGTTCGGCCGCCGGCTGGCCGGGCTGCTGCGGGCCGGTGACCTGGTGCTGTTGACCGGTCCGCTGGGGGCCGGCAAGACCGCGCTCACCCAGGGCGTCGGCGCGGGTCTCGGTGTTTCCGGTGACGTCACCTCGCCGACGTTCGTGATCGCCCGTGTGCATCGGCCCGACCCGGCGCGGGGTGGTCGGGTGGCCCTGGTGCACGCCGACGCGTACCGGCTGGGCGCCGCCAGCGACCCGCGTGCCGAGATCGACGACCTGGACCTGGACGCCTCGGTGGACGAGTCGGTGACCGTGGTGGAGTGGGGCGAGGGTCTGGTGGAGCAGTTGGTCGACGCGCATCTGCGGGTCCGTATCGACCGCCGCGACGACGACACCCGGATCGTCGAGCTGGACCCGGTCGGTGGCGACTGGGCCCGACGGATCGCCGAGCTGGGTTGAGGCCTGTCGGCGCGGGAGCTGTCGGACCCGGTGCCTAGAGTGCGGGGGACCGACCCGCGCTGGAAGAGGTTCCTGATGCCCGACGACGCCCCCGCCCTGGATCTGCTGGCCCTGCTGCCGGAGCAGTGGCGTGCCGTGCTCACCCCGCACCTCGATCCGGCTCGCACCGCCGCGCTTGCCGAGTTCGTCGCCCGGGAGTACGCGACGCAGACCGTCTTCCCGCCGTTGGAGGATCTCTTCTCGGCGTACCGGCTCTGCCCGCCGCAGAGCACCCGGGTGCTGATCCTCGGGCAGGATCCCTACCACCGCGCCGGACAGGCCCACGGGTTGAGCTTCAGCGTCCGCGAGGGGGTGGCGGTGCCGCCGTCGCTGCGCAACGTCTTCAAGGAGCTGGGCGAGGACGTGGGCGTGGCCAAGCCGCGCAGCGGCAACCTCGACGGCTGGGCCGCGCAGGGCGTCCTGCTGCTCAACGCGGTGCTGACGGTGCGCCAGGCCACGCCGGGTTCGCACGCCAACTCGGGCTGGGAGGAGTTCACCGACGCCACGATCCGGGCTCTGGACGCCGCGCCGGAGCGGGTGGTCTTCCTGCTCTGGGGCGGCTACGCGCGCAAGAAGGCGGCCCTGGTCACCAACCCGCAACACGTGGTCTTGGAGGCCGGTCACCCGAGCCCGATGAACCCGCGCGGCTTTCTCGGCAGTCGCCCGTTCAGCGCGGCCAACAAGGCGCTCGCCGACGCCGGCCGCCCCACCATCGACTGGGAACGCACCGCCGGCTGACCCCGGTGCCGCGGCCCGCGTCGTCGTGGGTTCAGCTCTCGACGGCGCGGTGCCGGGCGCGGTAGCGACGCAGAAGGTCGGCGGCCCGCGAATCGGTCAGCTCCAGCTCGACCAGCGGCACCACCCGATAGTCCCGCCCACCGTGACGCACCTGGATCGTCTCGGGCAGCTCGTCGCACATGGTGGCCCTGATCTCGCCGTACAGGGTTGACCACCGGTGCTCGCCCGGCTCCTCGGGCTCCAACCACACACCGCCGAACTCTTCCCAACGAGCGTTCCAGCGTTGGCCGTAGTTCGCCTCCAGCCAGGCGGTGAACCGCTTCGAATCCTCCCAACGCAGCGCGATCTCCACCGCGTCCACCGGCACTGGCGCACCCTGCAACAGCGCCGCCGTGCCGCCGATGAGCACCTGCGGGAAGTCTTTGAGCGCGTCCATCATCTGATCCAGCCCCAGATCGTCGACGCGCTGGGCGATCGGGCGGGCGGCCAGTTCGTCGATGCGGGCGTCGAGGTGCGCGTCCAAGGGCTCGACCCCGACCACCAACTGCACGTCCATCGCGGCGCACAACCGCTCCAGCACCGGGATGCTCGGCGCGCGTTCGCCGCGTTCGATGCGGGCCACGGCTGCCTGGCTGACCTCTGCGAGCCCGGCGAGCTGACGCTGGCTCAACTCGCGTCGCTGACGTTGTTGCCGCACTACGGCGCCGAGAAGGGTGACGAGGCGAGTCGATGGCATCCCAGCATGCTGGCCCAGATCGAGGCATTCCCGATAGCGCTGCGGCGGATTGACGACTGGCCGCCGTCCCCAGCGACATCAGCGTGGTCCGGGTCCGGTGGCTGGTGGCGGCTGTCCTGTTGAGCGTGATGCCGGTGAGTCATCAAGATGACTCACCGGCATCACGCTCAACAGGGTTGTCGCCCTCGCCCGTGCTGACGCCCCACCGGCGACCGCCAGCGGGCATCGGGGGCGGGGGCGTGGCCGGGCGGCGGTGGCGGGGCCGCTAGGCTGGCTAACCGTGCTCGTACTCGTGGTGGACAGCTCGACCCCCGCGGTGACCGCAGCGTTGGTGGAGATCTCGGCGGACGGCGTGACGTCCCGGGCGCACCGGTGCACGGTCGACGCCCGCGCGCACGGTGAACTGCTCGCGCCCCAGGTTGACGCGGTCCTCGCCGACGCCGGAGCGCGCCCGCGTGACCTGGGCGCCATCATCGCCGGGCTCGGCCCGGGGCCGTTCACCGGGCTGCGGGTCGGCCTGGTCACCGCCGCCACGATGGGGCAGGTGCTCGGCGTCCCGACGTACGGTGTCTGTTCCCTGGACGGCATCGGCTACCCGGCGGTGGCCGGCGAGCCGGTGCTGGCCGCGAGCGACGCCCGCCGCAAGGAGCTGTACTGGGCCGTCTACGACGGCGCCGGTCAGCGAATCGTCGGGCCCGAGGTGTCCACCCCGGCGGTGGCCGCCGCGCGCGCCCGGGAACTGGGGGCGACGGTCGCTGTCGGCGACGGGGCGCACCGCTACGCCGAAGCCCTGGACCTGCCGGTCCGGGTCGAGCCGCGCTACCCGGAGGCCACCGTGCTGGCGCAACTCGCCGCCGAGCGGATCCGGGCGGGCGCACCCAGCGAGCGGCTCACCCCGCTCTACCTGCGCAGGCCGGACGCCGTGGCGGCGATCGGTCGCAAACCGGTCCTGCCGTGAGCACGACGGTACGGCTGGACCCGTTCCGCTGGTGGCACATCGATGAGGCGATGCCCATCGAGAAGGACCTCTTCGGCGCGGATCACTGGTCGCCGGCGATGTTCTGGAACGAGCTGGCCAACGGGCACCACTACCGGGTCGCCACCGACGCCGACGGCGCCCTGCTCGGCTACGCCGGGCTCGCCGGAGCCCCACCGGACGAGGTGTGGGTGCAGGTCATCGCGGTCCGCCGGGACGTCCAGCGCCGCGGCGTCGGGCGTGTCCTGTTGGAGGAACTGCTCGCCGAGGCGGCCCGGCGTCACGCCCGCAGCACCCTGCTGGAGGTCGCCGTGGACAACGTCGCCGCCCAGCGGCTCTACGCGATGTACGGGTTCGAACCGATCGGGGTGCGTCGCGGCTACTACCAATCGAGCAACACCGACGCGCTGGTCATGCGGCGCGACGCCGAGCCGACCGGGGACGGACCACACGACCATGGCTGACGAACCGCTGATCCTGGGCATCGAGACCTCGTGCGACGAGACCGGCGTCGGCATCGTACGCGGGCACACCCTGCTGGCCGACGCGCTCGCGTCCAGCGTCGAGGAGCACGCCCGCTTCGGGGGCGTGGTGCCCGAGGTGGCCAGCCGGGCCCACCTGGAAGCCATCGTGCCGACCATGCAGCGCGCGCTGACCGAGGCCGGTGTCACCCTGGCCGACATCGACGCCATCGCGGTCACCTCCGGGCCCGGTCTGGCCGGCGCGCTGCTCGTCGGCGTCGCCGCCGCCAAGGGGTACGCGCTGGCGGCCGAGAAGCCGGTGTACGGCGTCAACCACCTCGCCGCGCACGTCGCGGTGGACACCCTGGAGCACGGCCCGCTCCCGGAACCCGCGATCGCGCTGCTGGTCTCCGGCGGGCACTCGTCGCTGCTGCTGGTCGATGACCTGGCCCGGGGCGTCACCCCGCTCGGCGCCACCATCGACGACGCGGCAGGTGAGGCGTTCGACAAGGTCGCCCGACTGCTGGGTCTGCCGTTCCCGGGCGGCCCGCCCATCGATCGGGAGGCCCGCGCCGGGGACGCCGCCTCGATCGCGTTCCCGCGTGGCCTCACCGCCGCCAAGGATCTCGCCGCCCACCGGTACGACTTCTCGTTCTCCGGACTGAAGACGGCTGTGGCCCGCTGGGTCGAGGCGCGGCAGCGCGCCGGCGAGCCGGTGCCGGTCGCCGACGTGGCCGCGTCCTTCCAGGAGGCGGTCTGTGACGTGCTGACCAACAAGGCGATCGCCGCCTGCCGGGCGCAGGGGATCGAGACGCTGGTGATCGGTGGGGGAGTGGCCGCGAACTCCCGGCTGCGGGCGCTGGCCGAGCAGCGGGCCGAGAAGTACGGCATCCGGGTGCGGGTGCCCCGGCCGAAGCTGTGCACCGACAACGGGGCGATGGTGGCTGCGCTCGGATCGCACCTGGTCGCCGCCGGGGTCGCGCCGAGCCGGCTGGACCTGCCGGCCGACTCGGCGCTGCCGCTGACAACTGTCAGCGTGTGACGGGGGCACCGGAAATGATCGTGCGGATGTGGGAGGCGCGCGCCGAGGCGTACGGCGTCGCCGACCTGATCACCTGGGTGTGCGACACCGCCCTGCCGGAGTTGGAGCACGACCCTCTGCACGTTTCCAGCGAGGTCTTCTCCTCCACCGACCACCGTGTCGTGGTCATCTCCAAGTGGCGCAGCAGCCCGCGTCCGTTGCCCGATCCGCCCGCCCTGCTGGTGGCCCGCGCCCCGCACTCCTGGGACTTCACCCAGGTGGATCGCTGACGGGGCCACCAGAGGCGGTGGTTCAGCTGCGGCGCAGCATCCGGTAGGTGGCGATCCCGCCGGTGCCGAGCGCCGCGAGGAAGACCAGCCAGACGACTGTGCTGCTGACCCCGACCTGCGGGCCGGTGTTCGCCGCGGCGGCGGCCAGCAACCCGTCCTGGCCGGGGGCGGGCAGCGCCGCCGGGGGTAGCTCCGGCCAGCGGACCAGCCCGGTGGACTCCAGCATCTGCATGTGGTGCTGCACGAAGGCGTTGGCGTCCTCGCACAGCTTGCGGACGGTCGCGTCGCGGGTGCTGGCCCGGACCGCGCCGATCACCGGAAAGATCTTGCCGTGGGCGACCCGGAGCCGGGTGACGAAGATCTGGTCGAACCGGGCGCCGGAGGCCTTCTGCATCTCGGCCAGCCAGCCCTTCTGCTCGGCGGTCGGCTCGGTGGGGATGGTCGCGCCGAGCTTGTTGGCGGCGTCCACGACGAGCTGGTCGAGCTTCTGGTGCTCGTTGGCGATGCCCGCACCGATCTCCCGGACCTTCGCCGACTGCCCCTTCTCGGCGGCCATCTGACCGGCCGGCATCTCCCACAGCCCGGCCAACCGCACACCGTTGAGCAGTGTCATGTCGGCGGCGTTGAGCTGCTGTCCGCCGGCGGGGGCGGCGATGGCCACTCCGGGCAGGACACCGACCCCCGCGATGATCGCGATGAGCAACATCGCCGCGCGGTGCATCCGGTTGCCCGGCCGACGACGGGCGGATCTGAGCGGTGCCATGTCTGCGGTGCCTCCTCGGTCCGGACCGAAACGCGTTCGGACCGGGCAGCCGCATCCTGCCGACCGCCCGTCCGCCCACTGGTACGGACTGATCGCCCGATCAGTTCATCGGTACGTCCCGTGGAAATGCGTGCTGTGGACGAGCCGGAGCCCTCCGCGCGACGCCGGTCAGCGGGTGACGGCGAGGAAACCGCCGAGCAGCAGCAGGGTGAGTGCGGCCACGGCGAAGAGCACCAGCAGCTCCCGGCGGCCGTGCCCGATCTGGTCACCGGCGTCGGCCGTCGCGGCGGCGGGGTCGGGCAGGGCCGGCAGGTCCCGGGTCAGCGCGGCCAGGTCGCCGAGGGTGCGGGAGGCCCACACCGCGCCGGCCCGCTCGTCGAACTCGTCAAGCGTGAGCCGGCCCTCGGTGGTGTGCCGGTGCAGCTCGGCGACCACCCGGTGGCGGTCGTCGTCGGAGGCGCGCAGCTCGACATCCACGCGGGACAGGGTACGCGGATCAGCCCACGTCGAGGGGGTCGGCGAGGAGCCGTTCGAAGGCCAGTTCGGCGGCGCCGATCAGGGGCGCGTCCTCGCCCAGTTTGGGTGTGCGCAACCGGACGTGTTCCAGGCAGGCGCCGAGGGCGTTGGAGTTGAGTCGACTGCGGATCTGGGCGGCCGCGGCGAGGTAGAGGTCCCGCATGGTGCCGCCGAAGATGACCATTTCGGGGTTGAAGACGTTCACCAGGTTGGCCACCCCGAAGCCCAGCCAGTCACCGGCCTTGCGGACCGCCGTCTGGGCGCGGGCGTCCCCCCGGTCGGCGGCGTCGAAGACAGCAAGCAACGCGTCGCGGCCGCGGGCGTCGGACCGTCCGGCCGCGCGGAGCAGGCCGTGCTCACCGATCTCGGTCTCCCAGCAACCCCGGGCGCCGCACTCGCAGGGCATGCCGTCACGGACCACCTTCATGTGGCCGACCTCGCCGCCGTACCCGCCGTGTCCGGTGAGTCGCCGCCCACCGGCGATGATGCCGGCGCCGACGCCGACGTCCCCGTACAGGTAGATGACGTTGTCGCAGCCGGCCGCGACTCCCCGGGCGTGCTCGGCGAACGCCGCCACGTCGGCCACGTTGCCGACCGTCACCGGCACGTCGAGGCCCAGTTCGGCGCCGAGCGCGGCGCCGATCGGCTCGTCCACCCAACCCGTGGTGGGGCCGAGCCGGACGAGGCCGTCCTCGCGGCGGACCATCCCGCAGACCGCGACGCCAGTGCCGACGCAGATCGCGTCGGCGGGTACCGCCTGCTGCATCTCCTTGACCGCGCCGGCCAGCATCGGCGCGGCCTCCGCAGCCAGCAGCCCGCGTGGGCGGTCCAGCTCCCGGCGGTCCAGCACCGCGCCGCCCAGGCCGACCCTCGCGGCGCGCAGCCGGTCCACCTCGACGGAGTACGCGTACGCGTACACCCGGGCCGACTCGGGCCGGACGACAATGGACGGTCGTCCGGCCCGGCCGGTCTCCTTCGGCGTTCCCTCGCTGACCAGTCCGACGCTGGCCAGGTCGACGGTGAGCGCGCCGATGGTGCTCCGGTTCAGTCCCAGCGCGGTGGTGAGTTCGGCCCGGGTGGTCGCCCCGTGGACGTGCACGTGCCGCAGCAGGGCCCCGAGGTTCTGCCTCCGGACCTCCTCCTGGCTGGGTGCCGGGCGCATGCTGGTGCTACCTTCCGCGCGGTCAGCGGGTGCCGGTGGCTGCCGCGCGGCGACGGGAGAGCGCGTCGACGCTGGCGGCGAGCAGCAGCACGACGCCGGTGACCACGTACTTGACTCCCGCGCTGTACCCCATCAGGCCCATTCCGTTTTCGATGACCGCGACCACCGCGCCGCCGAGGATGGCGTCGAGGACGCGGCCCTTGCCGCCGAAGAGGCTGGTGCCGCCGATGACTGCCGCGCCGACCGCGTAGAGCAGTACGTTACTGCCCCCCGTGTTCGGGTCGACCGAGTTGGCCCGGCTGGCCGCCACGATGCCTCCGACGGCGGCCATCGACGAGCAGATCATGAAGACCGAGATCCGGATGCGGTCGACGCCGATGCCGGCCCGGCGGGCCGCTTCCCGGTTGCCGCCCACGGCGTAGATGTGCCGGCCGTAGCTGGTGCGCTGCAGTACGAAGGTCCAGATGACCAGCAGCACCGCGATGATCGGCACCACGATCGGCACGCCCTTGAGCGAGCTGATCAGGACGTTGCGGCTGCGCTCCAGGTTGAGGACGTACACGGCGGTGCCGAGGATGATGGCGAGCCCGGCGATCCGGAGCGCCACCACGGCGATCGGGTCGGTGATCAGGCCGCGGGCCACCCGGTTGCGGTGCCGCAGCAGTTGCACCGCCGCGTAGCCGGCGACCGCGAGGATGGCGAACGCCCAGCCCAGGGCGGGGCTGAGGTTGCGGTTCGCGATGGCGACCAGCACGTTGTCGCGGACGGAGATGTTGGTGCCCTCCTTCACCAGCAGCAGCACGATGCCCTGGAAGGCGAGGAAGCCGGCGAGGGTGACCACGAAGGACGGGATACCGACCTTCGCGACGAGCATGCCGAGGGTGGTGCCGATGACCAGGCCGGTGGCGATCGCGGCGAGCACCGCGACCCACCAGGGGTAGCCGAGCACGGTGACCACGTTGGCCAGTACCGCCGCGCAGACGCCGCTGGCGAAGCCGGCGGAGAGGTCGATCTCGCCGAGCAGCAGCACGAAGACCAGACCCATCGCGATGAGCGTGACCGCGGCGCCCTGGGTGAAGAGGTTGGCGAAGTTGCCGGCCGACAGGAACGACGACGGCCGCATGACCGCGAACACGGTGCAGAGCACGATCAGGCCGAGCACGGCCGGCAACGCGCCGACGTCGCCACCGCGTACCCGACTGATGTAGTTGCGGGCGTGTCTCCCGACGGTCGGCGGCGGTGTGACGGCCGCCGGGCCGTCCTTGCGCACGGCGGTGGTGGTCATCGGACGCCTCCTGAGATCGAGTCGGCCGCCTGCGGGCCGTCGCCGTTGCCGCCCGGGTCGGTGGCGAGGCCGAGCCCGCCCGAGCGCCCGGCGGTGATCAGCTCAACCACCTGGGCGTGAGTGATGTCGGTGGTCTTCACCTGGGCGACCATCTGGCCGAGGTACAGCGCGGCGATCCGGTCGGAGACGGCGAAGACGTCGTTCATGTTGTGCGAGATGAGGACCACGGCCAGGCCGTTGTCGGCGAGGCGGCGGACCAGTTCGAGGACCTGCGCGGTCTGTGCCACACCGAGCGCCGCGGTCGGCTCGTCCAGGATGACGAGCTTGCTGTTCCACAGCACCGCCTTGGCGATGGCCACGGTCTGGCGCTGACCGCCGGAGAGGCTGGACACGTGCTGGCGAAGCGAGGTGACGGTACGGATGGAGAGCCCCGCAAGGGTCTCGGCGGCAAGCTGTTCCATGGTCGGCTCGTCCAGGACGATGCCGCTGTGCTTCTCCCGGCCGAGGAACATGTTCTGCACGATGTCCAGATTGTCGCAGAGCGCGAGGTCCTGGTAGACGACCTCGATGCCGAGGGCTGCGGCGTCGCGGGGGCTGCCGATGTGCACCTGTTCGCCGTTGAACAGGACCTCACCGGCGTCGGTGGGGTAGATGCCGCTGATGCACTTCACCAGGGTCGACTTGCCGGCGCCGTTGTCGCCGACCAGAGCGGTCACTTCGCCCGGGTGGACGGTCAGGGCGACGTCGCGGAGCACCTGGACGGGACCGAAACTCTTGTCGATCCCGCGGAGCTCCAGCAGGGGGGTCGCGGACACGGGGGTCTCCTTCTTAAGGGAGGGTCGGGGCCCGTCCGGCGGGCGCCGCCCGGCACGGGAGGGGTGCTCCCGTGCCGGGCGGCGGTGGTCGTCCCGGCGGGTACTGCGGCGTCGGTCAGCTGATGCCGGCGTCGGCGCAGGCCTTGGCGTACGCCGCGGTGCAGACCGTTTCCTTGGTCACGTAGCCGTCGGCGATGACGTCCTTGATGTTGTCCTTGTAGATGGCCTTCGGGGTGAGCAGCACCGAGGGGACGTCACGGCCACCCTCCGGGTCCTTCACCGTCTGACCGGTGTCCTTCTTCTCGCCCTTGGCGAGCGCGATGGCCAGGTCGGAGGCGGCCTTCGCCTCTTCACGGACGGCCTTGTAGACGGTCATGCACTGGTCACCGGCGAGGATGTTCTGCAGGCCCTCGGTGCTGGCGTCCTGGCCGGTCACCGGCACCTTGCCGTTGAGCTTGTTCTTCTTGAGGATCGAGATGGCCGCGTTGCCGAGACCGTCGTTGGCGGCCAGCACGCCGTCGATCTTGCCGTTGGCCTTGGTGAGCTGCTGCTCGAAGATCGTCGTGGCCTGCGCGTTGTCCCAGGCCGGCACGGCGTCCTCGGGGCCCTTGACGTACTCCTTGGAGTCGAACTTCGGCTTGAGCACCGAGTCGTAGCCGGCCTTGAACAGGGTGGCGTTGTTGTCGGTGGGGGAGCCGTTCAGGTACGCCACGACGGGGTTCTTGACGTTCTTCTCAGTCAGGCACTTCGACAGGCCCTCGCCCTGGAGCTTGCCGACGGTCTCGTTGTCGAAGCTGACGTAGTACTGGGCGGAGCCGCCCAGGGTGAGCCGGTCGTAGTCGATGGTGGCGACGCCCTGCGACTTGGCCTTGTCGAGCACTGCCTTACCGGTGCCGGAGTCCAGGTTGACGATCATCAGGGCGGTGACGCCGCTGGTGATCATCTGGTCGGCGATGGTCTGGAAGGCGGTCTTGTCGTTCTGGGCGTTCTGAATGTCGTACTTGACGCCGGCGGCCTTGAACGCCTCTTCCAGGAACCTGCGGTCCGCGGTCTCCCACCGGGCGGAGGACTTGCTGTCCGGGAGGATGACGCCGATCTTGGGGGTCTTGGCGGAGCTGGGCTTGTCGGAGCCGGAGTCGTCGCCGCAGGCGGTCAAACCGCCGGTCGCGAGCAGGCCCACGGCGGCGATGGTGAGGATCCCCTTACGCATGTGCAGGGTCCTTTCGGAGGTGGGGGAGGTGTTGTTTTGTTGTGTCCGGCAACGTATTTCGCGTCACACTGGTCCCACAAGACCGCGCAGGTGCCAAGTTTGTTGGAAGCGATAACAATTCAGCAACGCGACTGTTACTCCCCGGATATCCCACGGGGAGCCGACGTAACGACTGTCGTCAGCGGGTCTGCAACGGCGCGGTGCGGGCCTCGGTCAGCGCCACCAGATCCGCCGCGGCCAGTTCGAGTTGCAGGCCGCGTCGACCAGCCGAGACGTAGATCGTCGGCAGATCCAGCGCGGATTCGTCAAGCACGGTGGGCAGGCGTCGGCGCTGCCCGAGCGGACTGATCCCGCCCCGTACGTAGCCGGTGGCCCGCTCGGCGACCGCCCGGTCGGCCATCGTCGCCCGCTTGCCGCCGACCGCCGCCGCGAGCGCCTTGAGGTCCAGCTCGCCGGTAACCGGGACGACCGCCACGGTCAGCGCGCCGTCGACCTCGGTCACCAGCGACTTGAACACCCGCTCGGGCGCCACGCCGAGCGCCTCGGCGACCAGCGCGCCGTAGTTCGGCGCGTCCGGGGAGACCCGGTACGGATGGGTGCGATACGCGATCCCACGCTTGCCCAGCAGCGCCGTCGCCGGAGTGCCCTGTCCCGCCACACCGACGACGCTAGTGGACCGGGTGGCCGACCAACACGGTCGGTGCCCCGGCCGTCCGGGTGAGCACCAGGCTCGCCGCCTGGTCGCCGGCCAGCCGCAGATCCCGCCGCAACTGCTCCGGCGTGAGCGCGGAGCCCCGCTTGAGGATCTCCACCCGGCCCACCCGCCGCTCGCGCAGCAACGCCCGCAGGCGCTTCAGCGAGAACGGCAGCACGTCGGTGATCTCCAGACACCTGGCGTACGGGGTGCGGGTCGGCCGGTCGGCGTAGAGGTAGGCGATGCTCGGGTCGGCCAGCGTGGCGTCCAGCTGGTCGGCCAGTTCGGCGACGAGATGCGCGCGGACCACCGCCGGGTCCGGGTCGTACAGGTAGCGGCGCGGTGGCCCGACCGACGCCTCGGTGGCGCCCGAGCCGGTGAGCTGGAAACGGTGCGTCTCGGCGCCCACCTGTCGGTAGAGGGTCGCGCGGCGGGGCACCTGGGCCAGGTCGCCGCACCAGAGCGCGGCCTCGACCAGGTCGCCGTCCACGCCTACCCACTCCGCCTCCGCGCCCGCCGGGATGAGCGCGTGGTCCAGGCCCGGCGCCACCTTCACCACCGTGCGCGGCACTCGCTCGGCCAGCCCGGTGACGAAGTCCCACGGCGGCGAGTAGGCGCGCGGGTCGAAGATCCGCCGACCGGTGCCGCTCGTGCGTCGGGCCGGGTCACAGAAGACGCCGTCGACCCGCGAGACGTCGAACGCCGTGGCGTCGCCGCACTCGACAGTGAACAGCTCGGCCAGCCCCGCGGCGGCGGCGTTGGCGGCGGCCATCGCGGCGGTCACCGGGTCGGCCTCCACCCCGTACACCCGGATGCCGGAGCGGGCGGCGGCGAGCGCGTCGGCGCCGAGGCCGCAGCCGAGGTCGGCCAGCGTGCGTACGCCCGCCGCGCGCAGGCGCTCGGCGCGACGCTCGGCGACGACCCGGCGGGTGGCCTGCTCCAGCCCGGCCCGGGTGAGGAACATCCCGGCGGCGGCTGGGCCGAACTTGCCGACCGCCCGGTGACGCAGCTCGGCCTGGGTGAGCGCCGCCGCGGCCAGCGCGGGCGGCACCCCGGCGGCGCGCAACGCCGACGCCGCCGCCAGTGGATCACCGCCGGCCAGCCCGGCCGCCGCCGTGAGGGCGGCCGACCCCTCAGGGGTACGCAGCGCCGCCAGCTGTTCGAGATCCACCCGGCCATTGTCCCGGCCGAGGCGGAAATACCGGCTGGCGGGGCGCGACTCGCTGGCACTCTCCTTGACGGAGTGCTAGCCACGGAATAACCTGCGATTAGCACTCTCACCCTGAGGGTGCCAGCTTCCGGGTCTCGCGACCCGGGTGCGCACGCCAGGCGGACCGGCACCCGCGACGACGGCCCCGCCCGGTGGCATGAGGCAGATTGACGCTGGTCAGCCCCGCTGGCCGGCAACGAAACCAGTACCCCAGGAGGGTATGCCCGTGACTACCGCGACCAAGGTTGCGATCAAGCCGCTCGAGGACCGCATCGTGGTCCAGGCGAACGAGGCTGAGACCACCACGGCGTCGGGCATCGTGATCCCCGACACCGCCAAGGAGAAGCCGCAGGAGGGCACCGTCCTCGCTGTCGGCCCGGGGCGCGTCGACGACAACGGCAACCGGGTTCCGGTTGACGTGCAGGTCGGCGACACCGTCCTCTACTCGAAGTACGGCGGCACCGAGGTCAAGTACGCCGGCGAGGAGTACCTGGTGCTCTCCGCCCGCGACGTCCTCGCGGTCATCGAGAAGTAAGCAACCGATCAGTGTCGCTGCCCCGGTCCGGCTCGCCGGGCCGGGGCAGCGTCGCTTCGAAGGGACATTCATGGCGAAGATCCTGAGCTTCTCGGACGACGCCCGGCACCTGCTGGAGCACGGTGTCAACGCCCTCGCAGACGCGGTCAAGGTCACCCTCGGCCCGCGCGGGCGCAACGTCGTCCTGGACAAGAAATTCGGTGCGCCGACGATCACCAACGATGGTGTGACCATCGCCAAGGAGATCGAGCTCACCAACCCCTACGAGAACCTCGGCGCGCAGCTGGTCAAGGAGGTGGCGACCAAGACCAACGACGTCGCCGGCGACGGGACCACCACCGCGACCGTGCTGGCGCAGGCGATGGTCCGCGAGGGCCTGCGCAACGTGACCGCCGGGACCAACCCGGCCGGCCTCAAGCGGGGCATCGACGCGGCGGCCGCCAAGGTCTCCGAGGCGCTGCTCGGCCGGGCCGTCGAGGTCGCCGGCAAGGAGTCGATCGCGAACGTGGCGACGATCTCCGCGCAGGACGCCACCATCGGCGAGCTGATCGCCGAGGCGATGGAGCGGGTCGGCCGCGACGGTGTCATCACCGTCGAGGAGGGCTCGATGCTCACCACCGAGCTGGAAGTGACCGAGGGTCTCCAGTTCGACAAGGGCTTCATCTCGCCGAACTTCGTCACCGACCTGGAGGGTCAGGAGTCCGTCCTGGAGGACGCGTACATCCTGGTCACCACCCAGAAGATCTCGGCGATCGAGGAGCTGCTGCCGCTGCTGGAGAAGGTCCTGCAGAACAGCAAGCCCCTGCTGATCATCGCCGAGGACGTGGACGGTCAGGCGCTCTCCACCCTGGTGGTCAACTCGCTGCGCAAGACCCTCAAGGTCTGCGCGGTCAAGGCCCCGGGCTTCGGCGACCGGCGCAAGGCCATGCTCCAGGACATCGCGATCTCCACCGGCGCGGAGCTGGTCGCCCCGGAGCTGGGCTACAAGCTCGACCAGGTCGGCCTGGAGGTGCTCGGCAGCGCCCGGCGCGTCGTGGTCGACAAGGAGAACACCACGATCGTCGACGGCGGCGGCCAGAAGGCCGATGTCGACGACCGGGTCTCGCAGATCCGCAAGGAGATCGAGGCCTCCGACTCCGACTGGGACCGGGAGAAGCTGGCCGAGCGGCTGGCGAAGCTCTCCGGCGGCATCGCCGTGATCAAGGTGGGTGCGGCGACCGAGGTCGAGATGAAGGAGCGCAAGCACCGCATCGAGGACGCCATCGCGGCGACCAAGGCCGCGGTCGAGGAGGGCACCGTGCCCGGCGGTGGCGCCGCCCTGGTGCAGATCCTTCCGGTGCTCGACGACGACCTGGGCTTCACCGGTGACGAGAAGGTCGGCGTCTCGATCGTGCGCAAGTCGCTGGTCGAGCCGCTGCGCTGGATCGCGCAGAACGCCGGTCACGACGGTTACGTCGTGACGCAGAAGGTCGCCGGCATGGAGTGGGGCAACGGTCTCGACGCCGCCAAGGGCGAGTACGTCGACCTGGCCAAGTCCGGCATCATCGACCCGGTGAAGGTGACCCGCAACGCGGTCACCAACGCCGCCTCGATCGCCGGTCTGCTGCTCACCACCGAGAGCCTCGTGGTGGAGAAGCCGGAGCAGGCCGAGCCGGCCGCCGCCGGTGGGCACGGCCACGGCCACGGCCACCAGCACGGCCCGGGCTTCTGATCCGGTAGCGACACCCGTTGCGGGGCACACCGTCGTACGGCGGTGTGCCCCGGTTCGTCTCCGCGATCATTACCAAGCGCTGACGTGGTTGGCGACCCGGCGAGACGAACGCGCACACTGGGCCGATGAGCACCACGTCGCGGCGGTACGCCGCGCTGGCCGGAGTGACCGCCGCCGCCGTCGCGATCGGGATCGCGGAGCCGGTGGCGGTGCTGACCGGCCCCCGGTCGGCGCCACTGGTCGCGGTCAGCGGGGTGGTGGTCGACGCCGTCCCCGAGCCGCTCAAGCAGTTCGCCATCGACGTCTTCGGCACCGCCGACAAGATCGCCCTGCTGACCGGAACGGCACTGCTGCTGGGTGCCTTCGCCGCGCTGCTCGGGATGCTGGCGGTCCGCCGGCTGGCCCTGGGCCTGGCCGGCATCGCGGCGTTCGGCGTCGTCGGTGTGGCCGCCGCGCTGACCCGCTCCGGCGCGGACGTCTTCGACGCCCTGCCGTCGTTGGTCGGTGGCACGCTCGGCGCCCTGGTGCTCTGGCTGTTCATCGCCGGCCCGTTCGAGCTGGACCCCTGGCCCTGGGCACCACCCGCCGACCCCCGCTCGGCAACCACGCCGGTGTCGCTCGCCGGGCCGACTGAGAGCCTGCCGATCCCAGTGACCCCCGCCGCCCCGCCGGTGCCGGTGACCCCCGCCGCGCCGGCCCCGGCTGTCGATCCGGAGTCGCGCCGACGGTTCCTGACCGGCACCGGCGTACTGCTCGGCACGGCGGCCGTGGCCGGTCTCGGCGGGCGCTGGCTGTCCGGTCGACGCGGTGTGTCCGCCGCCCGGGACGCGATCCGGCTGCCCGCGCCGATCGCCCCGGCACCGGCGGTGCCGGCGGGCGCGGACCTGTCGCTGGCCCAGCTCGCGCCGTACGTCAGCCCGAATTCCGGGTTCTACCGGATCGACACCGCCCTGGTGGTGCCGCAGGTGAACCCGGACACCTGGCGGCTGCGCATCCACGGCCGGGTGGGCACCGAGCGCACCTACAGCTACGCCGATCTGCTGGCCCGGCCGTTGGTCGAGCGGTACGTCACACTGGCCTGCGTCTCGAACGAGGTCGGTGGCGATCTGATCGGCAACGCCCGCTGGCTGGGCGTACCCCTGCGGGAACTGCTGGACGAGGTGCAGCCGGAGCAGGACGCCGACCAGGTCGTCGGCCGCTCGGTCGACGGTTGGACCTGTGGCACCCCCACCGCAGCGCTCCGCGACGGACGGGACGCGCTGCTGGCGATCGGCATGAACGGCGAGCCGTTGCCGGTCGAGCACGGGTTCCCGGTCCGGATGGTGGTGCCGGGTCTCTACGGCTACGTGTCGGCCTGCAAGTGGGTGACCGAGCTGGAGCTGACCCGGTTCGCCGACTTCGACGCGTACTGGGTGCCGCGCGGTTGGTCCGCCCAGGGCCCGATCAAGACCCAGTCGCGCATCGACGCCCCGCGTCGGCGCAACCGGTTGACCGCCGGTCCGGTGACGGTGGCCGGTGTGGCCTGGGCGCAGCACCGGGGCATCAGCCGGGTCGAGGTACGCGTCGACGACGGCCCCTGGCAGGAGGCGGAGCTGGCCCCGACGGTGTCGGTGGACACCTGGGTGCAGTGGTCCTGGCGCTGGGACGCCACGCCTGGCGACCACCGGCTCCAGGTCCGGGCAACCGACGCTACGGGCGAAACCCAGACCGAGCGTACGCAGAGCGTCGCCCCGGACGGCGCCACCGGCTGGCACACAGTCCCCGTCAACGTCCGCTGATCTGGCTCACGCCGTGCACTGAGCCGGTCGGGGCCGCGCGCTGAGCCCGTCGGCGGCCAAGGGAGGACCTGCACCTTCGTTCTTCCTTTGCTCTGCTTCAACCCAGGAAACACGCCGTGTCCGTTATTCGGACAGGGGGTGTTTCCTCCGCTGAAGCAGAGCAAAGGACCGCAGGCATACCCCCGGCATCGCAAAGGACGGCAGGCCTACCGGTGGGTGGGCAGAGCGAAAACGTTCAGCGCACGGCTGCGTGGGCCTGGCATGGCGGCGGAGCGAGCGGCGGCGCCGGTCCGCCGTCCGTCAGAAGTTGCCTCGCGGTCGTGGTGCCGTGACGCGAAACCGCGCTCCCCATCGGGAGCGCGGTTTCGGAGAGTGCTGGTGTGTCGGGTCAGGCGACGTTGCGCTGGGCCGGGACCGTCGACTTGTGCGGGCGGCCCAGTCGCGCCTCCAG
Source organism: Micromonospora sp. DT63 (assembly GCF_049841615.1). Taxonomy (NCBI): domain Bacteria; kingdom Bacillati; phylum Actinomycetota; class Actinomycetes; order Micromonosporales; family Micromonosporaceae; genus Micromonospora; species Micromonospora sp. DT63. The sequence continues at coordinate 517,153 of NZ_JBNCKQ010000002.1, read as the reverse complement.
GCGGGCGACGTCGACCCGGATCTGCCGCCGGTCGGCCAGGTCCTCCCAGCCGACGGCGAGCAGGCGCAGCCGCTCCGACTCGCTGAAGCCGCCCCAGACGCCGTACGGCTCGCGGACCGACAGGGCGTGCGCGGCGCACTCGGCGCGGACCGGGCAGGCGCGGCAGACCGACTTGGCGGCGGACTCCCTGCGCAGCCGGGAGGAGCCCCGCTCCCCGTCCGGGTGGAAGAACTGGGCGCTGTCCCGGCCCCGGCAGGCACCGAGCCGCTGCCAGTCCCAGAGATCGACGATGGGTCCGGGCAGTCTACGTACGTTCGACATCAGCACCCCTCCTCCCGCGCGGCACCGCGAGAATTCTTGTGGCCGGCTTCCGGGCGGCGGGCCGCGCAGGCGCACCGTTCCCGGCCTGGACCTCCCGGTACCCGGGCTGTCGTCGGCTCACACGTGTGTGATCCAAAACGTCCGACAACTTGCGGCTTTTGCCCCATCTGTCGGAAAAGTTCAGATGATTGCCGGGAACCCCCTCCCCAGCCGACGCCGTCATGGTCTGCTCGTGTGCGGAGAGGAGACCACCACAGTGCGTACCGTTCTTGTGTGCGTTCGGACACCGCTCGCGGCTCAGCACCTCACTTCTGCTGCCGCCCGGCTGGGGTTGTCCGCGATCGTCCGTACCGCCGTCTCCGATCCCGAGGTGATGCTGCGACTCGCCGAGCGGCCAGCCGACGTGGTCCTGGCCGACACGGCACTCACCCGGCCGGACAGCGCGGGCTTCGTCCGTCGGGTGCTGGCCCGCGCGCCGCAGGCCGCGGTCCTGCTGCTCGGCGCCGAGGAGTCCGAGGCCGCCGCCGCCACCATCAGCGCCGGCGCCCGGGGTCTCATCCAGAACGCCGACCATGACCTGACCAGCGCGGTCGCCAAGGCCCTGCTGCTGCTCACCGCGCCCGGCCGGGCCTCCCGGCAGCGGGTCACCGACCCGGCGCGGGACACCGCGGCGGTCGGCGGCTCGGGCCGCTCCGCGCCATCGGTGCGCGGCTCCGCCGAACCCGGCTGGACGGCCGCGCCCGGCGACGGGTCGCCGGGCATGCCGTCGGTGCCGGTGCAGCGGGGCGACGACGAGGTCGAATCGGCGACCGACGGGTCGGCCGCCGGCCCGACCGACCCGAACCGGCCCGCCCCGAGCGCCCGCCCCAACCGGGCGGCGATCGGACTCACCGAACGAGAACTCCAGGTGCTGCTCGGCATGGCCGAGGGCAAGAGCAACGCGGAGATCGGCCGGGAGCTGTTCGTGTCCGAGGACACCGTCAAGACACACGCGCGACGGCTGTTCCGCAAGCTCGGCGCCCGGGACCGTGCCCACGCCGTCGCCGCCGGCTTCCGCGCCGGCCTGGTCTCCTGACCCGCGCACCGGGGTCAGCCAGCGATCAGTCGGCCGTGGTGGCGGTGCCCGGTTCGTCCTCGGTGCCCTCGGTCAGGGTGTCGTGCACCCCGTCGGCGTATCCACGGGCGTAGTCCCAGGTCACGTAGTGGTCCGGGTCCGGGTCGTACGCCGGCTCGTGCACCCGGGGCCGCCCCGAGTTGAGCAGGTGCCGCAGGTTGCCCCGCAGCAGGTCCCAGTCGAAGTAGTGCGGTTCCCGGCAGTCCTCGCATTCGATGACCAGCCCGCGCACCCCGATGGGCGCCAGCAGGGCCTGGTAGATCTCCAGGTCGGCGAGGTCCTCCAGCACATCCTGCCGCTCGACGTCGGTCAGCGGATCCGGCGTCGCGTCGTCGCCCGGATCGTCCAGGCCCGCGGTCGGGTCGGCCGGGTCGCCGTTGAACGGGTCGATGGGCTCGTCGTGCACCCCCTCACCGTAGACCCAACGCGGCGCGAACGTCCGCCCCCCGGCACGGTGCCGACGCGGCCGCCGCCGACGGAGGTCGCCCAGGTCACTGGGTACGATAGGACGACGTGCCGGCACCGTGGCGTGTTCCGGTGCCCGCCCGCGCCACCTCGCTGAAGCCCATCCGAGCAGCTCAGGGGAGCAATCGTGGAAAATTCGCCCAGCACCGATCTTCCGGCCGGCGTCGAGCACGCCGACCTGGGCGGCCACCTGCCCGAGCTGCCCGCCGGCTCGGCCCGGGTCGTTCCGCTCGGGCTCACCTTCGATGACGTGCTGCTCCAGCCGGGCGAGTCGGACGTCGTCCCCAGCCGGGTCAACACCCGGACGAAGCTCACCCGCGGCATCGAACTGACCGTTCCGCTGCTCTCCAGCGCCATGGACACGGTCACCGAGGCGCGGATGGCGATCGCCATGGCCCGCCAGGGTGGCATCGGCGTGCTGCACCGCAACCTGAGCGTGGAGGACCAGGCCCTCCAGGTCGACCTGGTCAAGCGCTCCGAGTCCGGCATGATCACCAACCCGGTGACGGCCAGCCCGGACGACACCCTGCGCGAGGTCGACGAGTTGTGCGGGCGCTACCGCATCTCGGGTGTGCCGGTGGTGGACGGCGAAGGTCAGCTGGTCGGCATCGTCACCAACCGCGACATGCGTTTCGTCTCCGAACCGGAGACCCCGGTCCACGAGATCATGACCCGGACGCCGCTGGTCACCGCCACCGTCGGCGTGAGCAAGGACGACGCGCTGGCGCTGCTGCGTCGCCACAAGGTCGAGAAGCTGCCGATCGTGGACGACTCGGGTCGGCTGCGCGGGCTGATCACCGTGAAGGACTTCACCAAGAGCGAGCAGTACCCGAACGCCACCAAGGACGACGCGGGCCGGCTGCGCGTGGCCGCCGCCGTCGGTGTCGGCGAGGACTCGTACAAGCGGGCCCGCACGCTCGTCGACGCCGGCGTCGACGTGCTGATCGTGGACACGGCGCACGGGCACCAGCGGGCCGTGCTGGACATGGTCCGCCGGCTCAAGAAGGACGTCACGATCGACATCGTGGGCGGCAACGTGGCTACGTACGCAGGTGCGCGGGCGCTGGTCGAGGCCGGTGCCGACGGGATCAAGGTCGGTGTCGGCCCCGGCGCGATCTGCACGACCCGGATCGTCGCCGGAGTCGGCGTCCCGCAGATCACCGCGATCATGGAGGCGGCCCGTGCCGCCCGCCCGGCCGGCGTCCCGGTGATCGGCGACGGCGGCATCCAGTATTCGGGCGACATCGCCAAGGCCCTGGTCGCCGGCGCCGACACGGTGATGCTCGGCAGCCTGCTGGCCGGCTGCGAGGAGAGCCCCGGCGAGCTGATCTTCATCAACGGCAAGCAGTACAAGGCGTACCGCGGGATGGGCTCGCTCGGCGCGATGCAGTCCCGGGGGCAGGCCAAGTCGTACTCGAAGGACCGGTACTTCCAGCAGGACGTGCTCGCCGAGGACAAGCTGGTCCCCGAGGGTGTCGAGGGGCAGGTGCCCTACCGGGGCCCGCTGTCCGCGGTCGCCCACCAGCTCACCGGCGGGCTGCGGGCCGCGATGGGGTACGTCGGCGCGGAAAGCATCCCCGAGCTGCACCGGCGTGGCCAGCTGATCCGGATCACGGCGGCGGGGCTCAAGGAAAGCCACCCGCACGACATCCAGATGACCGTCGAGGCGCCCAACTACCACTCCCGCTGACCATCCCCCAACAACCTGGAGTCCCCCATGCGTGACGTGGTCGAGATCGGGCTGGGCAAGACCGCGCAGCGCGGTTACCACCTGGACGACATCGCCATCGTGCCGAGCCGCCGGACCCGGGACGTCGACGACGTCTCGACCGCGTGGCAGCTCGACGCGTACCCGTTCGGCATTCCCTGTGTCGGGCACCCCTCGGACGCCACGATGAGCCCGTCCTCGGCGGTCCGGCTCGGTCAGCTCGGCGGTCTCGGCGTGCTCAACGTCGAAGGGCTGTGGACCCGCTACGAGAACCCGACGAAGGTGCTGGAGGAGCTGGCCGGCCTCGACGAGGACGCCCGCGCCACCAAGCGGCTCCAGGAGGTGTACGCCGAGCCGATTCGCCCGGATCTGATCGCCGAGCGGGTCCGCGAGCTGCGCGCCGGCGGCGGCACGGTGGCGGTGCGGGTGTCCCCGCAGCACACCCTGGCGCTGGCCCCGGTCATCCTGGACGCTGGCGTGGACATCCTGGTCATCCAGGGCACCATCGTGTCGGCCGAGCACGTGTCGACTACCGACGAGCCGCTGAACCTCAAGGAGTTCATCGCCGACCTCGACCTGCCGGTCATCGTCGGCGGTTGCACCGACTACAAGACGGCGCTGCACCTGATGCGCACCGGCGCGGCCGGCGTGATCGTGGGCATCGGCGGCGACGACTGGTCGACGACCGAGTCGGTGCTGGGCATCCGGGTGCCGATGGCCACCGCGATCGCCGACGCCGCGGCGGCCCGTCGGGACTACCTCGACGAGACCGGCGGCCGGTACGTGCACCTCATCGCCGACGGCGACATCCAGACCTCCGGTGACATCGCCAAGGCCCTCGGCTGTGGCGCGGACGCGGTGATGCTCGGCGAGCCGTTGTCGCTCTGCGACGAGGCGCCCGCCGGCGGCGCCTGGTGGCACTCGGCGGCTAGCCACCCGTCGCTGCCCCGCGGCGCGTTCGAGGTCGCCGGTGAGCCGCTCGGGTCGATGGAGCAGCTGCTCTTCGGCCCGGCGGACGAGGCCGACGGTCAGCTCAACCTGTTCGGCGGGCTGCGCCGGGCGATGGCCAAGTGCGGCTACCGCGACCTCAAGGAGTTCCAGAAGGTCGGCCTGGTCCTCGACCGCTGACGATTCGACGCTGGAAGGCCGGCCCGCGATCGCGCGGAGCCGGCCTTCCGTCGTCTGCCGGTAGGGCTGTCGCCCTCGATACGGCCATCGGACGACGTGTTGCTGGCTACGCTCGTTCCTGACCGGGGATGGCGGAGAAGGAGTCGTGCATGGTCCTGAGCGGACGCTCACCGTCCCGCCGCCGGCTGACCGCCGCCCTCACGGCGCTGAGCTGCGCCGTCACGCTGACCGCCGCCTGCACGGGCGACGACGACGGCGGGTTCCGACCCGGTGCCGCGGACATCGGCGACCCGTACGTGCCGGGCCGTGGCAACGGCGGCTACGACGTCACGCACTACGGGCTGGACGTCCGCTACGACCCGAAGACCGACCGGCTCACCGGTCGGGCGACAATCACGGCGACTGCCACCCAAAATCTGTCCCGTTTCAACCTGGACCTGGTCGGTCTGAACGTCGGCGTGGTCACCGTCGCCGACGAGCGCGCCGAGCACCGCCGCGACGACGGCGAGCTGGTGGTGACCCCGCGCGACCGGCTTGCGCGCGGCCGGGCCTTCACCGTGGTGGTCGACTACGCGGGGGTGCCGACCGCCGTGACCGATGGTGAGCTGGGCAGCGGCGGCTTCCTGCACACCGACGACGGGGCGATAGCTCTCGGCCAGCCCGACTCCGCGGCCACCTGGTTCCCGGTCAACGACCACCCGTCGGACAAGGCCAGCTACGACATCGCGGTGACCGTCCCGGACGGACTGTCCGCGTTGAGCAACGGGGTGCCCGGGCCCAGGAGCAGCGCCGACGGGTGGACCACCTGGCGCTGGTCGGAGCGCACCCCGATGGCGAGCTACTTGAGCACCCTCGTGATCGGAAACTATCGGGTGGTCACTGGCGAGCACGCGGGGCGCCCGCTGGTCACCGCCGTGGCGGCGAGCCTGCCGGCGAACGGTGGGGCTGCCGGTTCACTGGCCCGCACCGGCGAGATCGTGGACTTTCTGGCCAGCCGTTTCGGCCCGTACCCGTTCGACGCGTACGGCGGGATCGTGGTCGCCGACGACCGGGTCGGGTACGCGTTGGAGACCCAGTCGCGGCCGGTCTACGGGCCCGCCTTCTTCACCGACGACCGTCCCAATCCCGGCGTGGTGGCGCACGAGCTGGCCCACCAGTGGTTCGGCGACAGCGTGTCCCTGCACCGGTGGAGCGACATCTGGCTCAACGAGGGCTTCGCCAGCTACGCCGAGTGGCTGTGGGAGGAGCACGACGGCGGCCGGACCGCGCAGCGCAACTTCGAGGTGCAGTACGCGTCGACCGACTGGTCCCAGCCGTCGGTCGAGCCGGGACGGGAGCGGATGTTCGGCACCGCCGTCTACAAGCGTGGCGCGCTCGCCGTGCACGCGCTGCGCCGGACGGTCGGTGACGACATCTTCTTCCGCATCCTGCGCACCTGGACCACGGAGCGGGCGTCCGGCACCGCCACCACCTCGGACTTCGTGGCGCTGGCCGAGCGGGTGGCCGGCCGGCAGCTTCGGCCGCTCTTCGACGCGTGGCTGGTGGGCGGAGCGGCACCGACCCTGCCGTGACGGCCCCGTGATCATCTGTCGATAGGCTGCCGCCTGCGATCGGGCAGGAGCGCCGGTCGCGCGGGGTGGCGAGGCCCCCCGCACCGGGCGTACGGGGAGGGTTCGTGATGCGGGGAACGCGGCGCAGGCTGCGGGTGGGTGCCGGTCTGCTGGTGACCGGGGCGCTCGTGCTGTCCGGATGCGACTCGTCCACCAAGGAGGCCGCGGCCCCGACGCCGAGCGCGTCCCCGACGCCGTCGCGGACCTTCACCGCCGGGGCGGCCGGGGTCGGCGACGCGTACTTCCCGACCTACGGCAACGGCGGGTACGACGTCGGGAAGTACACCGTGAAGGTGCGCTACGACCCGGCGAAGGACCAGTTGACCGGTACGACGACGGTGCAGGCCACGGCGACGGCGGACCTGTCGACGTTCAACCTCGACCTGGCCGGTCTGACGGTCAAGACGGTCACCGTGGACGGCACGCCGGCCACCCACAGCCGGGAGAAGAACGAGCTGGTGATCAAGCCGGCGGCCGGCCTGATCACGGGCAACGGGTTCGTCGCGGAGATCGTGTACGAGGGCGTGCCGAAGCCGCTGAAGAACGAGGTGCTCGGCGAGGGCGGGTTCCTGCACACCGCCGACGGCGCGATCGCGCTGGGCCAGCCGGAGTCGGCGAGCACCTGGTTCCCGGTCAACGACCACCCGTCCGACAAGGCCGCGTACGACTTCGAGATCACCGTCCCGCAGGGCGTCACCGCAGTCAGCAACGGCGTGCCGGGCGGCAACACCACCAAGGACGGCTGGACCACCTGGAAGTGGTCGGAGAAGTCGCCCATGGCCAGCTACCTGAGCACCGTGGTGATCGGCAAGTTCCGGATCACCACCGGCCAGCACAAGGGCAAGCCGGTCTACAGTGCCGTCACCACGAAGGTGGCCAAGGGCGCGTCGGACGCGTCGATCGCGCAGACCGTCAAGGTGGCCGACTACCTGGAGAGCGTCTTCGGGCCGTATCCGTTCGACGCGTACGGCGGCGTGGTCGTCTCGGACAGCCGCATCTCGTACGCGCTGGAGACGCAGAGCCGCCCGGTCTACTCCGCCGGCTTCTTCCGGCGGGGCGAGAACACCGAGGTGGTCGCCCACGAGCTGGCCCACCAGTGGTTCGGCGACAGCGTGGCGCTGGCCAAGTGGGAGGACATCTGGCTCAACGAGGGCTTCGCGACGTACGCGGAGTGGCTGTGGGCCGAGCACACCAAGCAGTACACCGCCAAGCAGGCGTTCGACATCCGCTACGAGCGGGTCCCGGCCGCGGTGTGGAAGACCCCGCCGGGCAAGCCGGGGATGAAGGACCTGTTCAGCGAGTCGGTCTACCAGCGTGGCGGGATGACCCTGCACGCGCTGCGGGTGGCCGTCGGTGACAAGGCGTTCTTCCAGATCGTCAAGACCTGGGCGGCGGAGAAGCGCAACGGGACCGCGACCACGGCCGAGTTCGTGGCCCTCGCCGAGCGCATCTCCGGCAAGCAGCTCGACGCCCTGTTCGAGGCGTGGCTCAACGGCACCAAGAAGCCCGCCCAGCCCAAGAAGCTCTGACCCGCACCCCCCACTCCCCGCGATCTTGCACTTTCTGCCCCGGCGAAAGGGGTGAGTGCGGCGCAATCGGCGACCGAAAGTGCAAGATCGCGGGGCTGGGGGCTGGCGGGGTCAGGTCTTGACGACCAGCTTGGGGTGGGCCGCGAGGTACGCGTCCGCGCGGCCGGCCCGGAGTTCGGTGATGAACGTCCGGCCCTCGCTGGTGAGTTGTTCGCCCCGGTAGGCGCTGCCCTTGCCGACACCCGCGCCGGGCAGGCCGACCAGCACGAACTTGTTCTCCGGCACCCCGCTGAGCGCGTACGCCAGGTCGACGATCCGGTTGCCGCCCACGTAGATCAGGGTGTCGCCCAGCGCGGCGACCACCTGGTCGACGCGCTCCGGCTGCCGGGCCAGGCCCTCATCGAGGATCTTGCCGGTCAGTGCGCGGACGAGCTGCTGCTGGTGGCGCTGGCGGGCGTAGTCGCCGCCGGTGATGTAGCGCTGCCGCGCGTAGTCCAGCGCCTGCCACCCGTTGAGGTGCCGCTCGCCCTTTTCGTAGACCTGCTGCGGCCCGGTGTACCCGCCGGGGGCGCTGTCCCGGTACTTGCCGTCGGGCTTGCGGTGCAGCGAGGCGACCCGCTGGTCGACGTAGATGTCCACCCCGCCGAGGGCGTTCACCAGCCGGTCGAACCCGGTGAAGGTGAGCACCGCCCCGGCGTCGATCCGCAGGCCGGTGTAGCCGCTCACCGTGCTGCGCAGCAGCTCGTACCCCTGGGCGGTGCTCGGCTGCTTGGGCTTGCCCGGCACCCGGCTGCCGAAGCTCATCGAGTGGGTGAGCTTGGTCCTGCCACCCTTGTAGCCGGCCTTCGGAAACGCCGGAATGTCCACCAGCAGGTCGCGGGGGAGCGAGAAGAGGTACGCCCGGCCCAGCCCCTTCGGCACGTGCAGCACCAGCACGGCGTCGGAGTGCGGTTCCCAGCCGGGAACGCTGACCCGGGTGTCCACCCCGACGAGCAAGAGCGTCAGCGGGCCGGTGATGTTCGCGCCCGGAGGCGGGCCGGTCGGGCTGGGCGTGGCCGTGGGCGTGCCGACCGGCGACGGGCTCGGCGAGCCGGCCACCGGAGTGCCGGCGGGCGAGTCGCCCCCGGTCAGCCGGGTGATCACCACCGTGCCGCCAGCGATCAGCGCGACGACGGCGAGGGCGGCCAGCCCGAGCACCAGCCACCGTCGCCGCGGCTCCATCGACCCCAGGTTCATCGTGTTTTCCTTCCACCCGTATCCGGCACAACGCTCCGACAGGTGCTCCGGGTTGCGGCCGGAAGGCGCCGGGTCGGTCGGCCGGTGCATGATCGCGCGAAAACGGGCGCTGGCGCGAGCGCTACTGACGAGTAATGATGCCTTCATGCGGTACGACGTGGTCGTCATCGGGTCCGGCTTCGGCGGCAGCGTCACGGCGCTGCGCCTGGCCGAAAAGGGTTACTCGGTAGGCGTCCTGGAGGCCGGCCGCCGCTTCGCCGACGACGAGTTCCCGCAGACGTCCTGGCGGGCCCGCCGGTTCCTCTGGGCGCCGAAGCTGGGCTGCTACGGCATCCAGCGGCTCACCCTGCTCCGCCCCGCCGAGCGGCGATCCGGCGGCGGCGTGCTCGTGCTCTCCGGCGCGGGAGTGGGCGGCGGCTCGCTGGTCTACGCCAACACCCTCTACGAGCCGCTGCCGGCGTTCTACACCGACCCGCAGTGGCGGGACATCACCGACTGGCGCGACGAGCTGGCCCGCCACTTCGACCAGGCGAAGCGGATGCTCGGCGTCACCACGTACCCGATGGACACCGGCGCGGACCGCGCCATGCGGGCGGTGGCCGACCGGATGGGGGTGGGCCACACCTTCCACGCCACCCCCGTCGGCGTGCACATCGGCCGCCCCGGCGAGCGCGTCGCCGACCCGTACTTCGGGGGCGTCGGTCCGGAGCGCACCGGCTGCCTGCACTGCGGCTCGTGCATGACCGGCTGCCGGCACGGGGCCAAGAACACGCTGGTCAAGAACTACCTGTGGCTCGCCGAGCGGCTGGGCGTCACAGTGCACCCGCTGACCACTGTGACGGCCGTCCGTCCGGCCGCCGACGGCGGGTACGAGGTGCACACCGAGCGCACCGGCGCCTGGCTGCGCCGACGGCGGCAGGTGATCCACGCCGAGCAGGTGGTCTTCGCCGCCGGGGCGCTGGGCACCCAACGGCTGCTGCACGGCATGAAGACCGACGGCGCCCTGCCCCGGCTCTCACCCCGCCTGGGTGAGCTGACCCGGACCAACTCGGAGGCGATCCTGGGCGCGTCGATCTCCCGACAGGAGGCCCGGCAGCGGCGGACCGACTTCACCGAGGGGGTGGCGATCACCAGCTCGTTCCACCCCGACCCGCAGACCCACATCGAGCCGGTCCGCTACGGGCGCGGCTCCAACGCCATGGGGCTGCTCCAGTCGCTGCTTGTCGACGGCGGCCCGCACCGCGTTCGGCGCTGGCTGGGCAGCATCGTCCGGCAGCCGGGGCTGGCCGCCCGGATGCTGTCCGTGCGCGGCTGGTCGGAGCGGACGGTGATCGCCCTGGTGATGCAGTCGGTGGACAACTCGCTGTCCACCCGCTGGCGGCGCGGCGTGTTCGGTCGCCGGCTGGTCACCGGGCCCGGTCACGGCACCCCGAGCCCGACCTGGATCCCGGCCGGCAACACTGCCACCCGGCTGCTCGCCGAGGAGATCGGCGGTACGCCCGGCGGCTCGCTCACCGAGCCGTTCGACATTCCGATCACCGCGCACATCCTGGGCGGGGCGGTGATCGGCGCCACCGAGGCCGACGGGGTGATCGACCCCTGGCACCGGGTGTACGGCCATCCGGGGCTGCACGTCGTGGACGGCGCGGCGGTGTCGGCGAACCTGGGCGTCAACCCGTCTCTGACGATCACCGCGCAGGCGGAACGGGCGATGTCCTTCTGGCCGAACAGGGGCGAGGAGGACCCCCGGCCGGCGCTCGGGGATCCGTACCGGCGACTCGACGCGGTGGCGCCCCGGCAGCCGGCGGTGCCGGCCGATGCTCCGGCCGCGCTACGCCCCTGACAGCGGGCGGCGCAGGATGTGGTTGATGCCGAACACGGTGTCGCTGACCCGTACGTCGGTGTAGCCGATCCGCCGGTAGAAGCCGTGCCCGGTGAGGCTGGCGCCGGTCTCCATGAACTCGTGCCCCTCGGCGCGGGCCAGCTCCTCGACGTGTCGCATCAACCGGCGGCCGACGCCCCGGCCGTGCGCGTCCGGGTCGACGAACATGGTGTAGACCTTGTTGCCGTCGCGGGACACCGTGCCGACCGGCCGCCCGTCCTCTTCGGCGACGTAGATCCGACGCTCGACGCCGAGCTCGCGGAACCGGTCGGCGGTGAAGTGGGCGCACATCTCATCGATCAGCTCGGCCGGGTAGTCGCGGCTGTTCACCTCGCGAAGACAGCGGACGACCAGGGCCGACAGCGCCTCGCCGTCCTCGGGACGGAACTGTCGTACGGTCACCTCGGTCATCGGCGTGCCTCCGTCCGGTCCGCGCTCGGGTCGCTGAGCACGGTATCGCCGCGCGTGGCGCCGGTGCGGTCCCGCGGAACGTTGTGGGTCGTACCGGATGAGGTGGGCGACGCGCCGCGCCGAGTGCGTGGGGCGCGGCTCGGGGCGGCCGTGACTGTCGGTAGGCTTTGTGCACATGAGCCTGCCTCGCCCTGTCCTCGTGGTGGACTTCGGAGCCCAGTACGCCCAGCTCATCGCGCGCCGGGTCCGCGAGGCGAAGGTCTACTCCGAGATCGTGCCGCACTCGATGCCGGTCGCCGAGATGCTGGCGAAGAACCCGGCCGCGATCATCCTCTCCGGTGGCCCGGCCAGCGTGTACGCGCCGGACGCCCCGCAGATCGACGCCGGCGTGTTCAGCACCGACGTGCCGCTCTTCGGCATCTGCTACGGCTTCCAGGCGATGGCCCAGGCGCTCGGCGGCACCGTCGCGCACACGGGCAACCGCGAGTACGGCGGCACGCCGCTGCGCCCCCGCCTCCTCGAGCCGGGCGTGCTGCTGCGCGACCTGCCGGCGGACCTGCCGGTCTGGATGAGCCACGGCGACTGCGTCACCGAGGCCCCCGAGGGCTTCACGGTCACCGCCGAGTCGGCGGGCGCCCCGGTGGCGGCCTTCGAGGACGTGGCCGGGCGTCGAGCCGGCGTGCAGTTCCACCCGGAGGTCGGGCACACGGCGCACGGCCAGGAGATGCTCCAGCGCTTCCTGTACGACATCGCCGGCATCGAGCCGACCTGGACGCCCGAGAACATCATCGACGAGCAGGTGGCCCGGATCCGCGCCCAGGTCGGTGACAAGGAGGTCATCTGTGGCCTGTCCGGCGGGGTGGACTCCGCGGTCGCCGCGGCGCTCGTGCACAGGGCGGTCGGTGACCAGCTCACCTGCGTGTTCGTCGACCACGGCCTGCTGCGTGCGGGTGAGGCCGAGCAGGTCGAGAAGGACTACGTGGCGGCCACCGGCATCAAGCTGAAGGTCGTCGACGCCGCCGACCGGTTCCTCGGCGCGCTGGCCGGGGTGACCGATCCGGAGCAGAAGCGCAAGATCATTGGCCGGGAGTTCATCCGGGTCTTCGAGGCCGCCGCCCGCGAGATCGCCTCGCACGGCGATGTGGAGTTCCTCGTCCAGGGCACCCTCTACCCGGACGTGGTGGAGTCCGGCGGTGGCTCCGGCACCGCCAACATCAAGAGTCACCACAACGTCGGCGGCCTGCCCGAGGACCTGAAGTTCGCCCTGGTCGAGCCGCTGCGCACCCTGTTCAAGGACGAGGTCCGGGCGCTCGGCCTCCAGCTCGGCCTGCCCGAGGCGATGGTCTGGCGGCACCCGTTCCCCGGCCCCGGCCTGGCCATCCGGATCATCGGCGCGGTCGATCAGGAGCGCCTCGACCTGCTGCGCCGCGCCGATCTGATCGCCCGCGAGGAGTTGACCGCGGCAGGTCTGGACCGGGGTGTCTGGCAGTTCCCGGTGGTGCTCCTCGCCGACGTGCGCAGCGTCGGCGTGCAGGGAGACGGGCGCAGCTACGGGCATCCCGTGGTGCTGCGCCCGGTCTCCAGCGAGGACGCGATGACCGCCGACTGGTCCCGGCTGCCCTACGACGTGGTGGCCCGGATCTCCACCCGGATCACCAACGAGGTCGCCGAGGTCAACCGGGTGGTCCTGGACGTGACCAGCAAGCCGCCGGGCACCATCGAGTGGGAGTGACAGTGGCTCACGCGGCGGGCGGCGTGTGGGGCGGGGTCGTCGGCGGGTAGGGCGGCGTCGGCGCGTACCCCTGCTGCGGTCCGCTGGGCGCGGGCCCGGCGGTGGGCTGCGGCGCGGCGCCCGCCGGGTGCGGCCAGGCGGGCGCGCTGGTGGGCTCCTCGGGCATCAGGAACCACATGATGGGGTACGCGAAAAGCGCGAGCCCGCCGGTGAGCAGGCCGGTGACCGCGAAGGCCACGCGGACCAGTGTGGGGTCGACGTTGAAGTAGCGGCCGAGGCCGCTGGCGACCCCCGCCACCATGCGGTCGGTGGTGGGTCGCCGGAGCTGCTTGTACGGGGCCTGGGGAGCGGCGGTGGATGTCATGTCTCCACGGTCCGCGCCGGTGCCCGGCCCGCCCTCGGTGACCGCCCGGATCCTTACCCTGACCGATCCCTGAGCGGGTAGCAAAGAGTCAGGAATCCGACTCTTTTCCGTCCCGGTAACGCCATCCGGGGAGAATTTGGTCCCGTGACCACCTTGCTGGAGCCGCTTCGCAGGATCGCGGCATACGCAGTTTGTGCTGATTCAGACGGCCGAGTGTTGCTGGTCCGCGCATCGGAGCGCTCCGGCACCCCCGGCACCTGGTCGCTGCCTGGCGGGGCGGTCGACCACGGTGAGGACCCGAACCACACAGTCGTCCGCGAGACCGCCGCCGAGACGGGCCTCTCGGTCGCCGTCTCGGGCCTGGCCGACGTGCTCGCCGACATGCGGGCGCTGCCCGAGCGGGGCATCACCATCCACACGGACCGGTTGATCTACCGGGTGGCGGTGCGTGGCGGCACCCTCGCCGACCGGGTCGGCGAACGCCCCACCGACCTGGCCCGGTGGTACACGCTCGACGAGGCCCGCGAGTTGCCGCTGCGCTCGTTCACCGCCCGTGCCCTCGGTCTGCCCGCCTCCTCGGCCGACGTGGTGCCCGACGAGGTGCCCGAGTTCCCCTCCTTCTACGCGGTGCCCGGCCCGGACGGGCTGCACCGGGCGCAGCGCTTCGCCGCGTACGCCGTGTGCACCGACCCGGCCGGCCGGGTGCTGCTCACGCGGATCTCCGACGGCTACCCGGGCGCCGGCTGCTGGCACCTGCCCGGCGGCGGCACCGACTACGGCGAGCAGCCCGGCGCGGCGCTCATCCGGGAGTTGGTGGAGGAGACCGGCCAGGCGGGCCGCCTCGTCGAGCTGCTGGGTGTGGCGAGCCACCGGGACGCCGCCTCGCTCGGCCCGGAGGGTTACCCGATCGACTGGCACGGCGTCCGCGCCTTCTACCGGGTCGTGGTCGACGAGCCCAACGCGCCGACGATCACCGACGTCGGTGGCTCCACCTGCGAGGCCCGGTGGTTCGCCCGCGAGGAGCTGGGCGCCCTCGGAACCGACCGCCTGACCGAGGTGACGGCAGAAGCAGTCCAGGCAGCCCAACTAACCTGACCCCCCACCCCCACCCCCCGGGCTGCGCCCGGGTTCCCTCCTTGCGGCGATCATGAAGTTATTGTCGGGACACGCGAGATGGACGGCGATAACTTCATGATCACCGGCCGGAGGGCGGGTGCGGGGGAGCGGGGGCTGGTTGTGGAGCTGGTGCGGCGGGTTGCGGTTTATGGTTTGTTGTCGGCTTCCGGGCGGGTTCTGGTTGTTCGGGAGCCGGCGGGGGGCCTCTGGTCGCTGCCCGGGGGGTCGGTCGCGCACGCCGAGCACCCTGAGCGTGCGGTCGTGCGCACGGTGGGCGAGCAGACCGGGCTGACCGTGTCGGTGGGGCGGTTGCGGGCCGTGGTCGCGGACGTCAGCCCTCCCACGCAGGACGGTGTCTCGCTGCACACCGACCGGTTGCTGTTCGAGATGACAGTCGACGGCGACGTGTCGGGTGACACCGGAGGCGGCACGATCGAGGCCCGCTGGGTCAGCCCGGAGGACGCGGCCCGGCTGCCGTTGACGCCGTTCAGCGCCGAACTGCTCGGACTGCCGGTCACCCCGCTCCCCGCCGACGCGCCCCCGTCCGCCGAGCCGCTCCCGCCGCTGCACCCGGATCGGCGGCTGCGCTTCGGGGCGTACGGGCTGGTCACCGACCCGGCCGGGCGGATCCTGCTCACCCAGATCGCGGACGGCTATCCCGGTGCCGGCAAGTGGCACCTGCCCGGCGGTGGCACCGATCACGGCGAGCAGCCGACCACCGGGCTGCTCCGTGAGCTGGTGGAGGAGGGCGGTCAGGTGGGCCGGGTGGTCGAACTGCTCGGCGTGGACAATCTGCACAACCCGGCCGCGCTCGGCCCGGAGGGGCGTCCGCTGGACTGGCACGGCGTCCGGGTGATCTATCGGGTCCTGGTGGACGTACCCACCGACGCGGTGGTGACCGAGTCGGCCGGTGGCTCGACCGCCCGGGCGGGCTGGTTCACCATCGCCGAGACCGCTGACCTGCCGCTGACCGGTATCGCTGCCTCGGCAATCGGACAGCTGGGTCGATAGCACCCGGCTCAGCGAGCCGAGATGGTGGCCCTCCGGTACAGTCGGAGGCGGGAATGGTGGAGGAAACGGGCGATCAAGCCCCGGATGGGAATAACAAGGCGGTTCGCGCGGTTTGCACCAGATATAAGTACCGCCGGCAGCTATCGCCAAGCCACGTTCCCCTATGCGATGGTGTACTCCGCAAAACGGCTGCCGGGCCACGCAAGGTCCGGCACGAGACAGCCGGACACCCGCCCCAAACGGCGGCAAGCCGATCCGGTGATGGAGGAAACGTGCCGAGAGCCCCATGGCGCCGGCGTCGTACGACTGACAGTCCGCGCCCCGCAGGGCGTCGCTGGGCGGGCCCGTTGCGCCGCAGCAGCACGTTCGCCCGCCAGGTGCTGCTGGTCCGGGTGGGTCGCCGTGACGGCGACCTGCGGACCACCGACGTGACACTGCCCGAGCACCGGTACGCCGACCGCCAGCGCCGCCGTTACGGCCTGGACCGGCTCAGCCGCCCGTCGCTCGGCGTCAATCGGGCCGAGATCGAGGCGGTCATGCCGGTCAGCCCGGCGCTGCCGCCGATGGCGCACGCCGACGAGGCGTCGTCCCGGTCGATCCCACTGCTGCCCGGCGAGCGCACCGTCGCCCGCCGGATGAAGTTCGGTCTGGTCAACGCCTGCACCCTGGCCAGCCTCATGCTCGGCATGCTGGCCATCTTCCTCGCCATGCAGGGCGAGGTGCGCATCGCCGCTCTCTGCCTGATCGCCTGCGTCGGCTTCGACGGCCTCGACGGCGCGTTGGCCCGCCGGCTCGGCGTGGCCAGCCCGTTCGGCGCTCAGATGGACTCGCTGGCCGACATGTGCTCGTTCGGCCTCGCCGCGCCGGTGGTCGTCTACGCCTCGCTCGCCGGCTCGGTGTCGACGGCTGCGGCCGCGGTGGCCTGCGCCCTGGTCGCGGCGTGTGCGGCGATCCGGCTGGCCCGCTTCAACGTCTCGCCGAAGGACGGCCGCTTCTTCTGCGGTGTCCCCACCACCATGGCCGCGGCCGTGCTCGCCGTGACCGTGGCGATCGGCCTGCCGGTGCCCGGCCTGGTGCTCGTCGCCGGAGTCGCGCTGCTCGCCTTCGCGATGGTGTCCAGCTTCCCGTACGCCAAGCTCGCGCGCCTGGTGAAGCTGCCGCCGTGGCTCTGGCTGGCCCCGGTGGTCGGCGCGCTCGTCGACATCCGGCTCACGTTCGCCCTGATCGTGGTGGGCTACCTGGTCAGCGGGCCGGTGCTCTGGCTGCGCCAGCGTCGTACCGCCTGATCCGACACACGAAAAAGGGGCGCCGCGGACAGCGGCGCCCCTTTTTCGCGTCTCGACGTCAGCGCCAGCGGGCGATGACCGTGGAGCCGCCGACCACCTTGTCGCCCGGCCCCACCAGCGGGTCCGCGGCCTCGGCCGGCAGGTAGACGTCGGTCCGCGAGCCGAACCGGATGAGCCCGAAGCGCTCCCCCTTGGCCAGCAGCGCGCCGATCGGCGCCCGCTGCACGATGCGGCGGGCGATCAGGCCGGTCCGCTGCGCGACCACCACCGTGCCACGGCTGGTGTCCAGAACGGTGTACGCGGCGACGTTGTGCTCGGCGTCCGGCTTCATCGCGTTGACGAAGCCGCCGTCGGCGACGAAGTAGTCCACCACCTTGCCGGCGACCGGAGCCCGGTTGACGTGCACGTCCAGCACGGAGAGGAACACCGCGACCCGCAGCCACTCGCCGTCGCCGAAGCGCTCGTCGTGCAGGCGCTGCACCGACAGGACCTTGCCGTCAGCGCTGGCCACCACGGCGTTCGGGTCCTCCGGGACGTCCCGCTGGGGATCGCGGAAGAACGCGGCTACCGGCCCGGCGGCCAGCGCCGGCAGCAGCCACAACCTGCTCGACGGCCGCGCCACCCGGGCCAGCGCCGCCAGACCCAGCGTGATGCCCGCCGCGGCCACCCCGTTGGAGTCGATGTGCATTCCCCGGGTCAGCGGCACGCTCGACGGCCGGTACGCCGGGGCCAACCGGTCGGCCGCGGCCGGGCTGGCCGGGGTGAACCGGAGTCGGTAGACGCGTACCGGCGGCGTGTTCCGCAGCACCAGGTCCCCGCCGACGCCGTAGAGGGCGTCGTGGCGGGCCAGCTCGGTGGCCGCGCCGGTCGTCCGGCCCGGCGTCGCGGTCGTCGCCACGCTCAGCACGCCGCCGTCGGTCAGGTACTTGGACAACCCGTCGACGCCGCTCCGGGTCTCCTCGGCGGTGCCGATGAACGCCTCGCCGGCGATGACCACGGCGGCGGCCTCGGCGTCGGCGAGCGAGTCGACCACCCGGACACGGTCGGCGACCCATCGGCCCTGAGCGGTGACGTGCTCGCGGAGCACGGAGGTGCCGGACGAGTCGGCGGGCACCACGGTGAGCTGGTCACCGGGGAGCAACGCCTCGATGGCCGCGGCCAGCACCGCGGACTCCGGGCTCGCGCCGACCAGCAGGGCGGCCTTCGGGTCGTTCATCCGGGCCAGCTCGGCGACGAGGGTACGGGCGGCTCGCTCGCCGATGCGGACCGGACCGGACCGGCCGGTGGTACGCATGGCGGGGGACTGCGTCATGTCGGGCGGGCTCCTGACGGGGTAGAGACGGGAATCGCGGCGGGGCGCCATGGCGGGGACGGGCCGGCCGGCGGAGGCGAGATCTCCACCGGTCAGCATATGCGCCCGCCCGCGCCGGCCGCACCGCCGTGGAGGTGGTGCGGGCCGCCGCGGGCGGGGAGCAGGGTCAGGATTCCCGCCGTCGGCTCTCCCGATCGTCCGCCGGATCGTCGCCGGTCGTCGTGCTGAGGTGATCGGGTCGGGTCGGCTGGTCACTCCCGTCAACGGGCTGGCCGGAGACCGGCGACGTCGGCGGCTCCGACGCGCCGTGGGCCAGCCAGGCCGGGTGGATGGCGTCCGCCGACGCCTCCGGTGCCCGCATCTCGGCGGTCGGGGCCTCCGGCAGACGCATCTCGGCGGTCGGCGCCTCCGGTGCCCGCGTCGCCACGGTCGGGGCCTCGGGCGGCAGGGGAGTGTCCCAGGTGGAGTGTTCGGCGGTCCACGCCGGAACACCCGCTCCGGAGGTCGGGGTGGGTGCCCCGGAGGTCGGCACGCCGGGCTCGGCGGCGGTGACCGGCCCGAACGCCGAGGTCGACGTGCCGGGTTGCGGGGCCGCGATCGTGGCCGGCTCGGCGACGTCGTTCGGCTCCGGGCGGCCGGATCGGCCGGAGCGCAACGCGCCGACCAGACCGAAGATCCCGATCAGGATCAGCGCGCCGGCCAGGAACCAGCCGACCGGCGGGAGTGCGAGCCCGAGCAGCTGGGCGAGCAGCCACCAGGCCGACAACGCCAGGAACACCAGCCCGAAGGCGAACGAGAGCAGGTCCGTACGGTGAGCCTTCACCGGGTCACCTCCAGGTTGCCGGCATTGACGTGGATGTACAGGCGCAGCTTCCCGCCGCCGGGGCCGTCCGCGCCCAGGTCGGTGGACTCCCGCTGGCGGCCGTCGATCCCGCCGGAACGGTTGCCGAAGATGGTGGCGTCGCCGGCATTGACGTCGGCCACGGTGGTGACGTCCACGTTCGGCGGTACGACAACTGTCGCCTTACCGAAATTGATCGCGACGGTCACCTGGCTGTCCTGCTTCGAGAAGTCGAGGCCCCGCAGGTCGAGCACGGCGTCACCGAAGCTGTTCTCGTACCGGTCGGCGAGGTCGCGGTAGTCGGTGGGCGCCCAGGTGACCGCGCCGTCCACGCCGCGGATGCGGTCGTAGGACTCGGCGACCGTGGCGGTCCCCAGAGCCGCGGCGGTCACCAGGCCGAGCGCGATCAGCCAGCGGGCCCGACCGAACCAGGTGCCGACCAGCAGCCCCAGCCCGATCGTCGCCAACGCGGCCGCGAAGTACGCCGAAGCGCTGACGGCGAAGACGTCCAGCAGGTCGAGCAGGGCGACGACGCCGAGGGCCAGGAAGATCAGCGAGAAGGTCACCGCGCCGAGCGGCGAACGCTCCCGGGGCCGCTTCGGCGGCTTCGGTGGTTTGGGCGGTGGGTACGCGGCCGGTGCCGGCGCGGCGTACGGGCCGTGCGGCGCGAACGGTGGGCGGTACCCGCCCGGCGTCGCCGAGACCGGGTAACCCGACGGACCGGCGGGCACGGCGGTCACCGGCGCCGACGGCCAGCCGGCGGTGGAGGTGACCTCGGCGGCCGTGTCGCTGCCCGGCCAGCTCTGCCCGGGCGCCGGCCAGGCGGCCTCCTGCGGTCCCGTGGTGGCGCCGGCCGGCTGCCCGGAGACCGGCCCGGTCCCGGACGACAGCGCCGCCCCGGACACCTGCTGCGCGCCGGCGAACGGCTGCGTGGCGGTGGCCGGCCGGGTGCCGTGCACGGGTGCGCTCGGCGGCTCACCCGGCGCCGCGGCGGCGTACGCCGGAGCGCCATCCGCCAACGGCGCGGTCGCCAGCGGCCCGGTGGACGGCACCGTGCCGTGCGTCGGGGCGGGCCAGGCGACCGGCGGAACCGGCCCGGGTGGCGTACCTGTCGGAGTGGGCGGCACCGGCCCACCCGGGGCGCCGGGCTGTGGCCCACGGCTGTCCCGGTTGAGCAGCAACGCGCCGCCGATCAGGATGGCCGCGCCGAGCAGCACGGCCCGGAAGGCGTCGGTGACGATGTAGCCGAAGCTGGCCGCCACCAGGATGCCCAGCACGATCACGGTCACCGGGGACATGCTGGAACGGCCGCGCCCCAGCATCGACTCCACCGGGGATGCCGTGTCGCCCTCGTTCGGGATGATCAGCCAGGCGGCGACGTACACCAGGATGCCGATGCCGCCGAAGAACCCGAGCACCGCGAGCAGCACCCGCCAGAGCACCGGGTCGGTGTTGGTGGCTCGTCCGATCGCGGCGCAGACCCCGGCCAGGTAACGACCGTCGCGCGGCCGGACCAGCCCGTACCGCGAGGTGAAGCCGGTGCCGCCCAGCGGCCCCACGGACGGCCCCGGCCCACCGGGCCCTCCAGGCGTACCCGCGCCGCCGCCGGCCCCGTAGCCGGCACCTGTCGTACCGCCGCCGGGCCCGTAGCCCGCGCCGGGCGCGAAGCCGTCGTCGGGCCCCTGGCCCGGGCCGGGCGCGTAGCCGGCGCCGGGCGGGTAGCTCGGTGGCTCGTACGCGCCGGGTGTCGGTTCGGCGGCCGGGCCGGTGCCGGCGGGCGGGCCGAACGTGGTGGGCTCGGTCCAGCCGGCGGGTGTTCCGGCTGGGGCGGGCGGTACTGAACCGCCCGGCTGTGCCGACCCGGGGTGGGGCGGCGGGGCAGCTTCCTCGGTCATGCCTCGATCCTGCTGCCCGCTTCGCCCGAACGACCTCAGGACCCGACCCTGACCCCACCCTGAGATCCGAGCGGCCGGAATGTCGGGGGCGTCCCCGTGGTCGGGGGACGCCGCAGCGTGTGACGATCGGACTCACCGACATCCGGACAGCCCACCACCGTGACCAGGGAGCCTGCGATCAGCACCGTGACCCCGCCTCCGCGCCTCTACCGCGCCCCCGAGCATCGGATGGCCGCTGGCGTCGCCGCCGGTATCGCCGACCACCTCGGCATCTCGGTGCTGCGCGTGCGGGTCGCGTTCATGGTGCTGCTCGGGCTGAGCGGGCTCGGACTGCTGCTCTACGCGGCCTTCTGGGCGGTGGTGCCGCTGCGACCCGGCGACACCGCCGTGCCGCCCCGGCGCGACGTGGCCCAGCTCCTGCCGTTCGTCGGGATCGGGCTCGGTGTCCTGCTGATCCAGGTGATGGTCTTCGACTCGGTAGGCGCGGCGGGCACCGCCGGTTGGCTGGTGGCCATCATCGCGGTCGGCGCCGGGGTCATCTGGCACCAGTCGGCGCCCGAGCGGCGACGGCGCTGGGGCGACACGATGCCGGTCCCGTGGCTCGGGGCGGTCGTCGAGGAGAGTGACCGGCGGGCCTTCGTGCTCCGGTTCATCGGCGGCGGGGTGCTGGTCGCGGTCGGCATCATCGGTGTCGCGGCGGTCTACTCGCCGGCACAGAACTTCGACGCGGTGATCAACGGGGTGATCTTCGCGCTGGTCGGGTTGGCCGGGGTCGGCGTGGTCGCGGCGCCGGTGCTCTGGCGGACGTACAGCCAGCTCCGCGCGGAGCGCGAGGGCCGCATCCGCGAGCAGGAGCGGGCCGAGCTGGCCGCGATGGTGCACGACCAGGTGCTGCACACGCTGGCGCTGATCCAGCGCAACGCCGGCGACGTCAAGACGGTGCAGCGGTTGGCCCGGGGCCAGGAGCGTTCGCTGCGCAACTGGCTCTACAAGCCCACGGCGTCACCGAGCGAGCGCTTCGCGGCCGCCCTGGAGCAGGCCGCCGCCGAGGTCGAGGACACCTTCGCCATCACTGTGGAGACCGTGGTGGTGGGCGACCGGGAGACTGACGAGAAGGTCGGCGCGCTGGTCGCCGCCGCGCGCGAGGCGCTGGTGAACGCGGCCCGGCACGCAGGTGTGCAGACCGTGTCGCTCTACGCCGAGGTGGAGCCCGAACAGGTCAGCGTCTTCGTCCGGGACCGGGGCAAGGGCTTCGATCCGGATACGGTGGAGGACCACCGGCACGGCGTACGCGGTTCGATCATCGGACGGATGAAGCGGCACGGCGGACGGGCCGAGATCCGGTCCGGCCCGGGGGAGGGGACCGAGGTCCGGTTGATCCTGCCGATCTCCCGGGACTCGTCCGCAGCGGAGAGGAACAAATGACCATGGCCGAGCAGCCGATGGAGCACCTCGACCCGGCGACCAGCCGCCCGGAACGCCTGCGGGTGTTCCTGGTGGACGACCACGCGATGTTCCGCGCCGGGGTGCGTGCCGAGCTGGGCGCCCATGTCGAGGTGGTGGGTGAGGCGAGCACGGTGGCCGAGGCGGTCACCCGGATCGCCGCCACCGGCCCGGACGTGGTGCTGCTCGACGTCCACATGCCCGACGGCGGTGGCCGTGCCGTGCTGGAGGCGATGCGGCGCAGCCATCCGCAGGTCAAGTTCCTGGCGCTGAGCGTCTCCGACGCGGCGGAGGACGTGATCGGGTTGATCCGGGCCGGCGCCCGGGGTTATGTCACCAAGACCATCTCCCCGGACGAGCTGGCCGCGGCGATCCGTCGGGTCGCCGACGGTGACGCGGTGTTCAGCCCCCGGCTCGCCGGGTTCGTGCTGGACGCCTTCGCGGCCCGGCCGGACGCCCCGGTGGCCGACCCGGAGCTGGACCAGCTCACCAACCGGGAGCGGGAGGTGCTGCGCCTGCTCGCCCGGGGGTACGCGTACAAGGAGATCGCCAAGGAGCTGTTCATCTCCATCAAGACGGTGGAGACGCACGTGTCGAACGTGCTGCGCAAGCTCCAGATGTCCAACCGGTACGAGCTTTCGCGCTGGGCGGCGGACCGCCGGCTCGTGTGATCTATTCCTCCGCCCCGGCATTTCGGGCAGATGCCACGGATGCCGCTGGGCGGGGCTGACAAACGATCAGCCGTCGTCCCATACTGCCCCGGTCCCGTTTCCGCGCGTGGGTGTCGCATCCCGCGGAAACGACGGCTCACGCGCGTGCCCGCGATGGCGGGTCACCCCTGGGGAAGAGGTACCACTTCGATGTTGGGACAACGAGGACGACACTGGGCGCGGGTCGCCCTGGCGGCTGTCGCCGGCGGCGCCCTGGCGCTCGGCGTGGCGGGCGCCGCCGCCGCGGCCCCGGCCACCGGTGTGGCCAAGGCGGTCGAGGGCAGCCAGGTCACCCTGAAGCTCGACGGCAAGACGCGCACCACGTCTGCGCTCGCTCTGAAGATCGACGGCAAGCTGGTGCCGGCGTTCTGCATCGACTACCACACCAGCGTGAAGCTCGACGGCAAGTACGAGGAGGGCACCTGGGACGAGTCCCAGGTGAAGAACCTCGCCAAGGTGCAGTGGGTGCTGACCCACGGTTACCCGAACGCCGACTCCACCAAGCTCCTCGCCGCCGCCGGCGTGGACACCAAGATCGGCAAGAAGCAGCTCGACAACCTGCTCTACTTCGGCACCCAGACCGCCGTCTGGCACTTCAGTGACGGCATCGAGCTGGGCGCCTGGGAGAAGGGCCTGCAGGCCCCCAACCAGTACGAGGTGATCACGAAGGTCCGTGACTACCTCATCAAGAACGCCACCGACCAGCCGGAGCCGCGTGCCGAGCTGTCGGTCAGCCCGGCCAGCGCCACCGCGACGGTCGGCGGCAAGGCCGGTCCGTTCACGGTCAGTGGTCCGGCGGGCGCCATCACCGTCGCGGCCACCGGCGGCACCGCCGTCGACGCCGAGGGCAAGCCGGTCACCACGACCACCAACGGCGGGCAGTTCTGGCTGGCCGCCGAGGCCGCCGGCACGGTCGACGTGACCCTGACCGCGCAGGACGCCGTCTCCTTCGGCCGGGTGTTCCTGTTCACCGGCCCGAAGAAGGCGCAGAAGCTGATCCTCGGCGGCAGCACCGGCGCCACCGTCACCACCCGGGTCTCGGCCACCTTCACCGCCGTTCCCACGACGCCGCCGGCCACCCCGTCGGCGACCCCGAGCGCGTCGGCCTCGCCGACCACCCCGTCGGCCACGCCGTCGGACTCGGCGCCGCCGGCCAGCCCGGCCCCGTCCACCTCGCCGGCGAGCAACGGTGGCGGCCTGCCGCTGACCGGTTCGCCGATCGCGGCGGCGGCGACCGCCGGTCTGCTGCTGCTCGCCGCGGGTGCGGTCGCCGTCCTTGTGGTGCGTCGTCGCAAGGTCCGCTTCACCGCCTGATCCATCCCCGCCACACCACCGGCCCCGGCCCCGCCTCCAGGCGGCGCCGGGGCCGGTGTCGTCGTAGCCGCCGTGGTCGCCACTTTGATGATCAGAAAAACGCCCGCGGCACCCTCGGCCACCCAGCCGACCATGGTGCCCGTGCAGCCGACGTCGACCTCGTCCGGACGGGCAAAGAAAGTCGAGCCCGCGACAGACGCCGGAACGCGTGGTCGTCAAGCGAAAAACCTCACAGAAGCCGAGCCTGAGCGGGGCGCGAGCGTCCGAGCAGGTCATGTACTTCCAGGTCGGAGACACCCACCCCGACCGTTTTATGATCATTTTTCAAGTATCGGCAACGTGGCGGGCAACTAACGGCTTGATAACGGCACCTTCACGGAAGAGGCCAGTGGGTGTCACAGTGGCAGCACCTCACCCTCGGTGTGTGGCACTCCGTACGGCCCACGACCACGACCTCCGCTGTTCCCGGCGGGTTCGTGGCTGTGTCGCCTGCGTAGGGTCGTGCCTCGTCGGGTGAGGGAGCCCGGCGGATCGGAACATCAGGGGTGTCCCCAAACTTCCCTGTGGTCCCGGCGACCCCCGCCCCGGGGTGGTCGGGCGGTGTCACCCCCAAAACGTGCGTGAAACCCACGACGGAACCAGGTTAGAAAGAGGAGGCCCCTCGGAATGAGAGTCTCGAAGCGGGCGACGAGCGCGATCGCGCTCAGCGCGGCTGCCGCGCTTGTCGCGAGCGGTTGCTCGAGCGGTGACGGCGACGGCGACGCCGCCGCCAGCAAGGATGGCGCGATCGTCATCCACGGCGTCCAGCCGGAGAACCCGCTGGTTCCGTCGAACACCACGGAGACCGGCGGTGGCAAGGTCATCGACTGGCTGTTCACCGGCCTGGTCGAGTACCCCAACGACGGTGGGGCCCCGCGCAACGCGCTGGCCGAGTCCATCGACACCAAGGACTCCAAGGTCTTCACGATCAAGATCAAGAAGGGTACCAAGTTCCACGACGGTACCGAGGTGAAGGCGAAGAACTTCGTCGACGCCTGGAACTGGGCCGCGTACTCGCCGAACGGCGCGCAGAACGGCTCCTTCTTCTCGGACATCGCGGGCTTCGACAAGACCTACACCGAGGACCCGGACGGCCCGGACGGCCCGCAGAAGGCCCCGGCCCCGTCGGCCAAGGAGCTCTCCGGCCTGAAGGTCATCGACGAGCAGACCTTCGAGGTCACCCTCGCCGCGCCGACCGCGGTCTTCCCGACCAAGCTCGGCTACAGCGCCTTCATGCCGCTGCCGGACGCGTTCTTCACCATGAAGCCCGAGGAGTTCGGCAAGAAGCCGATCGGCAACGGCCCGGTCAAGTTCGTGTCGTGGCAGGACAACGTCCTCATCAAGCTGACTCGTTTCGACGACTACAGCCTGCGCGACAAGATGAAGATCAAGGACGTCGACGTCAAGCTGTACCAGGACGAGACGGCGGCCTACGCCGACCTGCTCGCCAACAACCTTGACTTCATGGAGGTCGTCCCCACCTCGGCGCTCGCCGGCGACAAGTGGAAGACCGACCTCGGCGACCGTGGCCTGAACACCGTCACGCCGTCGACCGCGCTGATCGCGTTCCCGATCTACGACAAGCGCTTCCAGAACCCGAAGCTGCGTCGTGCGGTCTCGCTGTCGATCAACCGGCAGGAGATCTCGGACAAGATCTTCTTCGGCACCCGCAAGCCGGCCGACAGCTGGGCGAACCCGCTGACCCCGGGCGCCAAGCCGGGTAACTGCACCGCCTGCAAGTTCGACCCGACCACGGCCAAGCAGCTGCTGACCGAGGCCGGTGGCTTCACGGGCGAGATGGTCTTCTACTACAACTCGGACTCCAGCCACAAGGACTGGATGGACGCGGTTGCGCAGCAGGTCAAGACCAACCTCGGCATCGAGGCTCGCGCCGAGGGCATCCCGACCTTCGCGGTGTTCCGTCAGAACATCAACGCCCACAAGATGACCGGCCCGTACCGTGCCGCCTGGCAGCAGGACTACCCGGACGTGGAGAACTGGGTCAACCCGCTCTACGTCAAGGGTGGCTCGTCCAACGACGGCCTGTACAGCAACCCGGAGGTCGACACCCTGGCCAAGCAGGCCAGCGCTGCTCCGAGCCTGGAGGCTTCGCACGAGGCCTTCGCCAAGGTTCTCGAGAAGGTCGACCAGGACGTCCCGAGCATCCCGATCTACTTCTACGGCCAGCAGTCCGGCCACTCGGAGAAGATCAAGAAGCTCGAGCTGAACAACGTCGGCGAACTCGACATCACCTCGGTCGAGCTCTGATCCGAACGGTCTGACCCCGGGTCGGGCTCGCCACATCCGGTGAGCCCGACCCGGGGCCGTTCCGCGAGTGGATGCCACAGCACTCCACTCGCCACGTTGTCACCACCGTGTCGGCCGTCCGACGCGCCCCCTGTCTGGAGGACCACCCCATGGGCCGTTATCTGTTGAGACGGCTGCTCCAACTCGTGCCCGTCTTCATCGGCTCGACCTTCCTGATCTACTGGCTCGTCTGGTCCGTCCCGGGCGACCCGTTCGCCGGCAAGTGCGGCGAGCGCCGCTGCCCGGACCAGTACGTCGCGTACATGACCGAGAAGTACCACCTGGACCAGAACGTCTTCGTGCAGTACGGCAACTACATGAAGAACCTGCTCCAGGGCGACTTCGGCCAGACGTTCTCCCAGCGCGACATCGGCGACATCATCGCCACGGCGTACCCGAACACCCTGAAGCTGGCCCTGGTCGCGCTCGCCATCGAGGCTGTCATCGGCCTCGGCGCCGGCATCCTGACCGGTCTGCGCCGCAACGGCTTCCTGGACAACCTGGTCCTCGTTTCGACCCTCTTCCTGCTCGCGCTGCCGGTGTTCGTCGTCGGCTTCGTGCTGCAGTGGCTGCTGGGTGTGCAGTGGGGCATCGTCAAGCCGACCGTCTCGTCCGAGATGCGGTTCTCCGAGCTGATCGTGCCGGGCTTCGTGCTCGGTAGCGCATCGGTGGCGTACATCGCCCGGGTGGCCCGAACGAGCATCGCGGAGAACCGCCGTGCCGACTACGTGCGCACCGCCATCGCCAAGGGCCTGCCGATGCGCCGGGTCGTGGGTGTGCACCTGCTGCGCAACTCGCTCATTCCGGTCGTCACCCTGCTCGGCACCGACCTCGGCGCCCTGATGGGCGGCGCGATCGTCACCGAGGGCATCTTCGGCATCAACGGAATCGGGCGCGAGGTCTACCGCGCGATCGTCACCAAGGAAAGCGCTACCGTGGTTGGCATCGTGGTCGTACTGGTGGTCGTCTATCTGTTGATGAACCTGTTGGTCGACCTGCTCTACGCCGCCCTGGACCCGAGGATCCGTTATGAGTGACCCGAGTACCGCTTCGATTGTCAGCACCCCTGCTGCGCAGCCGACCGACACCCCCGCCGCCCCCGGGCCGCAGAGCAACGAGAAGCCCCGTGGTCTGCTCGGTGACGCCTGGCGGGACCTGCGCCGTAAGCCGCTGTTCTGGATCTCGGCGACGATCATCGTCATCTTCCTGTTGATGGCGGCCTTCCCGTCGCTGTTCGCCCCGGGCGACCCGGTCAACGGAGCGCTCTCGCGCAGCCTCAACAAGGCGTCCGGCGACGCGTGGTTCGGGTACGACCTGCAGGGCCGGGACGTCTACGCCCGGGTCATCTACGGCGCGCGTGCCTCCATCGTGGTCGCCGTGCTCTCCGTGGTCGGCACCCTGCTGGTCGGCGGCGCCATGGGCATCATCTCCGGATACCTCGGTGGCTGGGTCGACACGATTCTCAGCCGGGTCGCGGACGTGTTCTTCGGAGTGCCGTTCGTGCTCGGCGCGATCGTCATCCTGACCACGTTCAACGGTTCGGGCAGCAGCAACAGCAAGGCCGAGATCATGGGCCTGGTGATCATCTCGCTGATCGTGCTGAGCTGGCCGGTCGTCATGCGGTTGATGCGCTCCTCGGTGCTCGCCACCAAGGAGGCCGACTACATCGTGGCGGCGCGCGCGCTGGGTGCCGGCAGTGGCCGGATCATCCTCAAGCACCTCCTGCCGAACTGCCTGGCCCCGCTGCTGGTCTACGGCACGATCATGGTCGGCTCGTTCATCGGCGCCGAGGCCACCCTGTCCTTCCTGGGTGTCGGCCTGAAGTCGCCGGTGGTGTCCTGGGGCATCATGATCAGCGAGGGTAAGGATTTCATCCGGGTCGCGCCGGGGCTGGTGTTCTTCCCTGCCGCATTCCTCGTCGCCGCGGTGCTGAGCTTCGTGATGCTCGGTGAAGCGGTCCGCGAGGCCCTCGATCCGAAACTCCGCTAGGGGAGATCCAGTGTCCGACATTCTCGTGTCTGAGCAGTCCGCGCCGGGATCCGGCGGGTCCGGGCGCCCCTCCGGCCGGCTGCTCGAGGTCGACGACCTGCGGGTGGAGTTCCGTACCCGGGACGGCGTCGCAAAGGTCATCAACGGGGTCACGTACCACGTCGACGCGGGGGAGACCCTCGCCGTGCTCGGCGAGTCCGGCTCCGGTAAGAGCGTCACGGCGCAGACGATCATGGGCATCCTCGACACGCCCCCCGGCTTCGTCACCGGTGGGCACGTCCGCTTCCACGGCAAGGACATGCTCCGCATGTCCGCCGAGGAGCGCCGCCGCATCCGCGGTGAGGGCATCGCGATGATCTTCCAGGACGCGCTCTCCGCCCTGAACCCGGTCTTCACCGTCGGGTTCCAGATCGCCGAGCAGTTCCGCGTTCGGCGGGGTCTGGGTCGCGCGGAGGCCAAGAAGCGCGCGATCGAGATGCTCGACCAGGTCAAGATCCCGAACGCCAAGGGCCGGTTCAACAACTATCCGCACCAGTTCTCCGGCGGTATGCGGCAGCGCGCGATGATCGCGATGTCGCTGGCGCTCGACCCCGAGGTGCTGATCGCGGACGAGCCGACCACCGCGCTCGACGTGACGGTGCAGGCCCAGATCATGGACCTGCTCGCGGAGCTCCAGCGTGAGCGGCAGATGGGCATGATCCTGATCACCCACGACCTCGGTGTGGTCGCCGACGTCGCCGATCGGATCGCCGTCATGTACGCGGGCCGGATCGTCGAGGAAGCCGACGTGTACGACCTGTACGCCAAGCCGGCGCACCCGTACACGATGGGTCTGATCGACTCGATCCCGCGTCTGGACGAGAAGGGGCAGCAGCTCCGGACGATCAAGGGCCTCCCGCCGAACCTGATGAACATCCCGCCGGGCTGCCCGTTCAACCCGCGCTGCCCGATGGCGCAGCCGGTGTGCCGGGAGAAGGTCCCCCCGCTGCTCCAGGTGGGCCCCGCCCGGGCCAGCGCCTGCCACTTCGCCGAGGAGCTGGTGAACCGTGTCTGAGAACATCCTCGAGGTCCGTGACCTGGTCAAGCACTACCCCGTCACCCAGGGTGTGGTGTTCAAGAAGACCGTCGGTCAGGTCAAGGCCGTCGACGGGGTCTCGTTCGGTCTGCGGGCCGGCGAGACGCTCGGTGTCGTCGGCGAGTCCGGCTGCGGCAAGTCGACCCTCGCCCGGGTTCTGATGAACCTGGAGAAGCCGACCGCCGGCAGCGTGGTCTACAAGGGCCAGGACATCTCCAAGCTCTCCGGTGGGGCGCTGCGTCGGCTGCGTCGGCAGATCCAGCTGGTCATGCAGGACCCGTACACCTCGCTGAACCCGCGGATGACGGTCGGTGACCTGATCGGGGAGCCGTTCGAGATCCACCCGGAGGTGGCGCCCCGGGGTAGCCGTCGGGCCAAGGTCCGCGAGCTGCTCGACCTGGTCGGGCTCAACCCGGAGCACATCAACCGGTACCCGCACCAGTTCTCCGGCGGTCAGCGTCAGCGCATCGGCATCGCCCGCGCGCTGGCGCTGCGGCCCGAGGTGATCGTCTGCGACGAGCCGGTCTCGGCGCTGGACGTCTCCATCCAGGCCCAGGTGATGAACCTGCTGGAGAAGCTGCAGAGCGAGCTGGGGCTGTCTTACATCTTCATCGCCCACGACCTGTCGGTGGTTCGCCACCTGTCGGACCGGGTGGCGGTGATGTACCTCGGCAAGATCGTTGAAATCGGCACCGAGGACGAGATCTACGAGCGGCCGACCCACCCGTACACCCAGGCGCTGCTCTCGGCGGTGCCGGTGCCGGACCCGACCCAGCGGAACAACAAGACGATCATCCGGCTCACGGGTGACGTGCCGTCGCCGATCAGCCCGCCCTCGGGCTGCCGGTTCCGGACCCGCTGCTGGAAGGCGCAGGAGGTCTGCGCCGAGCAGGTCCCGCTGCTGGAGATCCGGCGCGACTCGGACCACCCGAGCGCCTGCCACTTCGCGGAGCGTCGCGAGATCGTCGCCACCCACGAGGTGTGAGTCACCGGAACCGCCTGCCGACGTCACCACGACGACGGCAGGCGGTTTCGTCTGTCCGGGGTCCGCTGAGCGGGCCGCCGGTGGGGTCACCGACCGGCGGCTCGCCGAGGCGCCTCAGAGCGGCCCGCGGCCCGCGCGCAGCAGCAGCAGCGCCAGTTGGGTGCCGTCGGCGCCGAGCGCGAGCCGGAAGCGCTCCAGGATGTCCCGTTCGCGCGAGAGCACCAGGCGGGTGCCTCCGGAGGCCATCCGGGTCGCCCCGACCTCCTGGGACAGCGCGGCCCGCTCCTGCCAGAGCGCGATCAACGCGTGGTCGATCTCGTCGATCCGTTCTCTGATCTGCACGATCCGCGCAGCGGCGGTCGGCTCCACGGTGCCGGTCCGTGCGTCGGACGGGTCGCCGCCGAGCACCGAAGGCACCACCTCCGGCACGCTCCCGCTCGCCGGGGGCTGTCCCGCCTCCGGCCCGGCCGGGCCACCGTTCTGCTCCACCACGTCTGTCATCATCGGGTACCTCTCGTGCTGTGGTGCCCGGTGCCCGGAACCCGGGACGGAAAAAGCCCCGGACTCCAGGAGCCCGGGGCTTTTCGCAGGTCTGTCGATCAGGCGCGACCTACGGCAGCCGGACTCCCGGTGCCGTAGTAAAAGTAGTAGCGCGCAGCGATCACGCCGTCGAGTATGCCCACGACGGTGGCCGGCGCGCAAGGATTCCGGCGCAAAAGGGCGGCCCCGCTCGGGTGCTTCCGGCGCCGGCACGGCGGCCCGGCCCGACGGACGGCGCGGTCGGGAAGTGTCCGGCTGGCGGCATAGACTTGGCGCGCGATGCATCCTCTCTTCGACATTCCCGCGTCCCCGCCCGCGCCGGAGTCCGCGCCGGCCCGTCCGCACCGGCCCGGGTCGGCCCCCGTCCGCCTCGATCCGCAGCAGCTCCTCGCCGGGCTGAACGGGCCGCAGCGCGACGCCGTCAGCCACGCCGGCTCCCCATTGCTGATCGTGGCCGGCGCCGGGTCCGGCAAGACCCGGGTGCTCACCCACCGGATCGCCCACCTGCTCGCCGCACGGGACGTGCATCCCGGTGAGATCATCGCCATCACCTTCACCAACAAGGCGGCCGGCGAGATGAAGGAGCGGGTCGCCGCGCTGGTCGGCCCGCGGGCCCGACTGATGTGGGTGTCGACGTTCCACTCGGCGTGCGTCCGCATCCTGCGCGCCGAACACGAGCACGCAGGCCTCAAATCGACGTTCTCGATCTACGACGCGGACGACTCCCGCCGCCTGATGCAGCTGGTCACCCGCGAACTGGATCTCGACCCGAAGCGCTACCCGGCGCGTGGTCTGGCCGCCCAGGTCTCCAACCTCAAGAACGAGCTGGTCGACCCGGAGCAGTTCGCCGCACGGGCCAGCGGGCCCAACGAGCGGGCGCTCGCCGAGGCGTACACGCTGTACCAGCGCCGGCTGCGCGAGGCGCACGCGCTGGACTTCGACGACCTGATCATGACGACGGTGCACCTGCTCCAGTCCCACCCGCACGTCGCGGAGAGCTACCGGCGGCGGTTCCGGCACGTCCTCGTCGACGAATACCAGGACACCAACCACGCCCAGTACGTCCTGATCAAGGAGCTGGTCTCCGGCACCGACGGGCTGGAGCCGGCCGAGCTGTGCGTGGTCGGTGACGCCGACCAGTCGATCTACGCCTTCCGGGGCGCGACGATCCGCAACATCCTGGAGTTCGAGCGGGACTTCACCGACGCGCGGACGATCCTGCTGGAGCAGAACTACCGCTCCACCCAGACCATCCTCAACGCGGCCAACGCGGTGATCGACCGGAACACCTCCCGCAAGCCGAAGCGGCTGTGGAGCGAGGCAGGTGACGGCGAGCGGATCGTCGGCTACGTGGCCGACACCGAGCACGCCGAGGCGGACTGGGTGGGCCGGGAGATCGACCGGCTGGTCGACGCCGACGAGACCCGCCCCGGTGACGTCGCGGTCTTCTACCGCACCAACGCGCAGTCCCGCGTCTTCGAGGAGGTGTTCATCCGCGCCGGCCTGCCGTACAAGGTGGTCGGCGGGGTGCGCTTCTACGAGCGCAAGGAGGTCCGCGACGCCCTCGCGTACCTGCGCTCGGTGGTCAACGACGACGACACGGTGAGTCTGCGGCGGGTGCTGAACACCCCCCGCCGGGGCATCGGCGACCGCGCGGAGGCGTGCGTCGAGGCGCTGTCCAGCCGTGATCGGATCTCCTTCGGCGCGGCGCTGCGCCGGGCCCGGGAGGCGCCCGGCATCTCCACCCGGGCGGCCAACGGCATCGCCGACTTCGTGGCGCTGCTCGACGGCGCTCGGGAGCTGGCCGAGACCGGCACCCCGGAGGAGGTGCTGGAGGCCCTGCTGACCCGCTCGGGCTACCTCACCGAGCTGGAGGAGAGCCTGGACCCGCAGGACGCGGGCCGGGTGGACAACCTCCAGGAACTGGTCAGCGTCGCCCGGGAGTACACCGAGCGGATCGAGGCGACCGGCGCCGACGGGGACCGGGCCACCCTGGCGGGCTTCCTGGAGCAGGTCGCGCTGGTGGCCGACGCCGACCAGATCCCCTCCGACGACCCCGACCACCAGGGCGTCGTCACCCTCATGACGCTGCACACCGCCAAGGGCCTGGAGTTCCCGGTGGTCTTTCTGACCGGGCTGGAGGACGGCGTGTTCCCGCACCTGCGCTCGCTGGGCGACACCCGCGAGCTGGAGGAGGAGCGCCGACTGGCGTACGTGGGCATCACCCGCGCTCGGCAGCGGCTCTACCTCTCCCGGGCGGTGACCCGTTCGGCCTGGGGGCAGCCGTCCTACAACCCGCCGTCGCGGTTCCTGGAGGAGCTGCCACCGGAGCTGGTGCGCTGGGAGCGCACCGAGGGGTCGTACACCTCGTGGGTCGGCGGGGGCGGCGGCGTCGGCGGTCGTGCCGATCGTGCGCCCGGCGGCCGCGGCACCTTCACCGGGGGTACGCCGAAGGCGGCGCAGCTGGCCCAGCGGCTCGGCGTGGACGCCAGTCGCCTCACCACGGCCAGCGAGCTGCCGCAGGGGCCGAAGGTGGCCGCCGGCGACCGGGTCAACCACCAGCGCTACGGGCTGGGGCGCGTGCTCGCCGTGGAGGGGCACGGCCCGGGCGCCCGCGCTCAGATCGACTTCGGCGACCAGACCATGTGGCTGGTCCTCCGCCATGCCCCGGTAGACAAGCTGTAACCCGCGCCGATCTTGCAGTTCCGGTCGTCGACATGGGCGGTTGTGCCCTTGATGTCGGGACAGAAAGTGCAAGATCGGCCCGGTGGGGGCGGGGACGGGGGAGCTAGCAGCCCAGGTTGACGCCGTGGGCGCGCATGTACGGCGCGGGGTCGATCTGGTTCCACATGCCCTGGTGCACCTCGAAGTGCAGGTGCGGGCCCGTGGCGTCGCCCGTGGCGCCCTCGTAGCCGATCACCTGACCGGCCTTGACCTTCTGCCCGACGGTGACCGCGATGCGGCTCTGGTGGGCGTAGTGGGTCAGGTAGCCGTTGCCGTGGTCGATGAAGACGGAGTTACCGTACCCGTCCGCGGCGTCGCCGGCCTGGGTGACCGTGCCGGCGGCCGCGGCGTGGATGGGGGTCCCCGAGGGCAGCGCCAGGTCGATCCCGGCGTGCAGGGTGCCCCAGCGCTGGCCGTAGCAGGAGGTGACCGAGGCGCCCGGCATCGGGTCGACCCAGGCGGCCGTCGGCCGGGTGGTCTTCTTCGGCTTCGGCTTGGCGGTGGCCGTCTTCGTCGGTGTCGGGCTGGCGCTTGCCGTCGACGGGCTCACGGTCGGGCTGGCCGACGGAGACGCCGGCGCGCTCGACTCACGGGCCGAGCGGTCGGCCCGGCTGGCGGCCTCGGCGCGGGACTGGGCGTCGAGCGAGACGGCGGTGGGTGCCGGGCGGTCGGGGCCGGAGGTGGCTACGGCGACCCCGCCCAGGCCGAGGGCGACCAGCGCGGCCGCGCCGACCACGATGAGGCGGTTCCGCCGGCGGGCACGTCCCGGCTGCTCGACGGTGGTGTCGGGGGTGTTCTCGTTCTGGACGGGGCTGTCTTCCTGCACGGCGGACCTTCACAGTCGAGGGGCACTTGACCTCGAAATACTGGTGTCGGGCCGAGCTGGACGACCGTCCGGGACCGCGCGTCCGAACCGGGGGCGGCAGGCCGACTGACCTGCTATGCACCGGTCTGACGCGGTCCGTCCGGAAAAGTGATCATGCCGTGCCGTGCTGTCGGTCACAGTCCGTCCTGTGATCCAGCAGACATCAGCCGTGGACCGAGCCGAAAAAACCGCCCGGATCAGCAGATCCGGGCGGTCAACGGGCGGTACGCAGCGTCAGGAACCCGCTACCTCGCTGTAGATTGCCTCGACTTGCAGCTTGATGTCCACTCCGCGCTCCTGCAGGTACGGAACGGGGTCGATCGGGGCGCCCTTGACATGAAGCTCAAGGTGCAGGTGCGTGCCGTAGGCGTGGCCGGTCTGGCCCACCAGGCCAAGCTGGTCGCCGGCCTTGACCTGCTGGCCCTCCTTGACGCTGAGCGCGGAGGAGTGACCGTAGATGGCCTCGCTGCCGTCGGCGTGCTGGACGATCACCGCGTAGCCGTAGCCGCCGAACCAGCCGGCCTTGGTGACCAGGCCATCGTGGACCGCCACGTACGGGGTGCCCTCGGGGACGACCAGGTCGACGCCGGTGTGCAGCTTGCCCCACCGCATGCCGTACGGGGAGTTGAAGTCGTAGCCCTGCAGCGGCAGCATCCAGACCTCGGGCTCGGCCGCTTCCTTCGTGCGGCTGTCCCGGGAGGCGCGCTCGGCGTTGTCCGCACGGGCCGCGACGTCCTGACTGGTGATCGACGCCTGCTTGAGCTCGTCGAGCACGGTCGGGCTGACGTCCTTGGCGTCGGGCAGCGCCGACGCGCCCAGCGCGACGATGCCCGCGCCGACGAAGGCGGTGGTGACGACTGCCGCGTAACGGCTACGCGGGGGGGTGGGTACGCGGCGGCGACCGCGATATCGATCGGGCTCAGACGACAGGCGCTGGCGCACGCACACCCTCCGTTGTCGGGGTTCCGAGGCGGCCGGTGGGACGTCCGTGAAGCTCAGATGAACGTCTGCCGACCGCGTCGTCACCCGTCCATGGACCTGATGACAACCGTGGACACGTTAGCCAACCACCAGGCGACCCACAAGCCGAAGCGCCGAATTGGCGTGTCGATCTGTCCGTTTGCGTCCAAGATTGTCACGCATCGTGCCGTCGAACGGTGCCCCCGTAACCACCCGTTCGTCGCCGAGCGTGACCGATCCGGCGGAGTCGTCCGGCTTGACGCCGGGGCCCGGGCGGGACGGCCTCGATCGACGGTGCCGACGGCGGTGTCCGGGCGCGGCAGAATGTCGGACGGGTTTCCAGCCCCGATTTCCCGGGCCCGGCCGGGCGGGTTACCGTTCGTTCAGGTGAAGGCCGTGGAGCCGGTGAAAGGTGTGCGCTGATGAGCTCTCGTATTCGGGTCGTCGTCGCGAAGCCAGGTCTGGACGGCCACGACCGCGGCGCGAAGGTCGTCGCCCGCGCCCTGCGCGACGCGGGGATGGAGGTCGTCTACACCGGCCTGCACCAGACGCCCGAGCAGATCGTGGAAACGGCCATCCAGGAGGACGCCGACGCGGTGGGTCTCTCCGTACTCTCCGGTGCGCACATGACGCTCTTCCGTCGGGTGCTGGAGCTGTTGACCGAGCGCGACGCCCGGGACATCGTCGTGTTCGGTGGCGGCATCATTCCCAACGGCGACCTCCCCGAGCTGGAGAAGCTGGGCGTCGCGAAGATCTTCACGCCGGGCGCCACCACGCAGGCGATCGTGGAGTGGGTCCGGGAGAACGTCGCGCAGCCGGTCGCCTGAGACAGCGGTCCGCTGCGCCGAGCCGACCACGTCGGTCCACCGCGTCGATTGCGTCGGTCTGCTGCGCCGACCGGATCTGGGCACGGGGGAGGGGCCGGACGCACCCCTCACACGTCCGGCCCCTCTATGCACGATGCCCCGCCGCCACCCCTCGACCGACAGGGCATCGGCCGTATCCCGTCTTTGCGCTGCTCAGCGCGCCGACACCTGACTCAACGACGCCCCGACGGGCGGGTTACGGACCCCCGGCAACATCGTCCGGACGATTGACGCCGCGCACGGCGCGGCCGGAATCCGCCCCACTCGACACGGAGTTGTGCATTACCGCACACCGTGCACCCGCTCGGTTGCCGGCCGTGCCCACCTCGCTAGGCTGCCGCCAATGGCCTGTTTCAACTGATGACAGGCGTCAAACTGTTTTCTGAACGCTGGTGGCGGCGCGACGGCGCGCCGCGGAGACGGGACGGGACGCGCAATCGTGGACCTGTACGAGTACCAGGGGCGGGACCTGTTCGAGCGGCACGGCTTGCCCGTGCTGGCCGGCGGCGTCGCCACTACCCCGGAAGAGGCCCGCGCGATCGCCGAACGTCTTGGCGGCCGTGTGGTCGTCAAGGCGCAGGTAAAGGTCGGCGGCCGAGGTAAGGCCGGCGGCGTCAAGCTGGCCGAGGGCCCGGATGAGGCGGTGGCTCGGGCCACCGACATCCTCGGCATGGACATCAAGGGTCACACCGTCCACAAGGTCATGATCACGGTGACCGCGGACGTGGCCGAGGAGTACTACTTCTCGTACCTGCTCGACCGGGCGAACCGCACCTTCCTCTGCATCGCCAGCGTCGCCGGCGGCATGGACATCGAGCAGGTCGCCGCCGAGACGCCCGACAAGGTCGTCAAGGCCCCGATCGACGCCGTGAAGGGCGTGGACGAGGCCAAGGCCCGCGAGATCGTGACCGCTGCCGGCTTCCCGGCCGAGGTCGCCGACCAGGTGGTCGAGATCGCCGTCGGCCTCTGGCAGGCGTTCGTCGCCGAGGACGCCACGCTGGTCGAGGTCAACCCGCTCGCCAAGAACGGCGACGGCCGGATGCTCCTGCTCGACGCCAAGATCAGCCTGGACGAGAACGCCGGGTTCCGGCACCCGGACCACGAGGCCCTGGTCGACCAGGCTGCCGTGGACCCGCTGGAGCAGGCCGCCAAGGCCAAGGACCTCAACTACGTCAAGCTCGACGGCGAGGTCGGCATCATCGGCAACGGCGCGGGTCTGGTCATGTCGACCCTCGACGTCGTCGCGTACGCCGGTGAGCGGCACGGCAACGTCAAGCCGGCCAACTTCCTCGACATCGGCGGCGGCGCGAGCGCCGCGGTGATGGCGAACGGGCTGGAGATCGTGCTCTCCGACCCGGCCGTGAAGAGCGTCTTCGTCAACGTCTTCGGCGGCATCACCGCCTGCGACGAGGTCGCCAACGGCATCATCCAGGCGCTCGCCCTGCTCGAGCAGCGCGGCGAGCAGGTCACCAAGCCGCTCGTCGTCCGCCTCGACGGCAACAACGCCGAGGCCGGCCGGGCGATCCTGGACGGCGCGAACAACCCGCTCGTGCAGCGGGTGGACACCATGGACGGCGCGGCCGAGCGGGCCGCCGAGCTGGCAGCTGCGGGGGTCTGATCATGGCTATCTGGCTGACCAAGGACTCGAAGGTCATCGTTCAGGGGATGACCGGCTCCGAGGGCTCCAAGCACACCCGGCGGATGCTCGCCGCCGGCACCAACGTGGTGGGCGGCGTCAACCCGCGCAAGGCGGGCCAGAAGGTCGACTTCGACGGCACCGAGCTGCCGGTCTTCGCGTCCGTGGCGGACGCCATGGCCGAGACCGGGGCCGACGTCACCGTCATCTTCGTGCCGCCGCAGTTCACCAAGGCCGCTGTGGTCGAGGCGATCGACGCCGCGATCGGCCTGGCCGTGGTGATCACCGAGGGCGTGCCGGTGCACGACACCGCCGCGTTCTGGGCGTACAACCTCGCGCAGGGCGAGCGGACCCGGATCATCGGGCCGAACTGCCCCGGCATCGCCTCGCCGGGCGCCTCCAACGCCGGCATCATCCCGGCCGACATCACCGGCTCCGGCCGCATCGGCCTGGTCAGCAAGAGCGGCACGCTGACCTACCAGATGATGTACGAGCTGCGCGACATCGGCTTCTCCACCTGCGTCGGCATCGGTGGTGACCCGATCATCGGCACCACGCACATCGACGCCCTCAAGGCGTTCGAGGCCGACCCGGAGACCGACGCCATCGTGATGATCGGTGAGATCGGTGGCGACGCCGAGGAGCGGGCCGCCGAGTTCATCAAGGACAACGTCACCAAGCCGGTGGTCGGTTACATCGCCGGCTTCACCGCGCCTCCCGGCAAGACCATGGGTCACGCCGGGGCGATCATCTCCGGCTCGGCCGGTACCGCCGAGGCGAAGCAGGCGGCGCTCGAAGCCGTCGGCGTCAAGGTCGGCAAGACGCCGACCGAGACCGCGAAGCTGATGCGGGAGATCATGTCCGGCAACTGAGCCGGGACGGCAACACCGAAGGGGTCGACCGGAACCGGTCGGCCCCTTCGTCGTACCGCCGGGTCAGTCGTTGTTCCAGAAAGGGTAGTTGCCGGTGAGACGCAGGATCGCGCCGCCGATGATGTTGATCACGCCGAACACGATGGCGAGGTAGCCGAGAACCGGCGACTGGCCGTTGCGCCGGGCGTCGCGCAGGGACAGGTAGCCGAAGATGATGCCGAGGATGCCGCAACAGATCAGGCCGAGGACGATGCCCAGCACGCCCCAGAGCGTGGTGCGGTCGCGTCCCCTGGCCGGCGGTGGTGGGGGCGGTGGGTATGCGGTCGTCACGGCTACCTCCGGGCGGTCGTGGGCGGCGGACCCCGGGCCGCGACCGGCGAGCGGGACCCGGTTGGCGGCGACGGCCACCCCTCTGGCCCGACGCTAGACCCGACCGGGCGGATCCGGCCCCGGTTCGCCCAACTCGCCGCCCTCCGGGGCGGGTTAACGGACTGCCACCGCCCGCGCGACGTGCCAGAGTAGAGCGGATGCCCCCCGTCACCCCTGACCCACCCAGCCGTGCCGGCGGTGTACGCGCCGACGACCGGCCGGTCGACCGCGCCGCGCCCCGTCGGCGGGTTCCCGCGCCGCGCGCCGGTGGGTCGCCGCGTGGGCGTGCGCCGCTGGCCGTCGCCGCACTGGTGGCCGCGGTCGGGGCGGCTCTCACCTCGTACCTGCCGGTCGCCATCGTGCTCGGCCTGGTCCAGCTCGGCGCCGACTCCACCACGCTGGGCGGCACCCTGCGTACCGCGCTGGCCGGTTGGCTGGTGGGGCACGGGGTGCCGCTGCACACCGAGGCGGGCCCGTTCGGGCTCGCCCCGCTGGCGCTCACCGTGCTCGCGCTCTGGCGACTGACCCGGGCCGGCGTGCACGTGAGCCGCGCGATCGGCGCCCGCGACACCCGCTCACCGCGCCGCGCGCTGATCGCCGCCGCAGCTGTCGGCGTGGCGTACGCGCTCCTCGGCGCGCTCGCCGCGGTGCTGATCGGCGCGGGCGGGCCGCAGGTCTCCCTGGTGCGGGCGGCGGCCACGTTCGCGGTGGTCGGCACGCTCGGCGCGCTGGTCGGCGCG
Source organism: Micromonospora sp. DT63 (assembly GCF_049841615.1). Classification (NCBI taxonomy): domain Bacteria; kingdom Bacillati; phylum Actinomycetota; class Actinomycetes; order Micromonosporales; family Micromonosporaceae; genus Micromonospora; species Micromonospora sp. DT63. The sequence goes on along the minus strand of NZ_JBNCKQ010000002.1, from coordinate 476,758 downwards.
ATCCGGATCACCGCCGTGACCCGGCTGCTCGTTACGCGGATACCCGGCCCGCTGCGCGACGGCGTACGCGCCGGGCTGGTGGCCGCGCTCCTCCTGCTCGGGGCGGGCGCCGGCGCGGCCGGCCTGGCCGTGGCCATGGGCGGCGGTGACGCCGCGGACATGATCGGCGCGTACCGGACCGGGGTGGCCGGGCAGGCCGGGATCACCCTGGTCAGCATGGCGTACGCGCCGAACGCAGCGGTCTGGTCGACCAGCTATCTGCTCGGGCCGGGCTTCGCCGTCGGCGTCGACACGGCCGTACGCACCAGTGAGGTGTCGGTCGGCGCGCTGCCGGCCGTACCGTTGCTCGCTGGCCTGCCGCGCGGCCCGGTGGACGGCCTCGGCGCGCTGCTGCTCGCGGTGCCGGTGCTGGCCGGGATGGTCGCCGGCTGGTTGCTCGCCCGTCGGCTGGCCCGGTCAGCAGGGCCGGAGCGGCCGCCGCGGCGCTGGGCCGAACTGTTGGCGCCGGCGGCGCTGGCCGGGCCGGTGGCCGGCGTGCTGCTCGGCGTCGCCGCCGCGGCCTCCGGTGGGCCGCTCGGGGCGGGGCGCCTGGCGCAGCTCGGGCCGGTGGCCTGGCAGGTGGGCGCGGTGGCGGCAGGTGTCGTCGCGGTCGGGGCGCTGCTCGGCGCGGCTGCCACCCGGGTGCTCGCCCGGAGCCCGCGCGCCGCTCAGACCCCGCCGGTGCGCCCCGGAGCCTGATTGGCCGCTGCCGCTGCCGCTGCCGCTGCCGACGCTCGGCACGGCCGATGCGGGGCACGGCCGACGGTGGGGACTACCCACGGGGTGCGGAGACGGCGCGGGGCGCCCCGGACGGATCCGGAGCGCCCCGTCGGGAGCAGGGGGCTGCTCAGGGCTCGGTCGGCAGGTTGACGTTCGCCACGATGCTGATGATGAGCACCAGGATGCCGAGGCCGACGCCGACCGCGCCGCAGATCAGGCCGGTCTTGGCCTGGCCGGCGTTGTTGGCCTGGCCCTGGGCGACCTTCTGCTTCGCGAGGTAACCGGTCACCACGCCCGCGATACCCACCGGGATGCCCAGGTAGAGGCAGCAGATCAGCGGGATCGACGCGATGCCGAGGATCATCGACACCAGGCCGAGGGTGTTGTTCTGGCCCTGCTGCTGGGGGTAACCGGCGTTCGGGTACGTCGGGGCGCCACCGTAGGGCTGCTGCTGGCCGTACGGGGCCTGCGGTGCGCCGTACGGGTCCTGCGGCTGCTGGCCGTACGGGGCGCCGGGCTGCTGACCGTACGGAGCCGCCGGCGGCTGGCCGTACGGCTGGCCCGAGGTGGGCTGACCGTAGGGCTGACCCGAGGTGGGCTGCTGGCCGTACGGGGCGGCCGGCGGCGGGGCGTACGGGTCGTGCGGCGGCTGGGGCGCGGTCGGATCCTGGTTGGGCTGCTGGCCGTACGGGTCCTGACCGGGGTTGCCGGGCTGCATTCGAGAAGCTCCTTGGACTGGTTCCGTCAGTTGCTGCTGTTGTTCCCATCCATGATCGCGGTCAGACCACCTAAGGCACAGCACAGCAGCGTGACGACATACCGCGCATCACCCCCGATACTGGTTTATTTTGCTCGGCGCGCACTGTCACAGATCGGCGAACCGCCCAACCGAGGGGCATCCTGACCTGCCCGATAGGGTGGCCCGGTGACCGAGCCCGCGTCCGCCGCCCGCATCGTCGTCCTCATCTCCGGCTCCGGGAGCAACCTTCAGGCCCTGCTGGACGCCGCCGCCGATCCCGCGTACGGCGCAGAGGTCGTCGCCGTCGGCGCGGACCGCGACGGCATCGCGGGCCTGGAGCGCGCCGAGGCCGCGGGGGTGCCGACCTTCGTCGAGCGGGTCCGCGACCACGACAGCCGCCAGGACTGGGACCGCGCGCTCACCGCGCACGTCGCCAAGCACGAGCCCGACCTGGTCATCTCCGCCGGCTTCCTCAAGTTGGTCGGCCCGCACTTCCTCGCCGCCTTCGGCGACCGCTACCTGAACACCCACAACACCCTGCTGCCGGCGTTCCCCGGCATCCACGGCCCGCGCGACGCCCTCGCCTACGGCGTGAAGCTCACCGGGGCCACGCTCTTCTTCGTCGACGCCGGCATGGACACCGGGCCGATCGTGGCGCAGGTCGCGGTGCCGGTGCTCGACGACGACGACGTGGACGCGCTCACCGAGCGCATCAAGGAAGCCGAGCGGCGTCAGCTCGTCGAGCAGGTCGGCCGTCTGGTCCGCGAAGGCTGGACCATCACCGGAAGGAAGGTCACGGTTCCGTGAGTCCCACTCAGGACGGGCGTCGCCCGATTCGGCGGGCGCTGGTCAGCGTCTACGACAAGACCGGGTTGGTCGAGCTGGCCCAGGCCCTGCACGCGGCCGGTGTGGAGATCGTGTCCACCGGCAGCACGGCGGGCACCATCGCCGCCGCCGGGGTGCCGGTGACGCCGGTGGAGACGGTGACCGGGTTCCCCGAGGTGCTCGACGGCCGGGTGAAGACCCTGCACCCGAAGGTGCACGCCGGTCTCCTCGCCGACCTGCGCAAGGACACGCACGTCGCACAGCTCGACGAGCTGGGAGTGGCCGCGTTCGACCTGCTGGTCTCCAACCTCTACCCGTTCCAGGCGACAGTCGCCTCCGGAGCCGGTGTCGAGGAGTGCGTGGAGCAGATCGACATCGGTGGCCCGGCCATGGTGCGGGCCGCCGCCAAGAACCACGCCTCGGTGGCGGTGCTCACCGATCCGGCCGGCTATCCGGCGCTGCTCGGCGCGCTCGACGAGGGCGGCTTCACGCTGGCCCAGCGTCGCGCGCTCGCCGCCCGCGCGTACGCCGACATCGCCGAGTACGACGTGGCAGTGGCCCAGTGGTGTGCCCGCGAGCTGGCCCCGGCCGACGACTCCTGGCCGGCGTTCGCCGGGTCGGCGCTGCGCAAGTCGACGGTGCTGCGCTACGGGGAGAACCCGCACCAGCCCGCCGCGCTCTACACCGACCCGGACGCCCCGGCGGGGCTGGCCCAGGCCGAGCAGTTGCACGGCAAGGAGATGTCGTACAACAACTACGTCGACGCGGACGCCGCCTGGCGGGCCGCCAACGACTTCGCCGACCAGCCGGCCGTGGCGATCATCAAGCACGCCAACCCGTGCGGTATCGCGGTGGGCGTGGACGTGGCCGAGGCGCACCGCCTGGCGCACGCCTGTGACCCGGTGTCGGCGTTCGGCGGCGTGATCGCTGTCAACCGGCCGGTCTCGGTCGAGTTGGCCCGGCAGGTCGCCGACATCTTCACCGAGGTGGTGGTCGCCCCCGGCTTCGACGAGGGCGCGGTCGAGGTGTTGCAGGGCAAGAAGAACATCCGGCTGCTTCGCGCGCCGGCCTGGAGCCCGGCGAAGCTCGAGTGGCGGCCGGTGACCGGTGGCGTGCTGTCCCAGGTCGCCGACCGGGTGGACGCTCCCGGCGACGACCCGGTCAACTGGCAGTTGGCGACCGGCGAGGCCGCCGACGAGGAGCTGCTGCGCGATCTCGCGTTCGCCTGGCGGGCGGTCCGCGCGGTGAAGAGCAACGCGATCCTGCTCGCCAAGGACGGCGCCACCGTCGGTGTCGGCATGGGTCAGGTCAACCGGGTCGACTCGGCGCAGCTGGCGGTCCAGCGCGCCGGCGCTGACCGGGCGCGGGGCTCGGTGGCCGCCTCGGACGCGTTCTTCCCGTTCGCCGACGGCCCGCAGATCCTCATCGACGCAGGCGTCCGTGCCATCGTCCAGCCCGGTGGCTCGATCCGCGACGAAGAAGTCATCGAAGCGGCCAAAAAAGCCAACGTGACGATGTACCTAACGGGAACCCGCCACTTCTTCCACTGACCGCAAGACCCCATCGATCATGAAGTTATTGCCCTGACACGCCGATGTGCAGGGCAATAACTTCATGATCAACCACCCCGGGCCGGGTGGGGGATCAGGCCGCCGGGGTTGCCGGGCGGAGTTCGGCGAAGTGGCAGGCGGACGGGTGGGGGTCGGCCGCCCTGGGCACGGTCGCCGGGTCCTCTACCGCGCAGATGTCCTGGGCCTTCCAGCAGCGGGTGCGGAAGTGGCAGCCGCTCGGCGGGTCGGCCGGGCTGGGCACGTCGCCGACCAGCCGGATCATGTTGCGCTGGTCGCGTACCTCCGGGTCCGGCACCGGCACGGCCGAGAGCAACGCCTGGGTGTACGGGTGGGTGGCGCGCTCGTAGATCTCGTCCTCGGTGCCGATCTCGACGATCCGACCGAGGTACATGACCGCCACCCGGTCGGCGATGTGCCGCACCACGGACAGGTCGTGCGCGATGAAGATGTACGACAGCCCGAACTCGTCCTGGAGCTGCTCCAGCAGGTTGATCACCTGGGCCTGGATGGAGACGTCCAGCGCGGAGACCGGTTCGTCGCAGACGATCACCTCGGGGCGCAGGGCGAGCGCGCGGGCGATGCCGATGCGCTGACGTTGGCCGCCGGAGAACTGGTGCGGGTACCGGTTGATGTGCTCCGGATTGAGCCCGACGACGTCCAGCAGCTCCTGGACCCGCTTCTGCTTGCTGCCCTTCGGCGCCGCGTCCCGGTGGATCTCGAACGGCTCACCGATGATGTCGCCGACAGTCATCCGCGGGTTCAGCGAGGTGTACGGGTCCTGCATGACCATCTGCATGTTGCGGCGCAGCCGGCGCAGCTCGCCACCGGAGGCCTTGAACAGGTCCCTGCCCTCCAGGGTGGCCCGCCCGGACGTGGGTGTCTCCAGCCGCATGAGCAGCCGGGCGAGGGTGGACTTGCCGCAGCCGGATTCGCCGACCACGCCCAGCGTCTCGCCCCGGCGCAGCTCGAAGCTCACGCCGTCGACGGCCTTGACCGCGCCGATCTGCCGCTGGAACAGCACACCCTGACTGATCGGGAAGTGCTTCACCAGGTTGTCGACGGAGAGGATGGTCTCGCCCCGGACCTTGGTGGAGCTAGCGGGCGCTGTCATCACGAACCTCCTGCGCGAAGTGGCAAGCGCTGGTCCGGCCGTCGCCGAGGACCAGGTCGTGCGGCACCACGTCCACGCAGACCTGCTGGACGTACGGGCACCGGGGGTGGAACGGGCAGCCGGAGGGGATGCGCATCAGGTTCGGTGGCAACCCCTTGATCGTCGACAGTTCCTGGCCGCGGACGTCCATCCGCGGAATCGACTCCAACAAACCCTTGGTGTACGGGTGTGCCGGCGCCTTGTAGAGGGCGCGGACGTCGGCGTGTTCGACGATCCGACCCGCGTACATGACCGCGATCCGGTCCGCGACGCCGGCGACCACACCCAGGTCGTGGGTGATCAGGATCATCGCCATGTTGAGGTCGCGGCGCAGGTCGGCCAGCAGGTCCATGATCTGGGCCTGCACGGTGACGTCGAGCGCGGTGGTGGGCTCGTCGGCGATCAGCACCTTCGGGTCCAGCGCCAGCGCCATCGCGATCATGACGCGTTGCCGCATGCCGCCGGAGAACTGGTGCGGGTAGTCGCCGATCCGCTTGGCGGCACCCGGGATCTTGACCAGGTCCATCAGCTCGACGGCCCGGCGGCGGGCGTCGCCCCGGGACATGCCGGAGCGCTGGCGCAGCGTCTCGCCGATCTGCCAGCCGACCGGGAAGACCGGGTTCAGCGCGGAGAGCGCGTCCTGGAAGATCATCGCGATCTCCTTGCCGCGGACCTGCCGGCGCTGCTCCTCGGATGCCGTGAGCAGGTCCTGACCCCGGTAGAGGATCTGGCCGGAGCGGACGAACGCGGGCGGGGTGTCCAGGATGCCCATGATCGCCTGCGCGGTGACCGACTTGCCCGAGCCGGATTCGCCGAGCACCGCGAGGGTCTCCCCGGCGTCCAGGTGGTACGACACGCCGTTGATGACCTGGGCCACGCCCTCGTTGGTCCGGAACTCGACGTGCAGGTCCTTCAGTTCCAGCAGGTGGCCGCCGTCAGGGGTGGCGGAGGCGGGCGTGGGTTCGACTGTTGCGTGGGTCATGAGGGTGTCACCGCAGCTTCGGGTCGAAGGCGTCACGGATCGCGTCGCCGAGCATGATGAACGCCAGCACGGTCAGCGCGAGGAAGGCCGACGGGACGATCAGCGGCGTCGCCGCCTCCCGCATGTGGATGCGGCCGGTGTCGATGTCCTGGCCCCACGAGATGGTCGGCGCCTTGAGGCCGATGCCCAGGAAGGAGAGCGTCGCCTCGGCGGCGATGAACGAGCCGAGCGCGATGGTCAGCACGACGATGGCCGGGGCCAGCGAGTTCGGCAGGATGTGCCGCCACATGATGCGGCCGTTGCCGGCACCGAGCATCCGGGCCGCCGCCACGTAGTCCTGCTCCTTGGCGGTGATCACCGAGGAGCGCACCACCCGGGCGGCGGTGGTCCAGCCCAGGATGGCCAGCACGAAGATCACCGCGGCGATACGCGCGTTGTCGCTCTCGCTGGACACCCGCTTGAGCAGCACGATCGCGGCCAGCAGCAGCGGGATGCCGAGCACCACGTCGATCACCCGGGAGAGCACGGCGTCGACCCAGCGGCCGAAGTACCCGGCCAGCATGCCGATGACCAGCGCGATGATGCCGGTGCCGAGCGCGGCGAGCGCGCCGACCAGCAGCGAGGCCCGCGTGCCGTAGACCGCCCGGGAGTACGTGTCGCAGCCCTGGAAGTCGTACCCGAAGATGGCCCCGCCGGACGGCCCGGCGTGCTGTCGGGACAGCAGGCAGTCGTTCGGGCTGTTGGCGGTGAACACGCCGGGGGCCAGCGCCATCAGGGTGAAGATGACGACCAGCGCCAGCGAGATCCAGAAGATCGGGTTGCGGCGCAGGTCGCGCCACGCGTCTCCGGCCAGGCTGCGGGGCTTGTTCGGGGCCCCGACCTGGTTGGGCGTGCCCGGCTCGCCCGAGGGGCCACGTCGTGCAGCCTGGTTCTCGGTGGCCGCCACAGTCTCGAAGTCACTCATGCCGGCACCTCGCTGCGCTCACTCGTGCCGCCGCCTCGCTGCGCTCGGCGCCGGCACGAGAGGCCAAGCACGCTGCGCTGATGATTCGTTCGCTGCGCTCACTCATAGCGGATCCTCGGGTCGAGTACGGCGTACAGGACGTCCACCACCAGGTTCGAGACCAGGTAGACCACGACGAGCACGCTGACGATGCCCACCACCAGGGGGCCGTCTTCGGTGCGGATGCCGCGGAAGAGGTTGAAGCCCACGCCGGGGATGTTGAAGACGCCCTCGGTGATGATCGCGCCGCTCATCAGGTTGCCCAGTTCCACACCGAGGAAGGTGACCACCGGGATGAGCGAGTTGCGCAGCACGTGGACGGTGACGATGCGGCGCTTGACCAGGCCCTTGGACCGGGCGGTCCGGACGTAGTCGGCGCGCAGGTTCTCGGCCACCGAGGTGCGGGTCAGCCGCAGCGCGGTTGCCAGCGACAGTGAGCCGAGCACGATGCCCGGCAGCAGCAGCGCGTAGAACGTCGGCTGGGAGCCGGCGGTGGGCGGGAAGAGCTGCCACTTGACGCCCAGGAAGTACTGGGCGATCGGCGCCAGCACGATGGTCGGGATGCCGAGCACGAGCAGGGTCAGCACCAGCGTCGAGTTGTCGAAGATGCTGGCCCGGCGGATACCGGCGACCACGCCGGCGCTGACTCCGAAGATGATCGCCACGGCGAGCGCGATGAGCGCGAGCTTGAGGGTGACCGGCCAGGCCGCCTGCAGGATGTCACCGATCTGGCGGCCGGTCAGGGACTGGCCGAGGTCACCCTGGAGCAGGCTCTTGACGTAGTCGAAGTAGCGGTAGAAGAAACCGCCGACGCCTGTCGCGTCGAGGTGGTACTTCTCCGTCAGGTAGGCCCGTTGGGCCGGCGTCACCGGGCGTTCGCCCGCGAGGGCCTGGATGGGGTCGCCCTGGCCGGCGAACATCAGCGCGTAGACGATCAGGGTGGTCCCGAAGAACGCCAGGACCATCTGCAGTAGGCGCCGCAAGATGTAGCGGAACATGCTTAGCAGTCTCTCCGGAAATGTGCGAAAGGGTCGCAGGACGGCATCTCTGGTCGTACCCGAAATATCTCCAGACGTGCCGTCCGGCCCGGGGGAGGCCGGCGCCACCGACTCCGGGCCCGCGTGCGGCCCGCGCCGGATAGCGCGGTCCGGGCCACCCGGGCGTCGCCGCCCGGATGGCCCGCAACCGTTGGTCAGCTCAGCTGGCCGCTTCGATCTTGACGAGGTTGACCCGCTGGAACAGGTCCATCTCGACGTTCTTGACCTTGGACGAGTGGCCGAACACGTTCTCGCCGAAGCGGAGCGGGATCACCGGCATGTCCTTGGCCAGGATGTCCTCCGCCTGCTGGTACTTGGCGATCGCCTCGTCCTGCGTCTTGGCGGCGGAGCCCTCCTTGACGAGCTTGTCGAACTCCGGGTTGCTGTAGCCGTAGTAGTTCGACGAGCCGTTCGTGCTGTACAGCGGGCCGAGGTAGTCCTCCATGGTCGGGTAGTCCATGACCCAACCCATCCGGAAGGCGCCCACCGGCTCCTTCTTCTCGACCTTGGTCAGCAGGTCGGCGAACTTCGGCTCGGCCACGCCGACGGCGTCGACACCCAGGTTGGCCTTGAGCTGGTTGACCGTGGCGTCGACCCAGTCCTTGTGACCGCCGTCGCCGTTGTAGGAGATGACGATCTTCGACGGGCCGCCGGCGGCCTGGTAGAGCTTCTTGGCCTCGGTCGGGTTGAACTCGCCCGCCGCGCCCGCGGTGTTCTCCCGGTAGCCCGGCAGGACCGGCGAGACGAAGGAGCGTGCCGACTGCTGCGAGCCCTTGAAGACCGACTTGGTGATCTCGTCACGGTCGATCGCCATCGAGATGGCCTTACGCACGTCCGGCTTGCTGTAGTCCTTGTCGAACGTCGGGAACGCCAGGAACTGGAACGAGGACATCGGGCTGGTCTGGTACCGGTCGCCCAGGTCGGACGGCGCGGTGCTCAGGCTCTCGGTCGGGATCGTCGGCAGCACGTCCAGGTTGTCCGCCTGGACGTCCGCGTAGGCCGCGGTCAGCTGCTGGTAGATCCGGAACTCGATGTTCTGCACCTTGGGCTTCTCGCCCGGGTACGCGTCGTAGCGCTCGACGTCGATCTTACTGTCGTGCTGCCAGGTGCCCTTCATCTTGAAGGGGCCCTGCCCGATCGGAGCCTGCTCGTAGGAGTCCTTGACCACGCCCGGCGCCGAGAACGCGGCGTCCGGCATCGGGTAGAACGCGGTGTAACCGAGCATCGTGCGGAAGTCGATGTACGGCTCGGAGAGCGTCACGGTGAAGGTCAGGTCGTCGACCTTCTTCAGCCCGGACATCTCCTTGGCCTTCGGCTCCTTGCCCTGCAGGTCCGCGTAACCAGCGATCTTCTCGAAGAAGAAGTTGCTGTCCTGACCGTTGGGGGCGTACGCGCCGTAGTTCCACGCGTTGATGTAGTCCTCGGACGTGACCTTCTCACCGTTGTGGAAGGTGTAGCCGTCCTTGAGCTTGATCGTCCAGACCTTGTTGTCGGACGAAGTCACCGACTGCGCGGCGACCTCGTACGGCTTGTTCTGGGCGTCGTAGTCGACGAGCGGGCTGAACAGGCCGGTGAGGACCTGCGCGCCGGACGTCTCGGTGGTGTTGGTGGGAACCAGGTGCTTCGGCTCGCCGATCTGGATGCTGACGGCCGAGGTGCTGCTGCCACCGGATCCACCGTCTCCGCCGCTGCCGCAGGCCGCGAGGCCCAGCGTCACCGCGAGCGGGAGGGCGGTCCAGGCGGCGAGTCTACGAACTCGCATAGAGCCTCCTCATCTCCTCACGCTGCGCAGTCAGGCCCGACGCTGGGTTTACGCTGCGCAACAAGCGGTAACGGTAGGTCGCCTACCGGCCGTCGACAACGGCAAGGTTGCGGGCGCGTAACGGTCCGAGGACGCATTCCTTGCGGGGTGCGGCCATGCGTGCTACCCCAAACCGGACGCACGTTGCTGAGCTGAGCATTCGTCCATGAGGACGGAGGGTTCTGTCGCCTCCTGCAACGGACTCGACCGCCTTCGGCGGCTTGTCCGGTCCCGGCCCGCGTCCCGGGTTCCGGCCATTTTCGCGGTGACGGGTTGCACAAAGCGTCACTCACAGTGATGAGCGACACGTAACTCATCGTTACCGTTGGCGGAGTGGCGGGGGCCTCGGTGGCCGGCCACGCTGAGGTCTCCGGAACGGCAGGTGCCGGACATGAGACGATCTGGTGGTGACGGCGACGCTTCTGGACGGCAAGGCGACCGCAGCGGAGATCAAGGACGAGCTGCGGATCCGGGTGAAGGCTCTCGCGGAGCGCGGCATCACCCCCGGGCTCGGCACGGTCCTGGTCGGGGCCGACCCGGGCAGCCAGGCGTACGTCAACGGCAAGCACCGTGACTGCGCCGAGGTGGGTATCGCCTCGATCCGCCGGGAGCTGCCGGCCGACGCCACCCAGCAGCAGGTCGACGACGTCCTGGCCGAGCTGAATGCCGACCCGGCGTGCCACGGCTACATCGTCCAGCTGCCGCTGCCCGCCCACCTGGACACCCAGCGCGTGCTGGAGCTGATCGACCCCGACAAGGACGCCGACGGCCTGCACCCGGTCAACCTGGGTCGTCTCGTCCTCGGCTACGACGGCCCGCTGCCCTGCACCCCGCGCGGCATCGTCGAGCTGCTCCGCCGCCACGACGTCGCGCTGCGCGGCGCCACCGTGGCGGTCGTCGGCCGGGGCAACACCGTCGGCCGTCCGCTCGGGCTGCTGCTCACCCGTCGCAGCGAGAACGCCACAGTCACCCTGTGCCACACCGGCACCCTCGACCTCGCCTCGCACACCCGGGCCGCCGACATCGTCATCGTCGCGGCCGGCGTACCGGGGCTGCTGACCGCCGACATGATCAACCCGGGCGCGGTGGTCGTGGACGTCGGCATCACCCGGGTGATCGGCCCGGACGGCAAGGGCCGCTACACCGGCGACGTCGACCCGGAGGTGGCCGAGACGGCCGGCGCGCTCGTTCCGATGCCCGGCGGCGTCGGTCCGATGACCCGCGCCATGCTGCTGACCAACGTCGTGGAGCGCGCCGAGCGCGGCTGACGCGTCGACGGTGTCCCACGAGTGCCGTTCGCGTCTGTCCGGTCATAACTGTCCGCCCCTGGCCGGATCGGTGCCAGGATGGCTGATACGGTCCGGAAAACCGACTGGTATCAGGGAGTGGGACGACCATGGGTAAGAAGGTCACTGTCGTCGGGGCTGGCTTCTACGGCTCCACCACCGCACAGCGCCTGGCCGAGTACGACGTCTTCGACACCGTTGTGATCACCGACATCGTGGAGGGCAAGCCCGCGGGCCTCGCGCTCGACCTCAACCAGTCGCGGGCCATCGAGGGCTTCGAGACCAAGGTCGTCGGCGTGACCACCGGCCCGAACGGCGAGGGCTACGAGGCCATCGAGGGCTCCGACGTCGTCGTCATCACCGCTGGCCTGCCCCGCAAGCCGGGCATGAGCCGGATGGACCTGCTGGAGACCAACGCCAAGATCGTGCGGCAGGTCGCCGAGAACGTGGCCAAGTACGCCCCCAGCGCCGTCGTCATCGTCGTCTCCAACCCGCTTGACGAGATGACCGCCCTGGCGCAGATCGCCACCCAGTTCCCCAAGAACCGGGTGCTCGGCCAGGCCGGCATGCTCGACACCGCCCGGTTCAGCAACTTCGTCGCCGAGGCGCTCAACGTGCCGGTGGCGTCGGTGAAGACGCTGACCCTGGGCTCGCACGGCGACACCATGGTCCCGGTGCCGTCCAAGAGCACCGTCAACGGCAAGCCGCTGCGTGAGGCGATGCCGGCCGAGCAGATCGAGGAGCTGGTCGTCAAGACCCGCAACGGTGGCGCCGAGGTGGTCGCGCTGCTCAAGACCGGTTCGGCGTACTACGCCCCGTCCGCCGCGGCGGCTCGGATGGCGAAGGCCGTGGCCGAGGACTCCGGCGACGTCATGCCGGTCTGCGCCTGGGTCGACGGCGAGTACGGCATCTCCGGCGTCTACCTGGGTGTCGAGGCCGAGATCGGGGCCGAGGGTGTCCGTCGGGTCGTCGAGACCGACCTGGACGCCGACGAGCGGGCCAGCCTCCTGGCCGCCGCCGAGGCCGTCCGCGCCAAGCAGGGCGACATCTCCAGCATGTGAAACACCAGAGCAACCCGAGGGGGCGCGTCGGCTTCGCCAACGCGCCCCCTCGCCTATCCCCACCCCCCATCCCCGGTGATCAAGAGCTTTGCGTCACCACGACCGCGATCCCCGACCCAAACCTCTTGATCAACACGGCTCACCGGCCCGGCGGGGCGGGGGCGGGGGCGGGGTGGGGGTGGGGGTGAACGGGGTCGAGAGGTGGGGGGTGGCCAGGACGGTGGGGGAGTGGGTGTGCAGGACCGCCAGGCGGGAGGCGCGCGCCTCGTCGGGGTCCACCTCGTGGGCGTACGCCAGGGTGGGGTCGATCAGCTGCACCAGGTGCACCAGGAGGTCGCCGGTGAGCAGCATCCGTTCGTCGGCAGCCGTCAGGAGCACCGACTGGTGGCCGGGGGTGTGCCCGGGAGTGGGCAGCAGTCGTACCGCAGGGGTCAGGGTTGCCTCGCCGTCGACCACCCGGAGCTGGCCGGCGGCGCGCAACGGCGCGAGCAGCCCGGCCGGCAGCCCCGGGTTGATCGTCTCCGCCGCCTCCAGTTCGGTGCGCTGGAGCAGGTAGCTGGCGTTCGGGAAGTACGGGCGGCCAGGTGTGCCGGTGACCGCCCAGCCGATGTGGTCGCTGTGCAGGTGGGTCAGGACGACCGTGTCGACGTCGGCGGGGTCGATGCCGGCGGCGGCCAGTTCGGCGGGCAGCCGGCCGGGCACCGGCGCCCAGCTCGCGGCGGGCGCGTCGGTCGGGCCGATCCCGGCGTCGACGAGGGTGACCGGCCCGTCGCCGGAGCGGATCGCGAAGCTGCGAAACGGTAGCCACCATCGCCCGTCGGCGGTGACCGAGGCGGGGTCGCGGCGGTCGGCCTCCTCCCACTGGGCTGCCGTGGCGTGCGGAAACGCCTCTTCGCGGGGCTGGAAGAAGGCGCCCTCGCCGTCGGTGATCGCGGTAACCGTGATAGACCCGAGGGTGCGGCTAAATGGCATCGAGCGATGGTGTCAGGGAACTGCTGTGCCATGCAGCCCGGTTTTCACCTGCCGGCGAGGCCGGTCGAGGGCTGCCGGCCCAATTGCAGTACGCTCGTACTGCTTGAGCACGTGTCCCCCGAGAGGAGCGCCGGCCGATGGCGAAGATCAAGGTAAACAACCCGGTCGTGGAGCTCGACGGCGACGAGATGACCCGGATCATCTGGAAGCAGATCCGGGAGCAGCTGATCCTGCCCTACCTCGACGTCGACCTGCACTACTACGACCTGTCGATCCAGTACCGCGACGAGACCGACGACCAGGTCACCATTGACGCCGCCAACGCCATCAAGGAGCACGGCGTCGGCGTCAAGTGCGCGACCATCACCCCGGACGAGGCCCGGGTCGAGGAGTTCGGCCTGAAGAAGATGTGGCGGTCGCCCAACGGCACCATCCGCAACATCCTCGGCGGCGTCGTCTTCCGTGAGCCGATCATCATGTCCAACGTGCCGCGGCTGGTCCCCGGCTGGACCAAGCCGATCATCATCGGCCGGCACGCCCACGGTGACCAGTACAAGGCCACCGACTTCGTCGTCCCCGGCCCGGGCACGGTGACCATCACCTACACCCCGGCCGACGGCGGCACCCCGATGGAGATGGAGGTCGCCAAGTTCCCCGGTGGCGGCATCGCCATGGGCATGTACAACTACGACGAGTCGATCCGGGACTTCGCCCGGGCCTCGTTCCGGTACGGCCTGGACCGCAACTACCCGGTCTACATGTCGACCAAGAACACCATCCTCAAGGCGTACGACGGCCGGTTCAAGGACATCTTCGCCGAGGTGTTCGAGACCGAGTTCAAGGCGGAGTTCGACGCCGCCGGCCTCACCTACGAGCACCGGCTCATCGACGACATGGTCGCCGCCGCGCTCAAGTGGGAGGGCGGGTACGTCTGGGCCTGCAAGAACTACGACGGTGACGTGCAGTCCGACACCGTGGCGCAGGGCTTCGGCTCGCTGGGTCTGATGACCTCGGTCCTGCTCTCCCCGGACGGCCGTACCGTCGAGGCCGAGGCCGCGCACGGCACTGTCACCCGGCACTACCGGCAGTACCAGAAGGGCGAGAAGACCTCGACCAACCCGATCGCGTCGATCTACGCCTGGACCCGGGGCCTGGCCCACCGGGGCAAGCTGGACGGCACGCCGGCGGTGACCGAGTTCGCCAACACCCTGGAGCAGGTCATCATCGACACCGTCGAGGGTGGCCAGATGACCAAGGACCTCGCGCTGCTCATCTCGCGCGACGCCCCGTGGCTGACCACCGACGAGTTCATGAACGCGCTCGACGAGAACCTGGCCCGCAGGCTCGCCGCCTGATTCGACCGCACCGCACCGGAGCCCGTCGGCACCCGCCGGCGGGCTCCGGCGTGTCTGCCGGCTGACACACCCGCGGCGTCACCCCGGCCTGGCACGCCTCGTTGACCAGGGTGGACGAGATGCCAGTCGCGTCCAAGGAAGGTTGACCGCGGTCGACCGCGGATGCGTGCCGATCAGCCAGCCTTCCCGGCTGTGACGTGCACAGCCAGCCGTCCCTTCCCTGCGGGGGGCCCTGTCCCGGGCCCCCCGCGCCCTGTTCCCCCGTCAGGCCCCGCCGCTGGTCCTGCCCGTCCGCCGGGCTCAGGCGGCCCGGAGCAGCTCGGCGGCGCGCTCGGGCGAGATGTCGTTGATGAAGACGCCCATCCCCGACTCGGAACCGGCCAGGTACTTCAACTTGTCCTTCGCCCGCCGGATGCTGAACAGCTGAAGGTGCAGGTGGCCCAGCTCGCGGTCGATCCGTACAGGCGCCTGGTGCCACGCCGCGATGTAGGGCATCGGCATGTCGAACAGGCCGTCGAAGCGGCGCAGCAGATCCAGGTAGAGCGGCCCGAAGGCGTCCCGCTCGCTGTCGTCGAGCGCCGGGATGTCCGGCACCACGCGCCGCGGCGCGACATGCACCTCGAACGGCCAGCGGGCCGCCGCCGGGACGAACGCCGTCCAGTGGTCGTTCTCGGTGACCACCCGCTCGCCGGTCGCGCGTTCGGCGGCCAGCACGTCCGCGTACAGGTTGCCTCCGCCGGTCCGCTCGGCGTGCCGGCGGGCCGCGGCCAGCAGCGCCCGGGTGCGCGGCGTCACGAATGGGTACGCGTAGATCTGCCCGTGCGGGTGGTGCAGGGTGACGCCGATCTCGACGCCACGGTTCTCGAAGCAGAACACCTGCTCCACCCCGGGCAGCTCGCCGAGCACCGCGGTCCGGTCGGCGAGCGCGTCCAGAACGGTACGGACGCGACGCGGCGGGAGGCTGGCGAAGGAGGCGTTGTGGTCAGAGGTGAAGCAGACCACCTCGCACCGGCCCACGCCCGGCCGGACCGGCGTGAAGGGGGTGATCTCCCCGGGCTCGTCGGCGACCCGGCCGCTCAGCGAGGGGAACCGGTTCTCGAAGACCACCACGTCGTAGTCCGGCGCGGGGATCTCGGTCAGCCGGTCGCCCACCGACGGGTCGAGGGGGCACTCGTTCGCCGGCGGCAGGAAGATGCGGGTCTGCCGGTGCACGGCCACGGCCACCCACTCGTCGGTCAGCGGGTCGTAGCGCAGTTGCGACGCGGGTGGCGGTGGCGGCAGGTCCCGGCGGTCCGGCTGATCGCGGACGGCGTCGTCGTTCTCGTCGAAGTAGATCAGCTCCCGGCCGTCGGCCAGGTCGATCGCGGTGCGCTTCACGTCGCCGTCTCCTCACTCGTCGGCGTGCGCGTCGCGCGGCCCGCCCTTGTTGCCTTCACCATGATCAGTTCGCCCACCTGTTCGCCGAGTACCCGTCGTGCGGGCGGAGGCAACGCCTCGTCGCTGACCAGCACGTGGGCTGCTGCCAGCTCGACGATCGAGGAGATGCCCACGGTGCCCCACTTCGTGTGGTCGGCGAGCACCACCAGCCGGTCCGCCGCGGCCACCAGCGCCCGGTCGATCTCCGCCTCCATGAGGTTCGGGGTGGTGAAGCCGGCCCGCTCGGTGATCCCGTGGACGCCGAGGAAGAGCAGGTCCAGGTGCAGCCGCCGGACGGCGCCGACCGCGAGCGGGCCGACCAGCGCGTCCGAAGGTGTCCGTACGCCGCCGGTGAGCACCACCGTCTGGTCGGGCCGGCCTCCGCCGTGCAGGATCTCGGCCACCGGCAGCGAGTTGGTCACCACGGTCAGGCCGGGAACGTCCACCAGGCGGCGGGCCAGTTCGGCGGTGGTGGTGCCGGCGGAGAGGGCGACCGCCGCGCCGGGCCGGACGAGTTGCGCCGCCCGGTCCGCGATAGCGGCCTTCTCCGGCAGTTGACGAACCGACTTGGCGTGGAAGCCCGGCTCGTCGGTCGAGCTGGGGCCGGCCGCGGTGGCGCCGCCGTGCACCTTGGCCAGCAGGCCGCGCTCGTGCAGAGCCTCCAGGTCGCGGCGGATGGTCATGTCGGAGACGCCGAACTCGGTAGCCAGGTCGGTCACCCGGACGCCACCGGAGGACCGGACCCGATCCAGGATCGCCGACTGCCGCTGCTGAGCGAGCATCCGCCGTGCCTCCCAAGGGTCCACGTACTCTCACGCGGTCGAACGTGTTCCAACAAAGATGAACACTAGCGCGTGCCTGGAACCGGCGGAAGGAAAGGGGTGGACCGACGCGTCAGGCCGACTGGATCTTCAACTCCACCCAGCCGCTCTCGGTCAGGTGGTGCAGCACGGCCTGCACCGCGTCCGCGACGCTCAGGTGGGTGGTGTCGAGCACCAGGTCCGCGTCCGTCGGCTCCTCGTACGGGTCGTCGATGCCTGTCATGCCGGTGAGCAGACCGGCGCGGGCACGGGCGTACAGGCCCTTGCGGTCCCGCTGCTCGCACACCTCCAGCGGCGTCGCCACGTGCACCAGCACGAAGCCCGCCCCGGCGGACAGGGCCATCTCCCGTGCCGTCGCCCGGGCCGCCGCGTACGGGGCGATCGGGCAACAGATGCCCACACCGTGGTGCCGGGCTATCTCGGCCGCCACCCAGCCGATGCGGCGGACGTTGAGATCCCGGTCGGCCTTGCTGAAGCCCAGCCCGGCGGAGAGCTCCCGACGTACCACGTCACCGTCGAGCAGGGTCACCGTCCGGTCACCGCTCTCGCGCAGCGCGTCGGCCAGCCCTCGGGCGATTGTGGACTTGCCGGAGCCGGAGAGGCCGGTCAGGAAGACCACCAGCCCTCGGTGCCGGCGCGGTGGCCGGGAGCGGGCCAACTCCTTCGCCACCGCCGGAGGCGTGTGCCACTCGGGCAGCGGGAAACCCCGGTCGAGCAGGTCGTCGATCTCGTCCTGGGTGAGCGCGAGGCGCCGGTTACGCGGCGGGATGTCCTCCCGCCAGCGCCACTGCCCGTCCCGGTTGTCGTACGCCAGCTCGCGCGGCACCAGCACCCGCAGCCCCGAGCCGGAGAGCATGTCCCCGGTCGAGAGCAGGTGGGTGACCCCGTACGCGGCGGAGACGCGCGCACGCAGCAGAGCGTCGCTGATCTCCTCCCGGCGGTGCGACAGCGGCACGGCCACCAGGGTGGCCGGGGGCATCCGGTCCCGGGCGGCGAAGATCGTACGCACCAGCGCCTCCGGCGCGAGCCCGCCGACACCACCCTCACCGACCGGGATCATCACCAGCAGGTGCGCGGCCAGGGTGCGGGCGGCGTGCGCGATCTGGGCGAGCTGCGGTCGGTGCAGCGGACGGTCGGCGATGACCCCGAGCACCCGGCCCGGGGGCAGCAGCGCGCGGACCTCCTCGGGGCTGCGCCGCAACCGCTGGAACGGGCCGTGACCGGCCTCGCCGAGCCGGCGGAGCTGGCCACCCAGTCCCGCCACGCCCTCGCGTACCGGCCAGACGTCCGCGACGTCCAGAGCGGCGACCGGGGCCCCCTCGCCGTCGGTCAGGACCAGGGCCCGGCGGGCCGGATCGCGCGGGTCGAAGCCCTGCGCCAGCGCGGCCGGCACCTGCAGGGTCACCGGAACCTGCCACGGCGTGCCGTCGGCCAGCCGGCCGCGTCGGCTCACCGACACCAGGTCGGCACGGGTCATGAAGCCGGTCAGGGGGGCGTACGCGCCGGTCAGCAGCAGCTCCAGATCCGCGAGCTCACCGGGACGCGGCGTGTACGCCGGCGCGTCCCGGAGCACCTCGTCGGGCAGCACCCAGCCGTTGCTCATCCACACCCCCCACTCGCTGACCGGCACACAGTTTCGCAGCCGACCGCCGATCGGTCGAGGCCGCCACTCCACGATCCGGACGGTCGGGTCAGCGGCGGACCCCGGCGACCCACCGCCGACCGCAGCCAGTTCCGGAGTTTGCGCTCGTCGCGGATCCGCGGAGGTTCGTCGTTGCCGTCGGCGGACCTTAGGGGTGGGCCGCCGCGAGGATCAGGGGAGGGCCGGGGGCGTGCCGGTGTCGTTGGGGGGCATCGACTCCCTACGCTGGCGTCGTGACACTGATCGCGACCCAGTCGCTCACCAAGACGTACGGAGGTCGGGTCACCGCGCTCACCGACCTCACCGTCGCCGTCGAGCCCGGGATCATCGGCCTGGTGGGCGCGAACGGCGCCGGCAAATCCACCTTGATCAAGATTCTGCTCGGCCTGATCGCCCCGACCAGCGGTCAGGTCTCGGTGCTCGACATCGACCCGACCACCGAACCGGCGGCGGTCCGTGCCCGCGTCGGCTACATGCCCGAGCACGACTGCCTCCCACCGGACCTGTCCGCCGCCGAGCTGGTGACCCACCTCGGCCGGATGAGTGGCCTGCCGCGTACCGCGGCCCGCGAGCGCGCCTCGGAGGCGCTGCGCCACGTCGGGCTCTACGAGGAGCGCTACCGCCCGGTCGGCGGCTACTCCACCGGCATGAAGCAGCGGGTCAAGCTGGCCCAGGCGCTGGTGCACGACCCGGACCTGCTGCTGCTCGACGAGCCGACCAACGGGCTGGACCCGGCCGGCCGCGACGCCATGCTGGCCCTGGTGCACCGGATCGGCACCGAGTTCGGCATCTCCGTGCTGGTCTGTTCGCACCTGCTCGGCGAGGTGGAGCGGATCTGCGACACGCTGATCGCCATCGACGGCGGCCGGCTGCTGCGCGCCGACAACATCTCCGCGATGACCTCCGCCACCGACGTGCTCGCCGTCGAGGTCAGCGAGGGCACCGAGGAGCTCGCCGCCCGACTCGCCGAGCTGAAACTGCCTGTCGCGCGGGACGGGCGACTGCTCCTCGTGCCGCTCGCCGACGACGGCACCTACGACCTGATCCTCGGCGCGGTCGCCGAACTGGACCTGCCACTGCACCGACTGGACCAGCGCCGGCACCGGGTGGCCGAACTCTTCGCGACGAGGGAGCTCTCCCATGCCTGAGCCGACCGCAGCCGCCGTGCGCCAAGCGCCGACAGGCGTCATCCACGACATCGGCTACCAGCGCTACCAGGGCCCGAGGCTGGGCCGCCGCCAGGTCTTCGGCGCCCTCTACCTGCACGGGCTGCGCACCGCGTTCGGGTTCGGGCGCAGCGCCAAGGCCAAGATCTTCCCGTGGCTGGTGGTCGGCATCGTCTCCCTGGTCGCGGTGGCCCTGGCCGCGGTACGCAGCCAGATCGGCGAGCCGGTCGCCACGTACGCCCAGTTCGCCGACGCGATGAGCTGGCTGGTCATCTTCTTCGTCGCGGTGGTCGCTCCGGAGCTGGTCTCCCGGGACCTGCGCAGCGGTGTGCTGCCGCTGTACTTCTCCCGGCCGCTGCCGCGCTCCGACTACGCGCTGGCCAAGCTGCTGGCGCTGGTCACCGCCCTCTGGCTGCTGCTCGGCGGGCCGCAGCTGCTGATGTTCCTGGGTGCCGCGTTCACCACCAAGCAGGGCATGCGCGGGGTGTGGAACGAGCTGCTCGACCTGCTGCCCGGGCTGCTCTACGCCGGGCTGTGGGCGCTGGTCTTCGCCTCGGTCGGTCTGCTGGTCGCCTCGCTGACCGGCAAGCGCGCCTTCGCCGCCGGTGGGGTGGTGGCGGTCTTTTTGATGACCACCCCGATCGTCGGGGTGCTGAGCATCCTGCCGTCGCGCGCCGCCAACGAGCTGGCCGGGCTCGCCTCGCCCTCCACGCTGGTGCAGGGGGTGGGCATCTGGTCGCTGGGTGACCTGCTGGTCGAGGGCGATCCGGGCGAGATGATGATCGGCGGGTTCGGCCCGGTCTACGCGCTGGCCGCGGTGCTGTTGGTCGCCGGCGCGACGGCCCTCCTGCTCGCCCGCTACCGGAAGGTCGCCTCCTGATGAGCACGCTGAGCCTGACCGGGGTGTCCCGGTGGTACGGCAACGTGGTGGCCGTCAACGACATCAGCATGGCCCTGGGGCCGGGCGTGACCGGCCTGCTCGGTCCGAACGGCGCCGGCAAGACCACGCTGCTGCACATGATGGCCGGGTTCCTCGCCCCGTCGCGCGGCACGGTGACCCTCGACGACGAGCCGACCTGGCGCAACCCCGACGTCTACCGGCGGCTGGGGCTGGTCAGCGAGCGGGAGGCGGTGCAGGGCTTCCTCACCGCGTACGAGTTCGTGCTCGCCAGCGCGAAGCTGCACCGGCTGCCCGATCCGGCGGCGGCGGCACGACGGGCGATCGACCTGGTGGAGCTGGAGTCGGCGCAGGACCGCCGGATCGGCACGTACTCCAAGGGCATGCGCCAGCGGGCCCGGGTGGCCGCGGCGCTGGTGCACGACCCGCAGGTGCTGCTGCTCGACGAGCCGTTCAACGGCATGGACCCGCGCCAGCGGCTGCACATGATGCAGCTGCTGCACACCCTGGGTGACGCCGGCCGGACGATCCTGTTCAGCTCGCACATCCTGGAGGAGGTCGAGCAGGTCTCCGGAACGGTGCAGGTGATGGTGGCCGGGCGGTTGGCGGCCTCCGGCGACTTCCGGACCATCCGTCGGTTGATGACCAACCGCCCGCACGTCTTCGCGGTGCGGTCGACCAACGACCGGGCGCTGGCCGTCGCGCTGATCGCCGAGCCGTCGGTAAGTGGGGTCGAGTTGGACCCCACCGGCCTGACCGTGCGGGCCGGTGACTACGGCGCCTTCACCCGGGCGCTGCCCCGGATCGCGCTCAAGCAAGGCATCCGGGTGCGCCAGCTGGTGCCGTCCGACGAGTCCCTGGAGAGCGTCTTCTCCTACCTGGTGGAGGCCTGACATGTCGACAGTTACCTGGATCACCGCGCGCGGGCTGTTCGGCCGGCGTCGGTTCCTGCTGCTGCTCCCGCTGCCGTTGGTGCTGCTCGGACTGGCCATCCTCTGCCGGTCGCTGGGCGTGGACCCGGGCGAGTGGGGGCCGCCGGTGCTTGTCGGTCTCGGGCTGGCAGTGGTGCTGCCGGTGGTGGCGCTGATCATCGGCACGGGCGTGCTGGGCGCCGAGATCGACGACGGCACCGTCGTGCACATCCTGACCAAGCCGCTGCCGCGCTGGCAGATCGTGCTGCCGAAGCTCGCGGTGGCCGCCGGGGTCACCGCGGTCACCGTCGCGGTGCCGCTCTACGTCGCGGGCGTGCTCGCCGATTCGGTACGCCTCGGACTGGCCCTGGCGTTCGCGGCGGCGCTCGGGGCGCTGGCGTACTCGGCGCTGTTCCTCGCGCTCAGCCTCGTCACCCGGCGTCCGGTGCTGCTCGGCCTCGTCTACGTGCTCATCTGGGAGGGGCTGCTGGGCAACTTCGTCAGCGGCACGAAGGTGCTCTCCATCCAGCAGTACGTGATCGCCCTCGCCGACCGGCTCGCCCCCAGCGGGCTGCTGGAGACCAGCGTGTCGGTGCCGGTCGCCTCCGTGATGACCGCTCTGGTCAGTGTCGGCTTCACCGTGCTGGCGATCGACCGCCTGCGCTCGTTCAGCGTGGCCGGCGAGACGAGCTGAGGTAGGTGCGGGGTACGGTTCCGGCCAGCCCCCCACGACGGGTAGGGCTGGCCGGATGGACCCGACGGGGTGCCGAAGCCCAGGCTAATTGGTGTGAGCGTCGAAGCGGAGTGGACATCGTTGGCTGAGCCGTACTCCCGGAGCAGCCGGCCGTGGCTCACCAGCCTGGCGGTCGCCGGCCTGGCGTGCGCGACTGTCGCGACGGCCGCCCAGGGCAGCGGCCGGTTCCACTGGTGGGCCGTCTTCATCCTGATCCCGGCCGCGCTGATCGCGGCCAGCGGCGGGCCGTTGCTGGCCCGGGGTGGCGGCCGGGCCTTCGCCGGGTACGTCATCGCCTGCGTCGGCACGCTGGTGTTCGTGGTGGGCGCGTTGCTGATGTTCGGGGCGATGGGGAAGGGCTGGCCGCTGCTGGTGGTGCTGCCCTGCCTGGCGGTCGCCGGCACGTACGGCTGGCGGGCCGCCCACCCGCTGGCCCGTGGCCTGCACCGCGCGGTGGGGCTGCTCGCGCTCACCGGCGCGCTGCTCGGTGTGACCCTGCAACTGATCCACATCCGTCTCGTCCACCTGGAGACGGGCTGGTGGGGCGTGTTCCTGATGCTGGCCGGGGCGATCGTGCTGGGTAACGCGGGCGAGCTGACCCGGCATCGGATGCCGTACCGGCTCCAGGCGATCACCCTGCTGGTCGGGCCGGCCGTGGCGGCCATCCTGCTCGGCCTGCGCTTCCTGCGCGGCTGGTGAACGACAGTCCGCCGCCGCGCGTGTGTGCGGGCGGCGGCGGACGCCGGTCAGAACGCGCAGGCGATGACGAGTTCCGGGGTACGGTCGGGCAGCAGGTCGAGTTTGCCGATCCGGCCCGCCGCCCGTAGGTCGTCGGCGACCAGGGTGAGCTGCTCCAGCAGCGCCGCCGGGCCCAGCGCCTCGGCCAGCGGCACCTCCGCCTTCATGGACAGCTTCCGCTCCGACTTGGCCCGCCGCACCTGGCCCAGCGCGTCACCGGCGAGCCGCAGTAGCGCCGGATCTCCCGTCCCCTCGATCGTCCGGGCCACCTCGTGGGTGGTGGGCCACGGCGCCCGGTGCACCGACCCGTACCGCCACCACGACCAGACCTCGTCGGTGACGTACGGCAGCACCGGCGCGAACAGCCGGAGCTGCACCGACAGCGCGCAGGCCAGCGCGGCCCGCGCCGAGTCGGCCGCCGCCCCCGTGCCGTACGCCCGCTCCTTGACCAACTCGATGTAGTCGTCGCAGAAGCGCCAGAAGAACGCCTCGGTGACCTGCAACGCGGCCGTGTGGTCGTACGAGTCGAAGGCGGTGCTCGCGGCGCTGACCACGGTGCCCAGTTCGGCGAGCATGGCCCGGTCCAGCGGGGCGGTCGCCACCGCCCGCAACGCGTCCCCCGCGCCCAGGCCGAGCGCGAACTTCGACGCGTTGAGCAGCTTGGTGGCCAGCCGCCGGCCGACCTTGATCTGCGCCGGGTCGAAGGCCAGGTCCATGCCGGGCTTGCCGCTTGCCGCCCAGTAGCGCACCGCGTCCGAGCCGTGCTGTTCCAGCAGCGCCAACGGTGTGACCACGTTGCCCTTGGACTTGGCCATCTTCTTGTGGTCCGGGTCGAGGATCCAGCCCGACAGCACGGTGTCCCGCCAGGGCAGCACCCCGTGCTCGAAGTGCGAGCGGACCACGCTGTCGAACAGCCAGGTCCGGATGATCTCCTGACCCTGCGGGCGCAGGTCCATCGGAAAGACCTGCGCGAACAGGGCCGGGTCGGTCTCCCAGCCACCGACGATCTGCGGGGTCAGCGACGAGGTGGCCCAGGTGTCCAGCACGTCCGGGTCACCGAGGAAACCACCCGGCTGGCCGCGCTGCGACTCCTCGTAGCCGGGCGCCGGATCGCTGGACGGGTCGACTGGCAGCGCGGACTCGTCGGGCGTGAGAGGGTGGGACCAGTCCGGCTCGCCAGCGTCGTCGAGCCGGTACCACACCGGCACCGGCACCCCGAAGAAGCGCTGCCGGCTGACCAGCCAGTCCCCGGTCAGGCCGCCCACCCAGTTGTCGTAGCGGTGCTTCATGTGCGCCGGCACCCAGTGCAGCTCCGCGCCCCGGGCCAGCAGCGTCGCCCGCAGGTCGGCGTCCCGCCCGCCGTTGCGCAGATACCACTGGCGGGTCGAGACGATCTCCAGTGGCCGGTCGCCGCGTTCGTAGAACTTCACCGGGTGGGTGATCGGACGCGGCTCGCCGATCAGGTCACCGGCGTCGGCGAGCATCGCGACGATCTCCCGGCGGGCGCCGTTGACGCTCTGCCCGGCCAGCGCCGCGTACGGCGCCGCGGGCACCCCGGCCGGCGGCTCCGGCACCAGCCGGCCGTTGCGGCCGATGACCACCCGCGTGTCGAGGTCGAGATCCCGCCACCAGGTCACGTCGGCGAGGTCGCCGAACGTGCAGACCATGGCGATGCCGGTGCCCTTCGCGGGGTCGGCGAGCGGGTGGGCGCGCACCGGCACCTCGACGCCGAACAGCGGGCTGCGCACGGTCGCGTCCACCAGGTCGGCGTACCGCTCGTCGTCGGGGTGGCAGACCAGCGCGACGCAGGCCGGCAACAGCTCCGGCCGGGTGGTGTCGATGAGCACCTCGCGTCCGCCCGGCCCGGTGAACCGCAGCCGGTGGTAGGCGCCGGGGCGCTCCCGGTCCTCCAACTCGGCCTGGGCGACAGCTGTGGCGTAGCCGACATCCCACAGCGTCGGCGCCTCCGCCTGGTACGCCTCACCCCGGCGCAGGTTGCGCACGAACGCCCGCTGGCTGGTGGCGCGGGCCACCCGACCGATCGTCGTGTACGTCAGGGACCAGTCCACCGAGAGCCCGAGCCGCCGCCAGAGGGCCTCGAAGACCTGCTCGTCGGCGACCGTCAGCCGCTCGCACAGCTCGATGAAGTTGCGCCGCGAGATCGGGGTGGGGTTGCGGCGCGCGGCTTCGTCGACAGGGGTGGCCGGGGGCCGCCACACCGGGTCGTACGCCAGGGCCGGGTCGCAGCGCACCCCGTACACGTTCTGCACCCGACGCTCGGTGGGCAGGCCGTTGTCGTCCCAGCCCATCGGGTAGAACACGGCCTTGCCGCGCATCCGCTGGTAGCGGGCGACGGTGTCGGTGTGCGTGTACGAGAAGACGTGCCCCATGTGCAGCTCGCCCGATACGGTCGGCGGCGGGGTGTCGATGGAGTACACGTCCTTCCGCTCCCGGGAGCTGTCGAACGCGTACGTGCCCTCCTCCTGCCAGCGACGCGCCCAGCTCTCCTCGAGCCCGTCCAGGGTCGGACGCTCGGGGACGCCGGCGCGGGCGGTCCTCGCCGTATCGGTCATCTGCCGATCGTAGGCATCAGCAGGGTGTCGAGCCACGGACTTGCGCATCGCCGGTTCTACACGAGCGAGTCGCGCCACTGCCGGTGCAGGGCCGCGTAGCGGCCGTCGGTGGCGACCAGCACCGCGGGTGGGCCGTCCTCGACGACCTGCCCGCCGTCGATGACGAGCACCCGGTCGGCGGTCTCCACAGTGGACAGCCGGTGTGCGATCACCAGCGCGGTCCGGTCCCGCAGGATGGTGCCGAGCGCCCGCTGCACGAGCCGTTCGGTCGGCACGTCAAGTGACGACGTCGCCTCGTCGAGGATCAGCACTGTCGGGTCGGCCAGGAACGCCCGGGCGAACGCGACAAGTTGCCGCTGCCCGGCGGAGAGCCGGCCGCCGCGCCGGTGCACCTGCGTGGCGTACCCGTCGGGGAGCGCGGCGATGAAGTCGTGCGCGCCGATCGCCTCGGCGGCGGCCCGCACGGCGGCGTCGTCGGCGTCCGGACGGCCGAACCGGATGTTCTCCGCCACCGTGCCGCTGAAGAGGTGGTTCTCCTGGGTCACCAGCACGACCGCGCGGCGCAGGTCGGCGTCGGCCACCTCGCGCAGGTCGATCCCGTCCAGCAGTACCGCGCCGGCGTCCGGGTCGTGGAACCGGGCGACCAGCTTGGCGATCGTCGACTTGCCCGCGCCGGTCGGCCCGATCAGCGCCACCGTCTGCCCGGCCGGCACGGTCAGGTCCAGCCCGGCGAGGATGGGCGTGCCGGCGCGGTAGCCGAAGGAGACGCCCCGGAAGGTCAGCGCGCCGTGACCGGGGCCGGTCGGCAGCGGCACCGGCCGGGCGGGTTCGGCCACGGCGGGCCGCTCGTCGAGCACCCCGGCCAGCTTCTCCAGCGCCGCCGTCGCCGACTGCAACGAGTTGTAGAACTGGCTCAGCTCCTGCATCGGCTCGAAGAAGCGGCGCAGGTAGAGCAGGAACGCGGCGAGCACTCCGACCTCGGTCCGACCGCCGAGCACCCGCCATCCGCCGTAGCAGAGCACGACCGCGACCGTGACGTTGCCGATCAGCTTGATCGCCGGCGAGTACGTGGCGATCAGCCGGAACGCGTGCAGGCTCGTGCGCCGGTAGTCGTCCCCGAGCGCCACGAAGATCCGCTGGTTGCGGGGCTCCCGGCGGAACGTCTGCACCGCGCGGATGCCCCGCATCGACTCGACGAAGTGCACGATGACCAGGGCCACGGCCTCCCGGGTCCGCCGGTACGCGCCGGCCGAGGCCCGCGCGAACCAGCGGGAGAGGTAGAAGAGGAACGGGAACGCGAACAGCGTCACCGCCGCCAGCGGCAGGTCCAGCCAGAGCAGGATGGCGGCCACCGACAGGATCGACAACGCGGCCAGCACCAGGCTGTCGATCCCGCCGTCGACCAGTTCGGCGATCGAGTCCAGGTCGCTGGTGAGTCGGGACACCATCCGGCCCGACGTGTACCGCTCGTGAAAGCCCACCGACAGTCGCAGGAAGTGCCCGAACACCCGCTGTCGCAGGTCGAGGAGGACCGCCTGGCCGATCCGGGCGGAGAGGGTGAGGAAACCGCGGCGGGCCGCGTACTCGGTCACGGCGGCGGCGGCGAACGCGCCGGCGACGGCGGCCAGCGGGGCCGCGTTCCCGGCGCGCAGCGGCGCGATGGCCCGGTCGATGCCGACCATGACCAGGTAGGGACCGGCCATCGCGGCCGCGTTCTGCGCCAGCAGCAGGCCGACCGCCGCGGTGAGCCGCCCCCGGTGCGGGCGGAGCAGGTCGGCCAGCAGGGCCCGGCTGTGCCGGCGCAGCCGGGCCACCGCCTCCGGTGTGGTCTCCTCGGCCCGGCTCCGGTCGGCCTCCGGGTCGGTGGCCGTCCCCCGCCAGCGGGTCAGCTCCGGCTCCTCGGCGGGAGGCGGGTCGACCTGCTGGGGGGAGTTCACGAGCGCACCAGCCCCCAACCGTCCGGGGTGGACGCGCCCGGCCCCGCCGGCCCGGTACGCCCCGGTTCCGGGCCGGTGGCCCCGGCCGTCTGCGTGGGCGGCGGCTCGGCGGCGAGCAACGCCCGGTAGGCGGGCACGCCGGCCAGCAGTTCCGAGTGCCGACCGATCGCGGTTATCCGTCCACCGTCGAGCAGGGCGACGCGGTCGGCCAGCGCGATGGTCGACGGCCGGTGCACCACCAGGAGCGCGGTGCTGGCCCGCAGGACCTGCCGTAGCGCCGCCTCCACCAGCGCCTCGGTGTGCACGTCGAGGGCGGACAGGGGGTCGTCGAGCACCAGCAGCGCCGGTCGGCCGAGGACCGCCCGCGCCAGCGCCAACCGTTGCCGCTGGCCGCCGGAGAGGGACAACCCCTGCTCACCCACCCGGGTGGCCAGACCCCACGGCAGGTCGTACGCGAAATCGGCCTGGGCCAGCGCGAGGGCCGCCCGGACCTCGTCGGCGTCGGCGTCCGGACGACCCAGGGTGAGGTTCTCCCACACCGACATGGAAAAGAGCGTGGGCTCCTCGAACGCCACCCCGACCAGTCGGCGCAGCGAGGCGAGTCGCAGCCCACGCAGGTCGTGCCCGTCCAGGGTGATCCGGCCGCCGGTCACCTCGTGCAGCCGGGGCACCAGGGAGAGCAGCGTGCTCTTGCCGCAGCCGGTGGCCCCGACCAGGGCCACCGTCTCGCCCGGCTCGATGGTCAGGTCGATCCCGTGCAGTACGGCTGTGGTGGCGCCCGGGTAGCGGAAGTCGACCCGTTCGAAGCGGAGCCGGCCGTGGACGGCGTCGCGGGCCAGCGTGCGCGCGTCCGGAGCGTCCACGATCTGCGGCGGAGTGTCCAGCACCTCCTGGATACGGTCCGCGGCGGTCGCCGCCTCCTGACCGTTGGCGATGATCCAGCCCAGCGACTGCACCGGCCAGATGAGCATCAGCTGGAGGCTGGCGAACGCCACCAGCTCGCCGATGGTGAGCACGCCCCGCGCGGCGGCGGCGGCCCCGGCCACCAGCACCACGCCCAGGGTCACGTTGGGCACCAGGTCGAGCAGCGCCGCGGTGTTCGCCAGCAGCCGGCCCTTGCCCACGCCGGTGTCGTGCAGCGTCCGGGTCCCGGCGGCGAAGCGGGCCGCCAGCTCGGGCCCCCGGCCGTACGCCTTCATGGTGCGCAGACCCTGCGCGGTCTCCTCGACCAGGGTCGCCACGTCGCCCTGCTGGTCCTGCATCCGGCGGGACGCGGTGTGGTAGTGCCTGCCGAAACGACGGGTGATCAGCAGCAGTGGCACCGCGCTGGCGGCGACCAGCAGCCCGAGCGCCGCGTGCAGGTGGATCAGCAGCAGCACCACCACCACGTAGGTGGTCAGGTTGAGCACCAGGAAGAAGACACCGAACGAGAGGAACCGGCGGATCACCGACAGGTCGCTGGTGATCCGGGAGAGCAGTTGGCCGGACTGCCAGCGGTCGTGGAAGCTGGCCGGGAGCCGTTGCAGGTGCGCGTAGACATCGGCGCGCAGCGCCGCCTCCATGCCCACCGCCGAGGAGGACTGCACCCACCGCCTGATGAAGATGAGCACCGCCTCGACCACGCCGAGCAGCAACGCCAGGCCACCGAGCTGGAGCAGGCCGGCGGGCTCGTGCCGGGCCACCGGCCCGTCCACCACCCGCTGCACCACGAGCGGTACGGCGATCCCGGCGGCCGTGCCGGCGAGGCCCGCGACCAGCAGCCAGGCGAATTCGGCGGCGTACGGGCGCAGGTAGCGGCGCAGCCGCCAGAGGTTGTGCACGGGGTGGCGGCCCGCGGCGACCGGGGCGGCCCGGTCGCCGTCGCTCTCCACAGGCACTACCCGACGGTAGCGTCAATAGGTGTCGATGCTCCTGTCAGCTTGCCGTCACCCGCCGCTCGTGACCGAGAAGCCACTTCTTCACGTCGAGCCCCCAGCGGTAGCCGCCGAGCGTGCCGTCGGTGCGCAGCACCCGGTGGCAGGGTACGAAGAGCGCCGCCGCGTTGCGGGCGCAGGCCGCCGCAGCGGCGCGCACCGCCGGTGGCCGGCCGGCCAGCGCCGCGTACCCGGTGTAGGTCACCGGGGTCCCCGGCGGAACCTCCCGCAGCACCTGCCAGGCGTGCGCCATGAACTCGCCGCCGGTGTGCTGCCGTACCGGCACCGAGTCGATGGCGGTGAGGTCGCCGTCCAGGTAGGACCGGACGGCCACGGTCGCCGGTCCGAGGTCGGCGCGTTGCCGCAGCGGCGCCTGCAGGGTCGGGTGGATCAGGGGCAGCAGCGCCGCCGGGTCCGGGGTGAAACCGGCCGCCAGGACCTCGCCGTCGGCGCCGGCGAGGATGCTCAGCGGGCCGGTCGGGGTGGTCAGCACGGTGCTGTCGATGCTCATGCCGCTCTCCAGAGTCTGATCGTGGCGTAGGAACGCCAGGGGCGCCACCGTTCGGCGTGCGCCGTGAGGGTCGTGTCGGGCAGGCCGAGCGCTGCTGCGCCGCGGCGGATCGCGAGGTCGGTGTCGAGGAGGACGTCCGGGTCGCCGAGGGCGCGCATGGCGAGGTACCTGGCGGTCCACGGGCCGATGCCGGGCAGCGCGAGCAGCCGCCGTACGGTCTCCTCCCGGTCACCACCCGGCGCCAGGTCCACCGTCCCGTCCGCCACGGCGAGGGCGAGCCCCCGAATGGTCTCCCGCCGCCGAAGAGGCATCCCGAACGCGCCGTCCGGCAGTGCCAGAACCTCCTCGGGGCTGAGGAAACCCCGCAGGTCGGTCCGTTGATCATGAAGTTGTTGCCGCGACACGGCGTCGTCGGGAGCTTCATGATCAACACGGGCGGCCAGGAGGCGGGTGAGGGTTGTTCTCGCCGAGGTGACCGAGACCTGCTGGCCGATGATCGCGCGGACGGCCATCTCGAAACCGTCGACCGCGCGCGGGACGCGGATGCCGGGCTCGGCGGCCACCACCGGGGCCAGCGCCGGGTCCGCCGCGAGCGTGGCGTCGACCGCGACCGGGTCCGCGTCCAGATCGAGCAGGCGTCGGCAGCGGGCCACCGCCGGCGCGAGGTCGCGCAGGTCGGCCAGGCGCAGCGTCGCCGCCACGTGCCCGTCCGCCGGGGTCAGCGCCACCTGGCCGGGGCCGTGCGGCAACCGCAACCCCCGGTGGTACGTCCCGTCGCGAACCTCCTCCACGCCGGGCAGCGCGCGCACCGCGAGGAAGTCCAGCAGCGCCCGGGCGTGCAGCGGCGGACGGTACGCCAGCCGGAGCGTGATGGTTCCCGCCCCGACCGCCGCCAGGTGCCGACCACGGGCCGTCCGCAGCTCGGACGGCGCGCTCGCGTACACCTCGCGGACCGTGTCGTTGAACTGCCGCACGCTGCCGAACCCGGCGGCGAACGCGATCTCGGCCATGCCGAGGCCGGTCGTCTCGATCAGGATCCGGGCGGTCTGCGCCCGCTGGGCCCGGGCCAGCGCGAGCGGCCCGGCACCCATCTCGGCGCGCAACATCCGGTGCAGGTGCCGTTCGGTGTAGCCCAGACGGGCGGCCAGCCCCGGCACACCGTCCCGGTCGACCACCCCGTCGGCGATCAGACGCATCGCCCGACCGACCACGTCGGCGCGGACGTCCCACTGGGGCGAGCCGGGTGCGGCGTCCGGCCGGCAGCGGCGGCAGGCGCGCAACCCGGCGCCCTGCGCGGCGGCTGCCGACGGAAAGAACCGGACGTTCTGCCGCTTGGGGGTGGTCGCCGGGCAGGACGGCCGGCAGTAGATCCCGGTCGACGTCACGCCGGTGTAGAACCAGCCGTCGAATCGCTGGTCACGGCTGTCCACCGCCCGGTAGCACCGCTCGAAGTCCATCTCCACGTCACCCATGGTGCCCCGCTGGTCGGGCCCTCGGCTGGCGGGAATCGGACCTGGGTGTGCGCGGCTGGCCGGGGACCCTCAGCGGCGGCGGCGGTGCGGCTGCCCGGACCGCTGCCCGGAGCGGGTGGGTTGGCCGGACCGGTTCGACTGCCCCGACCGGGTGGCCTGGCCGGTGAGCAGGGGTGAGCGGAACACGCCGTCCGGGTCGTACCGCTTCCACAGCCGGCGCACCCGGGCGCCGGTCTCGCCCGGGTAGATCCGGGCGAACGCGGCCGGGTCCGGTCGGCTCTCGAAGTTGACGTACTCGCCGTCGGCCCGCGCGCCGACGGGCCGCCAGACGGCGTCCAACGCCGCGCCGCCCTGCGGTGGGAACGTCGAGGCGATGACCAGGGTGTTCTGGTGCCGGTGCGGGTAGGCCGTCGCGTCGGCGGCGACGTCGTTGACCGCCCCGCCGACCGAGCGCAGTTGGATGACCGCCCGGCCCGGAGCGGTGGTCGCCCGCGTGACCGCTCGCGCCGCGCCCGCGTCCAGCTCGGTGAACAGGCCGTTGGTGGTCGTACCCCGTTGCTGCCCGACGTTCGGGTGCAGGTGCGCGGTCGGCACCAGCGTCGGGTAGGGCAGCAGGTCGCTGCGGTGTTCGAGCACCTTCCCGATGGCCAGCAGCGGCTCCACGACGGGCCGGACCCGGCGCAGGCTCTCCGCGGCCACCACCGCGGTGACGGACATGAGCGTCGAGCGGCCGTCGGCGAACAGCACGGCGGCGGCGGACAACTCCCGAGGGGCCTGCGCCAGACAGCTCGCCCACTCGCGCACGGTACGGCCGTCCGGGTGCGCCTCGACGACCAGCTGCGCCACGCCGACGTTGCGCTGCTCGGCGGCCTCGATCTCGAACGCCACCACGACACCGGCCCCCGCGCCGGCACCCCGGACCAGCCAGAACAGCTCCGGTTCGTGCTCGGCGTCGGCGCGTACCAGCGTTCCGTCCGCGAGCACGACCTCCACCGCGCGGACGCGGTCGATGGTGAGGCCGTGGGCGCGTACCAGCCAGCCGACACCGCCGCCGGTGGCCAACCCGCCGACGCCGACACCGCCGTAGTCGCCCGAGCTGACCACCAGGCCGTACGGGGCGAGCGCCGTCGCGACGTTCGCCCAGCGGGCACCGGCCTCCACCCGGACCAGCCCGGCCCGTTCGTCGAGCACGCGCACCCGGTTGAGCATGGACAGGTCGATCACCACGCCGCCGTTGTTGGAGGAGGCTCCGGACAGGCCGTGCCCGCCGCTGCGCACCGCGATCGGCAGTCGCTGCTCCCGCGCGTACCGGATCGCGTCGATCACCTGCGCGGTGGTCTTGGGCAGCAGGACGGCGGCCGGCGAGGCTGTCGTCGTGTACGTCGAGCGCAGCTGCGCGTACCGGCGGTCGCCCGGCGTGACGATCTGCCCCCGCAGGGAGTCGGGCACCCGAGCCATGGCGGTGGTCATCGCTGGCCCTGGACCGCGCGGCAGTCGTGGTCGGTCATGGCCCAAGAGTGGGGCGGTGGCGTCGGCGTTGGCAAACCTCGGGTCGGCCACCAACCATTGGTAAGTGGGCAATCAGCGCCCGGCGGTGACAAGTGTCCGGTCGTAGTGACCGGAATCTCCGCCGGCGGGGGCGTTCGGGCCGGTCCGACCGAGGTGTGGAGATCAGCTCGGTCGGACCGGACCCGATCACCTCGCGGGGCTGGGCACCGCGATCGGCCCGGACGGGGACGGCTTGATCGTCGGGGAGGTCGGCGGAGCCGGAACCCCCGGAGCGCCACCCGTGTTCGGCCCCGGCTGGCCCGGCTGGCCCGGCTCGCCCGGCTCGCCCGGCTGGCCCGGCTGGCCCGGGACACCCGGTGGGGCGGGCTGGTCCGGCCTGCCCGGCACGCCGGGGGGTCCCGGCTCGTTCGAGGTCGCCGGCAACGGTCCCGTAGCCGGTGGGTTGGGCCGGCTCGGCACGCCGGGTGGCGCCCCGGACGGGTCGGGTACGGCTGCCGGGCCCGCTGGGCTCGGCACGGCCGGCGGAGGCCCGTCCGAGCCGCTGGCCGCCAGGGCGATCGGAGCCGCGATCAGGATCGCCGCGAGCGTGCCCACCGCCCCCATCGTCACCGTGGCGCGGCGTCTGTTGCGCACCCGCCGTTCCGCTCGGTTCAACTGGTCATGCACGATCGGTGCCTCCTCGGCCAGGTCGGTGAGGGTGGATCGGATGAGGCTCTCGAGGGGATCGGTCATCGCCGTACCTCCAGCAACTCGACCTCCGGCAGCAGCTCGCGCAGCCGCTGGACCGCCCGGTGCGTACGACTGCGGACGGTGCCCACCGAACAGCCGAGCAGCTCGGCGACCCGGGCTTCGGGCAGGTCCTCGTAGTAGCGCAGGACCACCACCGTCCGCTGTGCCGGTGGCAGCTGGCGCAGCGCGGCACGCATCGCCAGCCGTACGTCGGAGCCACCGCTCGGGTCCGCGCCGACCGGCTCGTCGGCCGGGTGGAGCGGTGTCTCCCGCCGTCGGCGGAGTCGCCGCCACCAGCTGACCTGCTCGCGGTACATCACCACGCGGAGATACCCCTCGGGGTCGGCGTGCCGGATGGTCTCCCACTTCGGGATGGTCCGCGCCAACGCCGACTGGAACAGGTCCTCGGCGGCGTTGCGGTCCCCGGTCAGCAGGTACGCGACCCGCATCAGCGCCGGTGTCCGGCTGCCGACGAACTCGGCCAGCCGAGCGCGTTCGTCCTCGTCCACCCACCACCCCCGTTTCGTTGTCACAGATACAGACGCCCCGGGCCATCGTCGCTATCCACGATCCTGGGTGTTTTCCGACCGGAAGTGTCGGTCGTGACGTGTACCGTCCGGCCACCAACTGAAGAAGGGGATGGGGGACATGACGAGCGTGGCGGGTTGGGCGGCGGCGTCGACACCTGGCGCGTTCCCGCCGCTGCCCCGTGCGGTGGCGCAGTCCTTCTACCGCCGGATGCGGGCCGTCGCGCCGGCCGCCGTCGGCGCCATCGAACGGGACCGGGCGGCCGACCCCGAGCAGGCCTTCGCCGACACCGCCTGCGGCCGGTTGGTCGGCTCACTCGACGACGCGGGCGTGCGCGCACTCGGGATGTGGACCCACCACTGGTGCATGCGTTTCTACGACGACGACACCCGCGTCGGTCGGCGGTTGGTGCGCGAGATCGCCGCGCGGGCCGGGTTGGGCTGGACTGCCGACGAGGTGCGTTGGATGCTGCGCGAGTCGTTCTCGGCCGGCCCGGCCGCCGCCGACCGGTTCACCCTGCCCCGGGCCGCCGCGGCGCAACTGCCCCCGGCCGACCGGCCGCCCGCGGACGACTGGCCCGAGGTCGAGGTGCCCCGCCAGCGCAGCGGCCGACACCTGGGGGCGTGACCGGCCGCCCCGTGGCTGCGGCAGGATGAGGCGGTACCGCCCCGACGGAAGGATGTCCGATGCCCGCCAGCGAGCCGACCATCATCGCCACCAGCATGGGCTTCTTCCGGGGCGGCCGCGGGCCGTACGACATGCGTCCCAGCCCTGTCTTCGAGCTGGCGGCGGAGCTGGCCGAGGCCGGTCCGCAGCCGCGCATCTGCTACCTCGGGCAGGCCGTCGGCGACCAGCCCACCACGCTGGCCGCCGTCTACGGCGCGTTTGCAGCCACCCGGTTCCGACTGTCGCACCTTGCCCTCTTTCCGATGCCCAACGTCGACGACGTCCGCGCTCACCTGCTCGCCCAGGACGTGATCTGGGTCGACGGCGGCAGCGTGGCCAACCTCGTCGCGGTCTGGCGGGTGCACGGGCTCGACGAGATCCTGCACGAGTGCTGGCAGGCCGGCGTGGTGCTGGCCGGCGTCTCGGCCGGCTCGATCTGCTGGCACGTGGGCGGCGCCACCGACAGCTTCGGACCCCGCCTGCGCGGGTTCACCGAGGCGTTGGGCTGGCTGCCGTACGGCAACGGCGTGCACTACGACAGCGAGGGCCAGCGTCGACCGCTGATGCACGAGCTGGTCGGCGACGGCACGTTGCCGACCAGCCACTGCACCGACGACGGCGTCGGCCTGGTCTACCGGGGGACCCGGCTGGTCGAGGCGGTAGCCGACCGCGAGGGCGTCTCGGCGTACGAGGTGAGCCGCGGCGCGGACGGCACTGTGCGGGAGACGGTCATCGCGCCCCGCCTGCTCGGTTGAGCGCCGGTCAGACCCGATCCTCGAACGCGGCGCACACGGTCGCCCGCACCTGCGGCCCTTCGATCGATCGCAGCAGCTCCCGGGCGAGGGCGATCTGGTGCGACTCGTCGACAGTCCGGTCCATCGGGGTCAGCTCCACCCGCCACCGGAAGTAGAGGTAGTCGTCCTCGTCGGTGGCGGCGAGCCGCGGGTCGGCGTCCTCGTTGGGGTTGATCTCCAGCAGGTTGCCCCGGACGTCCACCGAGTCCCGGCGGTAGGGCACCGCGTCGGGCAGCCGGGTGCGGATCAGGTCGAGCAGCTCCGCCGCCGTCAGCGGGCCGTCGACCATGATGAGGAACTGCAACGTCGTCTGCACGTCTGCCACCTTGCCAGATGCGGAGCCGCTCAATCGAGCGGGAGGAACGGGCCGTTGTCGAACTTGCCGCCCCGGCGTAGCACGGAGAACTGCACCTTGTGCGGCACGTGCGTGTCCATGAGTTCACGGCGCAGGTGGGTGAAATCGGTGCCCAGGTCGAAGCTGGCGAGCTGACCGTTCTCGTTGATCCGGCGCAGCATCGTCTTGCGCAGCCGGGTCCCGTCCGGCGCCCGGGACAGGGAGCGTTCGGCCAGGTCGAAGAAGGTCTTGTCGTCGACGATGAGCGCCACGTCGATGTCGGAGTCCGGGCGGGCGGTGCCCTTCACCCGGCTGCCGTGAGCCACCAGGTCCCCGTCGGGCAGCCCGGCCTGCCGTTGGGTCTGCCGGGCACCCCGGGCGAACCGGGTCCACTGCCGTTCGGTGAACCCCTGCGGGATCTGCCGGGCGGCCCGGGTGGTCGCCGCCTGGGCCGTCTCGCCCGCCACGTCGTCGGCCCGTCGCATCATGCTCCGGGCGGCCTGCGCCACGATGCCCCGGGCGGCCGTCGTGGCGCCGTCCGGCAGGTCCCGTCGACGGCCGGTCATTCCAGCCCGCCGGACTGGCGGCGGCGCAGCACGGCGTCGAAGACCTGCGCCAGTTCGGCGGCGTCCTCGCCGGCGTGGTGGGTGTGCGGTACGTCGTGCAGACCCAGCTCGTGCTTGATCTTGCCCTTGCGGGTCTGGACCCACTCGCTGCCGGTCAGCCCCATCCAGTAGCTGCGCAGGTCGACGCCGGAACCGGTGGCGCCGAACGGGCTGTGACCGACGAAGCGTACGAAGTACCAGTGCACGAACATGCCGTCCCAGACAGCGGGAGCGGCGAGGAAGACCGGGCGGCCGATCCGGCGCAGCCCGTTGACCCAGGCCGCCGCCGCTGCCATCGCCTCCGACGCGGTGGGCGCCTCGCGGAGCAGACGGTCGCGGTCCAGACCCGACACGGCCAGCGCGGCCGGCACGAACTCGTCGGAGATGGGCCGCAGCTCGGTGTAGAAGGTCAGATCCGGGCGACCGGCCACGGCCATCCCCAACGAGATCATGCTGTTCGGCCCGGGGATCGGCCCGTCCGCCTCCACGTCGACGCCGACGTACAACTCGGGCAGGGGAGAGGTCATCCGAGCACCACCCCGATGGCCTGGTCGATCAGCATGTTCAGGACGATGTCGGTGAGCTTCTTGAAGACGGGGATCTCCAGCAGCGAGGCCCCGAACGTCGGAGCGGCAGTCGCGATCGCCTGGATGATCTGCACCAGCAGGATGACCAGCTGGACGATCACGTTGATCTTCAGGGCGAGGACGATCAGCGCGCACACGAAGAGCGTCGCCGCCACCATCTGTGCGCCGGTGCCGCCGTCCCGCAGCACCGACATCGCCGAACCGTCGGACTCCCAGCGCTCCTGGAACGCGGTCAACGCATCGCCCTGGTTGCCGGTCAGCACCCGCTGCGCGGCCGCCGTACCCTCCGCCGCCGCGTTGTGCAGCGAGTCGGCCATCTCCATCCACATCTGACCCAGCTCGAACATCTTTGTCTCGTCCGACTTGGGCCAGGTGTAACCCAGCTCGTTCAACAGGCCGGCGAGCTCACCGGGCAGCATGATCCCCATCGACCCGCCTACCAGCTCATCGTCGTGAACTGGGCGTCGTTGTCCTGCTCAACCGAGTCGTACTGGTCGGCCATCAGGCCCAACCCGGCACCGAAGCCGCGCAGCCCGTCCACGACCGACCCGAGGCACTCCGCCGCGATCTCCTCGGCCACCTGGTACGACATGCCAATCAGGCCGCCCACGTCGTCGTCCCCGAAGATGTCGCCCATCGAGGCCGTCCGCGCGCGCAGCGCCTCCCACTGCGCGGCCAGTTGCTCGGCCACAGTCGTCAGGTGGCCGCCGCCCTGTCGCAGCGCGGGCGGGTGCACCTGAAGGTCCTCGCGCATGACATCACCTCGCTGCCTGCTGGATGCGCCGCACCGCGTCGGTGAGCGCATCGGTCATCGCCGCCATGCTGCGCACCGATTCGTTCTGCAACTCGTCGAGCTGCTGGCCCAGCGCCACCGGGTCGACCGCTGGCGCGTCCGCGGCCTCGCCGGCCGCGAGGCGCAGGTCATCCAGCGCGGCGTTGACCGCCATGGTGATCTGCTCGCCCAGCATCTCGGCGCCCATCCGAAGCGCGCGCGGATCCACGGTCACCGACTGGACATGCTGGCCGACCGCCACGACCTCGATCTGACCGCCCGCCGCAGACCCGGTGCCCCGTGCCGGCTCGACGTCCAGGCCGTCGGGGGCCTGCCCGGTCGAACGCATCGACGCCAGTGCCTGTCGGGTCTGCTGGAACAGTCTGTCGAATTCGGTCACCTGGTCCACAACGCCCCCTCACGCCGCACCCGACATCGAGAGGGTAGCAACGGGACACCAGCGCCCGGACCCGCCGATGCGCGAGGGGACGCAGCGTCCGACCCGGTGGAATCGGAGCCGCCTGGACCGGCACCTCCGGCACCGGCGTAAGCTGGCCCGTCGTGAGTCTCACCATCGGCATCGTCGGCCTGCCCAACGTCGC
>NZ_JBNCKQ010000002.1:355426-438262 GCF_049841615.1 Micromonospora sp. DT63 | reverse complement strand
GGACCGGCACCTCCGGCACCGGCGTAAGCTGGCCCGTCGTGAGTCTCACCATCGGCATCGTCGGCCTGCCCAACGTCGGCAAGAGCACGCTTTTCAACGCGTTGACCAAGAACGACGTGCTGGCGGCGAACTACCCGTTCGCCACCATCGAGCCCAACGTCGGCGTGGTCGGGCTCCCCGACGAGCGGCTGGGCAAGCTGGCCGAGATTTTCTCCTCGCAGAAGGTCCTGCCGGCCCCGGTGTCGTTCGTCGACATCGCCGGCCTGGTCCGTGGGGCGTCGAAGGGGCAGGGCCGGGGCAACGCCTTCCTGGCCAACATCCGGGACGCCTCGGCGATCTGCCAGGTCGTCCGGGCCTTCTCCGACCCGAACGTGGTGCACGTCGACGGCAAGGTCTCCCCGGCCGACGACATCGAGACGATCAACACCGAGCTGATCCTCGCCGACCTGCAGACCCTGGACAAGGCGCTGCCCCGGTTGGAGAAGGAGGCCAAGCTCCGCAAGGACCGCCTCGCCGCGGTCGCCGCCGCGAAGGCCGCGATCGAGGTGCTCGACGGCGGCACCACGCTCTACTCCGGGGCCGCCGCGGCCAAGATCGAGCTGGAGCACCTGCGCGAGCTGCACCTGCTCACCACCAAGCCCTTCCTGTACGTCTTCAACGTCGACGAGGCCGAGCTGGCCAACGAGACGTTCCTCGACGAACTGCGCGCCCTGGTCGCGCCCGCCGAGGCCGTCTTCATGGACGCCAAGATCGAATCTGAGCTGGTGGACCTGCCCGAGGAGGAGGCCCGCGAGCTGCTGGAGTCGATCGGGCAGAACGAGCCCGGCCTCAACCAGCTCGTCCGCGTCGGCTTCCGTACGCTCGGGCTCCAGACGTACCTCACGGCCGGCCCCAAGGAAGCGCGCGCCTGGACCGTCCCGGTCGGCGCCACCGCGCCGGAGGCCGCGGGTGTCATCCACTCGGACTTCCAGCGCGGCTTCATCAAGGCCGAGGTGGTCTCCTACAACGACCTGGTCGAGCACGGATCGATGGCGGCGGCCAAGGCGGCGGGCAAGGTCCGCATCGAGGGCAAGGAGTACGTCATGCAGGACGGCGACGTGGTGGAGTTCCGCTTCAACGTGTGATTCCGATCCAACGTCTCCGGCATGAGACTTACTCGTCCGCGTCGAAGTCGGGTAGGGGTGCGTACTGACGGACCCCTCCGTCACGGATCATCCATAACCGGAACGCACCTTGCTCCTGGTCCTGGACGAGGAGCTGGACGAGTTGGGGAACGCGCCAGCCGGTAGCACCGAACCGGCGGACGACAGACGCGACGTCGGCCTTGTTCAACACGCCGGCCCACAGCATCGCCTCGGGATACTTCACGCCGCCCCATGCCTCCGGGTTGTCGTGCAGGGGGCGAAGAGAACCGACGCCCTTGACCTCGGGTTGCCCTTGCCGTGAAGCCAGGGTCTGGAGCCATCGATCGAACTCGTCCACCAGTGCGCTGTCCTCGGTGATGTCTACCGACAGCAGGATGTTCGTGACCCAGCTCATGAGGCCATCCTTCACCAAGCGCGCGAGAGCTCGGCCCCGCCGTTTGTCGGGCCGTTGTCCACAGCGGGCCTGATCGACTCGGATTCCTGGAAACCGGGGTATCCGGACGGCCGGGACACCCCGACATCCTGAAATTGGGGGAGGATGTGGGTCCGGCGTGGACAGGCAGAGGGACGGTGTTCGGTGGGAGAGCGGACGTTGCTCAGTTCGTCGTTCGGGTCGGCGGCGTCCGCGTACGCCGAGCACCGCCCGGATTACGCGCAGGCCGCGGTGCGGTGGGCGCTTGAGTTCGCGCCCGGCCCGCGAGTGCTCGACCTCGGCGCCGGCACCGGCAAGCTGGCCCACACGCTGGTGGCCGTTGGCGCGGACGTCGTCGCTGTCGAACCCGACCCGGCGATGCTCGCCGAGCTGCGCCGTGTGATGCCTGCCGCTCGTGCCCTGCCGGGTAGCGCCGAGGCGATCCCGTTGCCGGACGCGTCGGTCGACGCCGTGCTGGCCGGCAACGCCCTGCACTGGTTCGACATGGCCGTCGCGGGGCCGGAGATCGCCCGGGTCCTCGCACCCGGAGGCGTGCTGGCGGGCCTGTGGAACATCATGGACGACCGGATCGACTGGGTCGCCGAGCTCGAAGGGGTCAGCGGGAGTGCGGCGATCGGCCCGCGCGACACGCTCACCAGTTGGCGCGCGGCGACCGCTGCCATGCTCGTTCCGAGCACCGGCCTGGCCTCCCGGTTCGATTCGTCGGAGCAGGCCGAGTTTCCGCACGGGCAGCGCCGTACCGCCGATTCCCTCGTCGCGACACTCGGGACCCGGGCCGGAATGCTGGTCATGCCGGAACCGGACCGGGAGGCCACGCTCGGCCGGATCCGCGACTTCCTCGGGAGCAGGCCGGAGACCGCCGAGGGCGAGTTCGACCTGCCGATGCTGACCGGCGTGCTGCGCGCCCGCCGGCGCTGACGGGCTCAGTCGGCCACCGAGACTCCGCCGTCGCCGGCCCCGAGCCGCCCGGCGCGCTACTGCTCGGCCCAGACGCCCAACTCGTTGCCGCTGGGGTCGGTGAAGTGGAACCGGCGGCCTCCGGGGAACTCGTACGGTCCGTTGACCACCTGACCCCCGGCCTCCTTCACCGCCTGCACGGACCGGTCCAGGTCACCTGAGTAGAGCAGCACCAGCGGGCCGCCCGTCCGCACCTCCTCGTCCAGGCGGAGGCCACCCACCTCCGGTGCGGAGTCACCGTGCGGGCTGCGGATGCCCGCGTACCCCGGCCCGTAGTCGGTGAACTGCCAGCCGAACGCGTCGGCGTAGAACCGCTTGGCCTCGGCGAGGTCGGTCACGGTGAACTCGATGTAGTCGATGGTGTGGTGCCGCTGCGGCGCTGACTCAGACATGCACCGCATTGTGTGCCTCGGGTACGACGGGATCGTGAGGCGCAACAAAAGGTTGCACGACGGTGGGCGGTCGTCGTATGGTGACGCAACCAAAGGTTGCAGGTAGTTGAGGCGAAGGAGTCTGAAGTGGTGGACATTCTGCATCAGGTCGGCGTGGTCGCCCCGCTCGGCGACGTCTACCAAGCGGTGGCGACTCCCGAGGGCGTCGCGGGCTGGTGGTCGATCGACACGACCGGAAAGGACGAGGTCGGCGGGCAGTTGGCCGTCCGGTTCGGTGCCGACGGCGGGTTCGATCTGGAGATCATCGAGCTGGACCCGGCCGGACGGGTGCGGTGGCGGGTCACCGGTGGCCCCGACGAGTGGATCGGCACCGAGGTGAACTGGCGCTTCAACCAGCGTGGGAGGTACACGATCGTTGATTTCACGCACACGGGTTGGCGCGAGCCGACCGAACTCATGCACGAGTGCAGTACCAAGTGGGCGATCTTCCTGATGAGTCTCAAGGAGCTGGTGGAGACGGGGCGCGGCCGGCCGGCGCCGGACGACGTCCAGATCGGCGACGGGCACTGACCTCAGTGGCGCCCGAACCCGTCCCATCCCGCCGTGCCAGGCTGAACCCGGCAGCCACCAGGCCGAGGACGACGATCGCCACGGCGCAGAGCAGCAGCGTCGGACGTGCGCCGACGGCGCCGACCAGCGGGCCGCCGAGCATCGTGCCGAGCGGCACCGCGAGCACGAGGACGGCGCCGTTCGCGGCGAGCACCGCGGGCAGCTGCTCGGTGGACGCGCTGCGCTGGAACAACGCCATCGACGTGGACATGTACGGCGCCCAGATCAGGCCCGCCAGGGCGAACGCCGGCAGGGACAGGCCGATGGGCATGCCCAGGCCGAGGGGCAGCATGGCGACGCCGAACCCGATGACGATGCCGATGGTGGTGGCCCGTAGCGGCCAGTGGCGAAGGTGCCCGGCCACCACGCCGCCGACGAGGCCACCGGCGCCGAAGGCGGTGTAGTACGCACCGAGCAGCGTCGCGGACGCGTGCAGGTCGTCGGTGACGTGCAGCGGCATGGCGACGTACACCGGGCCGAAGAGGAAGAAGAACGCGACGCTCAGCACCAGCAGGCCCAGCAGCGCCGGCTGACGGCGGATGACCGCGAGGCCGGCGGTACGTGAGGCGCCGCGCTCGTACGAATGGATCGTCCCGGTGGCGGGAAGGGCGAGGCGATAGGTGAGCGCCAGCACGGCGAACGTCGCGGCGTC
This sequence comes from Micromonospora sp. DT63, assembly GCF_049841615.1. Taxonomy (NCBI): domain Bacteria; kingdom Bacillati; phylum Actinomycetota; class Actinomycetes; order Micromonosporales; family Micromonosporaceae; genus Micromonospora; species Micromonospora sp. DT63. The sequence continues at coordinate 434,074 of NZ_JBNCKQ010000002.1, read as the reverse complement.
GACGGCGATGACCCACACCGGGCCCGCCCAGCCGATCAGGATGCCCGCCAGCGGAGGACCGACGATGGTGGCGAACCCGGAGATGGTGGTGAGCACCGCGTTGGCGGGCAGGTGGTGGCGCTGGGGCAGCAGCTCGGCGATCAGCGTGAACCGTCCGGCGGAGCCCCACGAGTGCAGTAGCGCGGACGCGGCGAGCAGGACGACGTACAGCCCGATGGTGAGCATGCCGGCGAGGTGGGCGATCGGGATCGCCGCGAGCGCGGCGGCCCGCAGGATCGCGTCCCAACCGGCGAGCTGAGCGCCGCTGCGCCCGCGCAGCAACCGACCGAAGATGACCGTCCCGGCCGCGCTGGGCAGGGTGTACGCGGCCACCGCGACCGCGATCCACGGGCCGTGCTGGCCCTGCGGCGCGAGCTGGATGGCAAGCCAGGTCACCGCGACCAGCGCCATGCCGTCGCCGAGAGCGGACACGGCCAGGCCGGGCAGGATCCGTCTGAGCAGTGGGTGACTCACCACCGGCCGGTAGGGCGAGGCGCGCAGGAGGCGGGCGGGCTGTGGTGGCATGGTGCCAGCTGACCCTGTGGTGGCCGCGCAGACCAGAGGGGACTGCTGCCAGCAGAATCCGCTTGAAGCGGAACGTGGCCGGATCTCAGCCAGACTTCCGGTCTGGGCTGTCGCCGTCGCGGGAGGCCCGGAAGGACGAGCCGACGGCCGCCACGATCGAACCCACCGAGGCGAGCGACACCGCCCAGGCGCCGGCGGTGTCGGCGCCGCCGTCCCCGGTCACCTTCAGGATGATGCCGGTGGCCATCAGGACGACCGACAGGGCCAGGACTGCCTGGATGGCCCGTCTGCTCATGGCGGCGTCTCCCTTTCCGCGGGCGGAGATCGACTCCGGCTCCTTGACGTCGGGGGATCAAGGGCCTCGATGCCCTGGATTCCCGGAACCGGAGTCGACCAACCGCCGTTACTCCGTCCGGTAGACGGAGATGTGTGACGGGCTGTCGGCCTGGAACGGCCGCCGGTGCCAGTCGGCGTACCGCTCGGTGAGCCGGAGCCCGGCCTGCCGCGCCATCTCGTCGATCTGGTGCGGCCAGGCGTAGCGCATGGCGAACGGCCTCAGGTGCACACCGTCACCGTCGAAGGTGATCGTCTGCCGGATGAACCGCTGCGCCGGCCGGTCGTACCGGTGCAGTCGGATCGTCGCGGAGTCCTCGGTCACCTCGCGGACCTGCACCTGCTCGTCGGCGTCGAAGCTGCGCGGGTCGGGTACGAACGTCTCGATGACGAACGCGCCGCCCGGCGACAGCACCCGGGCGACGTTGCGGAAACAGTCCGCCTGCCGCTCGGCGTCCACCAGGTTGAACAGGGTGTTGAAGACCAGGTACGCAAGGCGGAACGGGCCCTGCACTGCCACGTCGGCCATGTCGCCGACGACCGCGGGGATCTGGTCGCCGCCGGGCTTGGCCCGCATCTGCGCCAGCATCTCCGCGGACCCCTCGATGCCGTGCACGGTGAGGCCACGCTCGGCCAGTGGCAGCGCGACGCGGCCGGTGCCGATCGCCAGTTCGAGGACCGGTCCGCCATCGGCCAGCTCGGCCAGGAAGTCCACAGCCGGCATCGGGTCGGGGTTACCGGGGCCGTCGTAGTCGGCGGCCCACAGCCGGCCGAAGAGGCCGGGATCGTCGAAGACCGACATCAGCGGCCTCCGGGGTCGGTGTCAGTGGCGCGCGACGGCGCCGAGGTCAGGGGAGCAGTTCTGCTCACGAAGTCTCGATTCCTCGGATCGGATGAGGTCGGGTCGGAGGGACTTCGTCGAGTGGGGCATGTCGGCTGCTCCTTTCGCGCGGCGGTGGACCGAGGACACCAGAGACGCCACGGGCCCGGCAAGGCAATTACGCCGGCCGGGCCCGTGGCGGGACTTCGGGTCAGGAGATGTGGTGCAGGATCACGTTGTGTACGTGGTGGCTCTTCTGCGCACCACGGAACTCGACCTCGTAGGTGTGCGTGCCGACGTGGATGGCGATCGCTCCGGTGGAGAAGAACGAGCCGCCCCAGGACTTGTTGCTGACCACACTCACGCTGGTGATCTTCGAGTACGGGATGCTGGTGATCGCGAACCGCTTCCCGACGAAGGAACGGTCCTGGATGATCACCCGGCGGTCGGTCAGCCCGATGAACCCGGTGCCGGTGCCGACGGCGTCGTAGACGGCGATGATCTGCTCGCCGTCGAGGAGGCCGCTCTCGATCTGCTGGACCTGCTCTTTGCGGTCGTACGCGATGTTCGCCATGCGTTCCAGGCTAGAAAACCGGTGCCAACCCGCCGGCCCGGGCGATGACCACGAACTCACCGTCGCCGTGGCCGACGGGCTCGTAGACAGCGACCAGGCGGGGATGCTGGAACTCGCCGTGCCTCACGACGCGTTCGCGTCGGTAGCGGCGCGCACGAACTCGCGTACCCGGGTGGTGGTGTTGCTGGGCAGCCAGACCGGCCCGCGTTCGATCGGTGGCGCGTCGTGGATGGGCACGTACGCCACGTCGGGGCGTGGGTAGTAGCGCAGCGTGTGCTCACCCACCGGCAGTACGCCCCGGCCCAGCGCTACCAACGACAGCATCTCCGAGAAAGTGTTCCCGATCGGGCCCTTCGGAACCGGGCGGCCGGTCGGGGTGCGCTCCGGGGTGCGGTCCCGCTTGAACTCCGCCGAGGTCACCGCCGGGTACTGCACCACCGGGTGATCGGCGAGCACCTCCAGCGACACCGAGCCCTCCCGGCTGAGCGGGTGACCCGCCGCCACCGCCAGCGCCCGGCCCTCGGAGAGCAGCGCCGGGCCGGTGGCCATCCCGTCGAACGGGAACGAGGCGATCAACACGTCGGTCGAGCCGTCGAGCAGCCCGGACCGGGTGTTGGACAGTTGCGCCTCGTGCATCTCCACCCGGCAGTCGGGATGCCGTTCGCCGAACAGGGCCACGGCCCGTAGCAGCACGGGAGCGGTCCACTCGCCGAGGAACGCCACCCGGAGTGTCCCGGTGACGCCCTGGCCGGCGTCGACAGCCCGCCGGACGGCCTCGTCCATGCCGGCGACCAGGGGGGCCAGTTCGTCGGCGAGTTGCCGGCCGATCGGAGTGAGTCGGACGACCCGACTGGTGCGGGCGAACAGCGGCGCACCGATCCGACGCTCCAGCTTCTTGATCACGTGGCTCACCCGCCCGGTGCTGACCGTCAGCCGCTCGGCGGTCCGGCCGAAGTGCAGTTCCTCGGCGAGCGTCAGGAACGTCTCGACCTCGTACCGCTCCAGCACGTCGCTCCCACCGTTGACCTGTGGGCAACGATCGTAGCGGCATCGGGTCTTGGTCGGCGTCCGCCGTGCGGGGATCGTGAACGCGGCAGGGAACACCTGACAGAAGGGCTGCGACATGAGCATCGAGGACTACCTGGCCGGCCTGGCCGACCCACTGCGCGAGACAGGGGAGAAACTGACGCCGATCATCACGGCGGCCCTGCCCGGTGCGACAGGCGGGATCTGGCACGGCCACCCGGTCTGGGGGTTGGGCGCCCGGGTCGGCCAGCGGCCGGTCTGCCTGCTCAAGGCGTACGGGTCGTACGTCGCGTTCGGGCTGTGGCGCGGGCAGGAGATCGCCGACCCGGCTGGGCGGCTGGTTCCCGGTGCGGGGACGATGGCGGCGGTGAAACTGCGCGCTGTGGCCGACATCGACCCGGCCCTGTTCACCGACTGGCTGCGCGCGGCAGCCGAGCTGGAAAAGAGGTGAGCGCGGTGCGGGTGACCGGCTTCGACCACCTGGTGCTGACCGTCGCCGACGTGGAACGGGCACTGGGCTTCTACTGCGGTCAACTCGGCCTGGCGCCGGTACGGGTCGACGAGTGGCGCGTGGGCACCGCGCCGTTCCCGTCCGTGCGGGTCAGCCGCGACAGCATCATCGACCTCGTCCAGGGCGGCCGGCACGGCACCAACGTCGACCACTTCTGCCTGGTGGTGGCACCGCTGGACTGGGCTCGGGTGGTCGAATCGGGTGCCTTCACGGTGCTGACCGGGCCGGTCGACCGGTTCGGTGCACGCGGCTCGGCGACCTCGATCTACGTCAGCGACCCGGACGGCAACGTGGTGGAGTTGCGCTGGTATCCGCAGGACGTGGAGGTGGCCGCCCAGTCGGGCGTCAGGACTCGGTGACCGCCCGGTAGGCGTCCTCGATGCGGGCGGCCAGCAGGACCTCGCCCTCGGTCAGCGGCTCGTCGTTGCCGTGCCCGACCCGGATCTGGGTGCTGTCGGACCGGCGGCTGATCTCGGGACGCAGGTGCAGAGCGTCGGCGACGACCTTGACCCGTTCAGTCAGCGCCGCGTGTTGGGTATCGTCGATCACGAGCGTCCGCCGGATCTGTTCACCCTCCCGCGTCCAACCGGTTAGCAAGGTCAACGCGTCGGACAGGTAGTCGTGCTTGGCTCGGCTGTTGAACAGCACGCGCATCACCGCACCCCCCAAGCGCCGTTGCCGGCTTGTGGCCAAATCGTCGCCATCCCGTGTCTTGTCGGTGCCTTCTAGTCTGTCGTCGCTCGGTAAAGGTGTCCACGCCCACACTTCCGTGTTCTATTGGCCTAGCGGACGGCGTCGGTACCCAAACCGCCGATTGATCTGGCACCCTGGACGCCCGTGCAGACCGAACGGGCTAATGGCGGCGGGCAGGCCGAACGACGGGACCCGAAGGTGATCGTGGGAGCGGCGATCATCCGGGACGGACGGGTGCTCGCCTGTGCGCGTTCCGCCCCACCAGAGGTGGCCGGAATGTGGGAGTTCCCCGGCGGGAAGGTCGAGCCCGGCGAGGCCGAGACCGACGCGTTGATCCGGGAATGCGCCGAGGAGCTGGCCGTACGCGTGGAGATCGGCGACCGGGTCGGCCGCGACGTCCGGATGGCCCACGGCCGCTCGGTGCTCAAGGTGTACGCGGCCAGCCTCCTGCACGACGACGAGCCGCAGGCGCTGGAGCACCAGGCGCTGCGCTGGCTGGCCGCCGACGAGCTGGACGAGGTCACCTGGCTCCCCGCCGACGCACCGATAGTCGCCGCCCTGCGCCCCCGCCTCCTCACTCGTTGATCATGAAGTTATTGCGGCGACACGCCGGTCGCCCAGGGCAATAACTTCATGATCAACGGGGTCAGCCGGGGTGGGGGAATGGGACGGGGGCCCCGGCAATTGCCGGGGCCCCCGTTCGGGTGGTCTTGCTCAGTGCTTGTCGTCCTGATCCGGGTGCGCGAAGTTGAGGTGCTCCGGAGGCAGCGGGAAGCTCACGTCGTCGCCGAACGGCGACGGCGCGGCGGCCCGGTCGAAGGTGAGCTCGGTCAGCGGCAGCCGACCCCGGTCGTCGACCGCCGGAGCGGTCGGGTGGGGCACCTCCCGGTCCCAGTTGACGCCGGCCTGCGCCTGCGCCTCGGCCCGCTGGTCGTGCGAGCCACCCGCGTGCGAGTGCAACCCGCCCCGGGTCGCACCCGACGACGTCGCCGAGCCCTGACGGGCGGTGGTCACGCTGGTCTGGGGCGTCTCGCCCCGACGGAAGATCTTGCTACCAAGCCACACAAGGGGATCGTACCTGCGGTCGACGACGCGTTCCTTCATGGGGATGATCCCGTTGTCGGTGATCTTGATGTGCTCGGGGCAGACCTCGGTGCAGCACTTGGTGATGTTGCAGAAACCGAGGCCCTGTTCGGCCTGCGCGTACTCCTTGCGGTCGGTCCGGGCGTCCAGCGGGTGCATGTCCAGCTCGGCCGCCCGGATGAAGTACCGCGGGCCGGAGAACGCCTGCTTGTTCTCCTCGTGGTCGCGGATCACGTGGCAGACGTTCTGGCACAGGAAGCACTCGATGCACTTGCGGAACTCCTGCGAGCGCTCGACGTCGACCTGCTGCATCCGGTAGTCGCCCGGGGCGACGTCCGCCGGAGGGGCGAACGCCGGGGTCTCCCGCGCCTTCTCGTAGTTGAACGAGACGTCGGTGACCAGGTCCCGGATGACGGGGAAGGTCCGCAGCGGCGTGACCGTGACGGTCTCCTCGTCGCCGAAGGTCGACATCCGGGTCATGCAGCCCAGTCGCGGCTTGCCGTTGATCTCCATCGAGCAGGAGCCGCACTTGCCGGCCTTGCAGTTCCACCGGCAGGCCAAATCGGGCGCGTCGGTGGCCTGCAGGCGGTGGATGACGTCGAGGACGACCTCGCCCTCGTTCACCTCGACCATGTAATCCTGCAGGTCGCCGCCGGTCTCGTCGCCCCGCCAGATCCGGAACTGACGCTTCGCGCTCATCGGTTGTCCGCCTCTCCAGCGTCGGCGACGGAAGCGTCGAAGTCGGCGAGCTCCTCGTCGGTGAGGTACTTGGCCAGCTCGGCCCGGTCGAAGAGGCCGATCAGCTCCGCCCGCATCTTCGGCAGCGGCTTGCGGGTCAGCCGTACGCTGTCGCCGTCCAGCGAGCAGACCAGGTTGACCTGCCGCCACTTCGGCTCCATCGCCGGATAGTCCTCCCGGGTATGCCCGCCGCGCGACTCCTGCCGCTCCAGCGCCGCCTTCGCGGTGCACTCCGAGACCACCAGCATGTTGCGCAGGTCCAGGGCCAGGTGCCACCCCGGGTTGTAGCGCCGGCCGCCGGCGGCGCTCACCTTGGCGACCCGCTCGCGCAGCTCGGCCAGTCGCACCAGCGCGTCGGCCAGCTCGCCCTCGCGCCGGATGATGCCGACCAGATCCCCCATGACCGCCTGGAGGTCCTGCTGGAGGGTGTACGGGCTCTCGCCGGTGTCCCGTTGCAGCGGCGCCAGGGCGGTCTCCACGGCCGCCTCGACCGCGTCCACGGCCACCTTCGGCCGGGCGGACAGCCCGTCGGCGTAGCTGGCCGCGTGCCCGCCCGCCCGCTTGCCGAACACCAGCAGGTCGGACAGGGAGTTGCCGCCGAGGCGGTTGGAGCCGTGCATGCCGCCGGAGACCTCACCGGCGGCGAACAGACCGCGTACGTGGCCGAAGGCGGCACCCGAGTCCGGGTCCACCTCCACGCCACCCATCACGTAGTGGCAGGTCGGCCCAACCTCCATCGGCTCGGCCGTGATGTCGACGTCGGCCAGCTCCTTGAACTGGTGGTACATCGAGGGCAGCCGGCGGCGGATCTCGTCGGCCGAGCGCCGGCTCGCGATGTCCAGGAAGACACCGCCCGCGGGGGAGCCCCGGCCGGCCTTGACCTCGCTGTTGATCGCGCGGGCCACCTCGTCGCGGGGCAGCAGCTCCGGCGGGCGGCGGTTGTTGTCCGGGTCGGTGTACCAGCGGTCCGCCTCCTCCTCGGTCTCCGCGTACTGCTTGCGGAAGACGTCGGGGACGTAGTCGAACATGAACCGCTTGCCCTCGGAGTTCTTCAGGACCCCACCGTCACCACGCACCGACTCGGTGACCAGGATGCCCTTCACCGAGGGCGGCCAGACCATGCCGGTCGGGTGGAACTGGAGGAACTCCATGTTGATCAGGGTCGCCCCGGCGCGCAGCGCCAACGCGTGCCCGTCCCCGGTGTACTCCCACGAGTTCGAGGTGACCTTGTAGGAGCGTCCGACACCGCCGGTGGCCAGCACCACGGCCGGCGCCTCGAAGAGGATGAACTCGCCGGACTCGCGGTAGTAGCCGAAGGCGCCCGCGACCCGGTCGCCGTCGAGCAGCAGCTCGGTGATTGTCGTCTCGGAGAACACCCGGATCCGGGCGTCGTACGAGCCGAACTCGCGCTTGTCCTCCTGCTGGAGCGAGACGATCTTCTGCTGGAGGGTGCGGATCAGCTCCAGGCCCGTCCGGTCACCCACGTGCGCCAGTCGGGGGTACTCGTGCCCGCCGAAGTTGCGCTGGGAGATCTTGCCGTCCTTGGTGCGGTCGAAGAGCGCGCCGTACGTCTCCAGCTCCCAGATCCGCTGCGGCGACTCCTTCGCGTGCAGCTCGGCCATCCGGAAGTTGTTGAGGAACTTGCCGCCGCGCATGGTGTCGCGGAAGTGCACCTGCCAGCTGTCCCGGCTGTTCACGTTGCCCATCGCGGCGGCGGCGCCGCCCTCGGCCATCACCGTGTGCGCCTTGCCGAACAGCGACTTCGAGATGATCGCTGTCTTCTTGCCGGCGAGCCGGGCCTCGATGGCCGCGCGCAGACCGGCGCCGCCGGCCCCGATGACGACGACGTCGTAGTGGTGTCGTTCGATGCGAGTGGTAGTGGTCATGTCAGGGGCCCTTTAGTTGATGAACCGCAGGTCGTTGAACCAGCCGGCCGCGAGCGCCATCACGTAGAAGTCGGTAAGCGCGAGGGTGCCGAGGGTGATCCAGGCGAGCTGCATGTGCCGGACGTTCAACGCCGAGACGAAGGTCCAGGCCCGGTAGCGCACCGGGTGCTTGGAGAAGTGCTTGAGCCGCCCGCCGATGATGTGCCGGCAGGAGTGGCAGGAGATGGTGTACGCCCAGAGCATCACCACGTTGAGCAGCAGGACGAGGTTGCCCAGGCCGAAGCCGAAACCCTTCGGCGAATGGAAGGCGAGGATCGCGTCCCACGTGTTGATCAGCGAGATGATCGCGGCGGCGTAGAAGAAGTAGCGGTGCAGGTTCTGGCCGAGCAGCGGGAAGCGGGTCTCACCGCCGTACTCCTTGTGCCCGTCCGGGACGGCGCAGGCCGGCGGCGACAGCCAGAACGACCGGTAGTACGCCTTGCGATAGTAGTAGCAGGTGAGCCGGAACAGCAGCAGGAACGGCAGGGTCAGCGCCGCGTCCGGGATGATCCACCAGCCGGGCAGGAACCGGCCGAAGTGCGAGGCTTGCTCGACGCACCGGTCCGTCACGCACGGGGAGTAGAACGGGGTCAGGTAGTGGAACTGGTCCACCCAGTACCACTTGTGCATGAAGACCCGGACCGTCGCGTACGCCACCCAGGCGCTGAGACCGATCACGGTGATCAGCGGGGCGAACCACCAGCGGTCGGTACGCAACGTCTTCGCCGCGATGGCGGCGCGCGCCCGCGCTCCCCGCGGCCTCGTTGCCGTTGAAGTCATTCGAGTCGTCTCCTCGACGGGCCCGTACGGGCGGGCTGGTCTCTCTCCGGTCGGCACGCGGACCGGCGAACCCGCACCCGCTGCCACGTCATGCGCACACCAACGACCACGCCGGATCGACCGACGCAGCTAAGTGACACACGTTACGCCGATCTCTGCGGGCCGTCCGCGCAAGGGAGTGTCCCGTGTGTCTGGCCTGCGGAAAAGCCCTCAGTGCGCGGGTTGTGCGGCGCGTCGTCGGGAACGTCAGCCGGAGGCGCCGCCGGTGAAGTGCCAGGACGCGAGCCGCACCGACGGCGCCGCCCACCAGGCGCCGTCCACCCGGTCCGGTTGACGCACCGCCCGCGAGCCCAGCCCGAGCACCGCGCCCGGCCCCAGCGCCCGGGGGTACGACTCGGTGAACCGCAGGTCGCGGACCGCCCGGACGACAGTGCCGTCCTCGATCAGCCAGACCCCGTTGCGGGTCAACCCGGTGACGACGAGGCTCTTCGGGTCGAGCACCCGCGTGTACCACAGATCGGTGACCAGCAGCCCGCGTCGCACCCCGGCGACCAGGGCCGCGGTGTCCGTGTCCACCACCGCGCCGGCCGCCGCGCCAGTGGTGCTCCGGCCCACCGCGCTGGCCGGGCCCGCCGCCACGGGAGAGAGCCGCAGGTTGCGGGCCATCGGACCCCAGGTGGCGCCGCCGGCGATCGCGTGCCCGGTGGACTGCGCGCCCGCCTCGGCGGCGGTCCTGCGGTCGTGCGCGACCGCCCGCGTGGTGCCCGCCTCGACCAGGGTCACCGCCCGCCGGCCGGTGCCCTCGGCATCGAACGGCAGACCCGACGCGCCGAGCGGGTCGTCCACCAGGGTCACCTGCCGGTCGAACTGGGCCGCGCCCGGCTCGGCGAAGGACTGCCGCTCCGCGTACCGCTTGCCGTTGAAGCCGAACCAGGAGAGGTTCTGCAGCAGGTCCGCCACGGCGGCCGGCTCGAACACCACCTCGTAGCGCCCCGGCGGCAGCTCGACCGGATCGGCCGCCGCCTGCGCCTTCGCGGCGGCGTGCGCGCCCAGCTCCGCACCGTCGAGGTCGGACAGCCGGTCGACGCAGCGTCGGGCCACCCCGTCCGCGCCGTCGCGCCGGGCAATGCCGTCCATCGCCGCCTCCGCCGAGCGACCGTACGCGGTGTGCCCTTCCGAGTTGGCGTACGCCGACGAGCGGTGCGCGGTGCGGCAGTAGCCCGCCGTGGTGAGGCCACCGGCGGCGGCCACGAACGCGCCGACCCGGTCGGCCCGCTGGTCCGGCTCGGCGTGGGCGGTGGCCTCGTCGACGGGCGGGGCGTCCGGCGCGGGCGTCGGCGGGGTCAGCCCCGGCCAGCCCGGGTCGGGCGGGCAGAGCCGCGCCGCCGCCAGGGTGCGCTCCACCAGCGCACCCAACCCGTCGGTGGTGACCACGCTGCCGCTGCCGGCGGCGGTGCGCCCGTCGACGTGCACCCGCAGCCGGACCCCGACGGTGGACTCGGCGACGTTCTGATGGATGGCCGAGTTGGCGAACCGGGTCAGCGCCAGATCCGCCCGGGTCACCACGGCCTCGGCCTGTGCGGCCGGCCCGCCGAGGCGCCGAACCAGCTCGATGACCTGCCCGGCCAGCTCCAGCTCACTCCTCGCGCTCACGCTGAACCGCCTTCTGTTCGCGACTGCGGGGCTCGCAAAACCGGCTCACTCCTCGCGCTCACGCTGACACCCCCACGCGGACGTTGCGGAAGCGGGCCGGCGCGGCCGGATGGCCGGTGTGGCCGATCTGGCCCGGTTGGCCCTTGCCGCAGTTGGGCGTCCCCCACGGCACCGTCTCGCCGGAGAGCATGTCCATCGAGCGCCAGAACAGCGGGCCGATCCCGGTGTACGTGGGATTGCGCAGCATCCGCCCTCGGCGACCCTTCTTGATCTCCCAGCCGACCTCGCAGCCGAACTGGAAGTTGAGTCGCTTGTCGTCGATCGACCAGGACCGGTTGAGGTCCATCAGCACGCCGTCGTCGGTCGCCGCGATGATCTCCTCCAGGGTGTGCGGGCCCGGTTCCAGGCCGACGTTGGTCATCCGCACCATCGGCAGTCGGGCCCACCCGTCGGCGCGGACGCTGCCGCCGTAGTCGAGGCCGGCCACTGCGGCCGAGTCCCGGCCGGCGAGCACTCCCACCCAGCGACCGTCGCGCACCGCGTCCCGCTTGACCGCGGGGGAACCCTCGTCGTCGAAGCCGAAACTGCCCAGCGCGCCGGGGATCGTCGGGTCGATGGTGATGTTCATCAGCTCGGAGCCGTAGCGCAGCGAGCCGAGCTGGGCCAGGTCCAGCCAGGACGTGCCGGCGAACGCGGCCTCCCAGCCGAGGATCCGGTCCAGTTCGATGGCGTGCCCGACCGACTCGTGGATCTGCAGGGCCAACTGCTCGCCGCCGAGGATCAGATCCGTCTCGCCGGCCGGGCACTGCGGCGCGGTGAGCAGCGCCCGGGACTCCTCGGCGATCTGCGCGGCGTGCGCGGCCAGGTCGAGCGACTCGACCAGCTCCCAGCCTGTGGTGCCGTACTGCCCCCGGTAGCTGGGCCAGGAGCGCCGCTGCGTCTCGCCGTCACCGATCGAGGTGGCCGAGATGCCGCCGCCGCACTCACGGATCCGTTGGTCGATCCGGTGGCCCTCGCTGGAGACGAACCACTTCGCGGTGTCCCAGATCTGGTAGAGCCCCTCGGCCAGGTCGGCTCCGTGCTCGGCCATCGTGCGGGTCGCGGCGACCAGCAGGTCGCCCTTGTCCGACAGGGGCACCCCGAGCGGGTCGATCCGGCAGTCCGAGGCCCAGCTCGCCGCGACCGCCTCGACCGCGACCAGGTCGACCGGCGGGCCCGGCACCCGCGCGCTCGCCATCGCGGTCCGGGCCGCGCGCCGGCCGGCGTCGCGGGCGGCGGCGTCCGACAGATCGGGTACGGCGTGAAAGCCCCAGCTCGCGCCGACCAACGCCCGGACGCCCAGCCCGATGCTCTCGTCCTGGGTCAGTTCCTCCACGTCGCCGTTGCGCGCGGTCATCGACTCGTAGCGGCGGTGCATCACCCGCGCGTCGGCGTACCGCGCTCCCGCGTCGAGGGCGGCCTGGACGGCGGCGGTGGCCGCGTCGAACTCGGTCATGGACCGACCCTAGGCCAGTCGACCGACACCCGTCAGGGGAGCAGATCCTCCGGCCGGATGGTGGCCTTCACCGGCTCGGTGAGCATCAACAGGTCGCCCGGTCGGGTTACGGACTGCTCGGTGTAGTGACCGCCCCGCCGCCGGTACAGGTGCATGGTGCCGCTGTCCTGCTCGACCAGCAGATACCACTCGATGCCGGCGGCTGCGTAGTAGTGCATCTTGAGCACCTTGTCAGTCGACGCGTTGCTCGGCGAGATGATCTCGCAGACCAGCCGCACGTCCCCCGCCTCGACATTGAGTTCGTCGAAGTCGATCGGGCCGGTGATGACAAGATCGGGGATCGGAATCCGGCCAGGCCGGAGGCGGACGTTCACAGCTTCCAGGACGTGCAGGCCGGCTTCGCGAACCGGGACTCGTAGCACCGCGCGTAGCTCGCCGGAGATGTTCTGGTGTCGGGGGGTGGGGGCTGGGGTCACGTGGAGGCTCCCGTCGAAGAGTTCGACGCGTTGCTGCGTCTCGCCGAGGGCGAGGTATTCCTCTTCGCTCCACGGGCCTTCGTGGTTGAACACCGCCGCGGTCATCGTCACCTCCACCTCGTGTCACGGGCATCCTCTACCGAAAGCTCGGCCAATGATCGCACCTGACGTGCGCTGAAAACCATGAATGCCCGAGGTGAGGGCTGTTCAGGGCCGATGCGGACTCGTTACGCTCGGGCCCGCTGACACGTGCCGACTTTGTAGCTTATTTTCACCCTCGGGACTTTGTTGTAAGTTCTCTTCGTCACTGAGGGAGGTGGCCGTGGACAGCTCGGAACCGTCGCCGTCCGGGGACCCGGACGACCGTCCCGCCGTGCCGGCGCAGCGCTCCGACCAGGACGCCTACCTGCGGGTGAGTGACCTGCGGGTCCGGTTCGACACCTCCGACGGCGTGGTGCGCGCGGTCGACGGGGTGTCGTTCGCCGTCGAGCGGGGCCGCACTCTCGGCATCGTCGGCGAGTCCGGCTCCGGCAAGAGCGTCACGTCGCTGGCCATCCTCGGCCTGCACGACCCCAAGCGGGCCACGATCACCGGCGAGATCTCCGTCGGCGGCCGGCAGCTGGTCGGCCTGTCCGACGAGGAGGTACGCCGGCTGCGCGGCCGGGACATGGCGATGATCTTCCAGGATCCGCTGTCCGCGCTGCACCCGTACTACAGCGTCGGCCGGCAGATCGCCGAGGCGTACCGGGTGCACCACCCGAAGGCCAACCGCCGCGAGGCCCGCCAGCGCGCGGTGGACATGCTGGACCGGGTCGGCATCCCGCAGGCGGCCCGCCGCTTCGAGGCGTACCCGCACGAGTTCTCCGGCGGGATGCGCCAACGGGCGATGATCGCGATGTCCCTGGTCAACGACCCCGCGCTGCTGATCGCCGACGAGCCGACCACCGCGCTGGACGTCACCGTGCAGGCGCAGATCCTGGACCTGCTCGCCGACCTCCAGGCCGAGTTCCACTCCGCGATCATCCTGATCACCCACGACCTCGGCGTCGTCGGCCAGGTCGCCGACGAGGTGCTGGTGATGTACGGCGGACGCGCCGTCGAGCACGGCAGCGTCGAGCAGGTGCTCCGCTCGCCGCAGCATCCGTACACCTGGGGGTTGCTCTCCAGCGTGCCGTCGCTGCACGGCGACGCGGACGCGGACCTGGTGCCCATTCCCGGCAACCCGCCCAGCCTGATCAACCTGCCGACCGGCTGCGCCTTCCACCCGCGCTGCCGCTACGACGACCGCGCCGGCGACCGGTCCCGCACCCAGGTGCCCGAGCTGCGCGCGGCCGGGGCGGACGGCCACCTGGTGGCCTGCCACCTGAGCGCCGAGGAACGGGCCGCGATCTACGCCGAGAACGTGGCATCAGTGGGGGTGGCCCGATGACCGACGAACCACTGCTGCGCGTGCGCGGGCTGACCAAGCACTTCCCGGTCCGTCAGGGGCTGCGCGGCACCGGCCTGGTGCGTGCGGTCGACGGTCTCGACTTCGACGTGCGCCCCGGCGAGACGCTCGGCCTGGTGGGGGAGTCCGGCTGCGGCAAGACGACCACCGGCCGGATGCTGGTGCGGCTGCTGGAGCCGACCGCCGGCAGCATCGAGTTCGAGGGGCGGGACATCACCCACGCCGGGCGACGGGAGCTGCGCCCGCTGCGCCAGGAACTCCAGATCATCTTCCAGGACCCGTACGCGTCGCTGAACCCCCGCCACACCGTGGGCCGGATCGTGGCGATGCCGTTGCAGGTCAACGGGATCAAGCCGCCGGGCGGGATCAAGGCGCGGGTGCAGGAGCTGCTGGATCTGGTCGGGCTGAACCCGGAGCACTACAACAGGTATCCGCACGAGTTCTCCGGCGGCCAGCGCCAGCGCATCGGCATCGCCCGCGCGCTGGCCCTGCGGCCCAAGCTGATCGTCGCCGACGAGCCGGTGTCCGCCCTGGACGTCTCGATCCAGGCGCAGGTCGTCAACCTGCTGCGCGACCTGCAACGGGAGCTGGGCCTGGCGTTCGTGTTCATCGCGCACGACCTCGCCGTGGTCCGGCACTTCTGCCAGCGGGTGGCGGTCATGTACCTGGGGCGGATCGTCGAGCTCGGCGACCGGGCGGACATCTACGAGCGCCCGCAGCATCCGTACACCCGGGCTCTGCTCTCGGCCATCCCGGACGTCACGCAGCTCGGCCCGGCGGGCCGGATCCGGCTGACCGGCGACGTGCCCACCCCGCTGGACCCGCCGTCGGGCTGCCGGTTCCGCACCCGGTGCTGGAAGGCGCAGGACATCTGCGCCACCGAGGCGCCGGCGCTGGTGCCGCGCGACGGCGGCCGGCAGGCCACCGCGTGTCACTTCCCCGAAGGGGAAGCGGCCAGCCCGAGCCCGGAAGGGGACGTGGCCAGCCCGAGCCCGGAGGGTGCGGCGGCCGGAGGGGCGACTGACGCGATCATCGAGGAGGTGTCGTCGTGAGCCTTTCCCCGGTGGAGGGTGTGGCGCTGGCCGAGATCGAGTCCAGCGCGGACGCGGGCGGGCCCGGGATCAAGGGTGTTGTCGGGCGTTCACCCGGTCAGCTCGCCTGGCTGCGGCTACGCCGCGACCGGACGGCGGTGGTCAGCGGCGTACTCCTGGTGTTCTTCATGGTGTTGGGGTTGGCTGCCCCGCTGGTCGAGATGGTGTACGGGATCGGGCCGCGCGAGCAGTTCCAGAACCTGCTGGACGGCTTCGGCATGCCGCTGGGTTACGTCGGCGGTGTCACCGGGGACCACTGGTTCGGGCTGGAGCCCGGGTTGGGCCGGGACATCTTCATCCGGTTGATCTACGGGCTGCGGACGTCGCTGTTCATCGCGTTCGCCGCGGCGCTGATCACCGCCACGATCGGCATCGTGCTCGGTGCGCTCGCGGGTTACCTGGGCGGCTGGCTCGACGCGGTGATCAACTGGATCACCGACCTGACCCTCGCCATGCCGTTCCTGATCATCGCGCTGGCGCTCACCCCCACCATCACGCTGCGCTTCTACGGCGAGCGGGGGCAGGTGTCGTCCGCCTTCGGGGTGGGTGTGCTGATCGCCGTGTTCGCCATCTTCGGCTGGACCAGCACGGCCCGGCTGGTACGCGGGCAGGTGATCGCGCTGCGCGAGCGGGAGTTCGTGGAGGCGGCCAAGGCCAGCGGCGCCGGGTTGGGGCACATCATCTTCCGGCAGCTCCTGCCGAACATCTGGGCGCCGATCCTGGTCTCGTTCTCCCTCGCGGTGCCGCAGTTCATCACCAGTGAGGCCGCGCTGTCGTTCATCGGCGTCGGGCTCAGCGACGAGACGCCGAGCTTCGGCCGGATGATCTACGACAGTCTGGACTTCCTCCAGACCGACCCGGCGTACGTGTTCTTCCCGGGCATCACGATCTTCGCGCTGGTGTTCGCCTTCAACCTCTTCGGCGACGCGTTGAGGGACGCGCTCGACCCGAAGTCGTCCCGGTAGGGGTGGACTCATGTCACGGTTTCTGATCAAGCGGCTGCTCTCCGCGACGCTGACTCTGTTCGCGGTGAGCGTGCTGACCTTCCTGATGTTCTTCGCCCTGCCGCGTGACCCCGTGACCGGCATGTGCCCGAAGAACTGCAACCCGGAGCGGCTCGAGCGCGTCCGCGACGACCTGGGCCTCAACGACCCGCTGATCAGCCAGTACGCCGGTTACATGAAGGGCATCGTCACCGGTCGTGACCTGGGCAGCGCCCAGGGCGGCCGGTGCGACGCCCCCTGCCTGGGCTGGTCGTACGTCTCCAACGAGGCGGTCTCGGACACCATCGCCCGGGTGCTGCCGGTGACGCTGAGCATCGTGATCCCCGCGGCGATCCTCTGGCTGCTGCTCGGGGTGGGGCTGGGCATGATCTCGGCGCTGCGCCGGGGCACCTGGCTGGACCGCCTGGCCATCGGCTTCTCACTGACCGGCGCGTCGTTGCAGCTCTACTTCGTGGGCGCGGTGCTGCTGCTGGTGTTCGTCTACAACCTGCGGCTGCTGCCGGTGCCCAGCTACACCTCCCTGTTCGACAATCCGGCGAAGTGGGCCAGTGGGCTGGTGCTCGCCTGGGTGGCGCTGGCCTTCCTCTTCTCGGCCATCTACGCCCGGTTGTCGCGGGCGCAGATGCTGGAGACGCTGTCGGAGGACTTCGTCCGGACCGCACGGGCCAAGGGCCTGGCCAAACCCACCGTGTACGGGCGGCACGCGCTGCGCGCGGCGATCACCCCGGTGGTGACCATCGCCGGCCTGGACGTGGGCGGGGCGCTGGGCGGCACGGTGATCACCGAGACGACGTTCGGCATCCAGGGGCTGGGGCGTACGGCAGTGGACGCGGTGCGCTCCGGCGACCTGCCCACCATCATGGCCACCGTGCTGATCGCGGCCGTCTTCGTGGTGCTGGCGAACGTCCTGGTGGACCTGCTCTACGCGGCCATCGACCCCCGGGTCCGGCTGCGCTGACGTGTTGGACGGTCACCGCACGGCTGGTGGCGAAATTTATCGACAACTGTTACACAACTCGTAGGTTTTCTTCCTTACGATCCTCGGGACGTCGGCGGTTCTCGCCCCGGCGAAACCGCACGGCACATGGGTGAAGGGGGTACTTCATGAGACCACGCGTGGTGGCTGCCGCAGGCGGCGCGATCGCTCTGGTGGTGGCATTGGGTGCGTGCTCGAAGAACACGGGCGAGGGCACCACCGTGGACACCGAACGGCAGCAGACCGGGGTCATCGCGACCGACCCGAAGGACTCGCAGGGCCCGGCTGCGGAGGTGAGCGGCGCCGCGAAGGGCGGCACCTTCACCATCATCCGGGAGTCGCCGATCTCCCACCTGGACCCGCAGCGGACGTACTCGTTCGCCGGTCTGATGACCAACCCGCTCTTCGCCCGCTACCTGACCACCTGGAAGGACGACGGCAAGGGCGGCCTCGTCCTCGTCGGTGACCTGGCCGAGACGCCGGGCAAGAACGTCAACAACGACTGCAAGGTCTGGGAATTCACCGTCAAGGACGGGGTGAAGTTCGAGGACGGCCGGCCGATCACCGCCAAGGAGATCGCGTACGGCATCGCCCGCTCCTTCGACCCGGACCTGTCCGGCGGCCCCACCTACATCCAGGAGTGGCTGGCCGACACCCCGCAGTTCGACACCAAGTGGGACTTCAAGAAGAACAAGACGTCGCTGCCGCCGGGCCTGAGCACGCCGGACGCCAAGACTCTGCGCTTCGAGTTCTCCAAGCCCCGCTGTGACCTGCCGTTCGCGGTCTCGCTGCCGACCACCGCGCCGCTGCCGGCGGACAAGGACACCGGCGTCGACCTGGACAAGCAGCCGTTCTCGTCCGGCCCGTACAAGGTCGCCAAGAACCAGGTCGGCGTGCAGATCACCCTCGACCGCAACCCCAACTGGGACCCGAAGACCGACCCGGTCCGGCACCAGTACCCGGACCAGTTCGTGTGGACCTTCGGCCCGACCGCGGACGCCGCCAACAACCGGGTGATCGCCGACAACGGCGCCGACCAGAGCGCGCTCGCCTTCAACACCGTGCCCGCCTCGCTGGTCGCCAAGGTGGCCGGGGACGCCGCGCTCAAGTCGCGCACCATCCTCTCCCCGACGCCGAGCGCCAACCAGCTCGTCATCAACAACCAGCGGGTCACCGACCTGACGGTGCGTCAGGCGCTCAACTACGCCATCGACCGCGAGGGCCTCATCAAGGCCATGGGCGGGCAGACCGTCGCCGCGCCGATGACCACGCTGATGCCGTCGGCCACCATCGGCTACAAGGCGTACGACGCGTACCCGGCGGGCGCCAACGGCAACGTCGACAAGGCCAAGGAACTGCTCGGCGGCAAGACGCCCGAGCTGGTCCTCGGTGTCGCCGACAACTCGACCGAGCAGCAGCAGGGCGCGCAGCTCAAGGCCAACCTGGAGCGCGCCGGCTTCAAGATCACGCTGCGGAACATCTCGGACGACGCCAAGCTCGACGAGATCAAGAAGAAGGACAACCCCTGGGACCTGTACATCGGTAACTGGGCGGCGGACTGGCCCAGCGGGGCGTCGATCCTGCCGGTGCTCTACGACGGCCGCACCATCAAGGCCGAGGGCAACAGCAACCAGTCCTACTTCAACGACCCGGCGGTCAACGCCGAGATGGACCGCATCTCGGCCATGCCGGCCGCCGAGCAGGGCCCGGAGTGGGCCAAGCTGGACGAGCGGATCATGAAGGAGCACGCGCCGGTGGTGCCGCTCTTCGTCGACGTGGCCTACAACGTGCACGGGTCCAAAACCGGCGGGGTCTTCATCTCCAGCGTCTTCGGCTACCCGTCGTTCGTCAACGCGTACGTCAAGCCGTAGGCATCTCGCAGGCAGGCAGGGCCCCCTTCCGACAGCGTCGTCGGGAGGGGGTCCTCGCCGTTTCGCCGGCAGGTGGTCTTTGCCGCGCGATGATGGCCATGTGAAGCCCAGCTACCCCGATGACGGCGATGTCGATCGGAACGCCGTACCCGGCCTGCGGCCGGTACCTACGGACGACGCGACGTCGGTCACGGTTGACGTCGACGGGGAGACGTTCGTTCTCCGCCCGAACGAGTGCGACGGCACCGACTACACGTGGCTCAGCGGGCCGAGGCCCGGCTACGGATTCGGTGTCGGTCCGACTCGCGGCCTGTCGCTCGACGAGCACCGGAAAAACATCCGTGACTACCTGGCCATGGTCGATCCTACGACCGGGCGCGTCGAGGACGACTGAGATGAAGCCCTAGCCGCAGATCTTGGACAGTTTCCGTTACGTCCTAACGGAAACTGTCCAAGATTGCGAGTCTCGATTAGCGAGAAGCGGCCGCCAGGGCGGGTGACGACCGAATGGCCTGTCGCCTGCCGGACGAGGCCGCCGAGCTGGGCGACGGGCACGACCACTATCGGACGGCGTTCGGGCCGGCGGCTGTCGAGGTGGCGCGGTCGCCGCCGCGGTGGAGTTGGGCGACGGGCCGGAAGCGGCCACTCGGCACGAGAAGGCGATCGCGAGGGATGGGTGGCGTTGGCTGCCGGTCGAGCACCGCGGCGCGCACCTGATCGACGCGGCGCGCGCGTACCTCCAAATGGACGACCCAGCCCACGCGGCCCGGGTCCTGGTAGGGGCCGAGCGCATCGCCCCCCGCCGAGATCAGCTACCGGCCAGCCGTCCGGCACGTGGTCGCCCAGGTAGCCCGCGATCCGGCGCCGACAGTGGCGGATCGGTGCGGCGGGCCGGCAGTTCCACGAAGATGGGCACATGGCGGAGAGCTACCCAGATGACGGCATCGGCGACCGGGACACCCCCGCGCAGGCCGTTCCCGGCCTGCGTCCCGAGACCGAAGGCACCGCCGACGCCGCATCGCGCACGCTCGACGTCGATGGCGAGACGTTCGCTCTTCGCCCGAACGACTGCGATGGCACCGACTACACGTGGCTCAGCGGGCCGAACCCCGGCTACGGCTTCGGCATGAGTCCCACCGCCGGCCTGTCGGTCGAGGAGCACCGGGAGAACATTCGCGACTTCCTGGCCATGGTCGACCCCACGACCGGCCGCGTCGAGGACGACTGACACGACCGCGACGCCGCCGGCTGCCGGCTCGCGCTGCGTCCGAGGGTCACGGGGATCGCCGAGGCGCTCTCCCGACGGAAGCGGGTGATGATGACTCCAACGCTGTTTCTGACGGTGGGCCTGCCGTGCACCGGGAAGACCACAGCTGCCCGGCGTATGGAGGTCGAGTGCAGGGCCCTTCGCCTGACGAAGGACGAGTGGGTGAAGGCGCTCTACGGTCCCGAGAATCCGCCAGCGGCTCAGGACGTGATCGAGGGACGGCTCATCGAGATCGGGCTGCGCGCTCTCGAACTCGGCAACAATGTGGTGATCGACTACGGTCTGTGGAGTCGCGACGAGCGCTCCGCCCTACGGCAGGCCGCTGCGGACCTGGGCGCGACGGTGCAGATGCGCTACTTCGAACTCGCCCCTGCCGAGCAGCGCAGACGAATCGATGAGCGCCAGGCTGAAGCGCCACACACGACATGGCCCATGTCCGACGAGGAACTCGCCGAGTGGACTGCCAGCATCGACATCCCCACGCCAGGTGAGCTGGACGGCAGCGAACCCATTGACGACCCGCCGGCTGGATTCGCGACCTGGAACGAGTGGCGCACACATCGCTGGCCACCGTCGGTCTCCCTGCGGGCCTGATACCGCAGCGACCACACCGCCGCCTACGAAGCCACCGCGACCCACTCGGTACCGGCCCGGTGGGTAGCCTGACACCACCGCGCCCCTGTCCCGGTCGGTCTCGCAAAGAACACTGGGGTTCCGTGGCCAAGGGCTACTGGGTCAGTGCCTACCGCACCATTCCCGACCCGGAGAAGCTGGCTGCCTACAACAAGCTGGCCGCTTCAGCGGTCGCGGCCGGGGGCGGGCGGACCCTTGCCCGCGGTGGTCGGGTCGTCGCACATGACGCCGGAATCGCCGAGCGCACCATCCTGGTCGAGTTCGACAGCTTCGAACAGGCCGTCGCGGCACACGAGAGTGAGGCCTACCAGGAGGCGCTGGCCGCCCTCTCCGACGGCGTGGAGCGCGACTTCCGCATCATCGAAGGCATCGACTGACCGGGTCGACCGCGCCGATTCCTGCGCCGCGAAGAGCGGCGACCGGCCGGCGGCACGAGCCGTAGGTGCGGATCAGCCAGTGGCCGCCTCCGGGCCGACGGAGCGCGGCAGCACCACCGCCTGGGCGGCGATGACGCGTTCGCCGTCGAAGGTCAGCGCCGGCGAGCCGTGCAGCCGATAGCCCTGATCGAGGAGCGCGCTGACGCGGGCGCAGAATTCGGCGTCATCTCGTCCGGTGATGAGGCGGTAGCCGAGTGGCTTCGTGAGGTCCGACATCGTCGCATTGTCCCTGCCCGGCGGCCGAAGCCGCGCCTCGGCTGGTTTTGTGGGCGCTGCGGCTACTGCGCCTCGGCCGCTCGGCCGTTGACCCCGTCACATCGATCTGTTTGGCTGCCTTCGCGATGACCTTGAAAGCCCCTCGCAAACGGGAGATAGTCATGTCATTCGGTGCCGCCATCAAATCGGTCTTCAGTCAGTACGTCGGTTTCACGGGTCGGGCCCGCCGGTCTGAGTACTGGTGGTTCGCTCTGTTCTCCATCCTCGTCGGTATTGTCGCGGCCATTCTGGACAGCGCTCTCGGATTGACCTTCGTGGACGGTTCGACGAGCGGTGTCATCGGTCTTATCGCCTCCCTGGTGCTGCTGCTGCCGACGCTCGCTGTCGCGGTGCGGCGCCTGCACGACACCGACCGGACGGGGTGGTGGGTGCTGATCGGCCTGGTGCCGCTCGTGGGCGCCATCGTCCTGATCGTGTTCTTCGTGCAGGACGGCACGCCCGGAGCCAACCGTTTCGGCCCCAGCCCCAAGGGCTGACCGCTTTCCGCGCCACACCGCGCGCGGATCCGAGACCGGGCAGGAAGGTCCCCTTCCGACAGGGCTGTCGGAAGGGGACCTTCGTCGTCGAGGTGCCCGCGGCGCACGCCGATGAGGACGACGCCTGCGCCCAGAAGCCGCAGACGGTCAGCCGACCGGGTTGCCGATCTTGTCGCGTTCGAGGGCGGTCCGCAGCATCCGCAGCGCGTCCGCCGCGGCGTCGAACTGTGCGGGTCCGAGTGCTGCCTGGATGAGTTCGGTGATGGTCGCGAAGGTGCTCTCCGCGTCGTCGACGAGGGCGCGGCCGGCGTCGGTAAGTTCCAGCAGCGAGGAGCGTCGGTCCGCGGGGTTGGGGATGCGCCTGACCCACCCCCGTCCCTCCAGGCGGTCGACACCTTTGCTTGTCGCGCCGACGCCGATGGCGAAGAACTCGGCGAGGTCGGCGACGCGTGCGCCCGGGTGCGCGCGTAGATGGCGCAGGAACTCGAACTGCGATGCCGCGATCCCGTGTCGGCTCCGCTGCAGGTCGTTCAGCATGTTGTAGAGGCGGGTCTCGCACCGGACCAGATCACTGAAGAACGTCGCAGTTGCCGCCGTCGCAGGGTCATTGCATGCCGTGGCAGGTAAATTATCTTCCACGGCATGTAGATTACGGCAGGGCCTCGAAGGAGTACCACCATGAGCAAGGCACAGCGCGCAACCATCGACGCCATGCTGCGGCGCGGCTCGCAGGGCTTCACCCCACTCCCGATCGAGCAGATGCGCCGCGACTTCGCGGAGCTGATGGCGATGTTCCCGGTACCGAAGGTGCGCACGTCCGACACGACGCTCGGCGAACGGGCCGCGGTGCTCGTGGAACCGGAGGGCGAGACACGTCCGGGCACCATCCTGTACTTCCACGGCGGCTCGTTCTCCGTCGGCTCTCCGCGGACGGCGATGGGGCTGACCGCCAGCCTGGTCCTCCGGACCGGATTCCGCGCGCTGTCACTGGACTACCGGCTCGCGCCGGAACACCCGTTCCCCGCCGCGATCGAGGACTGCCTCGACGCGTACCAGGCGCTGCTGGACGCCGGGGTGAACCCACAGTCCATCGCCTTCGCCGGCGACTCGGCAGGTGGTGGCCTGTCCGTGACGACCACGCTCGCCGCGAGAAGGGCCGGACTGCCGATGCCCGGCGCCATCGTCGCGTTCTCACCCGGTCTCGACCACACCCGCACGGGCGCGAGCATGACGACCAAGGCCGGTGTCGACCCCCTCTTCACCAGCGAGAGCATGGCTCACACGGGCGCGCTGTACCTCGGCGGGCAGGATCCGAACCAGGAACTGCTCGCCCCGGCGGTCCTGGCCGATCTGACCGGCTTCCCGCCGCTGCTGCTGCAGGTGGGAACCAACGAACTGCTGCTCGACGATTCGGTACGGCTCGCCGAACGCGCCCGTGACGCCGAGGTCGACGTCATCCTCGACATCACGGCCGGGGTACCGCACGTGTTCCAGTCCTTCGTCGGTCAACTCGACGAGGCGGACCATGCGCTCGACCGCGCCGCCCTGTTCCTCAGCCAGCAGCTGAGCGCCTGAGGCGACGACCTCGTTGCGGCGGACCCGACCTCACAGGTGGGTGCGGAGGAAGTCGAGCTCCAGCGGCAGCAGCCGCTCGGCGGTGCCGTTCGCGGCCATGTGGGTGGCGCCGGTCAGCGGCAGCACGGCGTGCGGGCGGCCGGTGCTCAGCAGGGCCGCGGAGAGCCGGAGCGTGTGCGCGGCCACCACGTTGTCGTCGGCCAGGCCGTGCACCAGCAGCAACGGGCGGGCCTGGTCCGGCCCGGTGACCGGCTCCGCCGCCAACTCGATCAGCGAGTGGTGCGCGTACACGTCCGTGCCGTCCTCCGGCAGGCCGAGATAACGCTCGGTGTACGCGGTGTCGTACAGCGCCCAGTCGGTCACCGGTGCGCCCGCGATCCCGCACTTGAACAGCTCCGGGTGGCGCAACACCGCCAACCCGGCCAGCCACCCGCCGAACGACCAGCCGCGCACCCCCACCCGGCCCAGGTCCAGGTCCGGATGCTTGCCGGCGAGCGCGGTCAGCGCGTCGATCTGGTCGGTCAGGATCACGTCGGCGACCCGCCGGTGGATCGCCTTCTCGAACGACGGCGCCACGCCCGGCGTACCCCGGTTGTCGATCGTGACCACCGCGAACCCGGCGTCGGCCCACCACTGCCGCTCCAGCCACGCGGCCCGGGCCGCCACCACCTCCTGGTGTCCCGGACCGCCGTAGATGTCCAGCAGCACCGGCAGCCGCCGGCCCGTCACATGGTTGTCGGGGTAGAGCACCGCCGCCGGCAGCCGCCGGTCGGTCACCCGCTCCAGCAGGGGCAGCGGAGAGTACGGCGGGTTGGCGGCCAGTGATCGCAGCTCGGCCAGCTCCTGCCCGCCGCGCGACACCGTCCACCGCACCCCGGCATGGTCCAGCGAGGCGGTCCCCACCACCAGGACGTCCCCGCCGACGGCAGCGGTGTGCCAGCCCGAGTCGGTGGTGAGCCGCCGGGCGTCCACCCCGCCCCCGATTGTCGTACGGACCCGGAACAGGTGCCGCTCGCTCGGCTCGCCGTCACTCGCCTCGACCAGCAGGTCGGCGGGACCGCTGACGGCCGGCAGCCGGCCCACCACCCGCCGCACGTACAGCGACGGGGGAGTGAGCAGGGTGCCGTCGGCGAACAGACAGCGGGCGTCGTACCCGTCGTGGGCCAGTTCGCCGCCGACCAGCACCCGGCCGTCGGGCAGGTGGGCAGGTGTGCCGGCGATCGGCTCCACCCAGCGCGGATCGGCCAGCTCGGCGTGCACCTGCGTCTCACCGGTGCGCGGGTCCACCGCGAGCACCAGGCCGTGCTGCTGCGAGCGGCGCAGCACGGTGATCAGCGGGCTGCCCTCGCCCCAGCTCACCCCGGTCAGGTACGGGTAGGTCTCGCGGTCCCAGTGCACGTCGACCCAGCCGTCGTCCAGGTCCAGCAGGTGCAGGCTGACCTCGGCGTTCGGGCCGCCGGCCCGGGGATACGCGACGGCCGTCGGCGGGCTGGCCGGCTCGGCCGGGTCGTGCAGGTGCCAGCGGTCCAGCCGGGACTCGTCCACCCGGGCGGCGAGCACCATCCGCCCGTCCGGGGCCCACCAGTAGCCCCGGTACCTGCCGAACTCCTCAGCCGCGATGTGCTCGGCCAGACCCCAGCTGACTCCGGCGTCCTCGCCGGCCAGCAGGGTGTCCGTGCCATCGGCCTCGATGACGCGCAGCTCACCCCGGCGCACGCCACCGGCCGCGTCGGTCACGTACGCCAGGCGTTCCCCGGTCGGATCCGGTCGAGGATCCAGCACCGGACCGACGGCGGCCACCTCCACCACGTCACCGTGCACCAGATCGGCCCGGAACAGCCGACCGGCCAGCGCGAACACCGCGATCCGGCCGGCGGCGTCCAACGCGTACGAGCCGATGCCGGCGGCGGTGAGCCGCAGCCGTTCCCGCAGCGCCCGCTCACCCGGGGAGAGCGCCCGCACGTCACCCTCGGCGCCCAGCAGGGTCGCCGGGTCGGCCACCAGGCGTTCCTCGCCGGTCGCCACGTCCAGCAGCCAGAGCGCGTCCGCCGGATCCTCCGGGCCGGCGGAGCGCAGGAAGATCACCCGGGAGCCGTCTTCGGCCACGGAGACGGCGCGCGGCGCACCGTGGCTGAACCGGCGGGTGCGGGCGGCCAGCTCCGGAAAGTCCACAGGCCAAATCGTAGAGCCGCGCCGGGCGTGATGTGGCCGACCTGGGCGGACGCGTCGACGACCCGGGGAGAGAACCGCCAGTTAGAGTGACCGTCGTGACGACGTTGCCCGACCGCCGCCTGCTGCTGGTCCACGCGCACCCCGACGACGAGTCGATCGGCACCGGCTCGACCATGGCCCACTACGCCGCCGCCGGCGCACACGTCACGCTGGTGACCTGCACCCTCGGCGAGGAGGGCGAGATCCACGTACCGGCCCTCGCGCAGCTCGCCGCCGCGGAGGCCGACCAGCTCGGCGGGTACCGGATCGCCGAGCTGGCCGCCGCCTGCGCCGCGCTCGGCGTCAGCGACCACCGTTTCCTCGGTGGCGCCGGCCGTTACCGCGACTCGGGGATGATGGGCCTCGCGACGAACGACCACCCCCGCGCCTTCTGGCAGGCCGACCTCGACGAGGCCGCCGGGCACCTGGTGGAGGTCATGCGGGAGGTACGCCCCCAGGTGCTCATCACGTACGACCCGAACGGCTTCTACGGCCACCCCGACCACATCCAGGCGCACCGGGTGGCGATGCGCGCCGTCGAGCTGGCCGCCGTCGAGGGCTGCGCCCCGGCGAAGGTCTACTGGACGGCGATGCCGCTCAGCGTGCTGGAGGCCGGCATGGCGCACTTCGCCGAATCCTCGGACAACCCGTTCGCCGGCATCCGAGACCTGGCCGAGCTGCCCTTCGGCACCCCGGACGACCAGATCGCCGCCCGGATCGACGGCACCGACCAGCACGCGGCCAAGGAGGCGGCGATGCGGGCGCACGCCACCCAGATCCCGGCCACCTCCTGGCTCTACTCGATCGCCGGCAACTTCGGGGGCGAGTTCATGGGCGTGGAGTTCTTCACCCTCGCGGTCGGCGCGAAGGGCCCGGGCGTCGGCCCGTACGGCTGGGAGGACGACCTCTTCGCCGGGCTGCCCTCGGAGGTTCCCGTGGACCGGTCCCCGGTCGCGGCGGCCGGTCTCCGGTGACGCTCCCCGCCGCGCCGATGTCGGTAGTGAACGACCAGGACACCCCGCCCGAGGCGGGGCCACCGCCGCGACTGCTGGACCTGGGTCTGCGGCTGGCCGGCGCGGTCGTCGTGATGGTGGCGGGGGTCGTGACCGGTGTGCTGGAGCTGCTGCTCGCCACCCTCCGGGTCGGTGGGCAGCTCATCGGGGTCTCGGCACTGCTCGCCGTCGGCGCCAACATCGTGCTGAGCTGGTTCGCGCACGAGGCGGTCGGCCGTCGCTGGGCGGTGGCGCTGCCGGCGGTGCCGTGGTTCGCCCTGATGGCGGTGGCCGCCATCCGCACCACCGAGGGCGATCTGCTGCTGGCCGGTGACAACTGGGTCGGCCTGGCGATGATCGTGGCCGGCGCGATGACGTTCGCCGTGATGGGTTTCCGGCAGATCCTCGCCCCGCCGCCCACGCTCGGTCGTTGGTGACGCCACACAGCTACGGGTGGTAGATATTCCTGCCAGGGATGTGGCCCCGCAGACGGGGCGTACGGCAGGAGGTCGTGCGATGGACAGACGGTGGCGGACCATCGGGGTGCTCGCGGGAGGGCTGTTCGCGGTCAACCTGGTCGCCCGGCTGGTCACCCGGTTCGCTTTCGACGGTGACGACGCCGCGGCCGACCGGGTGTCGCTGGCGATGTTCGTGGTGATCGGATTGACCATGGCCGCGATCGCCTTCCGCTGGGGACGCGCGCGGCCGCTGGCCGTGTGGGCGGGCGACGTGGCGGTCGTGGTGCTGGTGGCCATGGCCCTGACCGTGCTGGTCGGCCCGCTGGTTGTCGGTCACAACCCGTTCGCCGACGGCGCGGGCACGTTCTTCGCCCAGATCTGGCTCTACCTGCTCGCCACCGGCCTCGGGACCATGATCGGATACCTGGTCGCGACCACCCTCGGTCTCGACCACCGCTCTCAGCAGCTCAAGCGGTACGCCGAGGTCAAGGCGGCCAAGCCCCGCCGCGTGGTCCGCCGCTGACGCCCCCCGCCGATCTTGCACTTTCGGTCGTCGATACGGGCGGAATGCCCCAGTGCGCCGCGGCAGAAAGTGCAAGATCGGCGAACGGGGAGGGTGCGGGTCGGTCAGGCTGGGGCTACCCGGGTCAGGTAGGTGTGGTGGGTGGTGAAGCCGAGCGTCCGGTAGAGCGCCACCGCAGCGGCGTTGTGCTGCTCCACCTGGAGAAACGCGTGTGTCGCGCCGGCAGCGGCGCCCCAGGCGGCCAGCTCGCCGATCACGCGGCGGGCCAGCCCCTGCCGACGTAGCGCCGGCAGCACCTCGATCAGGCTGAGGCCCAACCAGCGGCCCTCGCCGGTCACCGTGCCCCGGCCGATCGCCACCAGCGTGCCGTCGACGTACCCGTGGGCGAACCGGACCTGGTCCACCGCGGTGAGCACGTGCCGGGCGGCGTCCGGCAGACCACCCTTGCGGCCGGCGGCGACCGCGAGCCAGTCCGCGCTCGGCGCGGTCACCACCTCGACCACCGCACCGCCCGGCTCGCCGACCGCGATGCCCGGCCGGCCGAGCTCGGAACGCTGCGCACCGACGCCAACGCGCGGCCCGCCGACGGTCCCGCCCGGCTCGGCCGTCGACACGCCCGGGGTACGGGCGGCGGGCGTCGCCAGGGGGAGCGGCGCGGTCTGCACGAGTGTCGGTGGGCGGCTGTCCCAGCCGCGTTCGTCCAGCTCGGCGCCGACCGGCGCGGCGAGCGGCAACGGCGTGTTGATCATCGCCGGCCGGCCCCGGTCGGCGTACCAGCGCTCGACCGCGTCCACCGCCGCCGGCAGCGGTCGGTCCGGATCGCCGATCGGCAGTGCCGAGTTGGCCCGGCCGGTCCAGCCCTCGGCCGAGCGCAGCAGCCAGTCGCCGAGCCGGCCGCGCGTCGGCGCCGGCCAAGCCTCGTCGGCGGCCCGTTCGAGCGCCACCACCGCGGCGGCGGTCGGCCGGCGGGTCGGCGGCACCCGCTTGGCCCGGTGCACCTGCGCCACCGGAACCCGCAGCGGGCCCTGCGCCGTGGCGAGGGTGAGATGAGTCTCGCTCAACTCCACCAGCTCGCCGAGGGCGTCAGAAAACAGCGGGCGGCCTTCGCGAATCCCCACAATCCGGCGGACCACGATCCGGTGTCCCACATCCTGCTGTCGGAGCACGATCGACCCCCTCCCCGGCGAGATACTAGGCTCTTACCGTCGCGGGAGATCGCGGCGCGTCTTGCGGAGGAGAAGACCGGTGACCTACATCATCGCCGAGCCGTGCGTGGATGTGCTCGACAAGGCATGCATCGAGGAGTGCCCGGTCGACTGCATTTACGAGGGCAATCGGATGCTCTACATCCACCCCGACGAGTGCGTCGACTGTGGTGCCTGTGAGCCGGTCTGCCCGGTGGAGGCGATCTTCTACGAGGACGACGTCCCCGAGCAGTGGAAGGACTACACCGGCGCGAACTACGAGTTCTTCGAGGAGCTCGGCTCGCCCGGCGGCGCCTCGAAGATCGGCAAGGTGGAGAAGGACGCCACCTTCGTCGCCGCGCAGCCGCCGCGCGGCGAGGGCCACTGAACCGGCCCGCGCCGGTTTCGGCACGGCTGCCCGAGTTCACCTGGGACACCCTGGACGCCGCGGCCACGCTGGCCGCGGCGCATCCGGAGGGCCTGATCAACCTCTCCATGGGCACGCCTGTCGACCCGGTTCCGGCGGTGATCCGGCAGGCGTTGGCGGACGCGTCCAACGCCCCGGGTTACCCGCTGACCGCCGGCACCCCGGCGCTGCGCGACGCGATAGCGGCGTGGGTCGCCCGGGCCTGTGGTGCTGGCGTCGACGGTCTCGGCGTCCTGCCGACCATCGGCTCCAAGGAGCTGGTCGCCTGGCTGCCGACCCTGCTCGGCATCGGTCCCGGCGACGTGGTGGTCGTGCCGTCGATCGCCTACCCGACGTACGAGGACGGGGCCCGGCTGGCCGGCGCGACAGTGGTCCGCGCCGACTCGCTCACCGCTGTCGGGCCGACCTCGCGCGTCCGGCTGGTCTGGGTCAACTCGCCAGGTAACCCGACCGGGCGGGTGCTGCCCGCGGCGCATCTGCGCAAGGTCGTCGACTGGGCCCGGGAGCGCGGCGCGGTGGTCGCCAGCGACGAGTGCTACCTGCCGCTGGGCTGGTCGGCCGAGCCGGTGTCGGTGCTGTCGCCGCAGGTCTGCGGCGGCGACCACACCGGAGTGCTCGCCGTGCACTCGCTGTCCAAGCGGTCCAACCTCGCCGGCTACCGGGCCGGGTTCGTGGCAGGTGACCCGGCGCTCGTCGCCGAGCTGTTGAAGGTGCGCAAGCACGCCGGCATGATCGTGCCCGCGCCGGTGCAGGCCGCGATGGTGGCCGCCCTCCAGGACGAGGAGCACGCCGTCGAGCAGCGGGAGCGCTACCGCGCCCGGCGCGAGGTGCTGTCCGCCGCCTTCACCGGCGCCGGCTTCACGATCGAGCACTCGGAGGCGGGCCTCTACCTCTGGCTCACCCGCGACGAGGACTGCTGGGAGACTGTCGACTGGCTGGCTCGGCGCGGCATCCTGGTCGCTGCCGGTGTCTTCTACGGCCCCTCCGCGCAGCGGTACGTCCGGGTGGCGCTGACCGAGTCCGACGAGCACGTCGCGGCGGTCGCCGGCCGGCTGCGGGCCTGACCCCGGGCGGCCGGCCATGACCGACGGCGGCACCGGAGGGTACGCCAACGTGCGGGCGGCGGTGCTCGGCACCGGCCTGATCGGTGGCTCGCTGCTGCTGCGTCTCGCCGACGCCGGCCTGGACGTCGCCGGGTGGGATCCGGACCCGGTGACGCGGGAACGGGCCCGGGAGCGCGGTGTGACGGCTCCGGCCACCATCGAGCAGGCCGTCGCCGGCCGGGACGTGGTCTTCCTCTGCGGTCCGCTGCCCACCCTGCCCCGGACGCTGGCCCAAGTGGCCGACCTGACCGCGCCGGGATGTGTGCTCACCGACGTCGGCAGCACCAAGGGCGAGGTGGCCGCGGCCGCCTACCGGCTGGGGCTCACCGACCGTTTCGTACCCGGGCACCCGATGGCGGGCGCGGAGTCCGCAGGCCTGACGGCGGCCTCCCCGGCGCTGCTCACCGGTGCGGCCTGGGTGCTCTGCCCGGCGACGGGTGCCGCGACGCTCGCCTTCCGCTGGCTGACTGGCCTGCTGGTCGAGCTGTTCGAGGCCCGGGTGGTGCCGATGTCCGCGCCGGCGCACGACTCGGTGGCCGCGCTCGCGTCGCACGTGCCGCACCTGTTGGCCGGCGCGCTGGCCGGGGCGGTGCAGCGGTCGCCGCTGCGCGACGCCGTGCTGGCGCTGGCCGCGGGCAGCTTCTCCGACGGCACCCGGGTCGCCGGCACACCTGCCGAGCGGACGGCGAACATGCTGCTCGGCAACCGCGAACGGGTCCTGCGCGAGCTGGCCGAGGTCCGGGTGCTGCTGGACGAGTTGGCCGGCGCGCTGAGTGCCGGCGACGCGCCCGCGCTCACCGCCGGGTACGCGCAGGCCGGCGCGGCGCGGTCGGCGTTGCGGGGCCGCCGGTTCGCCCCGGCGGACCGCGAGTTCCCGGCCGGCGGCGACCATGCCGTCGAGGTGGCCTGGCTGCGCGGGTTGGGCGACGCCGGCGGCCACCTGACGGGCTGCCGGATCGGCTCGGACGTCGTCTCCTACCCGGCGTGGCTGCCGGTGCCTGACTAGGCTGGCAGGCATGGCGACGGACGGCCCGGTTGTGCAGGTGCGTGGCGAGGCGACCCGGGAGGTGCCGCCCGAGTTGGCGCGGTTCGCGGTCACCGTGACGGCCCGCGCCCGGGATCGGGAGGCGACGCTGACGCAGCTCGCCGAGCGGGCGGCCGCCGTCCGGGTGCTGCTGGACGCCTCGGAGCCGGCGGTGGCCCGGCGGGAGGCCGGCGACCTGTGGGTCCGGCCGCAGACCAAGCGCTCGGGTGAGCGTGTCGTGGGCTGGCTCGGCAGCGTCACCACGACGGTCACCGTCACCGACTTCACCGCTCTGGGCGAGCTGATGCTCCGGCTGGCCGACCAGGACCAGGTCGAGGTGGCCGGCCCCTGGTGGGAGCTGCGTCCGGACAGCCCGGCGTACCGCGAGGCGCGGCACGCCGCGATCAACGATGCGCTGCTGCGCGCCCGGGAGTACGCCGAGGCGCTCGGCGCCCGCGTCACCGCGTTGATCGAGCTGGCCGACTCCGGTCCGGGGGACCGGCCGATGTTCGCCCGCGCGGCCTTCGACGTCGGGGGCGCCGGCGGCGGGGCACCCGAGCTGGAGCTGGATCCGCGGCCGCAGACCGTGCAGGCGGCGGTGCAGGCCCGGTTCACGATCAGCGATCCGGTGCTGGGCTGATGCCGCCGGCCCGGGTGCTGGCCGTCGAGGAGCTGGTGGCGCGGGCGCGGTCACTTGCCGACGCCGGCCCGCGGCAGCTGCTCGGCATCACCGGGGCGCCCGGGGCCGGCAAGTCCACCCTGGCCGAGCGGATCGTCGCCGAGGTCGGGCCGAGCGCCCGGCTGGTGCCGATGGACGGCTTCCACCTGGCCCAGTCGGAGCTGGTCCGGTTGGGCCGCGCCGACCGCAAGGGCGCGGTCGACACCTTCGACGCCAACGGGTACGTGTCACTGCTGCGCCGGTTGCGCCGGCTGGAGCCGACCTCGGTGTACGCGCCGGAGTTCCGCCGCGAGATCGAGGAGCCGGTGGCCGGGGCGATCGAGGTGCCGCCGTCGGTGCGCCTGGTGGTGACCGAGGGCAACTACCTGCTGGTGCCGGACTTTCCGTGGCAGGAGGTCCGGACGCTGCTGCACGAGGCGTGGTTCCTCGACCTGGACGTCGAGCTGCGCCAGCGCCGGTTGACCGCTCGGCACGAGGCGTACGGGCGGTCACCGGAGCAGGCGCGGGCCTGGGCGTTGGGCAGCGACGAGGCCAACGCGACCCACGTCATCCCCACTGCCGACCGGGCCGACCTGGTGGTCCGCCTGCCCGACCCGCCGGTGACCTGAACGGCAGTCGTCACTGCTCGCCGCGGTCGTCGCGGGTCATGTCCCCGGTGGTGGGCGTTCCCTCATCGAGCCGGTACCGCAGGAGCACCGCGCCCTTGGCGGAGGTGGCGGGCGGCTCGACGAGGGTCAGGTTGGCCGGTACGGCCCCGCCGTCGAACACCTTCTTGCCGACGCCCAGCACGATCGGGAAGATCCACAGGTTGAGCCGGTCGAAGAGGCGTTCGCGCAGGAGCGTCTGGACCAGGTTCAGGCTCCCGATCACGTGGATCTTCTCGTGCCTGTCCCGCAGCTCGCGTACGGCGCTGCCCAGGTCGGGGCCCAGCTGGGTCGAGCCGGCCCAGCCCAGATCCGGGTTGCCCCGCGAGGCGACGTACTTCGGGATGCGGTTGAACAGGGTGGCGATGTCGCCGTCGACCCCGTCGCCCTGCTTCGGCCAGTAGCCGGCGAAGATGTCGTACGTCCGGCGGCCCAGCAGCAGCGCGTCCATGCCCTGCATGCCCTCCATGACCTGCTGGCCGCCCGTCTCGTCGAACAGCGGCGCCTGCCAGCCTCCGTACGGGAAGCCCTCCGGGTCCTCGTCGGGACCACCCGGCGCCTGACCGACCAGGTCGAGTGTCGCGAACAGGTCGATGTGGATCGTTCCCATGCTGGTCTCCTAGTCGAGGTCGCGGACCGGTCGGGCCGGGTTGCCGACCGCGACCACGTTGGCGGGCAGGTCGCGGGTCACCACCGCTCCGGCGCCGACGACGGTGTTCGCGCCGATCGTCACTCCCGCGAGCACTATCGCGCCGCCGCCGAGCCACACATTGTCGCCGATGGTGATCGGTTTGGCGGCCTCCCACTTGTCGCGGCGCGGGTCGGGTTCCACCGGGTGGGTCGGGGTGAGGAGCTGCACGTTCGGTCCGACCTGGACGTCCGCGCCGAGGGTGATCGCCGCGACGTCGAGGAAGACCGCGTTGTAGTTGACGAAGCTGCGGGGGCCGATCCGGATCTGCCGGCCGTAGTCGCAGTAGAACGGTGGACGGACCCAGGTGCCCTCACCGAGCTCGCCGAGCAGGTCGCGCAGGGCCGCGAGCCGCTGCGCCGGATCCGCCGCGGGGCTGGTGTTGAAGCGTTCCATCAACCGGGCGGCCCGGTCCAGGTCGGCGATGAGCTCGGGATCGTCGGCGAGGTAGGGCTCACCCGCGAGCATCTTGTCCTTCATGGAGGTCACCCGGTCGATGATGCCCGCTGACCTGCCATCCGTTGGCAGGTCCGTCATATTCTGGCCCTCTTTTATGCATACTCGGTATGTAATACTGTCGGTGGTCAATGCGTCTCTTCTGGTTACAACGCTCCACCAAGGAGGATCCGTTGCATCGACGCAGCAGAATGACCGCAGCCATCGCCGCCGCAGCCCTCGTGCTGGGCACTCCGGTGATCGCCGCGGCTCAACCACCCGCCAGCGCCACCAAGCCCACCAACGCCGCCACGGGCGCCGCGCCGCGCGCCGCGTCCACGACCACAGTCACCCTGCTCACCGGAGACCGGGTCACCGTCACCGACTCCGGGTCCGCCTCCGTACGCCCCGGTCCGGGGCGTACGCACCAGCGGTTCCTCACCACCCGTGACCGTGGCCACCTCACGGTGCTGCCGCAGGACGCCCTGCCCCTGGTTCGCGCCGGCCGGGTCGACAGGCGGTTGTTCGACGTGACCGGGCTGATCGACGCCGGCTACGACGACGCCCGCCGCACCGGTCTGCCGGTGCTGGTGACCGGCAACGCGGGTGCCCGGAAACGCTCCGCGGCACCGGCCGGGCTGACCGTCACGGCGGAGTTGCCGGCCATCGGCGGGTTCGCCGCGACCGCCGACAAGCAGCAGGCCACCACGGTCTGGGCGGCGCTGACCGGCGCCGGTGCCCGGGTCGGCACGGCGGGGGGCGCCGACCGGATCTGGCTCGACGGCCGTCGTCAGGTCACCCTCGACCACAGCGTGCCGCAGATCGGCGCCCCGGCCGCGTACGAGGCCGGCTTCACCGGTCGGGGCGTCCGCGTGGCGGTGCTGGACACCGGGATCGACGCCAGCCACCCCGACCTGAGCGGTCGGATCGCCGAGGCGCGGAACTTCACCGAGGCCACCGACACCGACGACACCGTCGGCCACGGCACGCACGTCGCCTCGATCATCGCGGGTAGTGGCGCCGCCTCCGGTGGCAAGTACCACGGTGTCGCTCCGGACGCCACGCTGCTCAACGGCAAGGTCTGCGAGGAGGGCGGCTGCATGGAGTCGGCGATCCTGGCCGGCATGCAGTGGGCGGCCGCCGACCAGCACGCCGATGTGATCAACATGAGCCTGGGCGGCACCGACACACCGGACGTCGACCCGTTGGAGGCGGCCGTCGAGTCGCTGACCGCGCAGACCGGCACGCTCTTCGTCCTCTCCGCCGGCAACGACGGCACGGACGGCTCGATCGGCTCGCCGGGCAGCGCCGACGCGGCGCTCACCGTCGGCGCGGTGGACCGCGACGACGCCCTCGCGGACTTCTCCAGCCGTGGCCCAAGGGTGGGCGACGGCGGGCTGAAGCCGGACCTGACCGCCCCCGGGGTCGACATCGTCGCCGCCCGTGCCAAGGGCGCGCAGATCGGCGAGCCGGTGGGGGAGGGATACCTCGCGCTCTCCGGCACCTCGATGGCCGCGCCGCACGTCACCGGCGCGGTGGCGCTGCTCGCCCAGCAGCACACGGGTTGGGCGGCGGCCCAGCTCAAGGCGACCCTGATGGCCTCGGCCAAGCCGCACCCGGAGCAGACCGCCTTCCAGCAGGGCGCCGGCCGGGTCGACGTGGCCCATGCGATCACCGAGCGGGTGACCAGCACCCCGGTCAGCGTCTCGTTCGGTCAGCCGGCCTGGCCGCACGACGACGACACCCCGGTCGCCCGGCAGGTCGACTGGCACAACGACGGTCCGGCCCCCCTCACCCTCGACCTGACCCTGGAGGTGATCGGCCCGGACGGCCAACCGGCTCCGGCCGGCATGTTCTCCCTCGGGGCGGGCCAGGTCACCGTGCCCGCCGGCGGCACGGCGGGCACCACTGTCACAGTGGACACCCGCATCGGGACGGACGGCTACTGGACCGGCCGCATCGTGGCCCGATCCGGCACCGCCGTGGCGGTCACCCCGATAGCGGTGAACCGGGAGGTGGAGAGCTACCAGCTCACCGTCCGGCACCTCGATGCCAGCGGTGCGGCAGCCAGCGACCACGTCACCACGCTGATCGACCTGGACACCCTCGGCAGTCGCAACCTGTACGACCCGGACGGCACCGTCGAGGTCCGCGTGCCGAAGGGTCGCTACGCGCTGGCCAGCATCGTCTTCGGAGACGACGTCGCTGCCCAACTGGTCCAGCCGGAGCTGGTGCTCGACGGGGACACCACAGTCACCGTCGACGCCCGCACGGCACGGCCGGTGCGGACGACCATCCCGGAGCGGACGGCAGTCCCGGATCTGGTGGACATCGGCGCGAACTTCATCGGCGCGGACGACAGCTCCTACGGCTTCGGTCTGCTCGGGTTGGACTTCACCGGGCTGGCCACCGGGCACCTCGGCCGGGTGGTCTCCGGCGCACGGTTCTTCGGCACGGTGAGCAGCCAGTGGCGCAAGCCGGAGGTGGCCAGCAGCCCCTACCTGTACGCGCTCAGCGAGAAGATCCCCGGGAGGATGCCGACTGGTTTCGACAAGACCTACCGCGCTCGGGACCTGGCCACGGTCACCCACGAGTTCCGGGGTGGCTACCCCGGCCTGCTCTCCGAGCGGGTGGTCTTCCCGCACCTCGAACCGGACCTGGGTGGCTGGGCTACGGTCCTGCCCACCGCCGTGCCCGGGCAACGCGTCGAGCACTACAACACCAACGGTCTGCGCTGGTCCTCCGAGCTGACGTTCGGCGTACCCACCGACGAGGGGTGGCTCGACACCAAGGCGGTGCTGGAGGCCGAACCGAAGGCGTACCGGGCCGGCCGGCACGTCCGGGAGACCTGGAACAGCGCGCCGTACGGGCCGTCCTTCCCCGCGCCGCGCTGGCCGGGCCAGGGCGTCACCCGCCTCGGTGACGAGATCCTGGTGAGCCTTCCGCTGCACAGCGACGCCGACGGCCACGCCGGCGGGTCGATCACGGACGCCGGCCGGACCGCCCTCTACCGCGACGGCGTCCTGGTCGACGAGCTGACCGAGCCGGGTTACGGCCAGTTCACGGTGCCGCCCGGCGTAGCGAACTATCGGCTGGAGGTGTCGGCGAAGCGCAGCTTCACCGACCTGAGCACCGAGGTCGGGGCGACGTGGACGTTCCGGTCCGGGCACGTGCCCGGCGACGACTACCGGCCACTGCAGGTGTCGGCGATCCGGTTCGCGCCTCCGCTGGACGGGAACAACGCCGCAGCGGCCGGTCGGAGTCTGGTCATCCCGGTGCAGGTGCAGCCGCAGCCCGGTGTCCCCGGATCGCGCGTGACCGGGCTGCGGGTGGACGTCTCCTACGACGGCGGGCGTACCTGGCAACCCGCCCGGGTCCGGCACGGCGGCCACGGTTGGACGGCCACCGTCCGGCATCGGGCGGCACCCGGCCACGTGTCCCTGCGGGCCACCGCCCGGGACGCCGCCGGCAACACGGTGACCGAACGGATCATCCAGGCGTACCGGTTGCGCTGAGGCGTACCCCCGCCGGGTCCGCGGCCGAGTGCCGCGGACCCGGCGGGGTCGTCAGTCGTTGGCGTGCAGGGCGGCGTTCAGTTCGATGCCCCGGCCGGTGCGCGGGCGGGCCTCCAGCGCGCCGGTCACCGAGTTGCGCCAGAACAGCAGGCCGTCGACGCCGGACAGGTCGCGGGCCTTGACCACGCGACCGTCCGGGAGGGTGATCTTCGACGCGGCGGTGATGTAGCAGCCGGCCTCGACCACGCAGTCGTCGCCGAGCGAGATGCCGACACCGGCGTTCGCGCCGATCAGGCTCCGCTCGCCGATGCTCACCTTCTCGGTGCCGCCACCGGAGAGCGTGCCCATGATCGAGGCGCCGCCGCCGATGTCGGAGCCGTCGCCGACCAGCACGCCCTGCACGATCCGCCCCTCGACCATCGAGGTGCCGACGGTGCCGGCGTTGTAGTTGACGAAGCCCTCGTGCATCACTGTGGTGCCGGCGGCCAGGTGCGCGCCCAGGCGGACCCGGTCGGCGTCGGCGATCCGCACGCCGGAGGGCACCACGTAGTCGGTCATCCGGGGGAACTTGTCCACCCCGTACACCGCCAGGTGCCGGCCGGCGGCCCGCTCGATCACCCGCAGCTCGTCCACCCGCTCCGGCGGGCACGGCCCGGCGGACGTCCAGGCCACGTTGGCCAGCTTGCCGAAGATGCCGTCGAGGTTGAGCTGGTTGGGCCGCACCAGGCGGTGCGACAGCAGGTGCAACCGGAGGTACGCGTCGGACGCGTCCTTGATCGGGTCGTCCAGCGAGCCGATCACGGTGACCACCTGCTCGGTACGCAGACCGGGCAGCGCCCGGTCGCCCAGCGCGCCCGGCGGCAGGTCCAGCACGTCCGACTCGCCCTCGCCGGCGACCAGCGGCAGCTCACCCAGGCCCAGCTTCCCGGTCGGATACCAGGTGTCGAGCACCTGCCCGTCGGCGGTGACGGTGGCCAGGCCGATGCCCCAGGCGGAATCTGCGGACGTCACTGTTACACCTCTCGGTCGCGGCCAGGCCGGCCTCGGCTCGCTCCTCGCGCTGACAGACCTGAAGGTACCGTGCGAACCATGGAGAACCCGCTGACCCCCGAGGTCCTCGCCGATCCGGTGCAGCTGACCCGCGTACTGGTCGACATAGAGTCCGTGTCCCTCAACGAGAAGGCCATCGCCGACTTCGTCGAGGAGGTGCTGCGGGGCGTACCGCACCTGTCCACGCACCGGCACGGCAACACCGTGATGGCGCGCACCGACCTCGGCCGGTCGCAGCGCGTCGTGCTCGCCGGTCACCTGGACACGGTGCCGTTGAACAACAACTTCCCGTCGACAATGCGCGGCGACCTGATGTACGGCTGCGGAACCTCCGACATGAAGTCCGGCGTCGCGTACGCCCTGCACCTGGCCGTGACGCTGCCCAACCCGCGCTACGACGTGACGTACTTCTTCTACGAGGCCGAGGAGATCGAGTCGCGCTACAACGGGCTCAACCTCGTCGCGCAGGCGTTCCCGGAGTGGCTGGAAGCGGACTTCGCGGTGCTGCTGGAGCCGACGTACGGCATCGTCGAGGCGGGCTGCCAGGGCACCATGCGGTCGGTGGTCACCACGACCGGCGTACGCGCCCACTCGGCGCGCTCCTGGCACGGCGTGAACGCGATCCACGCGGCCGGGGAGGTGCTGCGTCGTCTCCAGACGTACGAGGCACGCCGGGTCACCATCGACGGCTGCGACTACCGCGAGGGCATGAACGCGGTACGGATCAACGGTGGTGTGGCCGGCAACGTGGTCCCGGACCACTGCGAGATCGAGGTCAACTACCGGTTCGCCCCGGACCGCACCCCCGCTGAGGCGGAGGCGCACCTGCGTGAGGTGTTCGACGGCTTCGAGGTGCGGGTGACCGACACCGCGGCGGGTGCCGCCCCGGGGCTGGAGGCGGCCCCGGCGAAGGAGTTCCTGGCGGCGGTCGGCGCCGCGCCGATCGGCAAGCTGGGCTGGACGGATGTGGCCCGGTTCGCGGCGATGGGGATCCCCGCGCTGAACTTCGGCCCGGGCGACCCGAACCTCGCCCACCACCCCGACGAGCACGTCGAGATCAGCAAGATCCGGGACGGCGCGGCGACGCTGCACCGCTGGCTCGCCCCGGCCTGACCTGGTCGGGCCCGTTGCGGGCCGGCCGGTCGGCAGTGTTTCCGGCGATCAAGAGGTTCGCGTCAGCCGGGCCCGTTGTCGGCGGCGCGAACCTCTTGATCGGCTCCGGATCCGGTGGCGGCGGGCGACAGGGCGGGGTCGAGGTCACGGGCGCGGCGGCGCTCGGCCACCACGTCGTGGATCCGTCGCTGCATCTGTCGACGGATCCGGATCATCTCGCTGTTGCTGATCACGCTGTCTCCTCCCCCGAAGGCGCGCGCCCGGGCATACCCGGTATGTGAATAGTAAGACGTACGGGGAAGCCAAATAGTTGCCCATGATCGCGAACTATTTCTCGGCGTCCCCGCCCCGCACACCCGGCGTGTGCGGCTCCACTACGGTTGCCTCATGAGCCAGAACAACGGGCGGGAGGCCGGCCGCGGCCCGGGGCAGGAGCGGCACCGGGGCGCCGTCACGCTGCGCCGGGGGGCGATCCCGAGCAGCACCGCCGACCAGCGGCTGCTCGACTCGCGTGGGCGCGGGGACTGGAAGACCAGGGACGCCTGGCGGGCGCTGCGCATCCTCTCCGAGTTCGTCGAGGGCTTCGACACCCTCGCCGACCTGCCGCCGGCGGTCAGCGTCTTCGGCTCGGCCCGCAGCGGCCCGGACACGGCCGAGTGCCGGCTCGCCGAGGAGATGGGTGGCGCGCTCGCGCGGGCCGGTTACGCGGTCATCACCGGGGGTGGCCCGGGAGTGATGGAGGCCGCCAACCGGGGCGCCACCGAGGCCGGCGGGCTCTCCGTCGGGCTCGGCATCGAGCTGCCGTTCGAGCAGGGCATCAACGACTGGGTCGACCTGGCCATCGACTTCCGCTACTTCTTCGCCCGCAAGACCATGTTCGTCAAGTACGCGCAGGCGTTCGTGGTGCTGCCCGGTGGCTTCGGCACCATGGACGAGCTGTTCGAGGCGCTCACCCTCGTGCAGACCGGCAAGGTCACCCGGTTCCCGGTCGTGCTGATGGGCGTCGCCTACTGGCAGGGACTGCTGGACTGGCTGCGCGACACCATGGCCGCCAGCGGCAAGATCGGCCCGGTCGACCTGGACCTGATCTGCCTCACCGACGACGTCAACGCGGCCGTCCGCCACATCGTCGAGGCCGAGGCGGCGCTCTCCGTCGAGCAGGAGGCGGTCCGCGACGAGGCAGTGGCGCGTACCGGCGCCGACCAGCAGGCCGCCGCCGAGCAGGCCCCCGACCGGCCCCGGGAGAGCTGATGGCGGCCGTCTGCGTCTTCTGCGCCTCGTCCCGCACCCTCGACCAACGCTGGCTCGACCTCGCCACCGAGACCGGCGCGGAGCTGGCGCGACGCGGTCACACGCTGGTCAGCGGCGGCGGTTGCGTCGGCATGATGGGCGCGGTGGTCGACGGCGCGCGGGCCGCCGGCGGGCGCACCGTGGGCGTCATCCCGCAGGCGCTCGTCGATCTGGAGGTCGCCGACCTGGCCTCGGACGAGCTGCTGGTCACCGACTCGATGGCCAGCCGCAAGACCCTGATGATCGACAGGTCGGACGCGTTCCTCGCCCTGCCGGGCGGGCTGGGCACGCTGGACGAGCTGTTCGAGGTCTGGACCACCGCCACCCTCGCCCTGCACACCAAGCCGATGGTGCTGATCGACGCGGACGGCTTCTACCGGCCGCTGCTGGACTGGCTGGCCACCATCACCGACCAGAATTTCCTCAAACCCGCCGGGCGCAATCTGCTGACCGTGGTCGCCACGGTCCCCGAAGCGGTCAAAGCTCTGGAGTCCCACCTACCCTGACTCCGGGTCCCACCCGGTCGGTCATGAGAGGTGGCGGCAGGGCCGTCGGCGTGTCGTGCCGCCACCTCCCATGACCAGCGCGGCTGGGGTGGGTTGGTGTCGTAGGGGGGTGATGGGATTTGGTGATGCAGGCGTACCGGTTGGTGCGGCGGTCCGAGGGGCCGGCGCGAGGGGACGGGGCCGCGCCGGACGGCGGCGTCGCCGTGCCGAGTGGTGACGGTGCCGTCGCCGGTGCGGTCGAGGCCGCCGGCACACCTGGGCCGGCGAGCCTCCGCTGGCGTGTCGATCCCGTCCAGCAGGAGGTCGTCGCGCACACCGACGGGCCGATGCTGGTGCTCGGGGGTCCCGGCACCGGCAAGACCAGCACCCTCGTCGAGGCGGTCGCCGCCCGGGTCGCCGAGGGGGTCGATCCCGAACGGATCCTCGTGCTGACCTTCGGTCGCCGCGGCGCCACCGCGCTGCGCCAACGCATCGAGGCCCGGGTCGCGCAGGACGGCTACCGGGTGCTGCGCGAGCCGCTGGTGCGCACCTTCCCGGCGTACGCCTTCGGGCTGTTGCGCCGGGCCGCCGCCGAACGCGGCGAGCCGTCGCCCCGGCTGCTCACCGGCCCCGAGCAGGATCTGATCATCCGCGAGCTGCTGGACGTGGTCGGCGAGGAGCCCGAGGACGACCCGGTCGGCTGGCCGGACGACCTGCGCCCGGCACTGCGGACCCGGGCCTTCGCCGGCCAGTTGCGCGACCTGCTCATGCGCGCCGCCGAGCGCGGGGTCGGCCCGGCCGACCTGGCCCGGCTGGGCGAGAAGCTCGGCCGCGCCGACTGGCCGGCCGCCGCCCGCTTCCTGCGGGAGTACGTCTCGGTGCTCGCCCTGCGCGACGTCAGCAACCGGGGCTCGATCGCGTATGACCCGGCCGAGCTGGTCCGGGCCGCCACCGGTCTGCTGCGCGACGACGAGGAGCTGCTGGCCGCCGAGCGCCGCCGCCTCGCCCACGTGTACGTCGACGAACTGGCCGACACCGATCCCGCCCAGCTCGAACTGCTCTCGGTCATCGCCGGCGGGGGCAAGTCGCTCGTCGCGTTCGCCGACCCCGACTCCTCCACGTACGCCTTCCGTGGTGCGGACCCGGCCGGGGTGACCACGTTCGGGCACCGTTTCCGGACGGCCTCCGGCGCACCGGCCGCACAGGTGCTGCTGAGCACGTCGTACCGGGCCGGCCCGGTCCTGCTTTCCGCGATGGCCCAGCTGGGTCGCCGGCTGCGCGGTCCGATGGCGCACCGCCGGCTGCGCCCACTGCCGGACGCCCCGGCCGGTGTGGTCGAGGTGCACACGTTCCGGTCGGCGACCAGCGAGGCCGCCTGGCTGGCCCACGCGCTGCGCGCCGCGCACCTGCTCGACGGCGTCCCGTGGTCGCGGATGGCGGTCCTGGTGCGGTCCACGGCGTTGCAGTTGCCCACCCTGCAACGCGCGCTGCACGGCGCCGGCGTGCCGACCGTGGTGCACGGCGAGGACCTGCCCCTGCACCTGCAACCAGCGGTGGCCCCGCTGCTGCTCCTGCTGCGCTGCGCACTGGAACCGGCCCGGCTCGACGAGGAGGCGGCCGTCGCGCTGCTGCACTCGCCGCTGGGCGGAGCGGATCCGCTCGCCGAACGGCGACTGCGTCAGGGCCTGCGCGCCCTGGCGCTGGCCGGGGGTGACCGCCGCCCGTCCGGGGAGCTGATCGTCGAGGCGCTGCGCGACCCGACGGACCTGGCCGGCATCGACCGGCGGTGGGCGGAGCCGGCGCAGGCGGTGGCCGGGCTGCTCGCCACCGCCCGGGACGCCGCGGCCCAACCCGGCGCGACCGCCGAGACCGTGCTGTGGGAGGTCTGGGACGCCAGTGGGCTGGCGGAACGCTGGGCCGGCGCGATCGCCCAGGGACGGCCGGCGGCCGGGGAGGGCGACCTGGCCCGACGCCGGCGAGCCGAGGCCGCCGACCGGGACCTGGACGCCGTGCTGGTGCTCTTCGACGCGGCGGCCCGCTTCACCGACCGGCTGCCCGGCGCGCGTACCGAGGTCTTCCTCGACCACGTGCTCGCCCAGGACCTGCCGGCGGACACCATAGCGCCGACCGCCGACCGGGGCGCTGCCGTACGACTGCTCACCGCGCACGCCGCGAAGGGCCTGGAGTGGGACCTGGTCGCGATCGCCGGGGTGCAGGAGGGCATCTGGCCGGACCTGCGCCTGCGTGGCAGCCTGCTCGGGTCCGAACGGCTGGTAGACGTGCTCGCCGGCCGGTCCGTCGGCGGAGCCCGGGCGGCGAACGTGGTGGGCCAGACCTCGGCTCTGCTGGACGAGGAGCGCCGGCTCTTCCACGTCGCCATCAGCCGTGCCCGCCACCGCCTGCTGGTCAGCGCCGTGGCGTCGGCGGCGGTCGGCGGCGACGACCACGAGGAGCAGCCCAGCCGCTTCCTGCACGAACTGGGCCCGAGTACGCCGCCCGGCCCGCCGAGCACGCCGCCGGGCACACCCGGCCCGCGCACCGGCCCGCCGAGCGGTGGCCCGATCGCCGGCGCACCTGACGACACCCCGTCCGCCGACACCCCGTCCGCCGGCGGCGCGACCGGTGGCGGCGCGACCGGCGGCGGCACTGGTGGCGGCGCGACCGGTGGCGGCACTGGTGACGGCGCGACAGGTGGCGGCGTGGTCGGTAACGGCGGACCGGCTCGGGTGGCAGCGCCGGCGGCCGGCAACGACGCCGCCGATGGCGCGGACGACGACGAGCCGGACCAGCCCGGCGCGCTGCCGGTCACCCGGCCGCCGCGGGCGCTCACTCTGCCGGCGCTGGTCGCCGAACTGCGTACCGCCATCACCGACCCGGCCGCACCGGCGGCCCGGCGGCGCGCGGCGGCGGCCGAGCTGGCGCGGCTCGCCGCCGCAGGGGTTCCCGGCGCGCACCCCGACGACTGGTGGGGGTTGCGCGGCCTCTCCGACGACCGGCCGCTGGTCGACGAGGGGGCGCCGGTGCGGGTCACGCCGTCGGCGATGGAGAGCGCGCTGCGGTGCAGCCTGCGCTGGCTGCTGGAACGG
Organism: Micromonospora sp. DT63; assembly: GCF_049841615.1. Taxonomy (NCBI): domain Bacteria; kingdom Bacillati; phylum Actinomycetota; class Actinomycetes; order Micromonosporales; family Micromonosporaceae; genus Micromonospora; species Micromonospora sp. DT63. Next base: position 389,443 of record NZ_JBNCKQ010000002.1, on the reverse strand, counting down.
CACGGGGGCAGCGGCCCGACCAGCACCGCGCAGGGCGTGGGCAACCTGGTGCACGCCGCCGCGATGCTCGCCGAGGACGCCAGCGCCGACCGGGGCGCGCTGCTCGACTACGTGGCCGCCCGGTTCGACGCGATCGAGCTGGCGGCCCGGTGGATGGCCGGCCCGGAGCGGGAGCGCGCCGAGGCGATGGTCGACAAGCTGCTGCGCTGGCTGGCCACCAACCCGCGCCGGCTGCTCGCCATCGAACACGAGTTCGCGGTCCGCCTGGACGATCCGCAGCGACCGGTGGACCTGACCGGGCGGGTCGACCGGCTGGAGGTCGACGACGCCGGCCGGCTGGTGGTGATCGACCTCAAGACCGGCAAGTCGACGGCGGTGACCGGCTCCGAACTGGCCGAGCATCCGCAACTCGGCGCGTACCAGGCGGCGGTGGAGGCGGGCGCGTTCGCCGAGTTCGGCGACGAGTCCGGCGGCGCGGCGCTGGTGCAGCTCGGCACGTCCGCGAAGGACGCCCGGGAGCAGAATCAGCCGGCGGCCGGCGAAGGGCCCGCGGCCGGCTGGGCGACCGCGCTGGTCCGGCGGACCGCCGATACGATGGCAGCCGCCACGTTCGCCGCGGTGGCCAACTCGAAGTGCCGGGTCTGCCCGGTGCGCACCAGCTGCCCGGTCTCCGGGCAGGGGCGCCAGGTGGTCGAGCCGCCGACCGTCCGACGTCCGGAGAATCCATGACCCAGCCCACCCTGTTCGGCGCGGGCCCCGCGCCGGCGCCCCGGCTGGCGGACTCCGGGCCCCGGTACACCCCGGTGGAGCTGGCCAAGCTGCTGCGGCTGCCGGCGCCCACCCGGGAGCAGGCCGCGATCATCGCCGCTCCGGTGGAGCCGCTGCTGGTGGTGGCGGGGGCCGGGTCCGGCAAGACCGAGACGATGGCCGCGCGGGTGGTCTGGTTGGTGGCCAACTCGTACGTGCGCCCCGAGCAGATCCTCGGGCTGACCTTCACCCGCAAGGCGGCCGGCGAACTGGCCCACCGGGTCCGCACCCGGCTCGACCAGCTGATCCGCCGGCTCGGCCGGCAGGGCCGCGACCCGCTGGACGACCCGCTCGCGGGTGAGCCCACCGTCTCCACCTACCACTCGTACGCCGGGCGGATCGTCACCGAGCACGGTCTGCGGGCCGGCTACGAGCCGTCCACCCGGCTGCTCACCGAGGCGTCCCGGTGGCAGTTGGTGGACCTGCTGGTGCGCAACTACGACGGCGACATGTCCGAGGTGGACCGGATGCCGAGCACCATCACCGACGCGGTGCTGGCGCTCGCCGGTGAGCTGGACGAGCACCTGGTCGCGCCGGACCAGCTGGCCGCCTGGACCGGCCGGTTCTTCGCCGAGGTGCAGTCGCGGCCGGGCCGGGTGTACGCCGACGTGCGCAAGGCGCTCGCCCTGCAACAGACCCGGCTGCGCCTGCTGCCGCTGGTGCGGGCGTACGCGCGGCGCAAGGAGGACTTCGAGGCGATGGACTTCGCCGACCAGCTCGCCCGGGCGGCGCGGGTGGCCCGGGATCACCCGGGGGTCGGCGAGATCGAGCGGGACCGCTTCCGAGTGGTGCTGCTCGACGAGTACCAGGACACGAGCCACGCGCAGGTGGTGCTGCTCAACGCGCTGTTCGGTGGCGGGCACCCGGTGACGGCGGTGGGTGACCCGTGCCAGTCCATCTACGGCTGGCGGGGCGCCAGCGCGGGCACCCTGGACCGGTTCCCCACCGAGTTCGCCCGCGCTGACGGTGAGCCGGCCCCGGCGCTCGGGCTCACCACCAGCTGGCGTAACCGGCCGGAGATCCTCCGGGTGGCGAACGCCCTGTCCACGCCGTTGCGCGCGGCCGGTGCCCGGGTGCCGGAGCTGCGCTCGGCGCTGACCGTCCGCGACCCGATCCCGCACCGAAGCCCCGGCGGCGCGGCCGGTGGCACTGTGCACTGCGCGCTGCTGCCCACGTACGCCGACGAGGCGGCGTGGATCGCCGACAGTGTGCTCGCCGCCTGGCGCGGCGCGGCCCGGATGCCCGGCGCGGCGCCGGAGCACATCCCGGTGGCGCAGCGCCCGACGACAGCGGTGCTGGTCCGGGTCCGCAGCCAGATCCCGGCGATCGAGTCGGCGTTGCGCGAGCGCGGCCTGCCGGTGGAGGTGGTGGGCCTCGGCGGTCTGCTGGACACTCCCGAGGTCCGCGACGTGGTGTGCACGCTGCGCGTGCTGGCCGACCCGACCGACGGGGCCGCGCTGCTGCGGCTGCTCACCGGCGCCCGCTGGCGGATCGGGCCGCGTGACCTGGTGGCGCTGCACCGGCGGGCCCGGGCCATCGCCAACGCGCGACGGCAGGTGGCCGCCGACGACACCTCGGACATCACCCCCGACCTGCTGGACGAGGCGACCCTGGTGGAGGCGTTGGCCGACCTCGGCCCGGCGCAGGCGTACTCGGCGGAGGGGTTCGCGCGGCTGCGGGCGTACGGCATGGAGTTGGCGCTGTTGCGCTACCGCCTGGACCAGGCCCTGCCGGATCTGATCGCGGACATCGAGCGGACCATCGGCCTGGACGTGGAGGTCGCGGTGCGTGCCGGCCGCGACGGCGCTGGCGACGCCGGCCTGGCCCGGGGGCACCTGGACGCCCTCGGCGATGTGGCGGCCCGTTTCAGCGGAGAGACGCCCGGCGCGACGCTTTCCGGCTTCCTGTCCTACCTGGCCGCCGCCGAGGACGAGGAGCGCGGTCTCGCCCCGGGCGAGGTCGAGGTCGTGGAGGGCGCGGTGCAGGTGGTCACCGCGCACGCCGCCAAGGGTCTGGAGTGGGACGTGGTGGCGGTGGCCGGGCTGTGCCGTGGGTCGTGGCCCGGGCCGGTGCGCAACTCCGACCACTGGCTGGGCGGGCTCGGCGTGCTGCCGTTCCCGCTGCGCGGCGACGCCGACGGGTTGCCGGAGCTGGCGCTCGACGACGCCGCCGACCAGCGGGCCGTGGCCCGGGCGGTGGCCGACTTCACCGACGCCTGGCGGGCCCACGACGAGCGGGAGGAGCGCCGGCTGACGTACGTGGCGGTCACTCGCCCGCGCCGGCTGTTGCTGTGCTCCGGCTACTGGTGGGGGGAGGGCACGAAGCGGCCGCGGGGTCCGTCGGTCTTCCTTCGCGAGGTGTACGACGCCTGCCTGGACGGCGGCCCGGGGCACCTGGTCGACGCGTGGGCGCCGGAGCCCACCCCGGACGCCACGAACCCGACGGCCGAGGTGGTGCTGCGCGCGGAGTGGCCGGCCGACCCGCTGGGTGGTCGCCGGCCGGCGTTGGCCGAGGCGGCCGGGCTGGTGCGCCGCCTGATGACGGACGGTCCGGCGTCGGTGGCTGTCGGGCCGGTGGGACCGGTGGTCGCCACGCCGACCGGGCCGGCGGCCGAGCCGGAGCCCGATCCGGAGGTGGCGCGCTGGCGGCGTGAGGCGGATCTGCTGCTGGCCGAGCGGGCCGAGCTGACCAGGCTGTCCGGCGCGGTCGAGGTGGCCCTGCCCGGGCAGTTGAGCGTCACCCAGCTGGTGGCGTTGCGGCGTGACCCGGCCGGGCTGGCCCGTACGCTGCGCCGTCCGGTGCCGACCGAGCCGAATCCGTACGCCCGTCGCGGCACCGCGTTCCATGCCTGGCTGGAGCAGCGCTTCGGTGCCGACCGTCTGCTCGACCTGGACGAGCTGCCCGGTGCGGCCGACGCGGACTCCGCGCCGGACGAGGCGCTTGTCGAGTTGCAGGAGCGGTTCCTGGCCAGCGAGTGGGCCGACCGGTCACCGGTGGAGGTGGAGGTGCCGTTCGCCACGGTCATCGCCGGAGTGGTGGTGCGGGGGCGGATGGACGCGGTCTTCGCCCGGCCGGGTGGGCGGTTCGACGTGGTCGACTGGAAGACCGGCGCGCAGCCGACCGGGCCGGCGGCGGAGGTGGCCGCCGTGCAGTTGGCCGTGTACCGGTTGGCCTGGGCGGAGCTGGCTGGCGTGCCGGTCGACCGGGTGGGCGCGGCCTTCCACTACGTCCGCCACGGCACGACCGTTCGGCCCGCCGACCTGCTGGATGTGACCGGGCTCACGGCCATGATCAGCCAGTTGCCCGAAGATTCCGCCCAAGATTGACCGCTCGCGGGAAAACCATGATACGTTGACCGGGTTGCAGTTTTGGTTACCAGAGACTCTGTGTGCGCCTGGCGGGATTGTGGCCCCAGGCGCTCTTTGTTGTGTCCGGAGTTCTCCGGGCGGGGCGACCAGAAGCGACAGGCGATTCGCGCATCCCCGCGCGGAGCGCTCCTCTTCGGGCACGCAACAAGTGCGAGTCCGACGTTCCGTCAAGGAGACGAAACACATGGCTATTGGCACCGTGAAGTGGTTCAACGCTGACAAGGGCTTCGGCTTCATCACCCCGGACGGCGGCGGCGCTGACGTCTTCGCCCACTTCTCGGCGATCCAGTCCTCCGGCTACCGGAGCCTGGACGAGAACCAGCGGGTCGAGTTCGAGGTGACCCAGGGCCAGAAGGGCCCGCAGGCGGAGAACATCCGCCCGCTCTGATCTTCGGATCGGTCAGCATTACCTGTCGCGCCCTCCGGGTGTGACGGTGACGGGACCGGCCCGCCTCGCCGTCGCCTGCCTCCGCAGGCGGCGGCCCGGCGGCGGGCCGGCCCGTACTCCAATCGGTTCGTGCTTGTGAGTCCTGGCTGCCCTGCGCCGCCGGTTGACAGCGCCGACTTCGGCGCCCTCCCTCGACACGTGCCGCGTCGAGGAAGGCTTCTGCGTGACCACAGTTATTCCGTCTTTCGCCCATACCGGTCTGGCGCCGGCGCTGCTGAGCGCGCTGACCGCACAGGGCATCACCGAGCCGTTCCCGATCCAGTCGGCCACTCTTCCGGACTCGCTCGCGGGCCGGGACGTGCTCGGCCGGGGTCGTACCGGCTCGGGTAAGACGCTCGCCTTCGGGCTTCCCCTGCTCTCGCGCACCGCCGGCCGCAAGGCCCGGCCGGGTCGCCCGCTGGCCCTGGTGCTGGTGCCGACCCGCGAGCTGGCGCAGCAGGTGACCGCCGCACTGGCTCCGTACGCCCGCGCCGTCGGCCTGCGCTGCGCCACAGTCGTCGGCGGGTTGTCGTTGCAGCGCCAGGCGGACGCGCTGCGCGCCGGCGCCGAGGTGGTCGTGGCGACTCCCGGCCGGCTGCACGACCTGATCAACCGTGGCGACGCCCGGCTCGACCAGGTCGAGATCACCGTGCTGGACGAGGCCGACCAGATGGCCGACATGGGCTTCCTGCCGCAGGTGACCAAGCTGCTGGAGCAGGTCGCCCCGCAGGGTCAGCGGATGCTCTTCTCCGCCACCCTGGACGGCGGCGTGGACCGGCTGGTCCGCCGCTTCCTCAGTAGCCCGGTCACCCACTCGGTCGACCCGGGCACCGCCACGGTCACCGCGATGACCCACCACGTACTGCACGTCGACGCGCTCGACAAGCCCGACGCGCTGACCCGGATCGCCGCCCGTGAGGGTCGCACCATCCTCTTCATGGGCACCAAGCACCGCGCGGACCGGCTCGCGCGCCAGTTGCTCTCCAAGGGTGTACGCGCCGCCGCGCTGCACGGTGGCAAGTCGCAGCCGCAGCGCACCCGCATCCTGGAGCAGTTCCGCAACGGCCAGGTGACCGCCCTGGTCGCCACGGACGTGGCGGCCCGGGGCATCCACGTCGACGGCCTCGACATGGTCGTCAACGTGGACCCGCCGACCGAGGCGAAGGACTACCTGCACCGGGGCGGTCGGACGGCCCGCGCCGGCGAGTCCGGCTCCGTGGTCACCCTCGTCCTGCCCGAGCAGCGCCGGGACGTGTCCCGGCTGATGGCCACCGCCGGCATCCGGCCGCAGTCGGTCCAGGTGCGCCCGGGTGACGAGGCGCTGGTCCGGGTCACCGGGGCGCGTGAGCCGTCCGGTGTGCCGGTGACGATCGCCGCCCCGCCGGTGGCTGTCAGTCGGGGACGCGCATCCGGTGGCTCGGCCACCGACGGCGGCGCCCGCCCGGCGCACCGCGCGTCGGGTCGGTCCCGTCGCCCGCGCCGCCCGCGTACCGTCTGACGCTCCACGCACGTCACCGACCCGCCCCGCTTCGGCTGGGCGGGTCGGTTTGTGTGCGGGGTGGTCCGGGTCGCGCCCCGGATCGGCCTCCTCGACTGTCGTGGCGGTCGATGAACCGCACCGCCCGGCCGCCGGACGAGTCGAATATCAGCCGCGGCTTGGTCGGCTGGCCGACTGTGCCCCGGCCCGGTGTGGTCGAAGCTGGCCACCGGGGGAAGCCGGGCGGGGGGCCCGGTGTGGGAGGGGTGACCATGGCGGGCGAAGCCGGCTCGGGGGCGCTGCGCGAACTGATCCTGGTGGCCGCGGTCGGGCTCGCCGGGTTGCTGCTCGCGATGGTCGCGGCGTTCGCGCCCTGGCATGCCACCGCGGGGGGCAATGCTCCCGCCGGTCTGGTGGAGCTGCACAGTCCCGACGACCCGGGCTCCGGCCCGACGGTCGAGCACCGGGGCTGAGCAGCGACCGGCCGACCGGTGCCGGCCCAGGGGCAGGCCCGGTCAGGATCGGTACGAGGTGTGGTCGGGTCGGCGGGGCACCGACCCGACCACACCGCCCACGAGCCACGCCGCCACGACCGCGCCGATCTTGCATTTCCTGTCGTTGATTCGTTGCGATACATCCCCTTTGTCGCGACAAAAAGTGCAAGATCGCGGGGTCGGGGTCGGGGCCCGGGGTGCGGGGCCTGGGTGGTTAGGGGGTGGGGGTCTGGTTGTGGGTTAGCAGGTTTGCCAGGGTGGTGCTGTCGACGACTGTGGCGATCGCCCCGTGCACGGCCAGCCAGACGTCGGTGAGCCCGGCGGCCACCCCGTGGTAGCCGGCGCGTTCGGCCGGCAGCCCGCGTACCGTGGTCAGCGAGCCACCTACCGCGCGCAGCACATCGCCGACGGTGATCTCCTCGGCTGGCCGGGTCAGCGTGTATCCGCCCTCGGCGCCGCGGTGGCTGTGCAGCAGGCCGGCCCGGCGCAGGTCGAGCAGGATGCCCTGCAGGAAGCTGAGCGGGATCTCCTGCGCCTCGGCGAGGCTGCCCGCCTTCACCAACTCGCCAGCGCCACCACCGCCCGCGCCACCACCGCCCGCGCCACCACCGGCAGCACCACCACCGGCCGCGTCGCCGCCGCGTACGGCGGCAGCGACGGCCAGCATCGCCCGGAGGGCGTAGTCGCTGCGCGCGGAGACGTACACGTCACTGACCAGCCTGGTCCAGTACGCCCCAGCGACGGCGGATCGCCTTGTCGGCCGCGCCGAAGGCCGCGTCCACGACGAGGCCCAGCACCAGGATGACGATCATTGTGGAGAGCAGCCACGGCGCGTCGGACAGCTCCCGCGAGTAGGTGAGCTGGGCGCCCAGCGACGTCTGCGAGATGCCGACGACGATCAGCTCGCCGGCCATCAGACTCCGCCAGGAGAACGCCCAACCCTGCTTGAGGCCCGCGACGATCGCCGGCAGGGCGGCCGGTGCGATCACGTACCGGTAGAGGTTGAGCCCCCGCGCGCCCAGGTTGCGTCCGGCGCGCAGCAGCAGCGGCGGTACGTAGTCCACACCGGAGATCACGCCGTTGGCGATGGACGGCGCGGCGCCGAGCACCACCACGAAGAAGATCGCCTTCTCGCTCAGCTCGAACAGCAGGATGGCCAGCGGGAACCAGGCGATCGACGGCATGGTCTGCAACGCGGTGATCATCGAGCCGATGGCGGCGCGCAGCACCCGGGAGCGGGCCACCGCGAGGCCCAGCAGCAGGCCGACAGCTACCGAGAAGACGTACCCGACGGCCGCGCGGCGCAGCGTGGTGGCCAGGCCCTCCCAGAGCTGCGGACCCTGGGCCTGGGTCGCCAACTCGCGACCCACGACCAGCGGGCCCGGCAGGGAGTACGGCGGTTTCCAGCCCGACCAGACCACCACCTGCCAGGCCAGGAGCACGATGGCCAGCGCGGCGAGCTTGGGCCAGGTGGCCGCCCAGAGCCGGGTGCCGCGGGATACCTCCTTCTCCCGTCCGGCGATCTCCAGCGCGTCCAGGCCGGAGATCTCCGCGTCGCTGCGTGCCGTGCTGGTGAGGGTGTCACTGGCCATGGCGGCCTACCTCCGTGCGGAGCCGTTCGGTGACCTCGGCGGCGATCGCGGCGACCTCGGGCGAGTCGATCCGCCGTGGCCGTGGGATGTCCACTTCGGTGGAGTAGATGATCCGGCCGGGCCGGCTGGAGAGCAGGATGATCCGGTCGGCCAGGCGGGCGGCCTCGCGGACGTTGTGCGTGACGAAGAGCACCGAGAGCCGGCGCTCGGACCAGATCCGTTCCAGTTCGTCGTGCAGGATGTCGCGGGTCATGGCGTCCAGCGCGCCGAACGGCTCGTCCATCAGCAGCACCGGCGTGTCCAGGGCCAGCGTGCGGGCCAGCGCGACCCGCTGCCGCATTCCGCCGGACAGCTCGTGTGGACGCTTGCGGCCGAACTCGGCGAGGTGCACCGTGCGCAGCAGCTCGGCGACCCGCTCGCGGCGCTCGGCGCGGGGCAGCCCGCGCAGCTTCAGCGGCACCTCGACGTTGGCCTCGACGGTCAGCCAGGGGAAGAGCGCCGGCTCCTGGAACATCAGCCCCGGATTGGCGTCGCCGGCGATGCCGATCTGCCCGCCGCTGGGCCGGTCCAGGCCGGCGACCAGGTTGAGCAGGGTGCTCTTGCCGCAGCCGGACGCGCCGACGAGGCACACGAACTCACCCGGCGCCACGTCCAGGGAGACCCCGTCCAGGGCCAGCACCGCGCTCGGCCCGCGTCCGTACACCTTGGTCACACCGGAGAGCGCGACAGCGGTGGTCGCGCTCTCCGGTGTCGTCGTGGTCGACGTCATGGCTGGGTGACCTCGGGCTTGCCGGCCGCCTTGAGCGACTTGTTGAGGTACGTCAGGTCGTACAGGCCCTTGAGGTCCACCGGCTCGGTCAGCTTGACCTCGACGGCGTGGTCGAGACCGGCCTTGAGGGAGGTGGGGATCGGGTCGTTGGTGAACTCCAACGTCGGCCACGCCTGCTTGATCAGCTTGAGGTCCAGCGGCTTGCCGGTGATCTTGCCGATGGCGTCGGAGATGGCCTGCTGGGCCTCGTCCGGCTTGGTGTTGACGAACTCGTTCGCGGCCACCTGGCCGTCGACCAGCTTCTGCACCACGTCCGGGTGTGCCTTGAGGAACTTCGTGCTGACCAGCAGGTTGGTGATGACGAACTTCTTGTCCGGCCACAGGTCGCGCTCGTCGACGAGCACCTTGCCGCCGGCGTTGACCAGCCGGGAGACGAACGGCTCGGGCACCCAGGCGGCGTCGATCGCGCCGCTGGAGAAGGTCTCCACCGTCTGGGCGTTCTCCTGCGGCACGATCTTGACGTCGCCACCGCCCTCCTTGGTGGTGGTCAGCCCCTGCTGCTTGAGCCAGTAGCGGACCGCCACGTCTTGGGTGTTGCCGAGCTGCGGGGTGGCGACCTTCTTGCCCTTGAGGTCCTGCGGGCCGTTGATGCCGGGCTTGACGACAAGCGCCACGCCTCCGGAGGCGGCGCCGGAGATGACCCGGACGGCCTCGCCCTTGGACTTGGAGAACGCGTTCACTGTGGGGTTCGGGCCGATGTACGTCGCGTCCAGCGCGCCGGAGAAGACGGCCTCGATGGCGGCCGGGCCGGCGTTGAAGGTCTTCGGGTCCAGCTTGACGTCTGCGCCGAGCTTCTCGGCGAAGATGCCCTTCTCCACGCCGACGACGGCCGGCGCGTGAGTGATGTTGGGGAAGTAGCCGAGCCGCAGGGTCACCGGGCCGGAACCGCCCCCCGCGCCCTCGCTGTCGTCGCCGCACGCGGCGGTGCTGCCCAGGGTCGCCGCGCCGAGGGCGGCGAGGGTGGCCAGGGTGACCAACCGGCGCAGGGGGAGCCGTCTCATCGTCCATCCAATCCGCAGTATTCCTACTTACTTGGTAGGAAGACTGGGCCAGGCCGCGTGCAGCGTCAAGACCCATCCACATGGCGGGATGGTGCGTCTCAGATATGTCGGCATTTCCTACCTGCTTGCTAGGCCAAGCAGGTCGCGCGCGTCAGGCGCGGACGCTTGCGGCAGCCACGTCGAGGTGGTGGACGCATCGACGAGTACGCGCCGACGTCGTCCGTGTGCCGACCCCTGTCATCCCTCGGAGGAGGGTCGGTTGCGGACCACCAGCTCGTCGATCTCCAGCCGACCGACGCGCAGCTCCCGCACCACCGCCCGGCGGATCGCCAGCCGCCCGATTGTCAGCGCCCCGACGGCCACGGCCCCGACGGCCAGCGCGCCCACGGCGAGGGCGCCGAGCGCAACCGCGCCGGTGGCCGCCGCGCCTGTCGCCCGCGCGCCGGTGGTCGCCGCGCCCGTCGCCGCTGCGCCGTTCGCGCGCGCCCCGGTCAACCGCATCAGGCGTACGTCTCGCTTCATCCCCCCATTGTCGCCGTACCGCAGGCCGTCCGCTCCCCACCGGCCCGGGACGCGGCCGTCACGGCCGAGCCGGTCGCAGTCCCGTACGCGGCGCACGCCCTCTCCCGGTCTCTGTGGCCGCGGCTCCGGTAGGTCGCCGGTGGCGGGGATGCCGACGCGCTAGGGTCGATCCCGTGGCGGCGCGGAGATCCAGAATTCCAGCGACGAAGTACCCGGTCGAGCGGTTCACCCTCGACAACGGCCTGCGGGTGGTCCTGACCCCCGATCGCAGTGCCCCGGTGATCGGGGTGGCGGTGGTCTACGACGTCGGCATCCGCTCCGAGCCCCAGGGGCGCACCGGCTTCGCCCACCTCTTCGAGCACCTGATGTTCCAGGGCTCGGAGAACCTGGAGAAACTGGCCCACTTCCGGCACGTGCAGGGTGCCGGCGGCACGTTCAACGGCTCCACCCACCTGGACTACACCGACTACTTCGAGACGCTGCCGAGCAACGCGCTGGAGCGCGCGCTGTTCCTGGAGGCGGACCGGATGCGCGGGCCCCGACTGACCGAGGAGACCCTGCGCAACCAGGTCGACGTGGTCAAGGAGGAGATCCGGGTCAACGTCCTCAACCGGCCGTACGGCGGCTTTCCCTGGCTGACCCTGCCGCCGGTCATGTTCGACACGTTTCCGAACGCGCACGACGGCTACGGCTCGTTCGACGACCTGGAGTCGGCCACCGTCGCGGACGCCGCCGACTTCTTCCGCCGCTACTACGCCAGCGGCAACGCGGTGCTGGCCGTCAGCGGCGACATCGACGTGGCCGAGGCGACCGAGCTGGTCACCCGGCACTTCGGCGACGTCCCGTCCCGTCCCGCACCGCGCCGGCCGGACTTCACCGAGCCCGACCTGACCGCCGAGCGGCGCAGCTCGTACACCGATGCCCTGGCGCCGCTGCCGGCGGTGGCCGGCGCCTGGCGGGTGCCCGACCCGGTCGGCGACTTCGCCGGCTACCTGCCGTACGTGGTGCTGGCCGAGGTGCTCACCGACGGCGACGCGTCCCGGCTGGTCGAACGACTGGTCCAGCGCGACCGCACGGTGACCAGCCTCGGCGGCTACCTCGGCTTCATGGGCGACCCGTTCGACGTCCGCGACCCCACCGCGCTGCTGCTCCAGGCGCACCTGCCGCCCGGCGGCGACGTGGACAAGGTGCTGCGCACCATCGACGAGGAGCTGGACCGGCTGGCCACCGACGGGCTGACCGACGGCGAGCTGGCCCGCACCCAGGCCCGGATGGCCACCCACCTGCTGCGCGACACCGACGCGGTGCTCGGCCGGGCGCTACGGATGGCCGTTCTGGAACAGCAACGCGGCGAGCCGGGCCTGCTCAACGACCTGCCCCGACTGGTCGGCGACGTCACCGAGGAGCAGGTCCGGGCCGCCGCGGCCACCCTGCGCCCGGAGCGCCGCGCCGCCGTCGAGGTCATCCCCGGAGGCGCCCGGTGAGCGCGAGGAGTGAGCCGGTTCTGCGAGCCCCGCAGTCGCGAACGAAGGTGACACAGTGACCACCACCGCCAGCACCGCCCCGCGTACGCTGCCCCCGCTCGGCCCCACCCGCAAACTCAAGGTGCCCAAGCAGGCCGAACGCACGCTGCGCAACGGGCTCACCGTGATCGCCGTACGCCGGCCGGCGGTGCCCCTGGTCGAGCTGCGGCTCTGGGTGCCGTTCGGCCGCGCCCACCTCGCGCGCGGCGCGATGCTCTCACAGACCATGCTCTCCGGCACCGAGTCGATGACCAGCGTGCAGTTGGCCGCCGAGCTGCAGAAGGTGGGCGGCGGACTGTCCGCGGGCGTCGACCCGGACCGGCTGATGCTCTCCGGCGCCGGCCTGGTCACCGGCCTGGACCGGATGCTGGAGCTGCTGGCCGAGGTGCTGACCGGCGCCAGTTACCCCAGCGACGAGGTCGCCGCCGAGCGGGACCGGCTGATCGATCGGATCCAGGTCGCTCAGAGCCAGCCGGCGCACCTGGCCCGGGAGGCGCTGCTGAAGCGGATCTACGGGCGACACCCGTACGCGACGCAGACCCCCGAGCCGGACCAGATCCGTGCCGTCCGGCCGGCGGCCCTGCGCAGCCTGCACGCCGAGCGGGTGCACCCCGCCGGGGCGCAGCTGGTGGTGGTCGGCGACGTACAGCCGGAGAAGGCGCTGGACGCGGCCGAGCGGGCGCTCGGTGGGTGGGCCGGCGCCGGGCGTACGGCCACCCTGCCGGCCACCCCGCCGCTGGAGCCGGGGCCGCTGCTGCTTGTCGACCGGCCCGGCTCGGTGCAGTCCTCGCTGCGGGTCGCGCTGCCCGCCGTGCCGCGCACCGACCCGGACCACGCGCCGCTACAACTCGCCAACCTGATCTTCGGGGGCTACTTCTCGTCCCGCTGGGTGGAGAACATCCGCGAGGACAAGGGCTACACGTACGGCCCGCACTCGGTGATCGAGCACTCGGTGGCCGGGTCGGTTCTGGTCGCCGGCGCCGAGGTGGCCACCGAGGTCACCGGCCCGGCGCTGCTGGAGACGACGTACGAGCTGGGCCGGCTGGCGTCGTTGCCGCCGAAGCCGGAGGAGCTGGAGCAGGCCCGCCAGTACGCCCTGGGCACCCTCCAGCTCGGCATGTCCACCCAGGCCGGTCTGGCCGCGCTGACCAGCGCGTACGCCGGGAACGGCCTGCGGCTGGAGTTCCTCGCGGAGTACGCGGCCCGCCTGGCGAAGGCGACGGTCGACGACGTGGCGCGGGCTGCCGCCCACTATCTGGCGCCGGCTCGTGCGGCGGTGGTCGTGCTCGGCGACGCCGAGCGGATCACCCCGGGGCTGGCCGCGCTGACGCCGGTCCACACCGAACCGGTGCAGCCGTGAGGCACCGCCACGGCCCGCCGGTCCGGGTGTCTGCCTGCGGCGGAGCGCTGACGTGAGCGGGGAGACGGCGCCGCCGCTGGCGCGGTCCACGCTGGATCGCGCCGCCCACCGGCGGGGCGACGCGCAGTGGCTGACCGAGGCGTGGCTGCGCGGCCGGATCCTGCTGCTCGACTCGACCGACGGCGGGCGGACGCTCGCCCGTACCGACGTGTCGCCTCCCGCGCTGGTGCTGTTCGGCGCGGCCGACGTGCCGACCGGCGCCGAGTCGACGGCGATGTTCCTCGGTGTCGAGCCGGATGGGGTGCCGGTCTTCGCGCTCGATGCGCCGCTGCCGACGGTGCCGGGCACCCGGCCGGTCAACCTGCGCGAGGTGGGCCACCTGCTCGGCGACCGGGAGGCGGGCATCTTCACCACGGCGCTCGCGCTGCTCAACTGGCACACCCGGCACGGCTACTCGACGGCGACCGGAGCGCCGACAGTGATGGACGAGGCCGGCTGGTCCCGGGTGGATCGTGACGGCGGGCGGATCTGGCCGCGTACCGACCCGGCGATGATCGTGCTGGTGCACGACGGCGTCGACGGCCCCGAGGGCCGCTGCCTGCTCGGCAACAACGCCGGCTGGCCGGGCACCCCGGGTGGTCGGCGCTACTCCTGCCTGGCCGGGTACGTCGAGCCGGGGGAGTCCGCCGAGGCCGCCGTGCTGCGCGAGGTCCGTGAGGAGGTGGGCATCTCCGTCGAGCGGATCAGGTACGTCGGCAGCCAGGCCTGGCCGTTCCCGGGCTCACTGATGCTGGGCTTCCTGGCCAGCGCGGACCCGGCGGATCCGGTGCAGGTCGACCCGTCCGAGATCGCGTACGCCAGGTGGTTCAGCCGCGAGGAGATCGGGGCCGCGGGTGCGGGGAGGACCGTGGACGTGGGGGACGGGGCGCGGCTGATCCTGCCGCCACCGTCGTCGATCGCGTTGTTCCTCATCCACCGCTGGCTGGATGGCTGGGTGGACGCCGACCATTGAGCACGGTCCCGGCCCGTGGCCACCGTTGCCGCGGCGGTCACGGGCCGGGAACACGGGCCGTCGTGGTCGGCGGGAGCGATTGACGCGGCGGGGGAGCCGAGCCGACCACGACGGACGTCCGGGGTCAGGTGCCGGTGCGCCCGGGTCTGCGCCGGAAGGCGGGCCGCGGCTCGCCGAGTGGCAGGACCTTGACCCGTTGCTTGCCGGCGCGCACCGCGCCGACCGTCGACAGGGCTCGGGCCAGCAGCAACGCGGCGTCCCGGTCCTCGGCGTGCACGGTCTGCCGGCGCGGTTCCGGCGTGGTCGTCTCGTCGCGGAGGCGATGGCCGTCCGCCCAGGCGGCGGCGATGTCCCCGTCGGCGACGGTGCGGATGTCGGTGCGAACGATCAGGAACCGCATAAGGGTCTCCGGATGAACCGCGACGAATGAGCCAGTGTGGAAGTTCCACGTTCCCGTGGGCCATGTTACGCCCCGTGTTCATCCCAGCAAGTGAAACGCGCCTATTGGTTTCGAGCCTCGTCCGATCGGCGGATGCCTGGTCAGCGGGGTTGCCACCGAAAGGGCGACGGGGCCGCCGGCATCATGCCAACGGCCCCGCCCCGGTCGGGAGGATCAGTTCAGATCGAACTGGCCCGTCTTTGCTCCGCCGATGAAACCGAGCCACCCGGCCCGGTTGAAGAGCAGCACCGGACCGCCCCGGTCCTTGCTGTCGCGCAGCGCGACAGCCGACGGGCCGGTGCCCAGAGGGGCGACCTCCACGCAGTTGGAGGTCTGGCTGCGGGTGCTTTTACGCCACGGGGCGTCCGCCAACGAGCTGGCGGAGACGGACGGCGTGTTGTGGATGTCGTTCATGGCTCTGCTCCTGATGTGAACCGATCCGATGGGACGAGTGGTGCCGCACGCCCCGACGGAGGGTCCCCCGTGGATCACCGATCCGTCAGTCGCCCCGAGGCCCGGCGGCGTTGGGTCGGCGCCGTTGCCGGCCCGAACGCCACTGTGGATGGGGGCGTCGCCCCGGTCAGCCGTCCCGTCGCCTCGATCAGCCAGGAGAGGGTGTCCGAGGCGTCTAGTGCCGCCGTGCATAGCCACTCGAACACCACTTTATAGCGATTTAGCGTGATTGCCTCGGTCGACATGACGTCGGTGAACCCC
Organism: Micromonospora sp. DT63; assembly: GCF_049841615.1. Lineage (NCBI taxonomy): Bacteria > Bacillati > Actinomycetota > Actinomycetes > Micromonosporales > Micromonosporaceae > Micromonospora > Micromonospora sp. DT63. Next base: position 373,878 of record NZ_JBNCKQ010000002.1, on the reverse strand, counting down.
CCTTCGATGGCCAATGTCTCCGGATCGAGCGGATCGGCGAACCGATAGAGGGAGAAGGCGGTCGGCGGAAGGTACCAATCGCCGATCTGGGTGTCCCGCGGAAGCAGATGCAGCGTCACGTTGGGCAGCAGGGCAAGGTCGCACAGCTGGTGCAGCTGCTCGTGCAGCACCTCGGGTGGGCCGGCCCGGCGGCCGAGGGCCGCCTCCTCCAGCACTGCGGTGTAGCTCGGCGCGTGCGGTTCGCGGGTCAGCAGCGTCTGGCGGGCCAACCGGGCCTGCACCTCGGTCTCCGGCTCGTCGGCCGGCTCCGGTTCGCCGGCGCCCGCGCTCACCTGGCGGGCCGAGACGATCCGGACCTTCGCGTACCCGGCGGTCTGCAGGAGACCCGGCACCAGGACCGGGTTGTACTCGGAGATCTCCGCGCAGCCCGCCTCCAGTTCGGCCCAACTGCGCTGCTGCTGCGTCATCACCGGAAAGTTCTTCAACCAACCGCGCATGTCACCGGCCTCGCCGGCGATCCCGAGCAACTCCTCGCGCGACGCGGTGTCGGCCCCGTAGAGGTCGAGCAGAACGCCGACATCCTGCGGGTCCGGTCGGCTGCGGCCGTTCTCCAGGCGGGACAGTTTGGACGCGGACGCCCAACCGATCCGTTCGATAACCTGGTCACCGGTGAGGCCCGCGGCTTCGCGCAGGCTGCGCAGTTCGATGCCCAACCGTCGGCGACGCATGATCGGGCTGGGTGCGGCAGGAGGCACAGTGTCCTCTTTCCCGTCGACCGCCGCAGACGCGACGGTAACTGTATGAAATTCGCCCCCCACGGTCAGTATGGACGGCGCGACCGGCGTCGGAGGTTCCGGCGGGGGCGTGTCTTGTCGAAAAATGGACCACGGATACGCCGGACGACGACGGACCCCTGGTCCCAGCCCCGTCGAACGCGCCCAGCCGGGCACGCCACCCCGCCGGAGGGACCCCATGCGCACCGTCCTGCGCCGACCCGACTTCCGCCTGCTGTTCGGCGGCCTGCTGGCCAGCATGACCGCCGAGTCGATCCTGCTGCTCGCACTCGCCATCTGGGTCAAGGACCTGACCGGCTCCAACGGGCTCGCCGGCGGCATCATCTTCGCCGTCATCGCCCCGATGACGTTGGCGCCGCTGGTCGGTTGGTTCGTCGACAGGTACCCGCGGCGGCCCTTCTTCGTGACCGCGAACGTGGTCACCGCGCTGCTGCTGGTCCCGTTGTTCACCGTCCGCGACGCGGGCGACGTCTGGCTCGTCTACCTGGTGGCGGCCCTCTACGGGCTGTCGTCCATCACGCTCGGCGCGGCGCTCAGCGGGTTGATCCGGCAGTTGGTGCCGGTGGAGCTGCTCGCCGAGGCGAACGGCGTGCTGCAGACCGTACGCCAGGGGCTGCGGCTGGTCGGCCCGCTGGTCGGCGCGGCGCTCTACGCGGCGCTCGGCGGGTGGGCGCTGGCCGGGATCGGCATGGTCGGCTTCGTGATCGCGGCCCTGGTGGTGACCGCGGTGCCGAGCCCGGCGCTGACGCCGCCGAGCGCGCGGCTGCGGTGGCCCGCCGAGCTGGGCGCCGGCCTGCGGCACCTGACCGGCGAGCCGGCGCTGCGCCGGGCCCTGCTCGGCTACGGGCTCGGGTCGCTGGTGATGGGTTTCAGTGAGTCGCTGATCTTCGCCTATGTCGACCAGGGTCTGGATCGGGACGCCGCGTTCGTGGGCGTGCTGGTCATGGTGCAGGGCGTCGGCGGGCTGTTCGGTGGGATCTGCTCACCGGCGCTGGTCCGCCGACTCGGTGAGATCGGCACGCTGGCCGCCGGGGTGGCCTTCTTCTCCCCGGCCGCGCTCGCGCTCGCGTACCCCGATCTGCGGCTGGGGGTCGTGGCGGTGCTGCTGGCCGGTGTCTCGCTGCCGTTGACGATGGTGGGCCTGCAGACGCTGATCCAGCGACGTACGCCCGCCGGGCTGGTCGGACGGGTCGCGGCGGCCACCCAGGCGCTGGTCAGCGGCCCGCAGGCGCTCTCCATCGGCGCCGGCGCCCTGCTGGTCGGCGTCCTCGACTACCGGGCCCTGTTCCTGCTGGTCGGGGTGGCCACGCTTGCCGCTGGCGTCTACCTCTGGCGGGGCCGGCACCTGAGCGCGCCGGCCGACGGTCATGGGCCCACACCGCCTACCCGTCCGACCCTCCCAGCGCCGCGCCGCCCGGTCGACGCCGACATCGACGCGCCGGTGGCCACCGGGCCCCGGCGACCGCCCCGACGGTGACGGATGCCGGACACGACGAACGGCCGCCCGGAGGTGGGCGGCCGTTCGTGGCGAGGTGACCCGGGCCGGGTCAGGCGCTGAGGGTCGCCAGGTGCTGCTTGACCTGGGTGATCGAGGGGTTGGTCAGGGCGCTGCCGTCGGTGAAGCGCAGCGTCGGCACCGTCTGGTTGCCGCCGTTGACGCTCATCACGAACTCCGCGGCCTCCGGATCCCGCTCGATGTCGACCACCTCGTACCCGATGCCCTCCCGGTCGAGCTGCGACTTCAACCGGTGGCAGTAGCCGCACCAGGGGGTGGAATACATCGTCAGCATGGTCGGATCCTCCAACTCCTCTGACCACCGGCTTGCGGATCAAGCCGAGGCTGTCCGCTACAACGTCCGGAGGAGCTGAGATGATTCCTGGTTGTGGTGGTTCACTCAGCGTCGGAAGGCGTCCTTGCCGGGCTGGACCCGGAGCAGCGCTCCGCGGTGACCGCACCCGCCGGCCCGGTCTGCATCCTCGCCGGCGCCGGCACCGGCAAGACCCGCGCGATCACCTCCCGGATCGCCCACCGGGCGCTGTCCGGGGAGATCTCCCCGCGGCATGTGCTCGCCGTCACCTTCACCGCCCGCGCAGCCGCCGAGATGCGACACCGGCTCACAGTCCTCGGGGCGCACGGTGTCCAGGCGCGGACGTTTCACTCCGCCGCGCTGCGCCAGGTGCGGTACTTCGCCCCCCGCCTGCTGGCTGGCCGGGCCATGCCCGAGCTGCTGGACAGCAAGGTGCGCCTGGTCACCCTCGCCGCCGCCCGGGTCGGCCTGCGTACCGACCGGGCCGCCGCACGGGACCTGGCCGGCGAGATCGAGTGGGCCAAGTCGTCGCTGGTGGAGCCGGGGGACTACGTCGTGTCGGCGGCCCGGGCGCTGCGGGACACGCCGCACGAGCCGGCGAAGGTCGCCGAGGTGTTCACCGCGTACGAGCAGCTCAAGCGCTCCAACGGGGTGATCGACTTCGAGGACATGCTGCGCGCCGCCGTGTGGGGCATCGAGGAGCACCGGGACGTCGGCGAGCAGGTCCGCAGTCAGTACCGGCACTTCGTGGTCGACGAGTACCAGGACGTCAACCCGCTCCAGCAGCGGTTGCTGGACGCCTGGCTGGGCGGCCGCGACGACCTGACAGTGGTCGGCGACGCCAGCCAGACGATCTACTCGTTCACCGGGGCGACCTCGTCGTACCTTGTCGACTTCCCGCGCCGGCACCGCAACGCCACCGTGGTCCGGCTGGTTCGCGACTACCGCTCCACCCCGCAGGTCGTCGGGCTGGCCAACGCGGTGATCTCCCAGGCCCGCGGCGTCGAGGCGCGGCTGCGGCTGGAGTTGAGCGGGCAGCGCCCCCCGGGACCGGAACCCGACCTGCGGATCTTCACCGACGAGCCGGCCGAGGCGAACGCGGTGGCCGCGCGCTGCCGGTCGCTGATCGACGCGGGAACCCCGGCGAAGGAGATCGCCGTGCTGTTCCGCGTCAACGCGCAGTCCGAGGCGTACGAGAAGGCGCTCACCGAGGCCGCCGTGCCGTACGTGGTGCAGGGCGCGGAGCGGTTCTTCGAGCGGACCGAGGTGCGTCAGGCGATGGTCGCCCTGCGGTCGGCCACCCGCTCGATCCCCGGGGAGACCCCGTTGCCGACGGCGGTGGTCGAGGCGCTCACCGCGGTGGGCTGGGCCCCGGACGCGCCCCCGGCCGGTGGTGCCGCCCGCGAGCGCTGGGAGGCTCTGTCCGCGCTCGTTCAGCTCGCCGAGGAGTACGCGGCCACCCCCGAGGTGGTGCCGATCGGCGAGGCGGCGTCGGTGGAGCGTCCGGTCACCCTCACCGACTTCACCGAGGAACTGGCCCGCCGGGCCGCCCAGCAGCACGTGCCGACGGTGGACGGGGTCACCCTGGCGTCGCTGCACTCGGCCAAGGGCCTGGAGTGGGACGCGGTCTTCCTGATCGGCCTCGCCGAGGGCACCCTGCCCACCACGTACGCCAAGACCGTCGAACAGGTCGAGGAGGAACGCCGGCTGCTCTACGTCGGCATCACCCGCGCGCGGCAGTGGCTGTGGCTGTCGTACGCCGCCGCACGCTCGCCGGGCGGGCGTGCCCGGCGGCCGTCGCGGTTCCTGCCCCAACTGGACCGCTCCGGCGGCACCGAGCGGGCCGGCGCCTCCACCGGTCCCGCGCGCCGTCCCGAACGGCGCCGGACGCAGATCGTGTCCTGCCGGATCTGCGGCGCCACCCTGCTCGCCGGCCCCGACCGCAAGCTGGGTCGGTGCCCCACCTGTCCGTCTGACATCGACGATGAGCTGCACGAACGCCTACGCGAGTGGCGGCAGCGGGTGGCCGGCGCGCAGAAGGTCCCGGCGTACGTGGTGTTCACCGACGCCACGTTGACCGCGCTGGCCGAGCGGCGTCCCGGCCGGCCGGAAGAGTTGATCGCCATCGCCGGCATCGGCCCCCGCAAACTGGGCCTCTACGGGGAGTCGGTGCTGGCGCTCGTGCAGGGCGCGGGGGTGGACGACGTCTGCCCGGAGAAAACTTTCGAAATCTCGTCGTAAATTCGTTTGCCCTCGCCCCCGGGCGAGGAATAGCCTCAGAACACACCACGCGAGCGGCGCCATTCCGGCTGCTCACGGGGGTTGGTCCGGTCGATTCGAGGAACGTGAGGGAGGTGGCCACCGTGGAGATCTTCACCTATGAGCGTCTGACGGCGATGCCGTCTGTCCACGCTCCGCTGTCGGCTGTCCGGGTGGCCCTTGCGGCCGCACGACCGTCGGTTCCGCAGGTGCACCAGGTTCAGGCCGAGCTGAACCTGACCGTTGCGCCGATCGCCGGAGTCGAGGGGACCAGTGGCTTCACGGGCATGGACATCGATGGCGCCAAGAAGCGCACGGATGTCCGCGGCGTTCCACCTCGAGGTAGACCGGTCTGATCTTCAGACACCGGCTCACCTCGAGGCCGCGGAACCCGCTACCGGGATCCGCGGCCTCAGTTTTTTGCCCCGCCGAAGTACGTCGGAATGCGATCCACGAGATCGAAGTGAGAGAGAGGTGACCGGGAGATGAGTCTGGCGTTGGCCCCCCTCGATGTGAGCGTCGAGCTGGAGGCGAACCTGCCCTGCCGGAAGTTCGACCCCGACCTGTGGTTCTCCGACTCGCCTGCCGAGCTCGAGCTGGCCAAGTCGCTCTGCGGGGACTGCCCGCTGCGCGTCGAGTGCCTGGCCGGGGCGGTGGAGCGAGCGGAGCCGTGGGGCGTCTGGGGCGGCGAGATCTTCGAGCGTGGCGCGGTCGTTCCGCGCAAGCGGCCCCGTGGCCGTCCGCGCAAGGAGGACGTCGCTCGTGACGCCGAGCTCCGGGTCGAGGCCGAGGCGCGCTTGGCGGCCAGTGGGCTGTCCGAGGTGCGTGGCGCGGTCCGGCTGGCAGCCTGACATGTTCCCGACCCGTACCAACTACGCCGGTGTCACACCGGCAGTGAGTGAGAAGACGATGTTGAACGTTCCGAGTGGAGCCTTCGAGATGCAACTACTCCACGAAGCGTTGACCAGGGCTCGAATGCGCCGGCCTCAGGCCGGTCGTACCACCACGAGCACTGAGGCAACCCGATCCGCCCGTACCGTCGCCATGAACAGCCGCAACCAGTCGGCGCGCGACCTGGGCGTTCTCTAGTACCACCCCACACAGAAGGGCGGGTGCCGACCGGCACCCGCCCTTCCGCACATCCTCAGGCGACCGGCGCGAAGCCCGGCAGCCAGCGTTCCAGGATGCTGCGGTACGGCGCCTTGGCCTCCAACTGGCAGAGCACCCCGATCGAGCCGAGCGTCACCCGGTGGATGAGCAGGTACGACGGGGGCAGGTTGAGCTGCCTGCTCAGCTGGTACGTGGGGGAGCGAGGGCTGGCCAGCCGGCCCGCCTCGGCCCGCAGCCACGCCCGGGTGAAGCGGAACCCGTCGGCCGCGATGGGTTCCAGCATCGGACGGAGGAAGTCGAGGACCCCCTCGGCGTCGATCTCGTCGGTGGGGCCGATGAAACCCTCGTCCCGCAGTCCCGCCACCACCCCGTCCGCGTCGCCGCGCAGGGCCCGCCCGGCGATGAGGCCGATCGGCTCCGGCGTGCCCTCGGGCATCCGGGCCACCGCACCGAAGTCGATTACCCCGAGTCGTCCGTCGGGCAGCAGCCGGAAGTTTCCCGGGTGCGGGTCGGCGTGCAGAAGACCGGCCCGCTGGGGCGCGGAGAGGTGCAATGTGGCCATCAGGCGGCCGGCCTCGTCCCGCTGTTCCTCGGTGCCCTCGCGGATGATGTCCGCCAGCGGGGTGCCCGTCACCCACTCGGTGACCAGCACCCGGGGTGAGGCGGAGACCACCTCCGGGATGAAGATCTCCGGATCGTCGGCGTACGCGGCGGCGAAGGTGCGCTGCGACTCGGCCTCGAGCTCGTAGTCCAACTCCTCGGTGATCCGCTCGCGCAGCTCGACCAGCAGCGGCTTGACGTCGAGGCCGGGCTGGATCGCCCGGAACATGCCGCCCAGCCGGGAGAGCTGCTTGAGGTCGGCGAGCAGCGCGTCGCCGGCACCCGGATACTGGATCTTGACTGCCACGTCGCGGCTGTTCGGCTCGCCGGACGGGCCGTAACCCGGCTCACGCCACCGGGCCCGGTGCACCTGACCGATGCTCGCCGCAGCAGCCGGGGTGTCGTTGAACTCGACGAACCTGTCGCGCCAGTCGGGGCCGAGCTGCTCGGCCAGCACCTTGTGCACGCTCGCGGCCGGCAGCGGCGGCGCGGCCTCCTGAAGTTTGGTCAGGGCCTGCCGGTACGGCGCAGCGATCTCCTCCGGAAGGGCCGCCTCGAAGACCGACAACGCCTGGCCGAACTTCATCGCCCCGCCCTTGAGCTGGCCCAACACGCTGAACAACTGCTCGGCGGTGCGCTGCTGGATCTCCGCGGAGATCACGTCGGAGGCGAGCCCGGTGACGCGCTTACCCATGCCGAGGACGGTCCGGCCGGCGAAGCCGAGCGGCAGAGCGGCGAGCTTGGCGGTCCGGGACACGGCCCGGCGCGGGATGTCGGTCACTTCGCCATTGTTACCGACCGGAGGGGTCCGCTGCTGCTGTGCGGCCGGGCTGGTGCGTACACCCGGCTCGACGAACACCCGCACGCCGGATGCGGCGGCCATCCCCGGCGGCGGAATCGGCCCGCCCCGGTGATCTCCATGGCGCCACCCAGTGTCTCGGGGTGGCCGCCGTCGAGGTGCGCCAGGACCTCCGCGACCGCGTACCCGATGGCGGCGAGCAGGGTGCCGGTCGCGCCGGCGGCCACCGGCTCAGCGGCGGCGAGCTGGGCGGCGAGCCCGGGCCAGGCCGGGTCGCGGTCGGCGCGATGCAGCTCGACGCAGCGCAGACAGGGTCCGGCGGGTGGTCGGACCAACGGCCCGATGACGGGTATGCCCTCGCGCAGGGTCACCAGCAGGTGCGGTTGACGGCGCTGGGCGAGACCGGCGGCGAGCAGCGCGGGCGGACGGTCCGTGCCGAGCTGGATCACCAGATCCACCCGGGCGGCCCGGACCGGATGGGTGCCGGTGCCCGGCGCGACACGGTCCACCGCCGCCCGGATGGCCGGAGTCAGTGGCCGGCCCAGCTCGGTGGCGGGGATGCCCGTCCCGACCAGGTCGATCGGCCGCACCGGGCCGGTGAGGTGCGGGATCACCTGCCCGACGCCGGCCTGGGCCAGCGCCACCGCCAGCGGCCCGCCGAGCGCACCGGCACCGGTGAGCAGCACCCGGGCCGCCCGGCGGCGACGCAGAACCTGTGCGGGGGTGCCGGGCAGCCGGGCCGCGACCAGGGCCAGCGCTGCGGCCTCGGCGGCGAGTCGGGCCCGGACCGGCCCGGCCAGGTCGCGCGGGAGCAGGCTGTGCGCCGGCACCAACAGGCCCGCCGCGCGCAGGGCGTCCAGCAACGTACGCGCGTCGTCGGTCGCGACCTGGGCCGCAAGCGCCTGGGTCAGCACGTCCCGTTCGCTGCGCGTGCCGTCGAGCAGGTCGAGCAGGGCGGCGGTACGCGGGTTGGCCAGCTCCACCAGCACGGCGGGCCCCGGACCGACACCGATCTGGAGGGTGTGCCGATCCCGCCAGAGCCGGCTGAGGCCGGGAAGAAGCGTGGGGCGGGGCAGCGGGGTACGACTCATGGTGACGAATCGTGACCGCATCCCTGCGCTCGGTCGATCGTTGTCCACAGGCGGCCGGGGCGGTATCCAGCCTTGTCCACAGGATCTGGCGGGTTATCCACAGGCCACCGGGCGTGTTGTCCGCCACCCGACAGCCTGGCCGGCGTCCGCAGTGGCCCTTCTTCAGAACCGCAACGGGGGCGGGACGGCCACCACGGCCGTCCCGCCCCCGTCGATCCGTACGGTCAGACCTTCGCCTTGCCGAGAATCCGGTTCACTGTTGTGCCGCAAACCGGACACTTGCCCTTGGCCATGTTCATTCCGGTCTTCGAGACCTCCACGTGTCCCTCGAAGTCCCGCTTCTCCTTGCACTTCACGCAGTAACCGTTGTAGGTCTGGGCCTGGTCGGCCACGGTGCCCTCCTCGTCTCGTCCGCCGGTCAATACGGTCCCGGCGGGGTGCCCGGCGGCGGGCCACACGGGGCGCCGGCGCTGGGTCTCACTCCACGGCCACCTTCGTGACCGCTGGTCCGCGGACCCTACCCAGGTCTGGGCAGTTCCATGTCAGCTGTACATCGGCCTGTGAGCAAGTCGACGTCGAGAGTGTGCATGGCGAATTAGGTCGGATAAGTCAGTTTGGCGGGGACACGCCGACCAAACCCTCACAGCCACCCGTGCGAGTGCCCCCGAGGCAGCGCGGAGCACAGTGATCACCTACGGTGGAGGGGAGCCCGCGCGGTGCCGCGCCGACGACGTACACGGTGGGTGACGAGACGTCCCGGCGGCGTCCCGGCGACGACCGGCCCAAGAAATTTTCGGGACGCTGGGCGACCAAACACCATTTTTTGGGCGCGTGTCGTGCGGTTGACTCTTGCGGACCCCTGGTCAGTACGCATTAGCTTTCCTTCGTGACACGTAGCCGAGGCTGCGCGGGCCAGTGATGGCGGGGACGCGTAAGCCGGTCGTCGAGGTGCGGCGCAGCCAGCGTCGGCGACGCACGGTGTCTGCGTACCGTGACGGTGAGCGGGTGGTCGTCCTCATCCCGGACCAGTTCTCCCGGGCCGAGGAGAGCGAGTGGGTCGACCGCATGTTGGCGCGACTCGCCGCCCGTGAGGGCCGGCTCGCCCGCTCGGACGACGAGCTGGTCGCCCGGGCCAACCGGCTGATCGATCTCTACCTCGGCGGGTACGGCGCGAAGGCGGTGCCGGCCAGCGTCCGCTGGGTCACCAACCAGAACGGTCGCTGGGGCTCCTGCACCCCCGCCGACCGCAGCATCCGCATCTCGCACCGCGTCCAGGACATGCCCGACTGGGTGATCGACTACGTGCTGCTGCACGAGTTGACGCACCTCATCGTGCCCAGCCACAACGCCCGCTTCTGGGCGCTGGTCGGCCGCTACCCCAAGTCGGAGCGCGCCCGCGGCTACCTCGAGGGCGTCGCCGCCGCCTCCTGCGCCCCCGTCCCCACCTGATCGACAGACGCCCCCGAGCACCCCGCCTGCGTACGCCCTGGTCGCGCGCTCTGGCTGCGCGCCGCTCTGCGCGTGCGTCGGGCCGTTTGTGCGGCGGGCCGTGCGGGCGCAGCCGTGCGCGCTGCAGCGCGCCGTGATTGGCAATCTTGGACAGTTTCCGTCAGCTTCGAACGGAAACTGTCCAAGATTCGGCCCGGGCGGGGGCTGGCCGACGTTGATCGACTCGGGTTTCGGGAAATCGGGGCATCCGGGCCACCGGGACACCCCGACTTCCGGGGGGACCCGATCAGGTGGTCGTGCGGCGGGATCGAGTCGGCCGAGGCGGGGCGCTAGGGTCGGGTCATGGCGCGGCGGGTGGTGGTGGTGATGCTCGGGCGGGTGCACTGGTCGCCCCCCGGCATCGACCGGGCGGAGTGGCGGGCGGCGCTCGCCGAGGACGTCATTGACCTGGTCGCCACCCTCAACGAGGTGGACGTCGCCGTCGCGGTGACCCCGGCCGACCGTCCGCTGGCGGACGCGCTGGTCTGGCCCGGCACCGCTGTCCACGAGGTGGCCGAGCCGACGCCGAACGCCGTGTTCGCCGCGTTGGACGGCTACGACCAGGCTGCCGTGCTCTCCGCTGACGTGCCCGACCTGCCCGCGCTGACCGTCGGCAAGCTGCTGCGCCCGCTCACCACCCGGTCGGTCGCCGTGGCGCCGGTGGAGGGCGGCGGCCCCGGTCTGCTCGGAGTGGCCGTACGACTGCCCGTGCCGGTGTGGTTGCCTCCGCTGGACCTGGACACGTCGATGCCGGCGGACGCCCGGGCCGGTGCTTCCGCGCCCGGGGAGGTCGCAGTCACGGCCGGTTGGCGGCGGCAGCGCGGTCCGGCCGACCTCGCCAGCCTGGACCCGGCCTTCGAGGGCTGGGAGGCCACCCGCGCGTTGCTGTCCGGCTCGGGCCGTCCGGCCTGACCAGGCAACCGGGCACCCCGCCCGATCAGCCGCCTTGCGGACCGGGCAACCTGGCGCGGACATGGGCCGGGTGCCCGCCACCGCGTGGCGTGGGCACCCGGGCTCGCGCGTCAGGCCTTGCTGTCGCCGTCGGTGCTGCTGTCGCCGTCGGTGTTGGTGTCGCCCTCGGTGTCGTCGGGCTGGCCCGGCGCCTTCTCCTTTGCGCCACCGGGCGCGGTGAAGTCGAAGCTGTCCAGCTCGCTCAGGTCCATGTCGTTCATCGCGAAGGCCACCGGGTCGGCGAAGTCGTCGTCCGACGGGAGCAGGTCCGGGTGACCCCAGACGGCGTCCCGGCCTTCGATGCCGCGGTGCTGGGTGAGCGCCGCCCACAGGGCAGCCGCCTCGCGCAGCCGGCGGGGGCGCAGCTCCAGGCCGACGAGCGCGGCGAAGGTCTGCTCGGCGGGGCCGCCGGCGGCCCGGCGGCGACGGAACGCCTCGCCCAACCGGACGACGTTGGGCAGACGGTCACTGGCCGCGCTGTCCACCACGTGGCACACCCAGCCCTCGACCAGGGCCAACGCGGTCTCCAACCGGGCCAGAGAGGCCTTCTGCGCCGGGCTGTCCTCCGGGGTGAAGATGCCTTCCAGGGCGATCGCCTGCATCGACTCCGGGTCGGTCGGGTCGACGCGGCCCATCGCCTCCTCGATCGCCTCGCGGTTGACCCGGATGCCCGAGGCGTACATCTCCACGGCGCTGAGAACGTGCCCGCGCAACCACGGGACGTGCTGGAACAGCCGCTGGTGGGCGGCCTCGCGCAGCGCCACGTAGAGACGGACCTCGTCCTCGGGCAGCTCCAGGCCCTCGCCGTACGCGCGGATGTTGGCCGGGATCAGCGCGGCCGTGCCGGCCGGGCCGAGCGGCAGCCCGATGTCACCGGCGGAGAGCACCTCCGCGGCGAGCGAGCCGAGGGCCTGCCCCAGCTGACCGCCGAAGAGCGCGCCACCGAGGGTGGCCACCATCGACTGCATCGGGCCGAGCTGGGCGCGCGCCTCCGGCGGCACCAGGTCGCCCATCGCGCCGACCATGCGGCTGGCCACCGGGTCGCAGAGCTTGCGCCACACGTCGAGCGTCTTGAAGATCCACTCATTGCGGTTCCAGGCGACCGGGGACTGGATGCCCGACGGCCAGGACGAGGCCGGCTCCAACCACAGGTCGGCCAGGCGCAACGCCTCCTCCACCGCGTTGCGCTCGTACGGCGACACCGCCGGGTCGCCAGCGGCGGCGAGCTGGCTGGCCGCCACCTGCCGGGCCAGGTCCCAGTTGACCGGCCCGCTGCCCGGCGCGGAGAGCAGGTGCTGCAACTGCGACATGAACTGCTGCATCTGCGCGGGATCGTTGGGGTCTGGTGGTTGCCCACCCGGGAGCGCGAAACCGAACGGAATATCAGGCACGACGTCTACGGTACGCGGGCCGCGCCCCAGGTAGCCGCCGCTGGCGTTGCGCTGAGGGCGAAGTCGCGCGGCGCATCCGTCGGGTGGGCCCGGCGCAATCGGTACGCTCTGGCGCATGAGACGTCGCGGCCTGACGGTCCTGCTCGGTGCCCTGTTCACCGCCCTGCTCAGCATCGGGGTGCTCCGGGTGCCGATCCCGTACGTGGTGCTCGGCCCGGGCCCGACGGTCAACACCCTCGGCACGGCCGACGGTAAGGAGGTCATCCAGGTCACCGGCCGGGAGACCTCCACCTCCGCCGGCCAGCTCCGGCTGACGACGGTGGGCGTGCAGCCGACGGTGCGGCTCCGCTCGGCGATCGCCGGCTGGTTCTCCGACGACGAGGCCGTGGTGCCGCGCGAGCTGGTCTACCCGCCGGGGGAGTCGACGGAGCAGGTCGAGCAGCGCAACGCCGAGGACTTCAAGGTGTCGCAGACCAGCGCCGAGACCGCCGCGCTGCGCGAGCTGGGCTTCCCCGTGCAGGTGGTGATCAAGACGGTCGCCGCGGACGGCCCGTCCGCCGGGGTGCTCAAGGTCGGCGACGTGGTCACCTCGGTCGACGGTAAGCCGGTGCCGGTGGCCGCCAAGGTCACCGAGCTGATCCGCGCCAAGCCGGCCGGTACGGCCCTGAGCATCGGTTACACGCGCGACGGCGCGGCGGCCACCGCGACGGTGACGAGCCGTGAGCAGGACGGTCGGCCGCGGATCGGCGTCGAGATCGACCAGCAGCAGCCGCACCCGTTCACGCTCGGCATCGACCTGGGGGACATCGGCGGCCCGAGCGCCGGCCTGATGTTCGCCCTGGGCATCGTGGACAAGCTGACCCCGGCCGACCTCACCGGCGGAAAGGTCATCGCGGGCACCGGCACCATCGACGACGAGGGCACTGTCGGCCCGATCGGCGGGATCGCCCAGAAGCTGGTCGGCGCGAAGCAGGCGGGGGCCAAGGTCTTCCTGGTGCCGGCGGACAACTGCGCCGAGGCGGTCCGCAACCCGCAGCCCGACCTGCCGTTGCTGAAGGTGGGCTCGCTGGACGAGGCGCTTACCGCTCTGGAGACGTTGCGCGCCGGTGGTCAGCCGACCCGCTGCTGACCGGTGTGACCGTGCCCCGACACGCTCAGGAACACCCCGTACTCTGGGTGCCTGATCGGAGCCGATCACATCGAGCGTGCGGAGCCAACAGTGGTAATGCGTAGCAGCAGCCCCCTGCCGAGGATGAGCCGGCGCGGCCGCGTCACCATCGCTGTCCTGGTCGGGGTGTTCGTGCTCTTCACCCTGCTCGGCTGGGGTGTCCAGGCCTGGACGGACTGGCTCTGGTTCGACGAGGTCCGCTACACCGAGGTCTTCACCGGTGTGCTGCTCACCCGGCTGACGCTGTTCCTCGTCATCGGGCTCGCCATGGCGGTGATCGTCGGCGGCAACCTGTGGCTGGCGCACCGGCTGCGTCCGCGGCTGCGGCCGCACTCGGTGGAGCAGGCCACCCTGGAGCGTTACCGGATGGCGCTCAGCCCGCGCCTCGGCACCTGGATCGCGCTCACCGCCGCCGTGGTCGGGCTCTTCGCCGGCCTGTCCGCGCAGAGCCGGTGGAACCAGTGGCTGCTCTTCCGCAACGGCGGTGACTTCGGGGTCAAGGACCCGGAGTTCGGAGTCGACATCGGCTTCTACGTCTTCCAGCTGCCGTTCTGGCGCTACCTGCTCGGTGTCGGCTTCACCGCCGTGGTGCTGGCCCTGATCGGCGCGCTGGCGGTGCACTACCTCTTCGGCGGGGTCCGCCTCCAGGGCATCGGCGACCGGATGAGCAACGCGGCCCGCGCTCACCTGAGCACCCTCGTCGCGGTGTTCGTGCTGCTCAAGGCCCTGGCGTACGTGCTGGACCGCCGGGCGATGCTGCTGGAGTACAACGAGGGCGCCAAGCTGTACGGCGCCGGCTACGCCGACGTCAACGCGCTGCTGCCGGCGAAGGAGATCCTGGCGTACATCTCGATCGTCGTGGCGATCGCGATCATCGTGTTCTCCAACGCCTGGATGCGGAACCTGGTGTGGCCGGGCATCTCGCTCGCTCTGCTCGGCGTCTCCGCCGTGGCGATCGGCGGCATCTACCCCTGGGCGGTGCAGACCTTCGAGGTGAAGCCGAGCGCCAAGGACAAGGAGGCGCCGTACATCCAGCGCAGCATCGACGCGACGCGTGCGGCGTTCGGGTTGGGCGCCACCGAGACCACCCCGTACGCGGCGAGCAACCTCACCCCACCGGCGAACCTGGCCACCGACACGTCAGTCGTGTCGAACGTGCGGCTGCTCGACCCGCAGCTGGTCAGCGAGACGTACACCCAGCTCCAGCAGGTGCGCGGCTTCTACGACTTCGGCCCCAAGCTGGACATCGACAGGTACGGGGTGAACGGCAAGACCTCCGACTACGTCGTCGGCGTCCGGGAGATCAACTACGGCGAGCTGACCGACCAGCAGAACACCTGGATCAACCGGCACACCGTCTACACCCACGGGTACGGCCTGGTGGCCGCCCCGGCGAACCAGGTGGTGTGCGGCGGGCAGCCGTTCTTCGTCTCGGGTTTCCTCGGCGAGCGGACCCAGGAGGCGTGCTCCTCGCAGACCGAGCAGATCCCGGCCAAGCAGCCCCGCATCTACTACGGCGAGCGGATGGCGCCCGACGACTACGCGATCGTCGGCCAGTCCGACCCGAACAAGAAGGCCGAGTTCGACAGGCCGGTCGGCGAGGGTGGCGGCGAGTCCTACACCTACACCGGCGAGGGCGGCGTCAAGATCGGCTCCTTCACCCGGCGACTGCTGTACGCCATCAAGGAGCAGGAGTCGAACTTCCTGCTCTCCGAGGCAGTCAACAAGGACTCCAAGCTGCTGTACGTGCGTAACCCGCGGGACCGGGTGGAGAAGGTCGCGCCGTTCCTCACCCTGGACGGCGACCCGTACCCGGCGGTGGTCGACGGCCGGGTGCAGTGGATCGTCGACGGCTACACGACGGCGGCGACCTACCCGTACGCCGAGCGGGTCAACCTCCAGGTCGAGACGACCGACGAGCTGACCAACCGGGGCACCTTCCAGCTGGCCCGGGAGAACGTCAACTACATGCGCAACTCGGTGAAGGCCACCGTCGACGCGTACGACGGCACCGTGACGCTCTACGAGTACGACGACACCGACCCGGTGCTCAAGGCATGGAACAAGGCGTTCGGCGGGGACCTGATCAAGCCGAAGGCGGACATCCCGGTCGAGCTGACCGAGCACCTGCGCTACCCGGCCGACATGTTCAAGGTGCAGCGCAACCTGCTCACCAAGTTCCACGTGACCAACCCGGGTGACTTCTACTCGGCGCAGGACTTCTGGCAGGTGCCGAATGTGCCGGACGCGCCGGACAGCGGCCAGAAGCAGCCGCCGTACTACCTGTTCACCCAGTTCCCGGGCCAGGAGGGCCCACGATTCCAGTTGACTTCGGCGGTCACCCCGAACGGCCGGCAGAACCTGGCCGCGCTGATCTCCGGGTCGTACGTCGACGGGAAGCCGCGGCTGGAGGTGCTGGAGCTGCCGGACCAGACCCGGATCTCCGGTCCGGTGCAGGTGCACCAGCAGATGACCAACAACGCGAACATCCGCCAGCAGCTCAACCTGCTCTCCAGCAACCAGGCGCAGGTGCAGTACGGCAACCTGCTCTCGCTGCCGTTCGCCGACGGCATGCTCTACGTCGAGCCGGTCTACGTGAAGAGCAACCAGCAGGACGCGTACCCGCTGCTGCAGAAGGTGCTGCTCTCCTACGGTGACGGCGGCTCGTTCGTGGCGCTCGCCGACAACATCAACGACGGCATCAAGCAGTTGGTGGAGCAGGGCAAGCGCGCCGGGCAGGGCACGTCGCCGCCGCCGACCACGGGCGGCAACCCGACCAGCCCGTCGCCGACCGCGACCCCGACGCCGGGTGGCACCAACCCGCCGCCGACCGGCGAGCTGGCCACCGCCGCGGACCGGGTGCAGGCCGCCATTACCGAGGTCCGCGCCGCGCAGGCGTCCGGCGACTTCGAGCGGTACGGGCGCGCGCTCAAGGCGCTGGACGAGGCGCTCACCGCGTTCCAGCAGGCGCAGCAGGCGAACAACCCGAGCGGCGGTGCGCCGTCGGCGCCGAGCGCCACCCCGAGCGCCGGCACGGGCGGCTGACCAGCGCCCGAGGAGCACCACGGAGCCCTCGTCGTCGGACCTGACCGGTCCTGGCGTCGGGGGCTCCGTCGCGTCCGTACGTTATGCCGGCCTGTCGCCTCTCCGACATGCTTTGTCCGGCTGAACCGCAACCCGCGACCGCCTCCCGCCGTCAGTGATGCAACGGGGCGCGGACAAGGGGGCAGGCGTGAGGGACGCAGAGAGCTTCGACGAGTTCTACCGCAGCACCGCCCGGCGGATGATGCGCTACGGCTACGCGGTGACCGGTGACCACACCGAGGCGCAGGACCTCGTTCAGGAGGCGTTCGCGCGGGCCTGGCGGCAGTGGGGGCGACTGTCGGAGCATCCGGCGCCCGAGGCGTGGCTGCGGTTGGTGGTGTCCCGGCTGGCGAACGACCGCTGGCGGCGCCTGCACCGCTCGCGGGCGATGGTGAGCCGCAGCGGGCCGCCACCGACCGCGCCCCCACCGAGCGAAGACGGGGTGCTGCTCGTGCACGCGCTTCGCCAACTGCCGGCGGCGCAGCGACAGGCGCTGGCCCTGCACTACCTCTTCGACCTGCCGGTCGAGGAGATCGCCCGGGAGGCCGGCGTACCCCTCGGCACCGTCAAGTCCTGGTTGGCCCGCGGCCGGTCCCGGCTGGCCGTGCTGCTGCCCGACGTCCACATCGAGGAGCTGGAGGCGAACGATGTCAGCTGAACTCTCCGACCTGTACCGGTCGCTCACCGTCGTGGCCGACGGGGTGGAGGTGGCCCACCCCGAGCTGGTCCGGCGGCACGCCGACCGGCGGGCGCGGGTCCGGGTGGCCGCAAGTGCGCTGGCGGTGGCGGTGCTGCTCGGCGGGGTGGCCGTCGGGGGGCGGCTGGCGTTCTCCGCCGACGGGCCCGCGCCGCTGCCACCACCGGCCGCCACGCCGGTCTCCCCACTGCCGACGGGGTCGGCTCGTGCGCCCTCACCGTCCCCGTCCGCCTCGCCCTCGTCCCCGACGCCGTCGCGCGCGACCCCGAGCGGTACGCGGTCGGCCGAGCCCACCGGCGGGGCGACCGCCCACCCACCGACCTCGATCCCGGACCGCGCCTTCTTCGTCCTGGCGGCCGCCAACCGGACCGGCCAGGAGTCGACCGCGCCGGGCCCGGTCCTGCCGCCGCTGTGCGGGACCCGCTATCGGAGCGAATCGGCAGTGGTGCAGCGCCGCGCCCGGTCGATCGCCTACAAGCGACCGGACACCCCGCAGGGGAACGTGCCGGACGGCAGTTACCGGCACAGCATCGCGATCTACCGTCCCGGTCGCGCCGACGACGCGCTGCGCGAGCTGCGGCAGGCCGTCCGCGCCTGCCCGCAGCAGACGATGCCCGACGACACCAGGATCTGGCGGCAGCGACTGCTGGACCCGGGGGCGTACGGCGACGAGTCGGTGCTGTTCGAGCTGCGAGCCCCGTACCCGCAGGGCATGGGCGACCCGGGCGCGTACGAGGTGCGACTGGTCCGTGCGGTCCGGGTCGACGACGTGGTGACGGTGCTCTGGGAGCAGGGTTGGGAGTACACCGCCGCCGAGCGCGCGCAGGTCGACGCGGACAGCCGGCGGGCGGTGGCGGCGATCGAGAAATGGCTGGGCTGACGGCGGTATCGGAGTCGTTTTGCGGTGCCCCGGGTCGGTGCGCTACGGTTAACGAGCCGACGCGGGGTGGAGCAGCTCGGTAGCTCGCTGGGCTCATAACCCAGAGGTCGCAGGTTCAAATCCTGTCCCCGCTACGACTGAAAGCCCGTCTCCGGAGATCCGGGGGCGGGCTTTCGCCATGTCCGGAGCCCGTGTCCGGGCCGCCGAGGCCCCCGCTGATCATCGTCGGGGCGGATGGGTTAGGGTTAACCAGTCGACGCGGGGTGGAGCAGCTCGGTAGCTCGCTGGGCTCATAACCCAGAGGTCGCAGGTTCAAATCCTGTCCCCGCTAC
>NZ_JBNCKQ010000002.1:112799-355330 GCF_049841615.1 Micromonospora sp. DT63 | reverse complement strand
CTACCACGGAAAGTGCACACCGGAACCCGGCCCCAGATCGTGGGGCCGGGTCTTCTGTTTCCGGCCGAAGGCCGCCCACCACCGGCGCGATGGGTGCGAGGTGCTCGCCGAATCCGATCACCTCTGTGGATGGCGATCTGCTCCGTCCGTCCGAACGGCGTGAATTCGGCGTGGACCGTCGTGCCGAGGTTGCATCCTTCGGCGAGGATGGGCGCATGTCTTCATTCGGGAAGTGGTGGGGCCGGCTCAGCGCGGTCCTCGGTGCGGTCGTCCTGGCGGTCTTCGTGCCGGTCGCGGCCTGGGCGTCCACGGGGACCGGCGAGTTGGTGGTGGAGGCCGCCCGGCGGCGCTCCCGTGGCGGCGGCTTCGGTTTTCTCGGTCTGCTCTGCTGCCTCGTGGTGGTGGCGATCATCGTGTTCCTGGTGCTGCGTCTGACGCGCAACCGGCGAGGTGGCCCCCCGCGCTGACCGTCGCCCATCCGGCCGGCCGCCGACGACCACCTGTCGACGAAGGCCGGCCGGGCCGGTCGACAGGCGTGGCGGGCGGCGGTGGTCCGCCGGTGGGTCAGGCTGCCAGGGCGGCGTTGGCCTGGGCGAGGAAACGTGAGGTCGCCGCCCGCGTGCCGGTACGCCGGGCGCGGAGGCTCTCCGCCGCGGTGACCAGCAGGGAACGCACCTTGGGGTGGCCCTTCGGCGGTGGCGCGGGGGCCGGCCCCAGCTGGTCGGCGATGCTGGCGCCGAACGCGGCGGCGCGCTTCTGAGCAGGGTCGGTGATGCTGCCCTCGGTGTAGCGGCGTACGGCGAGACTGGCGTTGAGACCACGCTCGTGGCCGAGGATGGTGCCCGCCTCCCCGTTCGTGGTCAGGAAGTTGATCACGTCGGCCACCGCGTCCGGGTGGCGGGTGCCCCGGAACCCCGCCCAGTACATCGACGCCCGCGCCCACTGGGCGCCCGGCGGGCCGGGGAAGCCCACGACACCCAACTCGGAATCGCTGAGTCGTTGCATCTCCGGCAGTTGGTGGGACCAGGCGAAGGACGCGGCGGTCAACCCGGTGACCACCAACTGCCGGGCCGGTTCCCCGCTGTCGGCCTGCTCGACGAGGGCCGCGCCCGGCGTGGCGCGTCCGGTTCGGGCGCGCTGCCACAGCTCGAACCAGGCGATCAGCTCCTCGGCGCCGAAGCCGAGCTGCCGTCCGCGGTAGAACTCGCCGC
The DNA here is from genome assembly GCF_049841615.1 of Micromonospora sp. DT63. Lineage (NCBI taxonomy): Bacteria > Bacillati > Actinomycetota > Actinomycetes > Micromonosporales > Micromonosporaceae > Micromonospora > Micromonospora sp. DT63. The sequence goes on along the minus strand of NZ_JBNCKQ010000002.1, from coordinate 354,119 downwards.
CCTGGGACCGCAGCCAGAGCCAGAGGGCGCGGTAGTCGCCGGACGCGTCCATCGTGCCGGCCACCTGGCCGTTGCTCGCCTCGGTGACCTGCTGCGCCCAGGCGATGTAGTCCACCCAGGGCATCCCGCCGCGCGGCTCCGGCACCCGCAGCTCGCGCAGCAGGTCACGGTTGAAGACCACGGCCGCGAGAGTCTGCCCGGCGGCCACCGCCATCGTCCGCCCGTCCACGGTGCCGTAGCGGATCAGACCCTCCGGCAGGCCACGCAGGTCCAGTCGGTTGTCGGCGGTCGCTTCGGTGAGGTCGAGGGCGATCTGGCGTTCGCTGTACTCGGTCAGCATGGCGTCGTCGAGCTGGATCAGGTCCGGAACGTTGCCGCCGGCCGCCTGGGTGGCCAACCGCTCGTAGTAGCCGTCGGCGCCCTGCCAGGTGACCCGGAAGCTGACCTGCGGGTTGCGCTGCGAGTACAGCCGGAGGGCCTTCTCCGTCAACTCGGCCCGCCTCGCCCCGCCCCACCAGAAGACCGACAGCTCGATCGGCCCGTCCTGGGTCGAGGTGTCGGCGCCATCGCTGCATCCGGCCAGCCCACCGGTGGCCAGCAGGGGTGCGCCGAGCAGCGCGGTGAGCACTCGGCGTCGGCCCGGGTCGGCGCCGAAGCGGACGATCGGTGGACGGGCAACGGGCACGAGGTCTCCTGGCACGTACGGACGGGTCGGACCATTCACGCAGGCGGCGCAGGAGGGTGTCAACGTCCGTCCGGTCACCCCGGCAGCCCGCGGGCGGTATGGGTGGCCGGAACGGGCCTGTCGTCGTCGCGTGGTGTACTAGGGCGCGTGGAACTTCTGCACTCGGGCAAGGTTCGGGACGTGTACGCCGACGGCGACGACCTGATTCTGGTCGCCTCGGACCGCATCTCGATCTACGACGTGCCCCTCCCGACACCGATTCCGGACAAGGGCCGGCTGCTCACTGCCCTCTCGCTGTGGTGGTTCGAGCAGCTCGCCGACCTGGTGCCGAACCACGTCATCTCGGCCACCGACGTGCCGGCCGAGTTCGCCGGGCGGGCCATCCGCTGCCAGCGGCTGGACATGGTCCCGGTCGAGTGCGTCGCCCGGGGTTACCTCACCGGCGGCGGCCTGCGGGAGTACGAGCGCACCGGCGCGGTCTCCGGCGTACCGCTGCCGCGCGGGCTCGTCGAGGCGTCGATCCTGCCCGAGCCGATCTTCACGCCGTCGAGCAAGGCGCCGGCCGGCGAGCACGACGAGCCGATCACGTACGCCGACGTGGTGGACAAGGTGGGCGACGAGACCGCCGAACGGCTGCGACAGATCACCATCGACGTCTACCGGCGCGGTGCCGAGCTGGCCGCCGACCGGGGCATCCTGATCGCCGACACCAAGATCGAGCTGGGCTGGGCGCCGGACGGCACCCTGGTGCTCGCCGACGAGCTGCTCACCTCCGACTCGTCGCGGTTCTGGCCGGCCGAGTCGTACCAGCCGGGCCGGGTGCAGTTCTCCTACGACAAGCAGTACGTGCGGGACTGGGCCACCGGCAGCGGTTGGAACAAGCTGCCTCCGGCGCCGGACGTGCCCGCCGAGGTCGTCGAGGCGACGCGCGCCCGCTACGTCGAGGTCTACGAGAAGCTCACCGGCAACCGCTGGAGCTGAGCGGGCCGCCAGGCCCCTCGGTCCGCCAGGTCTCTCGGTCCGCCAGGTCTCTCGGTCCGCCGGGTCGCCCGCTGCGCCGGGTTGCGCGCTGTGCCGGGTCGCCCGCTGCGCCGGGTTGCTCCGTTTCGCCGGGTCGCTCGCTGGGCCGGGTCGCTCGCTGGGCCGGGGCACCACTGTGCGTCCTTTGCTCTGCTTCAACCGGCGCAACACTCACGGCACCTTTCTGTTGCCTCCGCTGAAGCAGAGCAAAGGACGCGCACGTGGGTGCTTGACCGGGCACGCTTGGCTGGGACGGTTGGCCGGTCTGGCACCGGGCCTACGGCACTCCAGTCGGGCGTCCGCGTGGCACTCCAGTCGGGCTTCCGCGCGCCGCTTCGTCCGGGCGTCCGCGCGCCGCTTCGTCCGGGCGTCCGCGCGCCGCTTCGTCCGGGCGTCCGCGCGCCGCTTCGTCCGGACGCCTGCGCGGCGCTTCACCTGGTCGCCTCTGTCACTCCACCCAGTCGAGCGTGCGCTGCACGGCCTTGCGCCACTGGCGCAGCTCGCTGTCGCGTAGCTCCGGTGCCATCGTCGACTCCCACTGCGCGTCCGAGCGCCACTGCGCGCGCAACGTAGCCAGGTCCGGCCAGAAGCCCACCGCCAGGCCGGCCGCGTACGCCGCGCCGAGGCAGGTGGTCTCGGTGATCCGGGAGCGGACCACCGGCACGTCGAGCACGTCGGCGAGGAACTGCATGAGCAGGCCGTTGGCGGTCATCCCGCCGTCCACCCGGAGTCGGCGCAGCGCCACGTCGGAATCGGCGTTCATCGCGTCGACCACCTCGCGGGTCTGCCACGCCGACGCCTCCAGCACCGCCCGGGCCAGGTGCCCCTTGGTGATGTAGCCGGTCAGCCCGGCGATCACGCCGCGCGCGTCGCTGCGCCAGTGCGGGGCGAAGAGCCCGGAGAACGCCGGCACCACGTAACAGCCGCCGTTGTCGTCCACGGTGCGGGCCAGGTCCTCCACCTCCGCGGCGCTGGAGATCAGCCCGAGGTTGTCGCGCAGCCACTGCACCAGCGAGCCGGTGACGGCGATGGCGCCCTCCAGGGCGTACGCCGGAGGTTGGCCCTTGATCTGGTACGCGACGGTGGTGAGCAGGCCGTGGGTGGAGGGCACCGGGCTGGCGCCCGTGTTGAGCAGCAGGAAGCTGCCGGTGCCGTAGGTGCACTTCGCCTCGCCCGGCTGGAAGCAGGTCTGCCCGAACAGGGCGGCCTGCTGGTCGCCGAGTGCGCTGGCCACCGGCACGCCGGCGAGCACGCCGGTGGCGGTGCCGTACACCTCGGCGGAGCAGCGGATCTCCGGGAGCATCGCCGCCGGCACGCCCAGCGCGTCCAGCAGTTCCGGATCCCAGTCGAGGGTGGCGAGGTCCATCAGCATGGTCCGGCTGGCGTTGGTCACGTCGGTGACGTGCTCGCCGGTGAGTTTCCAGATCAGCCAGCTGTCCATCGTGCCGAAGAGCACCTCGCCACGCTCGGCGCGCTCGCGCAGGCCGTCGACCTCGTCGAGCAGCCAGCGCAGCTTCGGGCCGGCGAAGTAGGTGGCCGGCGGCAGGCCGGTGCGGGCCCGCAAGCGCTCCTCGCCGTACGCCGAGGCCAGCTCGCGCAGCAGCGGCCCGGTGCGGGTGTCCTGCCAGACGATGGCGTTGGCCACCGGGCGGCCGGTGGCCCGGTCCCAGACGACTGTGGTCTCCCGCTGGTTGGTGATGCCCACGGCGGCGAGCCCGGCCGCGTCGGTGCCGGCGGCCTGCAGCGCCTCGGCGACCACCTGCTGGACGTTGTCCCAGATCTCCTCGGCGTCGTGCTCCACCCAGCCGGGCCGGGGGAAGATCTGCCGGTGCTCGCGCTGGGCCGAGGCGACGATGTCCCCGGCGGAGTCGAAGACGATGCACCGCGAGGAGGTGGTGCCCTGGTCGATGGCGGCGACGTACTCGGTCCTCACGGCAGCACCGTACCCAAACCGGCGGCGCGGAGCGACAGACGTCACGTTGGCCGGGGCTTCGCCTACGATGTGCGAACGTGCGCGACATCGCCGTTTTCAGTGGAACCGCCCATCCCGACCTGGCTGCCGAGATCTGCGCCCACCTGGGGGTGCCGCTGCATCCGGTGCGGGTCTCCCGGTTCGCCAACGACTGCCTGGAAGTGCAGTTGCAGGCCAACTGCCGGGAGCGGGACGTCTTCCTGATCCAGCCGCTGGTCCCCCCGGTGCAGGAGAACCTCGTCGAGCTGCTGCTGATGATCGACGCGGCGCGGGGCGCGTCCGCCGGCCGGATCACCGTGGTGCTGCCGCACTACGCGTACGCCCGCTCGGACAAGAAGGACGCGCCGCGCATCTCGATCGGGGCTCGGCTCGTCGCCGACCTGCTCACCTCGGCGGGTGCGGACCGGGTGCTCGCGATGACCCTGCACTCGCCGCAGGTGCACGGCTTCTTCAGCGTCCCGGTGGATCATCTGCACGCGCTGCGCGAGCTGGCCACCCACTTCCGGCGCTACGACCTGAGCGACACAGTGGTGGTCTCGCCGGACCTGGGCAACGCCAAGGAGGCCGCCGCCTTCGCCCGGCTGCTCGGCACGCCGGTGGCGGCCGGTGCGAAGCAGCGGTTCAGCGACGACCTGGTCAAGATCAGTGCCGTGATCGGCGAGGTCGCCGACCGGGACGTCATCGTGCTGGACGACGAGATCGCCAAGGGCAGCACCGTGGTCGAGCTGATGGAGCATCTGCGCGGCCTGAAGGTGCGCTCGATCCGGCTGGCCTGCACGCACGGCCTGTTCTCCGGCGACGCGCTGCGGCGGCTCAGTGACCAGGACGGCGTGTTGGAGATCGTCTGCACCAACACCGTCCCCATCCCGGCCGAGAAGCGGGTCGGGAAACTCCAGGTCCTCTCGGTGGCTCCCGCCCTGGCCGAGGCCATGCGCCGGATTCACAACGGGGAGTCGGTCTCGGCCCTGTTCGGGTGAGCCCGCCCGCGCCGGGCCCGGTCTCAGCGCTTGGTGCGGTCGGTGGCGGCGAGGGTGGCGGCGATGCGGACGGTGGTGCCGGCGGCGCTGGTGGCGATCTCCATGGCGTCGGTCAGCTCCCGGGCCAGCCAGAGACCCCACCCGCCGGCGGTGTCCGGGGCGGGACGGCTCCGGTCGCCCAGCCGCTGCGGGGTGATGCCCTGGCCGTGGTCCGCCACCTCGCAGAACAGCCCGCCGGGCTCCCGCCAGAGCCGCAGCCACCCGCGCCCGCCGCCGTGCCGCACGGCGTTGGTGATCAACTCGTTGACCGCCAGCACGAAGTCGTCCAGCCGTTGGCCTTCGAGGCCGGAGGCGTGCGCGCAGGAGGTGACCGAGTGTCGAATCTCGGTCACCTGGGCCTGCTCGAAGGCCTCGGCGATCAGGAGGGAGGGTTCGATGGGCACAACCGTACGCGGTGCGTGCGGATCTGCATTCGTCATGGCCCGTCCCGACAGCGGATCTCGGAGTATTTCGCGGCTTTTCAACCGTACGTCAGGGTTCCTTGATGTGCACTCCGTGGCCCCGCGCCGCCGGCCCCGCTGTGGCATCCTGACCGCCATGCCGTCGCCGTCGGGTGGTTTCGAGGTGCCGCTCTGGCGGGCGCTCACGGTGTTCCGGGTCACCTCCCTCCTGTACGTCTGCGCGCTCGCCGTACGCGACGCCGACCGGTACGACCACCCGTTCGCCGTCGGCGCCCTGGTCCTGGCGATGATCCTCTGGACCGGCGTGACAGCCGTCGGGTACGCCCGCTCTGCCTGGCGCCGTTGGCCGCTGCTGCTGGCCGACCTCGGGGTGGTGGTCGCCATCGTGTTGTCCACCCCCTGGGTGATCGGACGGGAGGCGCTCGCCCACGGCGTACCCACCCTGGGGGTTGCCTGGATGGCCGGCCCGGTGCTGGCCTGGGCGGTCTCCGGCGGCCGGCGGCGGGGCACGGTGGCCGCGCTGCTGGTCGCCGGCGCGGACGTGGCCACCCGGGAACGGATCAGCCAGTCCTCCTTCACCGGAGTGATCCTGCTGCTGCTCGCCGGGGTGGTGGTCGGCCACGTCGCCCGGCTCGCCGTGGCCGCCGAGGAACGCCTGCAACACGCGGTGGAGTTGGAGGCGGCCACCCGGGAACGGGAACGACTGGCACGCGACATCCACGACTCGGTGCTCCAGGTGCTGGCGCTGGTGCAGCGGCGCGGCGCGCACCTGCCCGGCGAGGCCGGCGAACTGGCCCGGCTCGCCGGTGAGCAGGAGGCCGCGCTGCGGGCGCTGATCGCCGGCACCGCACCGGCCGACGCCGGGGCGGAAGCGGTGGACCTGCGCGGTCTGCTCGGCCGGTACGCGTCGGCGGCGGTGTCGGTCTCGGCCCCCGCCACCCCGGTGGCCCTGCCCCGGCAGGTGGCCGGCGAGTTGGCGGCCGCGGCCGGCGCGGCCCTGGACAACGTGGGCCGCCACGCCGGCGGGCGGGCCTGGGTGTTGATCGAGGACGAGGGGGAGACCGTGACCGTGTCGATCCGGGACGAGGGGCCGGGCATCCCGGCCGGCCGGCTGGTCGAGGCCGCGGCGCAGGGACGGCTCGGCGTGGCCCAGTCGATCCGTGGCCGGGTGACCGACCTCGGGGGTACGGTCCGGATCATGTCGACCCCCGACGCGGGCACCGAGATCGAGCTGATCGTGCCGAGGACGCAGCGGTGACGGCCGTGCGGGTGATGGTGGTCGACGACCATCCGATGTGGCGCGAGGGCGTGGCCCGCGACCTGGCCGAGGCTGGCTTCCTGGTGGTGGCGACCAGCGGCGAGGGGCGGCAGGCAATCCGGGTGGCCGCCGCCGCCCGCCCCGACGTGGTGGTCCTCGACCTGCAACTACCGGACATCTCCGGGGTCGAGGTGGTCGTCGGGCTGCGCGCCGCGCTGCCCGAGGTCCGGGTGCTGATGCTCAGCGCCAGCGGCGAGGAGCAGAGCGTGCTCGACGCGGTCAAGGCCGGTGCCACCGGCTACCTGGTGAAGTCGACGGCGCCCGCCGCGTTCCTCGACGCGGTCCGCCGCACCGCCGCCGGTGACCCGGTCTTCACGCCCGGCCTGGCGGGGTTGGTGCTGGGGGAGTACCGGCGGATGGCCGCCGGGCCGGGGCAGGACGCGACCGGGGACGCGGAGCCGGGAACGCCCCGCCTCACCGACCGCGAGACCGAGGTGCTGCGCCTGGTGGCCAAGGGAATGTCGTACAAGCAGATCGCGCAGCGGCTCGGCCTGTCCCACCGGACGGTGCAGAACCACGTCCAGAACACGCTCGGCAAGCTGCAACTGCACAACCGGGTCGAGTTGACCCGCTACGCGATCGAGCGTGGCCTGGACGACTGATCGGCTCAGACCGAGCGCGGCGGCTCGGTCTCGTGGATGGCCAGCTCCTCCGCGGTCGCCCCGCCGCCCGCCGACCCGGCGTCGTACGCCACGGAGTCGGTCTCCTGGTCGGTGTGCGCTCCCTCGTCCGGTTCCACGAGCCGGCCCACCGTGGCGTCGGCGACCGTGCCGAGCTGGCCGTGGTCGTAGAGGGAGACCGGCGAGTTGGGATCCGACGTCGGCCCCGGGTCCATCACGTCGGCGTCCAGCTGGGCCTCCGCCGCCGCGGCCTCGTTCTCCGCCTCGAAGGCGATCTTCGGGTCGACCGGGCCGGCCAGTGGATCGTCCACCGGGCGTTCGTAGACCTCCCGATCGAGCTTGTAGTCCAATGACTCCCCGTCGAGTTGCTCCTCGGCGGTCGTCCCGAAGCGGTCAACGGCCACCGGCGTCCGGTCGCCGGGCAGCTGGGCCGGCTCCGGGCCGTCCGCCTCGCGGCCGGTGAGCACGTCGTCGTTGGCGCTCGAGTCGTCATCGGCGGTGTCGGGCAGCCCCTCCGCCTCGGTGTCGGACACGGGGGTCGGGTACTCGTTGTCGCGCATGTCTGATCACTACCCGCTGCCCTCCCGCCGTAACCGGAGCACCGCCGGTCGTGCAGCGGCGAACCGGACACCGGGTGCGGGAAGTCCGTCAGCCCTGCGCTGCCTCGTCGTCCGGGTGCAGCACGCACCAGACGACCTTGCCGTCCGGCACCATGCTGGTGCCCCACCGGCGGGCCACGGTGTCGATCAGCAGCAGACCCCGGCCGCCCACGCGGTTCGGCGGGGACAGACCTTCGAATGTGGGCCGGCGCGACGAGTGGTCCCGAACCGCCAGGTGCAGGGTGTCGTCCTGCGGCGCCAACCGGACGCTCATCGGGGTCCGGGCATGCGTGACCACGTTGTTGACCATCTCGGTGACCGCGATCTGCGCCGGCTCGGTCAGGGCCGGCATGCCCCAGCGCACGCAACCGGTGGCGACCAGCTCGCGGGCCTGCCGGGCGGACTCCGGGGTCGGCGGCAGCTCGGCGGTCAGCACCGCCGCCAGCGGGGCCGCCGCGACAGCGGCCAGCGCGGCGTCGAGGGTGGGCCAGGCCGGCACACCCGCCAGGACGGCGTCGGGGCGACCGGGCCCGGAGACCGCCGGGTCGCACAGCAGCAGGTCCGCAGCCGGCCAGTCGGCGATCTCCCGGCGGACCTCGGCGAAGACGCCCCGCCCGGCCGGGTCGGTGACCCGCAGCCCGGTCACGTCGGCGACCACCGGGCCGGGCCGGTCGCTGAGCCGTGCCAGCAACGCGTCGTGAACCCGGGGCGCCCCGGCGGTGTCGAGCACCCCGCTCAACCGGATGACCGGGGACGACTCGTCGACCTCCACCCGGCAGTGCTCGTTCACTCCGATGGTCGTTTCGGGGTGCGGCCCGCTGACGTACGGCGCTTGCGGTCGGTCGACGCCTGTCATCAGCGAACCGATCGGGATCGGCGGTTCATGGCCATGGTGCCGACAGCGGTGCCGGCCGCGGCGAGACCGAACGCGGCGGTCATCCGCACCAGCTGACGCCGTCGACCGTGCCAGCCGCCGCTGCGGCTGGCCTGCCCGTCGGCGTGGAACACGTTGCCGGTGCTGTCGAGCCGGGCGCCCGGGCCGAACTGGGTGCGGTGGGCGTACCAGCCGAGGGTGCGTTCGACAAGGGCCGGCGCCAGCCGCCACTGCAGGCCGAGCAGCCGTGCGGCGCCACCGGCGTACGCCTCGCGGCGCGGCCGGCGCAGCAGCCGCACGATCGTCTCGGCGACCACTTCGGGCGGGTAGATCGGCGGGGGTGGCACCAGCTCTCGACCGCTGTGGTTGGCCGCGTGCCGGAAGAACGGGGTGTCGATGGTGGCCGGCAGGACGGTGCAGACGGAGATCTGCCCCCGACCGGTCACCCGCAGCTCCTGCCGGACGGTGTCGGCCAGCCCACGGATGCCGTGCTTCGCGGCGTTGTACGCCGACTGGTACGGCATCGCCACCTCGGCCAGCACCGACGCGTTGTTGACCAGCACGCCGCCGCCGGCCGCGCCGAGGTACGGCAGCGCGGCCTTGATGCCGTGCACAGTGCCCAGCAGGTTGACCTCCAGCACGCGCCGGAACTCGGCGACGGGGATCTCGTCGAACAGGCCCACAGCGCTCACGGCGGCGTTGTTCACCCAGGCGTCGATGCGGCCGAATTCGCCCACCGCGCGGTCGGCCAGCCGTTGCACCGACTCCAGATTGGTCACGTCGGTCGGGACGGCCACCGCCCGGCCGCCCAGCTCCCGGCAGCGCTGCGCGACCTGTCGCAACGCGGGCTCGCTGCGGGCGGCGAGCACCACCGCCGCGCCCCGGCGGGCCAGGGCGTACGCGGTGGCCGTGCCGATCCCGCTGGAGGCGCCGGTGATCACCACGGTCGAATCGTCGAGGGTGCGGGTCAGCGGCATTCTGCAGCGGTACCCCCGGTCGGGCCCGGTCATACCAATCGCCGCCCGACGATCATCGGATCCGCCCGATGCACCGGGCGAGATCGGGGCTCATGTGGTTGCCGTGGCGCAAGTGTCGGTGGCACCTGCGGTGACTGTTCCCGATCTGCCAGGTTTCGGCTCGGGGCTCTGAGGTTAATGGGACGCTCTGACCGGGACCGCCGAGGAAAAGATCGCAGGGAGGTGACCCATGCGCGTCGGCCTCGTCTGCGCGCACACCAGCTCGTACCGGCATGCCGACGGCCCGCCGGTCGGCACCCAACAACACATCGCGCGGGTCGCCGCCGAACTGGCCGGAAGAGGCCACGACGTCCGCATCTACGAACGTCGGGACGACCCTGACCTGCCGGCGACGGCGGACGTCGGCGGCTACCGGGTGCACCGGGTGCCCGTCGGCCCGGCGACCGCCCTGCCCACCGCCGGTCTGATCCCGCACGTCACCGAGTTCGGGCGCTGGCTGACCGACGAGTGGGGCGGCGCCTGGCGCCCCGAGGTGGTGCACGGGCACTACTGGATCGGCGGCCTGGCAGCCGCGCACGCTGTCCGGGAGACCGACATCCCGGTCGTGCAGACCTTCCACTCGCTCGGTGTGGAGCAGCTGCGCCACCTGGGCGGCGAGTACGACGGCCCGGGGGAGCGGATCCCGCTGGAGCGGGCGCTGACCCGGGCGGTGGACATCGCCGTCGCCCAGTGCAACGACGAGGTGGACGAGCTGACCCGGATGGGTCTGCAACGTACCTCCGTGGCGATGGTGCCGGCCGGGGTGGACACCGCGCAGTTCCACCCGGACGGCGAGGCGGCCCCGCGCGAACAGCGGGCCCGGATCCTCTCCGTCGGCGGACTGTCCCCGGGCCACGGCCAGGACGACCTGATCCGGGCGATGCGGCTGGTCGGCGACGCCGAACTGGTGATCGCCGGTGGCCCACCGGCCGGCCAGCTGGCCAACCACGCGGAGGCGCGTCGCCTGCGCGAGCTGGCCGAACGGGCCGGGGTGGCCGAGCAGGTCCGCCTGGTCGGGGCGGTGCCGCACGACCAGATGGCGACCTGGTACCGGTCGGCCGACGTGGTGGCCTGCACGCCGCACTACTCCTCGGCGGGACGGGTCTCCCTGGAGGCCATGGCCTGCGGGGTGCCGGTGGTCGGTTACGCGATGGGCGGCCTGGCGGACGCGGTGGTCGACGAGGTCACCGGCCGCCTGGTGCCCCCCGGTGACGTACGCACGCTCGGGGTCTCCCTGCGCCGGCTGCTCGCCGACAACGCCGGCCGGTTCGCCTACGGGCACGCCGCAGTGGACCGGGTCCGCAGCAGTTACACGTGGGAACGGACCGCCGGCGCCCTGGAACGCCTCTACGAGCGGGTCGTGAGCCGCCGCAAGCCCGTCGAGGCGTGAGCGGGGCGCCGCCGGATGCGCGGGTCGGTCAGACGGGCCGGCCCGCGCTGACCATGGCCCGGTCGTGGCAGTGCGCCACCGAACGGTGCTGCTGCGGCTGCGCGTAGCGGGTCAGGCCGATCACGGCGGCCAGGGTGACCAGGAATCCGACGGCGGCCAGCCACTCCCGACCCGGCCAGATCTTGTCGTTGAGCAGCAGCAGGCCGACGATCGCCGCCGGCACCGCTCCGGCGGCGTCCATGGCGGCGACCGCCGCGGTCGTCGAGCCGCGCTGCATGGCCAGCCCGAGCAGCAGTTGGCCGACGATCGAGTGGGCGATCAGCAGGTAGAACAGCGGGTTGGCGAGGAACGCCTCGGCCGACGGCGCGGAGGCCAGCGGCCGGGCCGCGACGGCCGCCGACGAGAACGCCAGCCCGGCCAGCGAGCCCAGGGCCACCGACCCGGGCGCTCCGTGCAGCCGGACGGCGAAGACACCGAGCACCGCGATGACGCCGAGCGCCGCCAGCAGGGCCACCGAGCCGGCGGTGCCGAGCTGCTTCGACGGCGCCGGCCGCGCGGCCAGCACCAGCGCGGTGATCCCGGCGAAGAGTAGGGCCAGCAGGGCCACCTCCGCCACCGGCATCCGCCACTTCAGCACCAGAACGCCGATGATGGCGGTCACCCCGAGCCCGGCCGCCACGCTCGCCTGCACCAGGAACAGGGGCAGGTCCCGTCGGGCCAGGAAGGCGAGCACGAACCCGCCGATCTGACAGCTCAGCCCCACCAGGTACGTCCGGTGGCCGGCCAGGCGCAGCAGCAGACCCGGATCGAAGGTGTGGTGCACTGTGGTGCGTGCCGCAGCCACCGACTGGAGCAGGTTGGCGAAGCCGTACGCGACGATCATCGCCGCGAGGAAGCACCAGCCGGAGGAGACCACCTGGCGAGGATAGAGGTTGCCGGGGGTCAGCGCTCGGCTGGTCGATCGAGCCGGGCGAGGATGTCGGCGTGCAGTGCACCGTTGGTGGCGACCACGCTGCTCTCGGTGCCCGGCCCGCCGGTGGGGGACTGTCGACCGCCCAGATCCGTGACCGTGCCACCCGCCTCCGTGATGATCGGTACCAGCGCCGCCACGTCCCACAGCGACAACTCCGGCTCGGCCATCACGTCCAGTGCGCCCTCGGCCAACAACATGTAGCCGTAGAAGTCGCCGTACGCCCGGCTGCGCCAACCGGTCCGCAGCAGGTCGAGCATCGCGTCGAGTCGCCCGGCGTCCTCCCACCCGGTCAGCGACGAGTAGCAGACGCTCGCGTCGGCGACCTCGCGCACCGCCGAGACCCCGATCCGGTCGCCGGCTGCCGGACCCGGCCCGGCGTACGCGCCCGCGCCGGCGCTCGCCCACCAGCGTCGGCCCAACGCCGGCGCCGACACCACGCCGACGGCCGGCCGGTCACCGTCGTACAGCGCGATCAGGCTGGCCCAGATCGGCACGCCACGGACGAAGTTCTTGGTGCCGTCGATCGGGTCGACGATCCACCGCCGGCCGTTCGGATCGGTGGACGGCTCGGCGCCGTACTCCTCGCCGAGCAGCCCGTCGGCGGGCCGGTGCTCGGCCAGCAGGGCGCGGATCTCCCGCTCCACGGCGGTGTCCGCGTCGGAGACCGGGGTCAGGTCGGGCTTCGTCTTCACCCGCAGGTCGAGCGCCCGGAACCGGGCCATGGCGATGGCGTCGGCCCGGTCGGCGAGCAGGTGGGCGAGGGCGAGGTCGTTGGCGTACCCGGTCATGCCGGCAACCTAGCCGACGCCTCGCGGGTCACTCGTCGGGCCCGCGCCGGTCACCCTCGCCGGGCCCGCGCTGGTCGCTGTCGCCGCGCGCGTCGCCGTCGCCGGCGCGCGAGGCGAGCAACCGGCGGTACGACGCCAGCCGGCGCGGGTCGGCCTTGCCGGCGGCCACCCAGGCGTCCAGTGCGCAGTCGGTCTCGTCGGCCGTGTGCTGGCAGTTGGGCGGGCAGTCGACGGTGCCCTCGACGAGGTCCGGGAAGCCGTGCAGCAGGCTGTCGGCGGAGACGTGCGCCAGCCCGAAGCTGCGGATCCCGGGGGTGTCGATGATCCAGCCCGGGTCGGTGTCGACGCCCGGCACGGGTGGCAGCCGCAGCGCCACCGCGCTTGTCGAGGTGTGTCGGCCCCGGCCGATCGCGCTGACCACGCCGACGGCGCGCAGCGCTTCCGGGACGAGGCGGTTGACGAGCGTCGACTTGCCCACCCCGGAGTGCCCGACCAGCACCGACACCTTGCCGCTCAGCAGCGCGCGGAGCGCGGCGAGGTCGGAGTCCGGGCGGTTGAGCACGTACGGCAGCTCCAGTTCGGTGTAGTAGCCCAGCACCTCCTCCGGCCCGGCCAGGTCGGCCTTCGTCAGGCACAGCAGCGGCTCGACGTCCGCGTCGTACGCGGCCACCAGGCAGCGGTCGATGAACCCGGTCCGCGGCGGCGGGTCGGCCAGGGCGCTGACGATCACCAACTGGTCGGCGTTGGCCACCACCACCCGTTCCAGCCGACCCTCGGCGGTGGTCTCGTCGTCGTCGGCGGTGCGACGTAGCACCGAGCGGCGCTCGGCGATCCGGACGATCCGGGCGAGAGCGCCCTGGGCGCCGGAGGTGTCGCCGACCAGGCTGACGCGGTCACCCACGACCACCGACTTGCGGCCCAGCTCCCGGGCCCGCATCGCGGTCACCGTGGGCAGCTCGGCCCCCACCACGCCGCGTTCGGCCCCGGCCAGCACGCACTGGTAGCGCCCCCGGTCCACGGCGATGACGAAGCCGTCCACCGCGTCGGCGTGCTGCGGGCGGGTGCGCGTACGCGGGCGCGACGACTTTCCGGGTCGGACCCGTACGTCGTCCTCGTCGTACTCCCGCCGTTTGGTCGCCAGGACCTGTCCTCTTCTCGCGTCAGCTCTCAGTGAGCGTCACTTTCCGGTCACCATCGCTGACCATAGTGCCGGGAACTCGGGCATGGTCTTGGAGGTACACCCCACGTCGTCCACCTCGATGCCGGGGACGGCGAGCCCGGCCACCGCGGCGGCGTGGGCCATCCGGTGGTCGTGGTAGGTGCGGAAGACGCCACCGCGCAGCGGGCGCGGCCGGATCTCCAACCCGTCCGGCGTCTCGGTGATGTCGGCCCCGAGCCCGCCGAACTCCCGCGCGAGCGCGGCGAGCCGGTCGGTCTCGTGGCCCCGGATGTGCCCGACGCCGGTGAAGACCGACGGCGAGTCGGCGAGCATGGCCAGCGCGGTCAGCACGAGGGTCAGCTCGCCGACGTCGGACAGGTCGGCGGTCAGACCGTGCACCACGCCGGTGCCGCGGACGGTCAGCCCGTTGGTGGAGAGGGTGACCTCGCCGCCCATCCGCTGGAGCAGCGACCGGAGCTGCTCGACCGGCTGGGCGCTGCTGTGCGGCCAGCCCTGCAGGGTCACCTCGCCGCCGGTGACCAGGGCTGCGGCGAAGAACGGCACGGCGCCGGAGAGGTCTGGCTCGATCTCCCAGCCGCGCCCGGTGAGCGGGCCGGGCTCGACGGCCCAGACGTCGGGGGTGCTGTCGTCGACCGCCGCGCCGGCGGCCCGCAGCATCCGCACCGTCATCCGCAGGTGGGGCGCGGAGGGCACCGGCGCACCGACGTGGCGCACCACGAGGCCCCGGTCGAAGCGCGGGGCGGCCAGCAGCAGACCGGAGACCAGCTGGCTGGACGCGGACGCGTCGATCACCACCTCGCCGCCGGTGACCCCACCGGTGCCGAGCACTGTCAGCGGGAGGCTGCCCGTGCCGGTGACGTCGATCCGCACGCCCAGCGAGCGCAGCGCGTCGACAAGCGGGCCGAGCGGCCGGGTGCGGACGTACGGGTCGCCGTCGAAGGTGACCTGCCCGTCGGTCAGCCCTGCCACCGGTGGCAGGAACCGCATCACGGTGCCGGCCAGCCCCACGTCGACGTGGGCGGGGCCGACCAGCGGGTGCGGCCGGACCAGCCAACGTTCGTCGTCGTTGATCGACACGTGCGTGCCCATCGCGCGCAGGCCGGCGGCCATCAGCTCGGTGTCCCGCGCGCGCAGCGGCTCGGCCAGGGTCGACGGGCCGGCGGCCACGGCGCTGAGCACCAGGGCGCGGGCGGTCATCGACTTGGAGCCGGGCAGGCGCAGTTTCGCTGCCACCGGGTCGGACGCGGTCGGTGCGCTCCACGGCTGTGGCGGCCGGGTCGCGGTCAGATTCCCCACGGTTACATTCTGCCGTGTCGGCCGGTGGGTGACGCCGACCGGCGGTCGTACTCCCGGTTGGCGGGACAGCAGGCAGGGCCCCCGACGGGTTAGCGTGAGCGCATGTGCGGCAGGTACGCGACGACCCGTGGTTCCGGTGAGTTGAGCGCGCTGTTCGAGTCGGCCGACGACACCGACGGCGCGATCCGGCCGGATCACAACGTCGCGCCCACCGATCGGGTGCCGCTGGTGCGGCTCACCCCGCACGGGCACCGCAGCCTCTGCGTCGCCCGCTGGGGCTTTCTGCCGCACTGGTCCCGGTCCGCCGCGGGCGCGGCCCGCATGATCAACGCGCGGGCCGAGACGGTGGCCACCAGCCGGGCGTACGCCGGGGCGTTCGCCCGCCGCCGCTGCCTGGTGCCGGCCGACGGCTGGTACGAGTGGGTCCGCCAGCCCGACGGCCGCCGGCAGGCGTACTTCATGACCCCGGCCGACGGCTCGGTGCTCGCCCTGGCCGGCATCTGGTCCGTCTGGGAGTCCGGGGCCGAGAGCCGGCTCACCTTCAGCGTGCTGACCACCGCGGCGCTCGGCGAGCTGGCCGAGGTGCACGACCGGATGCCGGTGCTGCTGCCGCCCCATCGGTGGTCGTCCTGGTTGGGGCCGTGCGACGAGCCCGACCGCCTGCTCGTGCCCGCGTCGCCCGATCGGCTGGCCGGGTTGGAGATCCGCCCGGTCGGGCCGGCGGTGGGCGACGTCCGCAACGACGGCCCGGAGTTGACCGCCCGGGTGTCCGTCCCGCCGCAGCCGGTCCCATCGGAGCTGACTCTGTTCTGAAAATGACAGGCATCGTCGAGCACCGATTTGCCAGGGTTCTGCTCGATTCGTCGCCTGGCCGTTCAGCCATGTTCTCCGTAAGCCCTTGTCTCGGTGTCCGGAAGTGCGATACAACACAGCGCCGGTAGTGGCTGTCGATTCGCACGGGGCGGACGACATCCACCGATCTTGCCGGTCCCACGGGGGAGGTGGGTGGAATGACACGGGCGCGTATGCCCCGCCCGCACGAGGTGGCCGCGGCACGGAGAGATCCGCGGCTGCTGCGGGCCTTGCGAGAACGCCGACAGGACGACGCGTGGCGCACCAGAGGGACGTGCCAGAACGTCGATCCGGAGACGTTCTTTCCGGCACCGAACGAACCGGCGGATGCCGCCGTCGCGCTGTGTCGCAGTTGTGACGTGCAGGGTTCCTGCCTGGCCTGGGCGCTGGAGGTCGGCGACTGCCACGGCGTGTGGGGCGCGACCACACCCCGCGAGCGGCGGGCGATGCTTGTCGCCTGGCGCGGCGAGGTCGAGCCCGATCCGGACGCGGCCGACGACGCCGGCCCTCCGGTCCGCGACCGTCTGCTCACCCTGGTGCCGCTGAGCTGACCGCCGGGAGTGAACCATCCCGGTGACCGCCGAGGTCGGCGCAGAATGGGTCGGTGCTGCCCAGCGAAGAGATCGACACACCCCGCGGCCCGGCGCGGATCGACACCGACCTGCCGGCCCGGCCGGCCGCCGCCCTGCTGGTGCTCGGGCACGGGGCGGGCGGCAGCGTGGACGCGCCCGACCTGCTCGCGGTGCGGGACTCGGCGGTCGGGGCCGGCCTGGCGGTGATCCGGGTGACCCAGCCCTACCGGGTCGCCGGCCGTCGCGCGCCGGCCCCCGCCGGGCACCTCGACGAGGCGTGGACGGCAGTGCTCGCCGCGCTGCGCGCTCGCCACGACGAGGTGGCCACGGTGCTGGTCGGAGGTCGTTCCAGCGGCGCGCGGGTGGCCTGCCGGACGGCCCGCGCGGTGGGCGCGGCCGGGGTCGTCGCGTTGGCATTTCCGCTGCACCCGCCCGGCCGGCCGGAACGCTCCCGCGCCGCCGAGTTGGCCACCGGGCTGCCGACGCTCGTGGTCAACGGTGATCGGGACCCGTTCGGGGTGCCCGCGTCGGAGCCGGGCGTGCAGGTCGTGACCCGGCCGGGTGAGACGCACGACCTACGGCGCGACCCGGCCGGCACGGCCGACGTGGTGCGGGACTGGCTGCGCCGGCACGGCTGGGCGGCCGACTGAACCGTCCGACCGTTTCCGCTGCCGGGCGCGGGTCGTTGCATCGGTTGGTGCCGCCGGCCCGGTTCGGACGGACGGCGCCAGTCCTCCCAGGCCCTTCCTGGTCCCAGCGCCGGCGCCACCGGGGCCGGGACCAGGAACGGGAGAGCCGGGCGGAATGCCTCACCGGTCATCTCGCGTTACTAACCCCGGACGACTTTTCTGCGAGGGGGGTGACCGGTGCCGACCGAGACACGAAGCCTGGAACGGGACGAGCGGGACGCCCGGCAGCTGCAGCGGCTGCTGGATGGTCCGGACTGGCCCGTGACAGCGGGACCGGGCGGGGTGGGTGCGGTGAGCACGGGCACACCAGCCGGAAGTGAATCTGTGGGCAGGTCCGTGCGCGTATCCTCGGCGGGAAAGCATCCGACGCGAGGGGATGTGCGGTTGACCACCGAGAAGACGGACGAGCGCAGGGCCCGGTTCGAGCGGGACGCGATGCCATTCGTCGATCAGCTCTACGCTGCCGGGCTGCGCATGACGCGCAACCCGGCGGATGCCGAAGACCTGGTCCAGGAGACCTACCTGAAGGCGTACGCGGCCTTTCACCAGTTCGAGCAGGGCACGAACCTGAAGGCCTGGCTCTACCGGATCCTGACCAACACCTACATCAACTCCTACCGTAAGCGGCAGCGCCAGCCGATCCAGGCGCCCACGGAGGAGATCACCGACTGGCAGCTCGCCGAGGCCGAGTCGCACACCTCCAGCGGGCTGCGCTCGGCCGAGACCGAGGCTCTGGACCGGCTGCCGGACAGCGACGTCAAGGAGGCGCTCCAGCAGTTGCCGGAGGAGTTCCGCCTGGCCGTCTACCTGACCGACGTCGAGGGCTTCTCCTACAAGGAGGTCGCCGACATCATGGGCACGCCGATCGGCACCGTGATGTCGCGTCTGCACCGCGGCCGTCGTAATCTGCGCAAGCTGCTCGAGCAGTACGCCGCGGAGCGGGGCTTCAGCCCGGCCCGGTCCGCGAAGGGCTCTGCCGCTGCCGCTGCTGGCCGGGAGGTGTGACGTGAGCTGTGGAAAGCCGCACGAGACGGACTGCCGCGAGGTGCTCGCGGAGGTCTACCTCTACCTGGATCTCGAGTGCGCCGACGAGCGCCGCTCGCTGATCCGGCACCACCTCGACGAGTGCGGGCCGTGCCTGCGCGAGTACGGGCTCGAACAGGAGGTGCGGGCACTGGTCGCCCGTTGCTGCGGCAACGAGACCGCGCCCGATCAGCTGCGCGAGCGGCTGCGGGTCAAGCTCACCGAGCTGGTGGTCTTCGAGACCAGTGACTCCCGTGAGCTGGCCGACTGAGCGTCGGCGTACCGAAACGGCGAAACACCGGTGGCCCGGGTCGATCTTCGACCCGGGCCACCGGTGTACCCGGCCTGCGCCGGGTCGGACTGACCGGTGACGGGCGCATCGCCCGCCGGCGCGTTCAGGAGTTGGGACGCTTGCCGTGGTTCGCGGCGCTCTTCTTGCGGGCCTTCTTCTTGCGGGACTTCTTCGCCATGCTGACCTCCTCGTGATGGGTCGGATCCGTGCTGCGCGCGGCCTCGCGCCGGTGCACCCACCGGCCGCCCGGCGTCGGGTCCGACCCGCTGATGGTAGTGCGCGCGACACCCGGTGCCTTCCTCCGGGGCCTCGGCGGCCGGTCGGCCGCACCGCTCCGCTCCCGCGCCCCACCCTCGCGTGATTGGATACGTCGGCAGGCACATCGCGAAAAAGGGAGGGCCGTGGACATGGCCGAGGAGATCCGCGCCGAGATGGTGGCGAACGTCTGGAAGGTCGTCGCGTCGGCGGGCGACACCGTGTCCGAGGGCGACACTCTGGTGATCCTCGAGTCGATGAAGATGGAGATCCCGGTCGTCGCCGAGGCCGACGGCGTGGTCCAGCAGCTCGCCGTGCACGAGGGCGACGTCGTACAGGACGGCGACCTGATCGCGGTGATCGGTTGAGCGGCCTGCTGGTCCGGCTCGCCGACACGGCCGACTTCCCGGCGGTCGCCCGCCTGACCGTGGCCGCGTACGAGGCGGACGGTCAGCTCAAGGGCGAGCACGGGTACGGGGCGGTGCTGGCCGACGTCTCGACCCGGGCCGGCAGTGGCGAGGTGCTGGTCGCGGTGGACGAGGCGACGGGCGCGGTGCTCGGCTCGGTCACCTTCGTACTGCCGGGCACCCCGTTCGCCGAGCTGTCGGGGCCGGGCGAGGCGGAGTTTCGGATGCTGGCGGTCGACCCGGGCGCCCAGGGGCGGGGTGTGGGCGCGGCGCTGGCCCAGGCGTGCGTCGACCGGGCGGCCGAGTTGGGCTGCACGGCGGTCGTGATCTGCGTCCGCGCGGGGATGGCCGTGTCGGCCCACCGGCTCTACGAGCGCCTCGGGTTCGTCCGTATGCCGGCGAAGGACTGGTCGCCGGTGGAGGGCGTGGCCCTGCTGGGCCTGCGGCTGGAGCTGCCCCGCGCCTGAGGCTGGCGCGTCAGGCCCGGCTGCTGGCCGGTGCCGTGTCCTCGTCGGGCTCGGCGCCGATCGCGGCCAGCAACTCGTCGGCCACCTCCAGCGCGAGCTGGCGGCGTTCGGCGTCGGTGATGCCCGGCGCCCGCACGGCGAACCAGCTGGTGTGCACGGCGAACAGGGACAGGGTTGCGCGCAGTTGGGCGGCGGGGGAGTCGTCGCCCCGGCAGAGGGCGCTGGCGAGCTGCATCATCCGGCCCCGCATCTGCTGACCGGAGGAGAGGCTCTTGAGCACTGTCTGGTTCTGCTCGAAGAAGCGCATCACCGACGGCATGTCGCCGCCGAACATCGTGTCGGCGTAGCGGGAGATGAGGGTGCGGCGGGTGGCCAGGGTCGCCGGCTGGGAGTCGGCCCAGGCGGTCAGCGCGTCCATCTGATCCAGCCGATCCTCGACGAAGCTGGCGACGATGTCGTCCTTGCTCTTGAAGTGGTAGTAGAGCGCCGCCTTGGTGACGTTGAGGCGTTCGGCGATCTCCCGCAGCGAGGTCTTCTCGTACCCCTGCTCGGTGAAGAGCTCCAACGCGACGGCCTTGATCCGCTCCCGGGTGCCGCCTGTGCTCTCCCTCACCTACGCCCCCCAATTCACTTGACCGTCAGTTGGTACCCAACTTACCGTGCGGCTAGTAAGGTGACTAGCCGGGCGGCAAGTAAGTAAGGCAATCCTCGGGGGGAGCTTACCCATGACTCAGGCAACCCAGACCGGCGCACGACCCAACGTACGGGTCGTGCTGTTCGGACTGATGATCGCGATGATGCTCGCGATGCTCGACAACATGATCGTCAGCACCGCGCTGCCGCGGATCGTCGGCGAGTTCGGCGGCCTCAACCACTTCACCTGGGTGGTCACCGCGTACGTCCTGGGCACCACCGTCTCCACCCCGATCTGGGGCAAGCTCGGTGACCTCTACGGCCGTAAGTCGGTCTTCCTGACCTCGGTCGTCGTCTTCCTCGTCGGCTCGGCCCTGTGCGGCATGGCCGGCTCCGGGATGTTCGGCGGCCCGCAGGACGGCATGGTGCAGCTCATCGCCTTCCGCGCCGTGCAGGGCCTGGGCGCCGGAGGCCTGATGGTCGGCGTGATGGCGATCATCGGCGACCTGGTTCCGCCGCGCGAGCGCGGGCGTTACCAGGGCATGATCGCCGGCATCATGGCCATCGCCATGGTGGCCGGCCCGCTGGTCGGCGGTTTCATCACCGACAACCTCTCCTGGCGCTGGGCGTTCTACGTGAACCTGCCGCTGGGTGGCATCGCGCTGCTCGTGCTGATCACCACGATGCACCTGCCGAAGTACCGCACCGAGCACCGGATCGACTGGCTCGGTGCGGCGCTGCTCTCGGTCGGCATCACCGCGATCGTGCTGATCACCACCTGGGGCGGCAACGAGTACGACTGGGCCTCGCCGCAGATCCTCGGCCTGGCCGTGCTGGCGCTGGTGGCGCTGGTGGCGTTCGGCCTGGTGGAGCGCCGGGTTCCGGAGCCGATCCTGCCGTTGGCGCTGTTCGCCAACCGCAACTTCGCGCTGATCTCGGTGATCGGCTTCCTGCTCGGTTTCGCGATGTTCGGCGCGATGAACTTCCTGCCGCTCTATCAGCAGACCGTGCAGGGTGCCTCGGCCACCAACAGCGGTCTGCTGCTGCTGCCGTTGATGTTCGGCATGCTTGTCGTCTCGCTGGTCATCGGGCGGGCGATCACCAAGACCGGCAAGTACCGGGCGTACCCGATCATCGGCGGCGTGGTGATGACCGGGGGCATGGCGCTGCTCTCCATGCTCGACACCGACACCAGCAAGCTGCAGTCCTCGCTCTACATGGTCGTGCTCGGGGCCGGCATGGGCTTCCTCATGCAGACCTCCATGCTGATCGCCCAGAACAGCGTGGAACAGAAGGACCTCGGCGCGGCCAGCGGCGCGGCCACCTTCTTCCGGTCGATCGGCGGCTCGTTCGGCATCTCGCTGTTCGGCGCGATCTTCGCCAACCGGCTCGCCGACTCGTCCGCCGGCCGGGCGTTCAGCGGCGGCGGCGAGGGCGGGATGGACCTGGAGCAGCTGAAGAAGCTGCCGGCCCAGGCGCGTGAGCTGGTCCTCACCGGTCTCTCCGACGCCATCTCGCACGTGTTCCTCTGGGCCGTGCTGTTCACCATCGTGATTCCGGTCCTCGCCTGGTTCATCAAGGAGATCCCGCTGCGCACCGCCAACGAGGCGCCGCCGCAGGCCACCCCGGAGGAGGAGGCCGAGGTCGCCCTCGGCAAGGCCCCGGTCGCCTGAGCCACCCCAACCCCAACCCCGCGCCGCACCGACCTCAAGGTCGGTGCGGCGCCCCCTTTCCCGCCGATCTTGCACTTTCTGTCCCGGCAAAAACCCCACACCCCGACAAAACCACGACAGCAAGTGCAAGATCGACGGGGCGGGGCGGGGCGGGGCGGGCAGGGCGGGGTGCGCGGGGCGGGGCGGGGTGCGCGGGGCGGGGCGGGGTGCGCGGGGTTGTTTAGGGGCGGCGGGTCAGCCGTTGCCAGAGACGGCGGAGCGGGTTGCGGGGGCGGGGAAGCCGGGCCGCCCGCTCGCCGATCATCCGGGTGGCCAGTGCCGTGCTGTCCGGGTCCAGGGTGGGGGCGGCCAGCGCGAGGTGGGCCAGTGAGACCGCGATCGGCACCGGCCGGGCCTGGGTCACCGCCGCCGCGTCGGCCAACCGTTCCGCCACCACGCGGGCCACGTCCGGCCGCACCTCCGGGTCCACCCAGGCGGCGGTGATCAGGGCGAACAGCGCCGCTTCGGTGACCCAGTCCTCCACACCCCAGACCAGGTCCACCAGCACCCGGCGTCGGGTCGAGTCCGCCCAGGGCTCGTCGGTGCGCTGGTGCAGCAGCCCCAGACAGGCCCAGACCTGCACCCCGCGGACCCAGATCGACGGATCCTGGGCGGCCAGCAGTCGTCCCAGCCCGCTCGCCGGCGCCGCGGGCGGGTGCACCAGCAGCCCGAGCAGGTCGTCGACGTCGAGGCCGGCCAGGCCCACCGCCGCGTCGTAGGCCGCCGGCGGGTGCGGCCACGCCGGGTGGGCCACCTGTCCGATCCGTTCGACAGCCACCGCCGAGGGCGCCGGCAGCGCCGGTGTCGGCACGTTCTCCGCGAAGTGCCACAGCCGCTGCGCGGACGGGCGTCGAGGCTCGCGCGGGTCCGGCTCCACGACCCCGGCGACCTCGATCCGCAGTCCGGGCGCCACCGCCGTCGCCGTCCGCAGGGCGCTCGGTGGGGCTGCCGCCGCGAGGCGTACGGCGCCGCCGATGCCGTTGTCGTCGTCGGCGACCGCCTGACGGAGCGCGTCGACCAGGGGGCCGCCGGCCGGCGTCAGTTGCCCGAGCCAGGGCCGACCCCGGCAGCACTGGGCCAGATCGCCGTGCTCGTGGCTGTCGTCGGGGTGGTCCCGGATGAAGTCGGCGAGCGCGACCAGGTGGGACAGGTCGCCGTCGCGCAGGTGCCGCAGTCGGTGGGCGGTGTGCACCGCGCAGTCGAACGACGGGTCCCGGGCCAGCGCCCGCTCGGTCCACTCCAACGCCTCGTCGAGCCGGCCGATCTCGGCCAGGGTGCCGGCGATGTCGGCGTAGATGGCCAGGTCGTCCGGGTCCAGTTCGACGGCTCGACCGAGCGCCGTGAGGGCGTCGCGGGTCCGGCCCGCGCTGCGGTACGCGTACCCGAGCCAGACCTCGCCCATCTTCGACGGCTGGCACCGTACGCCCCGGCTGGCCCAACGGATCGCCAGCGCGACCTCGCCGAGCCGCCGGGCCAGTGCGGACGCCGCGCCCAGCAGGAGACCGTGCTCGGGGTGCACGGTGGCGGCGTTGCGGGCCAGCGTGAGGTACGGCGTGAGGGCGTCCCGGCCGGCCCGCGGCACCGGATCGGTCAGCGCCGCGCAGACCTGCATGAGGACGCGGGCGATGTGGTCCGGCTCCAGCCGTTCGACCAGTTCGGAGGCGGTCACCCACGGCACGCCCGCCCACTGGGTGCCGGGCGCGTGACCGGTCGCCGCGGCCAGCAGCTCCAGCCCTTCGGCGGGGCGGCCGGCGGCGGCCAGCAGGTGGGCGCGGGCGACGACCGCGCCCACGAAGGTGTGGTGGTTGATCGGGAAGAGGTCGAGCCCTCCTCCGTCGGCCGCGGCGAGGCGGGCCAGCGTCTCGTGCACCTCGGGCAGGGTGGGCGCCCGCGCGAGCGCGCCGGCGAGGTGGCCGGCGGCGTGGTGGAGGTCTCCCTCGTCCAGTGCCAGCCGGGCCAGCGCCAGCTCCTCCGTCGCGGAGAGCGCGGGCTCGTCCCTTCCCTCTGGCACGGTGTCCTCTCGTCGCAGCTGCAGACAGCGGGGCCAGCGTAGTTGATGTTGAGTTGATCAAGTGATCAACTGCGCACTGCTGCTCGAATAATTGCTGCTGCCGACTTCTGCGTGCAAGACTGAGCAGGAAACGCGCGGCAATCGCGCACGAGGGGAGTGTTTCGTGACACGTGCAGGGTCCGGAATGGCCGCCGACATCGCCGAGCAGCCCGCCGGCTACGCGCGCCTGCTCGACAGCGCCAACACCGCGGCGATCGCCCGGGTGGCCGCTGTCGTGGCCGAGCGTCGACCGCGACACGTGGTCTTCACCGCCCGGGGCACGTCCGACCACGCGGCCCTCTACGGGGCGTACCTGACCGAGATCCGGCTCGGCCTGCCCGCCGGTCTCGCCTCGCCGAGCGTCGTCACCCTGTTCGGCGCCCGCCCCGACCTGTCCGACGCGCTTGTCGTCGGGGTCAGCCAGAGCGGCGGCTCACCCGACCTCGCCGAGGTGCTGCGCGCCGCGCGGTCCTCCGGCGCGCTCACCCTCGCGGTGACCAACGCCCCCGACTCCCCGCTGGCCGACACTGCCGAGTTGAGCATCGACATCGCCGCCGGGCACGAGCGGGCGGTCGCGGCGACGAAGACGTACACCGCCGAACTGCTCGCCCTGCTCATGCTGGTCGAGGGGATCCGGGCCGGCGACGGGGTGCTCCCGGCGGCCGAGCGGGAGGCGCTCGCCGCGCTGCCCGACCTGGCCACCAGGACGCTCGCCGACGACACCCCGGCCCAGCTCGCGCCGCGCTACCGCTTCGCCCGCCAACTGGTCACCACCGGCCGCGGGTACGCCTACCCGACCGCCCGCGAGGCCGCGTTGAAGCTGATGGAGACCTCGTACCTGCCGGCGCTCGCCTTCTCCGGCGCCGACCTGCTGCACGGCCCGCTCGCGATGACCGACCCGGAGGTCCCGGTGCTCGCCGTCGTCGGCTCCGGTCCGGGTGGCCGGTCGATGGGCGAGGTGCTGCCCCGCCTCGGCGAGCGTCGCGCCGACGTGGTGGTCGTCGGCTCCGCCGACGTGCCGGGCGCCACCCGGCTCGCCGTCCCCGAGGTCGACGAGCGGTACGCGCCGCTGCTGGACATCCTGCCGTTGCAGCGCCTGGCGTTGGCGTTGGCACTGACCCGTGGCGAGGACCCGGACGCGCCGCGCGGCCTGAAGAAGGTCACCGCGACGATGTGAGGCACGGCGCGGCGTGGCACCCTGGTCACCGTGTCCACGCTGCGCGACCTCGCCGAGGAGCACACCCGTCTCCGTCCGGCCGACATCGACCACCTGCACCGGATCGCCGGTGACTGGCAGCTGCTCTCCGATCTGTCCTTCGCCGATCTGCTGCTCTGGGTGCCGGTCGACGCCGAGGGCACGTTCCTCTGTGTCGCCCAGGTCCGTCCGACGACCGCGCCCACCGCGTACCAGGACGACCAGGTGGGCCGGATCATCGGCGGCTCGGAGGTGGCTCACCTGGGGGTGGCCTACTCCCAGGGGCGGATCTGGCGGGAGGGCGACCCGGTCTGGTACGGCGACGTGCCGGCCCGGCACGAGGCGATCCCGGTCCGGCTGCGCACCGCCGACGGCGAGGCCGGCGAGGTGATCGCGGTGGTCGGCCGGGACACCAACCTCTCCACCGCGCGGACGCCCAGCCAGCTGGAACTCAACTACCTGACCACCGCCGACGACCTCGCCCAGATGATCGCCGACGGCACCTTCCCGCCACCCCGGCACCCGGGCGAGACCACCTCCGCCCCCCGCGTCGGTGACGGCCTGGTCCGGTTGGATGCCGGTGGCAAGGTCACCTACGCGAGCCCGAACGCGCAGTCCGCGTACCGCCGGTTGGGCTACGCCTCCCACCTGGTGGGGGAGGACCTGGCCGCGCTGCACCGCCGGCTGGCGGGCGACCCGCTGGACGGCACCGAGGCGGCGAACGGCATCCTGGCGGCGTTGCGCGGCGAGGCGCCGCCCCGGCGGGAGATCGACGCCCGCGGGGCCACGATGCTCACCCGGGCCCTGCCGCTGATGCCCGCCGGCGTGCCGATCGGCGCGCTGGTGCTGGTGCGGGACATCACCGAGGTCCGTCGTCGGGACCGGGCACTGATCACCAAGGACGCCACCATCCGGGAGATCCATCACCGGGTGAAGAACAACCTCCAGACGGTGGCCGCGCTGCTGCGGTTGCAGGCCCGCCGGGTGGCCATGCCGGAGGCCCGGGTCGCCCTGGAGGAGTCCGTCCGCCGGGTCGCCTCGATCGCTCTCGTGCACGAGACGCTCTCGATGTCCAGCGACGAGGCTGTCGAGTTCGACGGCATCGTCGACCGGGTCGCCAGCGCGGCGACCGAGGTCGCGGCGACCGAGGTGAGCGTCGGCATGCGCCGTAAGGGCAGCTTCGGCGTACTGCCCGCGGAGATCGCCACGTCGCTGGTGATGGTCCTCAACGAGTTGCTGCTCAACGCCGTCGAACACGGCTTCCCGCCGGCCGACGAGACGGACGACGCGCCCGTACCGCAGACCTCGGGCGTGGTGCCGGCCGCCGTCGCCGAGGGCGATCCGTCGGCGCGGCCGGAGGTGGTGGTCTCGGCGCACCGGTTCCGCAAGATGCTGCACGTCTCGGTGACCGACAACGGGCGCGGCCTGCCCCCCGAATTCGACGCCGAACGCGGCAGCCGACTCGGTCTCCAGATCGTGCGGGCACTGGTCACCGGCGAGCTGCGCGGCACCATCGAGCTGCGCGCGGGTGCCAAGGGCGGCACCGAGGCGTTGCTCGTCGTCCCACTGGCCCGCAACGCCCCGGACGGCCGCTCACAGGGCTGAGCCGCCGTCCGTTCGGTGTTGTCGCAGATGGGCGCGGCTGGCCGAATGAGCGTGATGCCTGTGAGTCATCTAGATGACTCACCGGCATCAGCCTTTTCACCGCGGGCCCGGCCTCGCCTCGTGGGCGATCAGACCGACGACCGACGCGGTCCGGCCGTTGACCGATCGCTCAGCGGCCGGTCAGCAGCGCGACGGTCAGGCCGGGGCGCTGCCAGACCTGCGTGACGGTGAAGTCGGTGCGGAGCGCGTCGCCCTTGGCGCCGGGCACGGCGGCCAGCGGCTCGGCGTGCCGGCCGGCGACGACGAGCCACACCCGCGTCGTACCGGCCAGACACTGCGCCGGCTGGGGGCACTCGGCCGCCCACAGGTCGCCCCGGCGCACCTCGTCCTCGGTGACCAGCACGTCGCGTGGTGGGTCGTCGAGGTGGTAGTCGATGCCGAGATCCAGGAAGAGCCAGCTGTGCCGGGGCGAGTAGACCACCGCGTCCCCCGGGCGTTGGCCGTCGGCGATCACCCGTGCGGCCCCCGCGTAGTCCACGGGCGCGCTGCGCGGCCACTCGTGGGTCCGCCGCAGCGCGGTCTGGTCGGGCAGGCCGAGCAGCGCGGCCAGGACCACCACGACGACCGCGGCCGGCGCGGTCACGGCGGCCAGCGCCGCACCGGCCAGCAGACACGCGAACGGCACCACGAAGACCAGGTACCGGGGCACCCACAGGGGTACGACCGTGCCGGCGGCGAAGAGCAGCAGCACGGGCAGCAGCACCGCGCTCACCGGCAGCAGAGCGCGCCGCCCGAGCCGGGCCGCGCCCAACGCGGCGACCCCGACCAGCAGACCGCCCACCACGCTGCTCTGGGCCACGCCGCCCGGCAGCGCGGTCAGGTCGTCCAGCCGGGCCAGGTGGACCCAGTTCAACTGCCGGGACTGCTGCGTCCGGGCCTTGAGCAGCAGCGGACCGGCCAGCAGTGCGGCCGGCAGCACGGCGACCAGCCATCGCCACACCCGCCGGTCCCGCTCGACGGCGGGACGGTCCCGGCTGGCGGTGAGGTGGTTCGGGCTGGCGGCGACGCGGTCCGGGCTGGCGGTGGGGCGGTCCGGGCTGGTGACGCCGGCCTCGGCGGGTCCGCGCCACCAGGCGATGAGGACGACCAGCGCGTGGGCGGCGAGCACTGTGAGCGCGACCAGGTGGATGAGCCCGAGAGCGGCGACGGCGACCGCGTAACCGGCCCACCGGGCCCAGCTCGGTCGGCGCAGCGCGGTCACCAGCAGCACTGTGGCGAGCATCGCGAGCATGGTGGCCAGCGCGTACGGGCGGGCCTCCTGCCCGTAGCGGGAGGTGCCGGGGAGCACCGCGAACAGCAGCCCGGCGAAGAGGCCGGCACGTCTGTCGACCAGCCGCGCGCCGAGCACGGCGAGCAGCCCGGCGGCCACTGTCATCGCCACCACGGCCGGTATCCGCAGGGCGATTGTGGAGTCGCCGACGACAGTGCTCCAGACGTGCATCAGCAGGTAGTACGGCCCGGTGGCGGCGTCGATGGTGCCGGCCAGCCGGACCAGGTCGCCGGGCGAGCGGGTGGCCGCGCTCCACGTCGCCAGCTCGTCGCGCCAGAGCTGGGCGGAGCCCAGCCCGGTCACCGTCACCGCCAGGGTGAGCAGCGCCGGGGCGAGCCAGACCGGCAGACGACGCAGGCGCTCCCACGCCGCCCCGGCCGACTCGGACAATCCACCCACGGTCCGAGCCTGCCACGACCAGGTGGGCCCGTGATGTGGGATCCAGCACGCGGACATTGGCCGGCCCCCATGGGGTGTGGCAGCATGGGCCCCATGACCGCCGCAGTCGTCCGCCGCTTCGTGGCTCGTCGCCACGTCGATTACGGCCGCGTGCGCAGCGCGATCTGTCCGGCCTACTGACGACGCCCGACCAATCCGTCTCGGGCGCGCTCCGCGCCGGCTGTCTGAAGACACCGTTGTCCCGCCCGCCTCGCGGGCCGGCCGTCGCGCCCCGCGTAGCCCGAGGCACAGCAGACAACGGAGGTCGCCGCGATGGCGGTCAGCAGCATCCCGCCCCGTTCCGAGGACCCGACGACCCGCCCGGCCCGGGCGCCACGCCGGCCCCGGGGTGAGGGTCAGTGGGCGCTCGGCCACCGCGAGCCCCTCAATCCCAACGAGCGGATCAAGAAGGACGACGACCCGCTCAACGTCCGGACGCGCATCGAGAACATCTACGCGCGCGGCGGCTTCGCCTCCATCGACCCGCAGGATCTGCGTGGCCGTTTCCGCTGGTGGGGCCTCTACACCCAGCGCAAGGCCGGCATCGACGGCGGGCGCACCGCGGTGCTGGAGCCGCACGAGCTGGAGGACGAGTTCTTCATGCTCCGGGTCCGCATCGACGGCGGCCAGCTCAGCCTGGCTCAGCTGCGCGTGGTCGCGGACATCTCCCGGGAGTTCGCCCGGGACACCGCCGACATCACCGACCGGCAGAACATCCAGTACCACTGGATCCGCGTCGAGGACATGCCGGAGATCTGGCGCCGGCTGGAGTCGGTCGGCCTGCAGACGACCGAGGCCTGCGGCGACTGCCCACGGATCGTGCTGGGCAGCCCGGTCGCCGGGGTGGCCCGCGACGAGCTGGTCGACCCGACTCCGGCGATCGACGAGATCGTCGCCCGGTACGTGGGGGACAAGCAGTTCTCCAACCTGCCCCGCAAGTTCAAGACGTCCATCTCCTGGCTGGTCGACACCCCGTACGAGTCGAACGACATCGCCCTTCTCGGCGTCGACCACCCCGAGCACGGCCCCGGCTTCGACCTCTGGGTCGGTGGCGGGCTCTCCACCAACCCGATGCTGGCCCAGCGGCTCGGCGCCTGGGTGCCGCTGGCCGAGATCCCCGACGTGTGGGCCGGCGTGGTCGGGATCTTCCGCGACTACGGCTACCGCCGGCTGCGTAACCGGGCCCGGTTGAAGTTCCTGGTGGCCGACTGGGGCGTGGAGCGGTTCCGGGAGGTCCTGGAGAAGGAGTACCTGGGCCGTACGCTGCTCGACGGCCCCGCCCCGGAGCTGCCGGCGAAGCCGATCGACCACGTGGGCGTGCACGAGCAGGCCGACGGGCGGCACTACGTGGGGGCCGCCCCGGTGGTCGGGCGGGTCTCCGGTGGGCAGCTCGCCCAACTGGCCGACGTGGCCGAGGCGCACGGCAGCGACCGGGTGCGGCTCACCCCGTACCAGAAGCTGCTGGTGCTCGACGTGCCGTCGGAGCGGACGGAGTCGCTTGTCGACGCGCTGCGCGGGATCGGGCTGGAGGCCCGGCCGTCGGCCTGGCGGCGCGGCACGATGGCGTGCACCGGCATCGAGTACTGCAAGCTCGCCATCGTCGAGACGAAGGCCCGCGGCGAGGAGCTGGTGGCCCGGCTGGAGCAGCGGCTGCGCGACTTCGACGCGGACATCTCGATCCACATCAACGGCTGCCCGAACGCCTGCGCCCGCACGCAGGTCGCGGACATCGGCCTCAAGGGTCAGCTGGTGGTCGGCCCGGACGGCCGGCAGGTGGAGGGCTTCCAGGTGCACCTGGGCGGCGGCCTGGGCATGGCCCAGGGGCAGACGGCCGGTTTCGGCCGCAAGCTGCGCGGCCTGAAGACCACCGCCGACGAGCTTCCGGAGTACGTGGAACGGCTGGCCCGCCGCTACCTGGCCGGTCGGAGCGAGGGCGAGACGTTCGCCAACTGGGTGATCAGAGTCGACGAGGAGGAACTGCGATGAGCAGCGAGAACCGAGCGGCACCCCTGTACTGCCCGTACTGCGGCGAGGAGGACCTGCGGCCGCACGAGGCGGGGCACGGCGCCTGGGAGTGCCACGCCTGCGCACGGGTCTTCGCGGTGAAGTTCACCGGGCTGCTCTCCCGGGCGGTGACCCGATGAGCCTCGTCTCCGCTGCCAACCTGCGCCTGGTCGGTCCGGGCGCTCAGACGTCGACCGAGCCGGCCGGGCGCAACCCCGACGAGCTGCGGACGCTGGCCGAGCACGCGGCCCGGGACCTGGAGGGCGCCCCCGCCCTGGAGATCGCCCGCTGGGCTGCGCAGACCTTCGGTGACCGCTTCTGTGTCACCAGCTCGATGGCCGACGCCGTCCTGGCCCACCTGGTGTCCCGGGTCGCCCCGGGGGTGGACGTGGTCTTCCTCGACACCGGTCTGCACTTCCCGGAGACGCTGCGGGTCCGCGACGAGGTGGCCCGGACGCTCCCGGTGAACGTCCGGTCGATCCGGCCCCGGCTCACGGTGGGGCAGCAGGACGGTCAGTACGGCCCGCGACTGTTCAACAAGTCGCCGGACGACTGCTGCCAGCTGCGCAAGGTGGAGCCGCTGGAGCGGGCGCTGTCCGGGTACGACGCCTGGGCCGCCGGTCTGCGCCGGGACGAGTCGCCGACCCGGGCCAACACGCCTGTGGTGACGTTCGACGCGCGGCGCGGCAAGGTGAAGGTCAACCCGATCGCGGCGTGGTCGCAGGGGGACGTGGACGCCTACATCGCCCGCTGGAACGTCCCGGTCAACGAGCTGTTCAAGCAGGGCTACGGCTCGATCGGCTGCTGGCCGTGCACGCGGCGGACGAAGGCCGGGGAGGACCCCCGGGCCGGGCGGTGGGCCATGTTCGAGAAGACCGAGTGCGGGCTGCACGTCTGACCCCGTCACCGACGAACCCGACCGGCCCGGACGCGGCCGGCGGGGCGGCCCCGGTGGTGCTTGTCGCGCACGGCAGCCGGGATCCACGAGCGGCCGAGGCCACCCGGGCGCTGGCCCGGGCGGTGTCGGCCGCCCGGCCCGGCCTGTCGGTGTGGGCGAGTTGGCTGGACCACACCGAGCCGGGACCGACCGAGGTGCTGCGCGAGCTGGCCGAGGCGGGGCATCCGCGCGCGGTTGTCGTGCCGCTGCTGCTGACCGCCGCGTACCACCACCGGGTGGACATTCCGGCGGCCGTCGCCGCCGCGACGCAGGCCGGACCTCCACTGTCGGTACGGGTCACCGACGTGCTCGGCCCGGCGGACGGAACGGTGTCGCCGGCGCTGCTGGCGGGGCTGCGCCGTCGGCTCGGCGAGGTTGGCCCGGGGCGCTTCGACGCGCTGGTGCTGGCCGCCGCGGGCACCCGGGACGCGCGGGCGCGCGGTTCGGTGGGCCGGGTGGCGGACGCGCTCGGCGTCGAGTTCGGGGTGCCCTGCCGGGTGTCGTACGCCTCGGCGGCCCCACCGGCGACCGGTGTGGCAGTGGCCCGCCTGCGGGCGGCTGGCGCGCGCCGGGTGGCGGTGTCCGCGTACTTCCTCGCGCCGGGCCTGTTCCACGACGCGGTGGCCGACTCGGCACGGGCGGCCGGTGCGGTGGCGGTCGCGGCCCCGCTGACGGACGCGCCCGAGCTGGCCGAGCTGGTGCTGCGCCGGGTCGACGGCCGGGGCGCGCTGGCACCGACAGGTTGACGGCTCAGCCGGTTTGGCCAGGCACGGGACAGCAGTACGCCCCGGCAGGCGGACCTGCCGGGGCGTGCAGCTGTGTCGTTGGGGGAATCAGGCGGAGTGAGCGCGCAGCACCCGGAGGCCGCCGCGCCGCTTCACAGCGCGCCGCTCCTCCTCGCTCATCCCGCCCCAGACGCCAGCGTCCTGACCGGACTCGAGCGCCCACTGCAGGCACTGGTCGGTCACGGAGCAGCGCCTGCAGACGGCCTTGGCCTGCTCGACCTGCAGGAGAGCCGGTCCGGACGTCCCAATCGGGAAGAACAGCTCCGGGTCCTCGTCGCGGCAGACAGCATGGTGACGCCAGTCCATGGCGGCAACACTCCTCATTCTGGATGGGTGGCAATTTATTGCGGGTAGTGCTTTTCCTATATGCATCCGCATTGCCTATGGTGACCGTTCGCGTCTGACCATTCGGCAGTGCGTGAGCAGGCGGTTAGCCTCGGAGACCTGCTGGAACAGCTCAACCTGACGAGCATATCCAGGCAATGTCCCGGTAACTCAAGTTCGCTTGTGAATACTTTCACGAACGCTCGTGATGTCAAGGGTGACGCTCGGAAAAACTCCAAGCGGTGAGCAAGCCCACAACCC
Source organism: Micromonospora sp. DT63 (assembly GCF_049841615.1). Classification (NCBI taxonomy): domain Bacteria; kingdom Bacillati; phylum Actinomycetota; class Actinomycetes; order Micromonosporales; family Micromonosporaceae; genus Micromonospora; species Micromonospora sp. DT63. The sequence goes on along the minus strand of NZ_JBNCKQ010000002.1, from coordinate 321,119 downwards.
ATTTGTCCGGGTTCCAGTGCGTTCCTGGTTACCCGCCGTGCCACAGCCGAGGATCAATATAGTACAGTCCGCGTGACATTGCTGACATTTCCGGCACCTGCCCCTCGGTGTGGCGGCGCCCGCCGGTGCGGTTGCGGCGCCGCGTCGACCAAGGGCAGTACCCGAGACCTAGCAGATTACTCTGAGTGCGGCCGGAATGGATGTGAATCTGACTTTCTCCCGCTCGCCAAGATAGTCGCCGTCCAGCTGGAACGCCTGCGGACGGCTGGAGAGCAGGGTGAACTCCGCCGTGTCATGGAGTCGTAACACCTGACGACCGCTCGGATCCGGCCGCCGGGACAGGAACTGAGTGACTGTCCGTGTTGTGCTAGCCACCCGGAGCTGACGCAGTGCCAGCACGTCGAGGCCGAGATCGAACGACGCTTCCGGGTTCGGGTTGACCTCGCGGTCGCCCAGGTACGTCCACGGAGCGGTGTTCTGGATGATGACGGTGGCCAGCTCCTCCTCCGCCGGCTCACCCGGTCGCTCCAGACTGATCGCCGGATGCCGCCGGTCCGAGGCGAAGAAGTACTGGTTCATGATCGAGCGCAGGTAGAGCCCCGGCGTCGAGACCCGCCCCTTGCGCCGTGCCTGCTCCACCCGGTGGATCACCGCGGCGTCCAGGCCGAACCCGGCGCAGAAGGTGAAGTAGCGGTCGTCCGCGCGGCCCAGCCCGACCGTGCGGTGCCGGCCCAGGCGCAGCCCTTCGAGGATCATGCTGGTCGCCTCCGGCCACTCCCGGGGCAGGCCCACCGCGCGGGCGAACACGTTTGTCGAACCGCCCGGAACGGTGGCCAGCGCGGGCAGCCGCTCCGCCATCGACGCGCCCTCGGCGCCGGCTGGCGGTTCGGCCGACATCAGGCCGTTCACCACCTCGTTCACCGTGCCGTCGCCACCCAGGGTGACGACGAGATCGACCCCCTCGGTGGCGGCCTCCCGGGCCAGCGCCATGGCGTGCCCCCGGCGACGGGTGTAGCGCACACTGAGGTCGACTTCGCTGCGCAGCGCCCGGACAAGCACGTCCCGGCTGCGTTCGCTGGTGGTGGTGGCCTTCGGATTGACCACCAGGACGGCCCGCATGGGCGGCACTGTACCTCTCGGTAGCCCGGGTATCGTGGCGCGCGTGACCATCGACTCGGCCCCGGTTCCCGTCACACTCCGCTGGGCGGTGCGGCTGCTCTGGGCGGAGGCGGTCGCCGTCGGGCTGATCGCGGTCTGGCTGGTCTGGGCCGACCTCACCGCCACCACCACCGACCTGGCGTCGGCGTTGCTGGTGACCGCGTTCGCCGTCGGGGCGGCCGTCGCGCTCTGGGCTCTGGGCCGCGCGCTGCTGCGCCGACAGGCCGGCGCGCGGGCCCCCGCGATCGTCCTTCAGCTCATGCTGCTGCCGATCGGCTGGTTCATGATCCAAGCCGGGCTGGGTTGGCTGGGCGTACCGCTGATGGCGCTCGGCCTGGGCGTCGGCTGGCTGCTCGTCAGCCCGCCCACCACGAAGGCCCTCGGCTTCGAGTGACCCCGCCGCACGGCCGCAGGGCAACGGGTTCGCCCGCGGCCCCGGCCGGGCGGGGCCGGCGGGGCGTGTCGGTCAGTAGCCGCCGGAGCGGCGGGTGAGCAACGAGATCGTCGCCCGGCCGTCGGAGGCACCGGCGGACGCCGACGTGGTCAGGGCGGTGAGCACCTTCCAGGCGAAGGACGACTCGGCGGGCAGCGTCGCCCCGCGCACGGTCGGCACGGTCACCTCGACGGTCAGCGCGTCGTTGGTGACCGAGAACCGGCACTCCAACTCGGCGTCGCGGGTGGCGATGGCGAGCAGCATGGCGCACGCCTCGTCGACAGCGATCCGCAGATCCTCGATCTCGTCGAGCGCGAACTGCAACCGGGCCGCGAGACCGGCGGTGGCGGTGCGGAGCACGCCGAGGTAGCCGCCGTCGGCGGGCACCGTGAGGTGCACCACGTCGTCGTCGGTCGCTGGCTGGCCGGTCAGTTGAGTCACGCCTCATCCCCCCGGTCGGGGACTCTACCCGGTCAGTCGTTCGGGCGCGTGTCGGCGGCCTCCGCCTGAGCGGCGAGGTCTCGCAACGCGTCACCGCTGAGCCGGTAGGGGACCCACTCGCTCATCTGCTCGGCGCCGATCGAGGCGTAGAAACCGGCAGCCGGATTCCACTCGATCATCCACCACTCCAGCCGCCGGTAACCCCGTCGTACGCAGATGTCGGCAAGCGTGGCGAGCAGCAGCCGGCCTGCGCCGGTGCCCCGGGCAGCCGGTGAGACGTAGAGATCCTCCAGGTAGATGCCGTGCACGCCGGCCCAGGTGGAGAAGTTGAGAAACCACAGCGCGAAGCCGATCGGCCGGTCGTGCTCGTCGACCGCGACGTGGCCGAAGAGCGCCGGAGCGGTCGTACGACTACTCCAGTTCGGCGCGTCTGACGCCGCGCCTCGACCTGGAGTAGTCGGGAACAGCGCCGAGGTGAGCTGCTCGGTGGTGAGGTGGCACTGGTCGGGAGCGCGTTCGTACTCCGCCAGCTCGTGCACCATGGCGACGACGGCCGGCACGTCCTCGGGACGTACCGGCCGGATCGTCGGGATGACCGGGTCGGTCACGCCTTCTTGGTCTCCCAGAAGATCTTGGCGATCTCGTCGATCTTCGCGAGGAGCTTGTCGGCGGTGGCCGGGTCGAGGCTGCCCTTGACGCCACCGGCGCCGGCGAGCTTGGTGGCCTCGTTGAACAGGGTGTGCAGGTTCGGGTACTTCTCGAAGTGCGGCGCCTTGAAGTAGTCGGTCCAGAGCACCCACAGGTGGTGCTTGACCAGCTCGGCGCGCTGCTCCTTGATGATGACCGCCCGGGTACGGAACTCCGGGTCGGTGTTCGCCTGGTACTTCTCGCAGATCATTTTGACCGACTCGGCCTCGATCCGGGCCTGGGCCGGGTCGTAGACGCCGCACGGCAGGTCGCAGTGAGCGCTCGCGGTGACGCGGGGCGCAAGGATGCGCGGAAGTCGCATCGGGATCCTCCATGGGAAGTTTGCGATGATCAAAGGCGACATTACTCCTGAGAATGCTCCCCGAACCGGGTGGAGGTGAAACCAGTGCGAGCCGATCACCCGGCGGAGACGCCGCACCTGCGCGGGCCGCTGACGCCCGTTTCGGTGACCGGCCCGTCCATGGCGCCGACGCTGCGGCACGGCGACGCGGTGCTGGTCCGCTCGGGCGGGCGCCCGATCCGGCCCGGTGACGTGGTGGTCGCCGTGTTCCGCACGCGTCCCGAGCTGCTGGTCGTGAAGCGGGCGGTACGGCCGCAGGACGGCGGCTGGTGGCTGCGCGGCGACAACGATCTGGTCACCGACGACTCCCGTGCGTACGGGGTGGCGGACGTGCGCGGAAGGGTGGTGTTCCGCTACTGGCCCCGCCCCGGACGGGTGCCCCGTCGGCCGTTATGACCCTGCTCACATCCGAGGGGCAGTGCCGACACTATGCTCGGAAAGTGCCCGGGTGACCCCCCGCACCGCGTGCCACCGCTCGCCGCCCACCTCGCGGCCGGGCCCGGCCGCCCCGTCTGCTCGACAGATCCTGGAGTCACCGCCATGTCTTCGTCCTCCGTGGACCCTGCTGATCCCGTCTTCCAACTGCACCGCGGCGGCAAGATGGCCGTCGCCTCGACGGTCCCGCTCACCAGCCGCGAGGACCTCTCCCTCGCGTACACCCCGGGTGTCGCCCGGGTGTGTGAGGCGATCGCCGCCGACCCCGACCTGGCCGACGACTACACCTGGGCGTCGCACGCCGTGGCCGTCGTGACCGACGGCTCGGCGGTGCTCGGGCTCGGCAACATCGGGCCGCGCGCCGCGCTGCCGGTGATGGAGGGCAAGGCGGTGCTGTTCAAGCAGTTCGCGGGGGTGGACGCGGTGCCGGTCTGCCTGGACACCCAGGACGTGGACGAGATCGTCGCGGTGGTGCGGGCGCTGGCCCCGTCGTTCGGCGGCATCAACCTGGAGGACATCAGCGCGCCGCGCTGCTTCGAGGTGGAGCGGCGACTCGACGAGGCGCTGGACATCCCGGTCTTCCACGACGACCAGCACGGCACCGCCATCGTGGTGCTCGCCGCGCTGCGCAACGCCGCCACCCTGCTCAACCGCAAGCTCGGTGACCTGCGGGTCGCGGTGAGCGGCGCGGGCGCGGCCGGCGTGGCCGTGACGAAGATGCTTGTCGCCGGTGGGGTCAACCCCGACCAGGTGGTCGTGTGCGACTCCAAGGGGATCATCGGCCGGCACCGCGACGAGCTGACGGGCACCAAGGCCGAGCTGGCGGCGAGCACCAACGCCGACGGCCGCCAGGGCGACATCACCGAGGCGCTGCGCGACGCGGACGTGCTGATCGGGGTCTCCGGCGGGCAGATCCCCGAGGCGGCCGTCGCTCAGATGGCCCCGGGCGGGATCGTGTTCGCCCTGGCCAACCCGACTCCTGAGGTGCACCCCGAGGTGGCCGCCCGGCACGTCGCGGTGGTCGCCACCGGCCGCAGCGACTATCCCAACCAGATCAACAACGTGCTGGCGTTCCCCGGCGTGTTCCGGGGCGCGCTGGATGCGCGGGCCACCCGGATCACCGAGGGGATGAAGGTCGCCGCCGCCGACGCCATCGCCGGCGTGGTGGCCGAGTCGCTGACCGCCGACGCGATAGTCCCGTCGCCGCTCGACCCGCGGGTCGCCCCGGCCGTCGCCGAGGCCGTCGCCGAAGCGGCCCGCCGCGACGGAGTAGCCCGCCGGTGAACGCGACAGCGCGGCCCGCCGGCGTGGCGCGGCGGTAGGCGCGACGGCAGGAGCCCCGCCGCCAGGCGCGGCGCGGTGGCCCGGGGTACACGTGACGGCGTGGCCCGGTGGCGGGCCCCTTCTTAACGGGCGCTCAGCTTGTTACCGTGCCGATCATGCGTGCCGCCTTCGCCTCCCGCCTCGACGATGCCGATCCGCTCGCCGCCCTCACCGTCGGTGAGCGGCCCGAGCCGACCCACCCGGAGGACGACTGGGTGACCGTGCAGGTGCGGGCCACCTCGCTCAACCACCACGACCTCTGGTCGCTGCGCGGGGTCGGCCTCACCGACGCCCAGCTGCCGATGATCCTCGGCTGCGACGCGGTCGGCGTGGACGAGCACGGCAACGAGATGGTCGTCTACCCGGTCGTCGTCACGCCGGGTGACCCGCGCGGGGTCTCCATCCTGTCCGAGCACTTCGCCGGGACGCTCGCCGAGCGGGTCGCCGTACCCCGGTCGAACCTGATCCCCCTGCCCGACGGCATGGCGGCGACCGACGCGGCGTGCCTGCCCACGGCCTGGCTGACCGCGTGGCGGATGCTGACCACCAAGGGCCGCGTCGCGGACGCCGACAGCGTGCTGGTGCAGGGCGCCGGCGGCGGCGTCGCCACCGCGGCCGTCGCGCTCGCCCTCGCGATGGGCAAGCGGGTGTACGCGACCAGCCGGGACGCCGCCAAGCGGGAGCGGATCACCGCCCTCGGGGCGACCGCCCTGGAGTCCGGTGCCCGGCTGCCGGAGCGGGTCGACGTGGTGATCGAGACGGTGGGCGCGGCGACGTTCGACCACTCGTTGAAGTCGGCCGCGCCGATGGCCCGGATCGTGGTCTCCGGCGCCACGGCCGGCCACCAGCCGTCGGTCAACCTGCGCCGGGTCTTCGCCATGCAGCTGGAGATCCTGGGCACCTCGATGGGCACGCCGGGGGAGCTGTACGAGCTGCTGGCGTTCTGCGCCGAGAACGAGGTCCGTCCGGTGATCGACGCCGTGGTCCCGTTCAGCCGGGTCGAGGACGCCTTCGCCCGCCTGCACTCCGGCGACGCCTTCGGCAAGATCGTCATCGATCACACCGCCTGACCCGCTTCCCTCTCGCGATCTTGCACTTTCTGTCGACGATTCACGGAAAATATCCCGTTATGCCCCGACAGTAAGTGCAAGATCGCGGAGGGGGGAGGGGGTGGGGGCGTGGGTTAGAGGTGGTTGTCGAAGGTGGCGATGTCGTTGCGCGTCGCGTCGGTGGAGATGCGCTTCTTGGCCTCCGCGTCGCCGTACAGCGACCAGCGCAGGAACTCCACGGATGTGTCCGAGACGACCCGCAACGTCTTGGCGTCGCCGAGCAGCGCCCGCCCGTGGTCGCCCTTGGGCAGGCTGAGCATCGCCTTCGGCCAGGGCACCTTGTCGTACGCCGCCTTGCCCGCCGCGTAGTCGACCACCTCGTCCAGCTCGCCGTGCACGAACAGCTGCGGCGCGGTCGCGCCCGCGAACGCCGTACCCACGCCGACTGCCGTACCGGCGAAGACCACCCCGGCGTCCAGCCGCTCGTCCCGGCTGGCGGTGAAGAGGCCGATGGTGGTCACCCCGCCGGCCGAGTGCCCGGCCGCGCCGACCCGGTCGGTGGCCAACCGGCCGCGCAGCCCGTCGCCGGCCTTGCCGTCGAGCGCCAGCACCTGGGTCAGCGCGTACGACACGTCGGCCGGCTGGTTGAGCACGTCGAGGATGTTGCCGTCGCCGCCCTTGGAGGTGTGCGGGAAGGTCGGCGCGGCCACCACGAAGCCCGCCGCCGCCCAGCGGGTCAGCAGGGTGGCGTAGTCCTCCGGCCGCCCGGTGAGGCCGTGGCTGAACATCACCACCGGAAACCGGCCCTGCGCCGCCGCAGCGGACCGCTTGACCGCGCCGCCGGCCTTCCCGGCCGCCGGATACCAGATCGTCGTCGGCAGCGCACGGCCGTCCCGGTTCAGCTTGAGCTGGCGTACGCCGACGCCGAAGGCGCTCGTCGGGGCGGTCCCGGAGGGTACCTGCGGCGTCGGCGTGGCGGCGGCGGGCGGTGGCTCGGCGGGCGCCTGCCAGCCCTCGGTCTTGCGGGCGTCGGCGGAGCAGCCGACCAGGCCGGCCATGAGCAGGGCGCTGGCCAGCAGCGTGGGGGTGACGCGACGCGACATGAAACCAATTGTGCCCTGCTGCGCCGGCCGGCTCGGCGCGGTTCGACGCGCGGTGCCCACGCCGTGACCGGCTGACCCGGACCGGGCGTGACCGGTCGTTCAGGCCGCGGCGCGTTCGGGGAGCGGGCGTCGCCGCCGGGCGGTGTCGGTCAGGGAGCGCGGCGGGAAGGCGGCGTTGGGGTCGTACCGGTTGGTTCCGGGCGGCGCGATCTCGTCGATCCGGTCGAGGGTCGCGTCGTCCAGGGTGAGCGTGGCGCCCTTGAGCAGGTCCTCCAGGTGTGCCATGGTCCGCGGTCCGATGATCGCCGAGGTGACCGCCGGATGGGCCACCGTGAAGGCGATGGCGAGCTGCGGGAGCGTGCAGCCGATGCCCGCCGCGAGGTCGACGAGCTGCTCGACGATGTCGAGCTTGGCGGCGTTCTCGGCGAGCGTGGGATCGAACTGCGCCGGCCGGAGCACGGCACGCCCGGTCGACAGGTCGACGGGCCGGTCCCTGCGGTACTTCCCGCTGAGGAACCCGAAGGCGAGCGGGCTCCAGACCAGGACCCCCATGCCGTAGCGCTGGCAGACCGGCAGGGTCGACGCCTCGACCCCACGGGCCAGGATCGAGTACGGCGGCTGCTCGGTGCGCAGCCGGCCGAGGCCGCGACGCTCGGAGACCTGGTGCGCCTCGACGATCTCCTCGGCGGGGAACGTCGAGCACCCGAAGGCGCGGATCTTTCCGTCGCGGACGAGGTCGCTGAGCACCGAGAGCGTCTCCTCGATGTCGGTAGCGGGGTCGGGGCGGTGGACCTGGTAGAGGTCGATCCAGTCGGTGCCCAGACGCCGCAGGCTCCCTTCGACGGCCTTGAGGATCCAGCGCCGCGAGTTGCCACCCTGGTTGGGTCCCGCACCCATCGGAAAGTGCACCTTGGTGGCGAGGACGACGTCGTCCCGGCGCCCCCGCAGCGCCTTGCCCACGATCTGCTCGGACTCACCCTGGCCGTACATGTCGGCGGTGTCGACGCAGTTGATGCCCTGGTCCAGGGCCGCGTGGACGATGCGGACGCAGTCGTCGTGGTCCGGGTTTCCGACGGCACCGAACATCATGGTTCCGAGGCAGTGGGTGCTCACCTCGATGCCGGTCCCGCCGAGTGTGCGATAGCGCATGCCGATGCTCCTCTGGCGATGTCGTGACGATCACGGGGGACCCTAGGAGCTGGAGTCGGCTCTAGGTCAAGCCTCGTTACCCTGCTCGGCATGGCCGAGGACATCGTGAGTCTGAGCATCGGGCAGGTCGCCGAACGCACCGGCTTGAGCGTGCACGCCCTGCGCTTCTACGAGCAGGAGGGCGTCTTCGTCGATCCGGTACGCCGTGGGCCCGGCGGGCGTCGCGTCTACAGCCAGGACGACGTCGACTGGCTGACCGTCTGCATCATTCTCCGTACCTCGGGCATGCCGTTGCCCGCGCTGCGCCGGTACGCCGACCTCGTCCGGGAGGGCGCCGGCAACGAGGAGGAACGTCTCGCCCTGATGCGCGAGCACCAGGAGCGCGTCACCGGCCAGATCGGCAGGCTCACCCAGTGCCTGGACCTGATCGGCTTCAAGGTCGGGGTGTACGAGGACCTGCTCGACGAGGCGCGGCCCGCAGTCGAGCCAGGTCGTCCGCGTCCTTCGGACGGCGAGGCCGCTCCGGCATCCACACCGGGTACATCTGCTTGAACTCGATCTGCGCTGGCACCGAGATCGTCGGCACGGTCAACGGGCCGATCCGGCCGGATGGCGCGTCCAGCATCCCGGCCGGCAGTGGTGTGCCGGCCCAGGACCCGGCGCCCACCGTCGGGCGACCGGCGTCGTCCCGACCCAGGTACGCGACGCTCACCTCCACGTCGTCGGCGAACAGGTCGAGCTGCAACTCCACAGGCATCCGGGGATCGGGGCGCCAGCCCCGGGCCAGCAGCAGGGCGGCCAGCCGGGCCGCGTCCTCGTGCCAGCAGTACCAGTCGACGTCGACGTGCGGTCGGGACACCTCGCCGAGCTGGAAGTCCATCGCCCAGCCGCCCCGCAACCACACCGCGATGCCGGCCGACCCGGCCACCTCGACCACGTCGGCGATGCTCGCCAACTGGCGGCGCGCGAGGTCGTCCACCCGGGCACTCTAGCCGGGGCACCGCCGTGACACGCGGGCGAAGAACCCTAGGCCGGGCGGGACTCGTAGCGGGTGCCGGGCGTGCGCGCGTCGGCGGGCAGGCGGGCGCCGGCGGTCCGGTCGCCGTAGAGGGTCCAGCGCAGGAAGTCGGTGGTGGTGGCGAGAACGGCGGCGAATCCGGGGTTGCCCGGCGTGAGGTACGCGCCATGGTCCTGGCCGAGCACGCTGACGAACACCGCAGGTCCCGGGGTACGCGCGTACGCCGCCCGGCCCACCGTCACCGGCACCACCGGGTCGGCCGTGCCGTGCACGAAGAGCACCGGTGCGGTCGGTCCGGCGAAGCTGCCCGGCAGCCCGCCGCCGGCGATCACGATGCCCCCGCGCAGCCGGGCCGGGTGGCCCTCGGTGAACATACCGGAGGTGGTGAAGCCGCCCGCCGAGTGACCGGCGGCGGCGATCGACGTGAGGTCCAGGTGGCCGGCGAGCGGATCAGCCGGGTCGCCGTCGAGGCGGCCCAGGTGCCGGATCAGCCGCCAACCGTCGGCGGGCTGGTTGCGCACGTCGGCCCGGGTGAAGTGCGCGGCACCCGCACGGGTGTGCGGGTACGCGGGCGCGGCCACCACGAAACCGGCCGCCGCCCAGCGGGTGGTCAGCCCGGCGTGCAGTTCGGGTCGGCTGTGCAGACCGTGGCTGTAGATCACCACCGGGAACCGCCCGGCGGCCACCCCGTCGGTGCCGGCCGGATACCAGATGGTCACCGGCAGGGGACGCGCCGAGCGCGGATCGAGGGTGAGCGTACGCACGCCGACGACGTACGACCCCTCGGGCGCTCGGCGCGCGGACGGCGGCCCGGCGGACCCGCCCGCCACGGCGGTTGCCGGCGCACAACCGGCCAGCAGCGCCGTCACCAGTACGGCGACCAGCCGTCGAACCCCCACCGTTTCACCGTAGGTGCCCGGGCACGTCCAGCGGCCCCGCCGTCCGGCCCGGCTCTGGCCGCCACCCGGTCGGGTCGCCTCCGCCGGCCGGCTCGACCCGGTGGGACGGCACAGACGGGGGCGGTGCTCCGCGACCGGCTTCGCTAGGGTCACCGACATGGCTGAGAACTACACCGACCCCAGCGGCAACACCGAGGCGTTCCGCGCCTTCACCCAGACGCCGGAGGCCGCCGGTCCGGCCGACGCGCCGTCCCGCCTGCCGCTCATTGTCGGTGCGGCGGTCGTCGTCGTGCTGCTGGTGGCCCTCGTCGCCTGGCTGGCGATGCGCTGAGCGGGCGCGCGGCGATGCGCTGAGCGGGCCCGACTCCACGTGGTCGGGGCGACGTCAGTGCGCCCCGACCACGTCCCGGGTCTGCCGGGCGATCTCCCGTTCCTCATCGGTACGGATGACACAGACGTTCACCTCGGCGTCGTCCGGCGAGATCAGCCGGTCGCCGTCGCCGTTGTTGCGCGCCTCGTCGACGGTGATGCCGAGCCGGGCCAGTCCGGCCAGCGCGGCGGCCCGGACGGGCGCGGCGTGCTCGCCCACGCCGGCGGTGAACGCGATCGCGTCCACGTGGCCGAGCAGCGCGTAGTACGCGCCGACGTACCCGGTGATCCGCCGGCAGTACACGTCGAAGGCCAGCGCGGCGGCCGGATCCCCGGCCGCCCGGCGCTGGAGCACCTCGCGCATGTCGTTGACGCCGGTCAGCCCGAGCAGCCCGCTGCGGTGGTTGAGCAGGTCGTCGATGTCGTCGACCGACATCCCGCCCTCCCGCCGCAGGTGGAAGATGACTGTCGGGTCGAGGTCGCCGCTGCGGGTGCCCATCACCAGCCCCTGCAGGGGTGACATCCCCATCGAGGTGGCGACGCTGCGGCCGTTCGCGACCGCGCAGGCGCTGGCCCCGTTGCCCAGGTGCAGGGTGATGGTGTTGAGCTGCTCGTACGGGCGGCCCAGCAGTTCGGCGGTACGCCGGGAGACGTACGCGTGCGAGGTGCCGTGGAAGCCGTACCTGCGGATGCCGTACCGCTGGGCGGTGTCCAGGTCGATCGCGTAGGTCGCGGCGGCCTCGGGCAGGGTGTGGTGGAACGCCGTGTCGAAGACGGCGACCTGCGGGACGTCCGGCAGCGCCGCGCGGGCCACCTCGATGCCGGCCAGGTTGGCCGGGTTGTGCAGCGGGGCCAGCGGCACCAGATCCTTGATCGCGGCCAGCACCGCGTCGTCGATGAGGACCGGGGTGGTGAACTTCCGGCCGCCGTGCACCACCCGGTGCCCGACCGCCGCCAGTCCGGTCAGGTCCAGTCCGGCCAGGATCTGCCGGACGGCGCTGGCGTGGTCCGCCGGGCCGCCGCCGGGCTCACCGACCCGCTCGACGGTGCCCTGGTCGACGGTCCGGTCTCCGTCGTAGTGCCGCCACTTCACCGAGGACGACCCGCAGTTGAGCACCAGTACCCGACTCATGACGCCTCCTCGGCGGCCGCCTGGATGGCGGTGATCGCCACCGTGTTGACGATGTCCGGCACTGTCGCGCCCCGGGACAGGTCGTTCACCGGCCGGCGCAGGCCCTGCATGACCGGGCCGACGGCGACCGCCCCGGCCGAGCGTTGCACCGCCTTGTACGTGTTGTTGCCCGTGTTGAGGTCCGGGAAGATGAAGACCGTGGCCTGGCCGGCGACCGGGCTGTCGGGCAGCTTCGTCGCGGCCACTGCGGGGTCGATTGCCGCGTCGTACTGGATCGGCCCCTCGACCAGCAGGTCGGGCCGACGCTCCCGGACCAGCGCGGTGGCCGCGGCGACCTTCTCCACGTCCGCGCCCGCACCGGAGCTGCCGGTGGAGTACGACAGCATGGCGATCCGGGGTTCGATGCCGAAGCGGGCGGCGGTGTCGGCCGACGAGATCGCGATGTCGGCGAGCTGGGCGGCGTCCGGGTCGCGGTTGACGGCACAGTCTCCGTAGACCAGCACCCGGTCGGCGAGCAGCATGAAGAAGACGCTGGAGGCCACCGAGACCTCCGGCACGGTACGGATGATCTCGAACGCGGGCAGGATGGTCGCGGCGGTGGTGTGTGTGGCGCCCGAGACCATGCCGTCGGCGTACCCGGCCGCCACCATGAGCGTCCCGAAGTAGTTGGGCTGGGCCACGATGTCGTGCGCCAGCTCGGCGGTGACGCCCCGGTGGGCGCGCAGCCGCGCGTACTCGGCGGTGAACTCGTCGCGCCACCCGCTGGTGGCCGGGTCGACCAACCGCGCGTCGCCGAGGTCGATGCCCAGCTCGCGGGTGCGCCTGGCGATGTCGTCCGGCCGCCCGAGCAGGGTCAGCTCGGCGACGCCCCGGCGCAGCAGGATCTCCGCCGCCCGCAGGATGCGCTCCTCGGCGCCCTCGGGCAGCACCAGGTGCCGGGGCCTGGAGCGGGCCCGGTCGATCAGCTCGTTCTCGAACATCAGCGGGGTGACCCGCGTCGACCGGCTGACCCGCAGCCGGCGGGCCAGGTCGTCGGTGTCCACGCAGCGCTCGAACGCGCCCAGCGCGGCCTCCACCTTGCGCGGGTTGGCCACGCTGGGCCGCCCCTCGATCCGGCTGGACGCCTCGACCGTGTCGTAGCTGTCGCTGCCGACGGAGAGCACGGCCAGGCCGGTGTTCAGGCCCTCCACCAGCCGCATCACCCGGGGGTCGGGTTGCTCGCCGAGGGTGAGCACGAGCCCGGCCACCGACACCTGCCCGGCCACGTGTGCCGCGCTGGCGGCGACGAGCAGGTCGGCCCGGTCCCCGGGGGTGATCACCAGAGCGCCCTCGGTGAGGTGGCCCAGCAGTGTCGGCACGTGTGCCGCCCCGACCACGTAGTCCAGCACGTCCCGGCCGAGCGCCGCGTCGTCGCCGGCCAGCAGGGTGGCGCCGAGCGCCGCCGCCACCTCGGCCACCGTCGGCGCCGACACGCTCGGCACCTCCGGGATGGCGTACGCCGGCACGGGCAGCTCCGGCAGCGTCATCGGCTCGGACACCCGGTTGGCGATCACCGCGAGCACCGTCGCGCCCAGGTCGGCCACATCGTGGTACGCCCCGCGCATGGCCGCCGCGACGGCCGCCGGCTCCTGCTCGTAGCCGTCGACCACCGGCACCACCACGCTGCCGAACTCGGTGGCCAGTCGGGCGTTGAAGGCCAGCTCGCGGGGGTGCGCAGGGTCGCCCGGCTCGTCGAAGTCACTGCCCACCACGACGACCGCCGGGCACTGCCGCTCCACCGCCCGGTACCGCTGGACGACAGCGGAGATCAGCTCTTCCCGTCGGCCGTCGGCGACCAGCCGGGCCGCCTCGGCGTAGGTGGAGCCGGCCAGGTCGGCGAGCGGCACCTCGACCCGGTACCGCTCGCTCAGCAGCGCGAGGATCGGGTCCGGGCCGGTGTCGGCCACCAGCGGGCGGAACACGCCGACCCGCCCGACCTGGCGGGACAGCAACTCCGCCAGCCCGAGGGCGATTGTCGACTTGCCCCCGCCGGAACCGACGCTGGTCAGATACACGCTGCGAGCCACAGCCCCACCCTAGAAGATCGCGAGACTCCCCACCCGGGCCCTACGGCCCCCCACGTCCCGGGCCCCGCCGGGCGCCTGTTGCGGCAGGTGGGTCAGGCCGGGCGCAGGGCCGCGATGCCGGTCAGGAAGATGTCGATGCCGGCCAGGAACTGCTCGCGGTCGTCGTGTTCGCGCAGCTGCGTCACCGTCGCGTGGACGAACGGGTACCTGCCGGGGTCCAGGTGTGCCCACTGCTCGGCTGTGGTGTTCAGGAACGCCGCCCGGTCCGTGTCGCCGTCGGCGAGATGCCGGGCGTTCGCGGCGTTCTGGACGGCGACACCGAGGACGTAGTTCACCAGGGTTCCGGCCGCGTCGAAGCGCGCCCCCTCGGGGACGGCGAGTGCGTCCAGCAGGCTGCCGATGCTCTCGTAGAAGTCCAGCAACGCGGGACGCCACGGTTGCCGGGAGAGCTCCGCACCGACCCAGGGGTGGGCGTCGATCGCGTCGAACAGGCCCAGGGCGAGGAGACGCAGGGTTTCGCGGGGGCCCCCGGTGGTGACCGTGCTGGACAGCACGTTCGTGATGACGTCGTCGGTGGCCGCCGCGAGCAGGTCGTTCTTGTCCGCGACGTGGTGGTAGATCGCGCCGTACCCGGTCTCGAGCCGAACGGTGAGCGCGCGCAGCGTCAGGGCGCTCTCGCCGTCGCTGTCCAGGATTTCCGTAGCGGTCTGGATGATCAGTTCCCGGGACAGCGCGTCCGTGCGTCGCCGGGCCGCGGTTCCGTTCGCGGTTCTCTTTGCCATGGCCCCAGTGTCGCACTGGTGGATCGCCGCTCCAACGTCGTGTTAACGTCCGTTGGAGCGGCGATCCATAAACGGCTCGTCCAGCAGACCTGGGGGACCACCATGACGACACCGGTCACGATCATCGGAGCAGGTCTGGGCGGCCTGGCGCTGGCCCGCGTGCTGCACCTACACGGCATCCCGTCCACGGTCTACGAGGCCGAGGCGTCCCCGGCTACGCGTACGCAGGGCGGACTGCTCGACATCCGCGACTACAACGGCCAGCCCGCGCTGGAGACGGCCGGCCTGACCGAGGAGTTCCGCAAGCTCGTCCTGGAGGGGCGTCAGGCGATGCGGCTCCTGGACCGGCACACGAACCTCCTGCTCGACGTACCCGACGACGGTACGGGTGGCAGCCCGGAGGTGCAGCGCGGTGAACTGCGGCAGATGCTGCTCGACTCACTCCCGGCCGGCACCGTCCGGTGGGGCCACAAGGTCAGCCGCGTGCGCGCCCTCGGCGAGGGCCGCCACGAAGTGGCCTTCACCAACGACACCGCAGTCGTCACGAGCCTGCTGGTCGGCGCGGACGGCGCCTGGTCCCGGGTCCGACCGCTGCTCTCCGAGGCCACACCCGGGTACACCGGCTTCTCATTCATCGAGACCCACCTGTTCGACGGCGACACCCGGCACCCGACCAGCGCGGAAACCGTCGGCAGCGGAGCGATGATGGTGCTGGAGCCGGGCAGGGGGATCCTGGCCCATCGGGAGCGCGACGGGAACCTCCACACCTGGGTGATGCTCGCCAGGCCGCAGGACTGGTTCGCCGCCATCGACTTCGCCGACCCCGACGCGGCCATCGCGCGGATCGTGCGGGAGTTCGATGGCTGGGCGCCGGAGCTCACCGCCCTGGTCACCGACGGCGAGACCCCGCCGGTCCTGCGCCACATCTTCACCCTGCCCGCCGGACACCGGTGGGACCGGAGGCCCGGGGTGACCCTGCTCGGCGACGCCGCGCACCTGGCGGCACCCAACGGCGAAGGCGCCAACCTGGCCCTTCTCGACGGCGCCGACCTCGGCACGGCCATCGCCGCGCACCCCGACGACATCGAGACCGCGCTCACCGCGTACGAGCAGGCCATGTCCGTGCGTAGTGCCGCGGCAAACGCCGAAGGCCCCGACCTTCAGGACATGCTTGGCGACGGCACACCTGACACGTTGATCAAGGCTCTCACCGGAAGCTGAGGCGGCCTGCGGCCTGCGGCCCAGGCGTCGGCGTCGGCGTCGTTCCGGCGGGGCCAGGCAGGTAGCAGGCGCTCGGTCGGCGGTGCGGTAGGCGTCTCACCTGTCAGGCGTCGCAAGAACCGAAAAAGATTCACGCCTACACTCGCTTCCCATGACCGCCCGGCGCCTGAGCAGCGAAGATACGTCGACCCGGAGGTCGACGCCCGCAGGCGTGCCCGGTGACGCTCCGACCCCACCGGCCGCGCCTGTCGACGAATCGACAATGGTGATCGGCCGCTCCGACGCCCCCACCGCGCTGATCGCCGCCGTACCCCAACCACCGCCGGTGTTCGTCGATCCCAGCGGCCGACGTCGCTCCCGCCTGCGCTGGCTCGCGTACGCCGTCGGTCTGTTCGGTCTGCTCTACACCGGGCTGGTGGCTGTCAGCTTCGCGGGCGGCATGGTGGAGCCGCACACGGTGCTCCCCTTCGTGGACGAGGCCGAGCAGCCCGAACGGCCCCGGTCGCCGCAGGCCGAGGCGATCACGGTAGTTCCCGAGCCGTCAACGGCCGTCCCCCGTACGTCGGCGGCCCCGGTGACCCCCAGCGCCGCCCCGGCGGCTACCCGCCCGGTCGCCCCCCGCCGCTCGCCGGGCGTCACCGGCTCGCCGAGCGGCGGTCCCGCCCGAGCGCCGGCCCCGCCCGCCCCCGCGCCCACACCCACGCCGACTGCTCCGTCGGCCCCGACACCAGCCGTCCCGCCGTCGACCGAGGACCCGCCGACGCCACCGGACGAGACGCTCGACGAGCCCGACGGCTCACCCGCCGATGACTGAGACGACGAGCACGGGAGCCCGCCAACGTCGGGCCGTACCGCCGCCGCGCTGGATCCTGCTGGGCGTGTTGCTGGCGGTGCTGGCCGGCGTGCTCGTCGTCCACGCGTACGCCAACGCGTCCTTCACCCCCGACCACCAGCACAGCGGCCGAGGGCAACGCGAGGTCCCCACCTCGGTGGTCACCGGGGGTCCGATCATCAGCGCCAACAGCGAACAGGTCCGTTCCTACCGGCTGCCGGAGCGGACCATCGCGCTCACCTTCGACGACGGCCCCGACCCGGTCTGGACCCCCGAGGTGCTGCGCGTCCTCGACGCCCACCAGGTCAAGGGCACCTTCTTCGTGCTGGGTTCGCAGGTCTCCCGACACCCCGACGTGGCCCGGAGCCTGGTCGGTGGCGGCCACGAACTCGGCGTCCACACGTTCACCCACCCGGACCTCACCGAGCTGCCCGGCTGGCGGCGGGACCTGGAGTACGCCCAGACGCAGCTCGCCCTGGCCGCCGTCACCGGCGTGCGGACCTCGCTGGTCCGGTACCCGTACTCCTCACACGCCGACGCCATCGACAACGAGGACTGGCCGGTGCTGACCGCCGCCGGCGACCTGGGCTACCTGACGGTGCTCAACGACACCGACAGTCAGGACTGGGCGCTGCCCGGCGTAAACAAGATCATCGAGAATGCGGCCCCGGAGGGAACCTCGGGCGCCATCACCCTCTGGCACGACGCCGGCGGTGACCGGGCGCAGACCGTGGCAGCCCTCGACCGGTTCATTCCGATGATGAAGGAACGCGGATACCGGTTCGTCACCGCGACCGAGGGGCTGAACCTCGCCTTCGCCGCCGCCGGCGCCGACCACCGGGTGGACTCCGGCCTGGCGGCCACCGCGGGGGACCGCTGGCGCGGCCGGATGCTGGTCTGGGCCGTCCAGGGTGCCGACCGCCTGCTGAGCGTGTTCGGGATCCTCTTCGTGCTCGTCGGCGTGCTCACGGTGGGGCGCACCGCGGTGCTGTTCCTGCTCGCCGGGCGGCACGCCCGCCGCCGGCGGGCCAAGGACTGGACGTGGGGGCCACCTGTCACCGCGCCGGTGTCGGTGGTCGTTCCCGCCTACAACGAGAGGGAGGGGATCGCGGCAGCGGTGCGGTCACTCGCCACCGGCGACCATCCCGGCGGGATCGAGGTGGTGGTCGTCGACGACGGCTCCACCGACGGGACCGCCGACATCGTCGACGCGCTCGGCCTGCCCAACGTCCGGGTGGTCCGCAAGCCCAACGGCGGCAAGCCCAGCGCATTGAACACCGGCGTGGCGCTGGCCCGCCACGACCTGATCGTGATGGTCGACGGGGACACCGTCTTCGAACCCGACTCCGTCCGGCGGCTCGTGCAGCCCTTCGCCGACCCGCAGGTGGGCGCGGTAGCCGGCAACGTCAAGGTCGGCAACCGGCGCAGCCTCATCGCCAAGTGGCAGCACATCGAGTACGTCATCGGGTTCAACCTGGACCGGCGTCTCTACGAGACGCTGCGCTGCATGTCGACGGTGCCCGGCGCGATCGGCGGCTTCCGGCGGCAGGCGCTGCGCTACGCCGGCGGGATGACCGACGACACCCTGGCCGAGGACACCGACATCCTCATGGCCCTGGGCCGGGCCGGCTGGAAGGTGGTCTACGAGGAGACGGCCCGCGCCTGGACCGAGGCGCCGACGAGCCTGGGACAGCTGTGGAAACAGCGCTACCGGTGGAGCTACGGCACCATGCAGGCGATGTGGAAGCACCGCCGCTCCGTGTTCGACAGGGGGGCCTCCGGCCGGTTCACCAGGCGATGCCTGTTCTTCCTCAGCCTCTTCGGCGTGCTGCTGCCGCTGCTCGCGCCCGTGATCGACCTGCTGGCCCTGTACGGCCTGTTCTTCCTCGACCGGACCGCCACGGCGGTGGCCTGGCTGGTCATGCTCGGCGTGCAGATGGTCACCGCGATCGTCGCGTTCCGGCTGGACCGGGAGAAGCTGGGTGTGCTGTGGGTGCTGCCGCTGCAACAGTTCGTCTACCGGCAGTTGATGTACCTGGTGATGATCCAGGCAGTGGTCACCGCACTGACCGGCGGCCGGCTGGGCTGGCAGAAACTCCGACGCACCGGGCTGGAGCCGGCAACCTCCCGCACCGGCTGACCGGCGCCGGTCAGCCGTCGGTAGGTCGATCGTCGGGCGGTTCAGTCCTCGTCGGGGTCGTCCAGGCGGGCCAGGTAGGTGGCCAGGCGCTCGATCGGGGTCTCGAACTCGGGGTTCAGGTCGACGAAGTCGCGCAGGCGCTCGCCCAGCCACTCCAGGGTCACCTGCTCGTCCCCCCGGCGCTCGACCAGCTCCTCGATGCCACGGTCGGTGAAGTACACGGCGTACGTCCTCGTGCTCGGCCCGGCGCGGGCCGGGCGGGTCGGTGGTTCGGACGGACCGACGCGAGCCGGGGCAGGACCGTGGAAACGGCCCTGCCCCGGCTCGCGTGGCGCGATCAGGTCACGGGCGGGGGAGTGCCGCCTCGATGAGCGCGGTCTGCTCGACCTCGTGGGTCTTGGCCGAGCCGACCGCCGGGGCCGCCGCGGCCGGGCGGGAGATCCGCCGCAGCCGGACGTCGGTGAGGTGCTCCAGCAGGTTGAGCGCGACGAACGACCAGGCGCCCTGGTTGGCCGGCTCCTCCTGCACCCAGGCGAAGTCCTCCGCGTTCGGGTACTGCGCGAGGGCGGCCCGGATCTCCTCGACCGGCAGCGGGTACAGCTGCTCGATCCGGATGATCGCCGTGTCGGTGATGCCGCGCTCCTGCCGGGCCTGGAACAGGTCGTAGTAGACCTTGCCCGAGCACAGCAGCACCCGCTTGACCGACTCCGGTGCCGGGGCGGCGGTGTCGCGCAGCACCGGCTGGAAGGTGCCGGTGGTGAAGTCCTCCACCGAGGAGACGCAGAGCTTGTGCCGCAGCAGCGACTTCGGCGTGAACACCACGAGCGGCTTGCGCTTCGGCGACAGGGCCTGGCGGCGCAGCAGGTGGAAGTAGTTCGCCGGAGTCGTCGGGATGGACACCCGCATGTTGTCCTCGGCGCACATCTGCAGGAACCGCTCCGGGCGACCGGAGGTGTGGTCCGGGCCCTGGCCCTCGTGGCCGTGCGGGAGCAGCAGGGTCACCGCGGAGCGCTGACCCCACTTCACCTCACCCGAGGAGATGAACTCGTCGATCACCGACTGGGCGCCGTTGACGAAGTCACCGAACTGGGCCTCCCAGGCGACCAGCGCGTTGACGTTCTCCACCGAGTAGCCGTACTCGAAGCCCATCGCCGCGTACTCGGACAGCAGCGAGTCGTGCACGAAGAACCGGGACCGCTCGCCGTCGCCGGTGAGCGACTTGAGCGGCAGGTAGTCGTCGCCGGTGCGGGAGTCGACCACCGACGCGTGCCGCTGGACGAAGGTGCCGCGCCGCGAGTCCTGCCCGGCGAGCCGGACGGTGACCCCGTCGTGCAGCAGCGCCCCGAACGCGATGATCTCGCCGAAGCCCCAGTCGATGTTGCCCTCGACGGACATCTTGGCCCGCCGGTCGAGCAGCTGCTGGATCCGCTTGTGCGGGGTGAAGCCCTCGGGGAGGTTGGTGTGCGCCTCGCCGACCGCCTTCACCACGGCGGCATCGGTGGCGGTGTCGACCGCCGGCTCCGGCTCCTCCTCGCGGCGGGGACGGTTGAGCTGGCGCGGCGTGGCGGCGGCGTCCCGGGTGGCCTTGAAGACCTTCTCCAGCTGCGCCTGGTAGTCGCGCAGCAGCTCCTCCGCGTCCTCCACGGTGATGTCGCCGCGACCGATCAGCTCCTCGGTGTAGAGCTTGCGCACCGACCGCTTCGAGTCAATGATCTTGTACATCTGAGGGTTGGACATCGACGGGTCGTCGCCCTCGTTGTGGCCGCGCCGGCGGTAGCAGACCATGTCGATCACGACGTCCTTGTTGAACGCCTGCCGGTACTCGAAGGCCAGCCGGGCCACTCGGACCACGGCCTCCGGGTCGTCGCCGTTCACGTGGAAGATCGGCGCCTGGATCATCCGAGCCACGTCGGTGCTGTAGAGGCTGGACCGGCTGTACTCCGGGGCGGTGGTGAAGCCGACCTGGTTGTTGACCACCACGTGCACGGTGCCGCCGGTGCGGTAGCCGCGCAGCTGCGACAGGTTGAGCGTCTCGGCGACCACACCCTGGCCGGCGAACGCGGCGTCGCCGTGCACCGCCAGCGGCAGCACGGTGTAGCCCTCCAGCTTGAGGTCGATCCGGTCCTGCTTGGCCCGGACGATGCCCTCCAGCACGGGGTCGACGGCCTCCAGGTGCGACGGGTTCGCCACCAGGGACACCTTGACGACGTGCTCGCCGTCCGGGGTGGTGAACTTGCCGTTCTGGCCCAGGTGGTACTTCACGTCGCCGGAGCCCTGCGTCGAGCGCGGGTCGAGGTGACCCTCGAACTCCGAGAAGATCTTCTCGTACGGCTTGCCGACGATGTTGGCCAGCACGTTGAGCCGGCCCCGGTGGGCCATGCCGATGACCACCTCGTCCAGCCCGCTCTCGGCGGAGGACTCGAGCACCTCGCCCAGCAGCGGGATCAGCGACTCGCCACCTTCGAGCGAGAAGCGCTTCTGGCCCACGTACTTGGTCTGCAGGAAGGTCTCGAACGCCTCGGCGGCGTTGAGCCGGTTGAGCACGTGCTTCTGCTCGTCGGCGGACGGCTTCTCGTACTTGCGCTCGATCCGCTCCTGGATCCAGCGCCGCTCCTCCGGGTCCTGGATGTGCATGTACTCGATGCCGACGCGCCGGCAGTACGAGTCGCGCAGCACGCCGAGGATCTCGCGCAGCTTCATCCGCTGGCGCCCGGCGAAGCCGTTGACCGGGAACTCCCGGTCCAGGTCCCACAGGGTCAGCCCGTGCTGGAGGACGTCCAGGTCGGGGTGCTTGCGGATGGTGAATTCCAGCGGGTCGGTGTCGGCCATCAGGTGACCGCGCACGCGGTACGCGTGGATCAGCTCGTGCACCCGGGCGGTCTTGTTGATCTGACCCTCGGAGTTGACGGCCACGTCGCGCACCCAGCGCACCGGCTCGTACGGGATGCGCAGCGAGGTGAAGATCTCGTCGTAGAAGCTGTGCTCGCCCAGGATCAGCTCGTGCATGACCTTGAGGAACTCGCCGGACTGCGCGCCCTGGATGATCCGGTGGTCGTACGTGCTGGTCAGCGTGATGACCTTGCTGACCGCCAGCTCGGCCAGGGTGGCCTCGGACATGCCCTGGTAGGGGGCCGGGTATTCCATCGCGCCGACGCCGATGATCGCGCTCTGCCCCTGCATGAGCCGCGGCATGGAGTGCACCGTGCCGATGCCGCCCGGGTTGGTCAGCGAGATCGTGGTGCCGGAGTAGTCCTCCATGGTCAGCTCGTTGCGCCGCGCCCGCCGGACCACGTCCTCGTACGCCTGCCAGAACTGCCGGAAGTCCATCTGCTCGCAGCCCTTGATGGAGGGGACCACCAGGTTGCGGCTGCCGTCCGGCTTGGCCAGGTCGATCGCGATGCCGAGGTTGACGTGCGCCGGGCGGACCACTGCCGGCTTGCCGTTGGCCTCGGCGAAGGAGTTGTTCATCTCCGGGTGCTGAACGAGCGCCCGGACCATCGCGTAGCCGACCAGGTGGGTGAAGCTGACCTTGCCACCGCGCCCTCGGGCGAGGTGGTTGTTGATCACGATGCGGTTGTCGACCAGCAGCTTCGCCGGGACCGCGCGGACGCTTGTCGCGGTGGGCACGCTCAGCGAGGCGTCCATGTTCTGGACGATCTTCGCGGCGACACCTCGCAGCGGCGTGGTCTGCGGGCCGTCGGCGCTCGGCGCGGCGGCCTTCGCGGCCGGCTTGGCCGGCGCGGCCTTCTCCGGGGTGGCCTTCGCCGGCGCGGCCTTGGCCGGCGCCGACGGCGCGGCGGCCGGCTTGCTGGCGGCGGCGGCCGGCTTCGCCGGGGTGCTGGGCTGGCTGACCGTGGCCGCCGCCTCCGGCTGGCCGTCGGGCTCGGGCGCGGCGGCCGGCTTGCCCGACGTCTCAGCCCGGCGTGGCGTGCCGGCGCCGGGCGC
Source organism: Micromonospora sp. DT63 (assembly GCF_049841615.1). Taxonomy (NCBI): domain Bacteria; kingdom Bacillati; phylum Actinomycetota; class Actinomycetes; order Micromonosporales; family Micromonosporaceae; genus Micromonospora; species Micromonospora sp. DT63. The sequence continues at coordinate 298,576 of NZ_JBNCKQ010000002.1, read as the reverse complement.
CGGCCGGTAGTCGGCGAAGAAGTCGTGCCAGGCCGAATCGACGCTCGTTGGGTCGGCGAGGTACCGCTGGTACATCTCCTCGACGATCCACTCGTTCGGGCCGAAACCCGCCAGTGGGTTCTCCTGCGAAGTCTGCTGGGTCGACACGGCCGGTAATCGCCTCTTTCACGCGGGTTTGTGTGTCACGCGGTGTCCGTCGCGTCCAATTGATGGACAACGGACAGGACGACTCCCAGGCTACGCCGTACAGATCGCGCAGGCATTTCCGCCTCGATGGGGTGGCCGGATTCACAGAAGATGCCAGAAGTTCACCAACCCCTGCGCGGCCCGTCCCCGGCTGCTAAGGCCAGATTGAGTACCGGTACGGATGTCGCCAGGCCGACGCGGTCCGCGAGGATCGGGCGCATGGATCATGACGGGGCACGGGGGCGCTACGGCCGGAGCATGGCGGTGGCGGCCGGTTGGTACGTCACCGCGATCGCGGCCATCGCGGTGGGCACGACGAGCGTGCCGAGTGCGCCGCACGACGACTGTGCGGCCTGGTTCAGCTGCCTGTCGCCGGGTGAGTCGCTGGTGTTCGTCGGTCTGGTGTGGGGCACGCCGGTGCTCCTCGGGCTGCTGGTCGTGACGGCGCTGGTGACCGCGCTCGTCGTCCGACTCGTCCCCTCGGCGGTGCTCGCCGGCACCACCGCCGCGGCGCTCAGCGTCGGGGTCTGCGCCGCCGCGTACCTGGGTCGCTCGTGAAGCGGCTCGGCCTTGGCGGGCTCTTCTTCGGCTGGCTCTACGGGGTGCCGTTCCTCCTGCTGGTGGGCCTGATCCGGCGCATGTCCAGGCCGTACACGCCGAACGCTGACGATGCGCAGGCGTTCGGCGCGACCACTGACGCCCTGCTGACGACCGGGCTCCTGCTCAACGGGGTGCTTCCGGTGCTCGGCCTGCTGCTGACCGGATGGGCGGGGGAGACCCTCTGGCGTCGGCACTTCGCCTGGGCGTTCGCCGGGACGGTGCTGCTGTACGTGGCGGTCGCGCTGGTCGGCAGCATGGCCACCAGCTCGCTGATCGGGCACGTCCCCGCCGATCTGGAGCCCGACCCGGTGGTCACCCAGTGCATTCCGATCAGCGGCGGCCGGAGCTGCCCGGGCGGGTGAGGCGCAGGCCCGGGGTGGCGGCCGTGCCGCCGCCACCCCGGAACCCGCGTCGGTCAGGAGATGTCGCGCCGGCGCATCAGCAGGGTGCCGACCACGCCGGTGACCACCGCGTATCCGATGAGCACGGCGGCGCCCGCCCAGCGCGGCGGGTTGCCCGGGATGTCCGCCCCGGTGACCATCAGCGACGAGGCCAGCGACGGCACCAGCAGTTGCAGGTTGTTGATCCAGTCGCCCCAGCGGTTGGCCAGGACGGCGATCACCACTGCCGCACCGATCGAGCCGCCCAGGTAGAGCAGGATGCCGGTCACTGTCGCGCCGATCTGGCTGCGGATCAGCACGCCGATGCCGACGCCGAACACGGCCCACAGCAGGTACGCGAGCAGGTTCAACCCGATCGCCCGCCAGGCTGCGTCGTTGCCGAGTTGCGAGTCCAACCCCACCGCGCTCAGCACCGCCGAGCCGGCGATCAGGTTGAGCACGGTGGTGACCAGCCAGAACAGCAGCGCCAGCACACCCGCCGCGACCAGCTTGGCGGCCATCACCGCGGTGCGGTGCGGCGCGGTGAGGAACGTGGTGGTGACCGTCTGGTGGAAGAACTCGCTGGTCACCACGATGATGCCGAGCAGCATGATGATCAGCAGGCCGAAGAACTGCCCGGAGGTGAACAGGTTCGACGCGATCGCGTCCGGGGTGGCCGCGGCCTCGAACTGGGCGGACTGGTCGCCCACGTCCGCGGGGTTGGTGCTGGTCAGCGCGTCGGTCTGCAACCAGTTGAAGAGCAGCGTGAGCGCCCACAGCGGCAGGCTGATCAGCGCGAACACCCACCAGGTGTTGGTGGTACGGATCTTGAGCAACTCGGATCGGACGAGGTTCATCGGATACCCGCCTTTCCGGCCGTCAGCTCCAGGAAGACCCGTTCCAGGTCGGGTCGTTCGGTGGTCAGTTCGTGCAGCTCCACGCCCGCGGCCAGGGCGGCCCGACCGATCGTGGGGGCGTCCACCCCGGAGACCAGCAGGACGCCGTGCTCGTCGGTCGTGACGGTGGCCGACTGCGCCTTCAGCGCGGTGGTCAGCGCCTCGGCCTGCGGGGTGCGGACCCGCACCTGGGCGCCCTGGGCCATCGACCCGAGCACCTGATCGACCGGCCCCTGCCGGACGAGCTGCCCGGCCGCGATGATCACCACGTCGTCGGCGAGCAGCTGCATCTCCGACAGCAGGTGGCTGGAGACCAGCACCGTACGACCCTCGTGGGCCAGGTTCTTGAGGAACCCGCGCATCCACCTGATGCCCTCCGGGTCCAGCCCGTTGGCCGGCTCGTCGAGGATCATCACCCGGGGGTCACCGAGCATCGCGGCGGCGATACCGAGCCGCTGCTTCATGCCGAGCGAGTAGCCCTTGAACTTGCGCTTCGCCGCCGGGGTCAACCCGACCAGCTCCAGCGCCTCGTCGGCCCGCGACCGGGGTAGACCGGCCGCCGCGCAGATCACCCGCAGGTGGTTGATGCCGGTGCGGCCCTTGTGCGCGCTGGACGCCTCCAGGATCGCCCCGACGTGCCGCAGCGGGTCGGTGAGGTCGGCGTAGCGGTGACCGCTGATGGTGGCCGTACCCGCGGTCGGGGTGACCAGGTTCAGCAGCATGCGCAGCGTGGTGGTCTTACCGGCGCCGTTCGGGCCGAGGAAGCCGGTCACCCGCCCCGGTGCCACGGTGAAGGACAGGTTGTTCACCGCCCGCACGTTCTTGTACTGCTTCGTCAGACCGGACACCACGATCTGACCGTCGCTGGTGGGGCTTCGCTGCCCGTCAGTCATCATTCTCCTCCCGTGTGGCGTCGAGGTACGCCGTGGCACAGCGTGACGGTACCGAGCAACAAGGTCAATCAGGCCCGGTCCCTACGGCGTGGTCCCCCTTGGGGCGGAGGCGTGTCCTCCCTGCGGACGACCGCGGGGCCTCAGCGGGCGATCCAGGTGGCCCGGGCCGCGCCCAGCAGCGCGCCGTCGGGGCCGTACAGGCTGGTGTGCACCAGCGCCTTGCGGCCGTCGACACCGATCAACGCGCCGGTCACCACGCACTCGTCGCCCGGCGCCGGCCGGGCGGTGACCACCGCGGCGATCCGCCCGAGCAGGTACGGGCGGCCGGACGCGAGCACCGTCCAGCCGCCGGGGCAGTCCAGCGCGGCCCAGACCGTGGCGTCGCCTACCTGCTCGGGTGCGCGAAACGGCGCGGCGGTCCGGCCGTCCGGCAACCGGCCGGGAAAGATCCGCAACCCGTCGTCGCGGCGCGGACCACAGACGAAACACTCGGGGTACGGATGCTCGACGAACCCGGGGTAGCGGGTGGAAGCCTCCACCGCCGTCTCCCGGTCGACCGGCGGCACGACGGCGTCCACGACGCCGGCGGGGCGGACCTCGGCCACCAGTTCGCCGGCCGGATCCCGGACCTCGCCGTCGACCAGGCTCAGCGCCGTCTCCAGCGGCGGTGGCCGACGCAGCGTCACCTCCACCGGTCCGGGGCCACCCTCGGCCGCGAAGAGGCCGGCGCTCCAGCCGCCGTTGCCGGAGCCGGTGGGCCCGTTGTACCGGGACTCGATGCGCATGGGTGACCTCCGTGGGGCGTGGGGCGGCGCCGTCGCCGGCCCGTCGGGCAGCCTCGCACGGGCCCGGTCGGAGGCATCCGCCGGCCGGCGTTCATCCGGTCGACACCAGTGGTGCGCGCCGATGGCAACCCGGGGCATTTACACAGATCCCATGGCCGTTCTGCATGTCGCTGGCGCATCCCTGACGACCAGCGGATACACCCTGCTGATCGCCGACGACCCCACCCAGGTCGCGGCCGCGCAACGCCTGCGCCACGAGGTGTTCGCCACCGAGTTGGGCGCCACCCTCGCACCCGGCGGCGCCGGGTTGGACGTGGACCCCTTCGACGCCCACTGCGATCACCTCATCGTCCGCGAGGACAGCACCGGGCAGGTGGTCGGCACGTACCGGCTGCTGCCGCCGGGGCGTACCGACCGGCGGTACGCCGAGAGCGAATTCGACCTCGGGGCGCTCGATCCACTGCGCGACGACCTCGTCGAGACGGGTCGGTCCTGCGTGCACCCGGACCACCGATCGGGCGCGGTGATCAACCTGATGTGGGCGGGGCTCACCCGCTACCTGCACCTGCGCGGCTCGCGCTGGCTCGGCGGCTGCGCCTCGGTGCCGGTCGACGACGGCGGTCGCACGGTCGCCGGGGTGTGGGCCCAGGCCCAGGCCCGGCACCTGTCGCCGCCGCCGCTGCGGGTGCGCCCGCTGCGCCCGTGGTTCGCCGAGCCGGCCGCCGTCGCGGCCGCCACGGCCGCCGACCCGGCCGCTCGCGTGGCGGTGCCGCCGCTGCTGCGCGGTTACCTGCGGCTCGGCGCGTGGATCTGCGGCGAGCCCGCGTACGACCCGGACTTCGGGTGCGCGGACTTCTACGTGCTCTTCTCCCTGGACCGGATGAACCCGCGCTACCTGCGGCACTTCCTGGGCGGGGACCACCGGTGACCGCCGGAGCGCGGGACCTGTGGCGGCCCTTCTCGGGCTGCGACGACGACTGCCTGCCGGCGGCCGGCGAGGTGCCCACGGTGCCGGTGGTCCGCCGGATGCTCCGGTTGGTCGCGGCGAGCGGGATGCTGCTGGCCGGGGTGGGAGTGGCGGTGCTGCTGCCGGTGCTCCCGGCGCGCGAGCGGCAGGCGGTGCTGCGCGGCTGGGCCCGCGGCACCGTTCGCGCGTTCGGCGTCCGGTTGGTGATCAAGGGCCGGCTGCCCCGGCGGCGCGCGCTGCTGGTCGCCAACCACGTCTCGTGGCTGGACATCCTCGCCGTCCTGGCGGTCGCGCCCACCCGCATGGTGGCGAAGCGGGAGATCCGGTCCTGGCCGGTGGTCGGGCTGCTCGCCGCGGCGGCGGGCACTGTCTTCGTGGACCGGTCCCGGCCGCGGGCCCTGCCGGCCACCGTGCGCCGGCTGGCCGACACGCTGCGCGCCGGCCGGTCGGTAGCGGTGTTTCCCGAGGGTACGACCTGGTGTGCCGGGGACGGCGCGGACGGGTGCCGCCCCGACGGCGGGTTCCGGCCGGCGATGTTCCAGGCCGCCATCGACGCGGGCAGTCCGGTGGTGCCGCTGCGGCTCGGGTACCGGTGCGACGCCACCGGAGCGGTCACGACGGCCGCCGCCTTCCTCGGCGCGGACACCCTGCTGCGCTCGGTCGCACGGGTGGTCGCGGCGCGGGATCTGGTGGTCTCGGTGACGATCGCAAGTGCGCTGCACCCGGCCGGCGACGCCGACCGGCGGTTGCTGGCCCGGGCCGCCGAGTCTGCCGTACACCTGGTGCCGGTTGTCCCGACGCGGACCCGGCTGCGGCCGGTCCCCACCATGACCCCGGCGGGTTCCGTGCCGCAGGTGCCTGCCGGCCGGGACCTCGACCTGGCGGCCTGAGAGCAGGACTCACCACTTGAGCACGCGCCGATCCCGGCGCCGGAGTAGGTCGGATCGCCCTTTGCTCTGCTTCAACCCACGCAACACTTGCGGCCCGCCTGTGTTGCGTGGGTTGAAGCAGAGCAAAGGAGGCGCTCGGAGCGCCCTTTCCCTCGTCGTTAAAAGGCCGGGGCTGGTGGCTGACGCCGTGGTCAGGGTCGCGGTGACGACTCGCGACAGTCTTGTGTGTCGCGATGTATCGCGTTACGGTTTCCTCGTCGGCGCGCGTGGGCGCGTCGTCGAGGGGAGGACGTCATGGCCGGATGGACGGTCGGCAGCCCGCAGCGGCTCACCGTGGACGGCCCGGTCACCCGGCTGGACGTCCGCCTGATCAGTGGACGACTCAACGTGGTCGCCACCGACGGCCCGACCCGGATCGACGTCACCCAGGTCGGCCGCCGACCCGTCCTGATCGACCACTCCGACGGCCGGCTCAGCATCCGACAGGAACGCGGGCACGGCTGGTCGGAGGTCCTGCGGTGGTTCCAGATGATCCACCGCTATCCGCGGGTGGACGTCTCCGTCGCCGTGCCCGCCGATGTCCTCGCCGACCTGGACCTGGTCTCCGGGTCGCTTGTCGCCTCCGGCCTGCGCCGGCAGACCACGGCCCACGTCGTCTCCGGCCAGATCACCCTGATGGGCCTGCGCGGTACCACCTCCGCGAAGATCACCTCCGGGCCGGTGGAGGCGCTCGGCGTCCGCGGTGACCTCACCCTGGAGACCGTCTCCGGGGAGGTGATCCTCGCCGACAGCGCCGCCGACCGGGTGCGGGCGCAGACCGTCTCCGGCGCGATCACCTGCGACCTGGACAACCCCCGGCGCAGCGAGATCCAGCTCACCACCATCTCGGGCAGCATCACCGTCCGGGTCCGCGAGGACAGCGACCTCGCCGTCCGGCTGAACACCGCCTCCGGCCGGATCACCAGCGGCTTCCCGCAGGTGCGCAACTCGCGATTCCCGCTGCCGAGCAGCGAGGGAGTGCTCGGCGCCGGCGAAGGTAAGCTCTGGGCCTCCGCGACGTCGGGAAGCATCTCGCTCCTCGCCCGACCGGTGGCCGCCGACGAGGAGGAGTTGCCGTGACCGCCGTGTTCAGCCACGGGCGGCTCCGGCTCTATCTGCTCAAGCTCCTCGACGACGGCCCCAAGCACGGCTACGAGCTGATCCGTCTCCTGGAGGACCGGTTCCTCGGGCTCTACGCGCCCAGCGCCGGCACCATCTACCCCCGGCTGCAACGGCTGGAGGCCGAGGGGTTGGTGAGCCACACCGCCGCCGGGGGGCGCAAGACGTACGCCATCACCGACGCCGGCCTCGCCGAGCTGCGCCAGCGCGCCGGTGAGCTGGCCGCGTTGGAAGCGGACATCGCGGCCTCGGTGGCGGACCTCTCCACCCTGGCCAGCGAGATCCGCAGCGAGGTGCGCGGCTCGACGCGCGACCTCAAGCGGGAGCTGAGCGAGGCCACCCGGCAGACCCGGCGTACGCGGTGGGAGCCGCCCGCGTCGTCCTACCGGCCCCCGCCGGCCGACGCGCCACGCGATGCCCTGCTCGACGAGTTCGACAAGCGGCTGGCCTCGTTCACCGCCGAGGTGAGCCGTCTGGCACGGGCGCGGCAGTTCAGCGACACTCAACTGCGCACGGCGATCCGGCTGCTCGACGGCGCCCTGGACGGGCTGCGCCGGCTGCTGCGCTGACGCCCGCCCGGCCGCCCGGCGACTCACAGGGTTTTTCCAGCGAGCGTCCAGCGCCGGTGCAGTGAGGTCACCGATGATTGGGCCCATGCCCGCTACCCAGACCGAGGCGCGACTCCTCGTCGTCGAGGACGACCCCAACATCCTCGAACTGCTCTCCGCGAGCCTGCGGTTCGCGGGCTTCGACGTGGCCACCGCGACCAGCGGCAGCGCGGCCCTCAACGCCGCCAAGGACCACCGGCCCGACCTGGTCGTGCTCGACGTCATGCTGCCGGACCTGGACGGCTTCGAGGTCATCCGGATGCTGCGCGAGGGCGGCACGCGGACCCCGGTGGTGTTCCTGACCGCCCGGGACGCCACCGACGACAAGATCCGCGGGCTCACCCTGGGCGGCGACGACTACGTCACCAAGCCGTTCAGCCTGGAGGAGCTGACGGCCCGGATCCGCGCCGTGCTGCGCCGCACCACCACCGGCGAGCAGGCCCCGTCCCGGCTCACCTTCGCCGACCTGGAGCTGGACGAGGAGACCCACGAGGTGCACCGGGCCGGGCAGCGGGTGCAGCTCTCGCCGACCGAGTTCAAGCTGCTGCGCTACCTCATGCTCAACGCCAACCGGGTGCTGTCCAAGGCGCAGATCCTCGACCACGTCTGGAACTACGACTTCCGTGGTGACGACAACATCGTCGAGTCCTACATCTCCTACCTGCGGCGCAAGGTCGACACCACCCAGCCCCGGCTGATCCACACCCTGCGCGGCGTGGGGTACGTGCTCCGCAAGCCGGCGGCGTGAACGCGGTCGCGCAGGCGAAGGGACGGCTGCGGGGCGTACCGCTGCGGGTCAAGCTGGTCGCCTCGGTGCTCGCGCTGGTCTCCGCGGCGCTGCTGGTGATCAGCTCGCTGACCGCCTACTTCCTGCACAACTACCTGGTCGGCCAGGTGGACGGGCAGATTCGGTCGGCCACCCAGAGCCTCGGCCAGTACCTCCCGGGTCTGCGCAGCGGCGAGGTCAACGTGACGCTGCCCAGCGACTACGTCGTCTCGCTGGCCGACGAGAACAGGGTGTCCCGGCCGTACTACGACAAGGTGAACCGCGCCCCCGAACAGCTGCCCAGCTTCCCCACGACCCGGGCGGGTTTCGAGGATCTGGAGGGCCAGCCGAAGACTGTCCCGTCCCAGGACGGAGGCACCCGGTGGCGGGTCTACTACGCCGCCCAGCCGGACGGCTCGGTGCTGGCCGTGGGACAGCCGCTGACCGAGGTCGACCGTGCGGTCAAGCAGCTCGTCTGGATCGACCTGCTGGTCGGCGGGGCGGTGCTGATCCTGCTCGCGTCGGTCGGCGCGGCGATCGTGCGGACCAGCCTCAAGCCCCTCGTCGAGATCGAACGGACCGCCGCGGCCATCGCGGGCGGCGACCTGACCCGCCGGGTGCCCGACCCGGAGCAGGGGCAGGAGCATCCCACCTCCGAGCTGGGCCGGCTCTCCCGCGCGCTGAACGCGATGCTCACCCAGATCGAGGCGGCGTTCACCGCCCGGGCGGCCTCGGAGACGGCGGCCCGCTCGGCGGAGAGCACCGCCCGGGACGCGGCCGCCGCAGCCCAGGCGTCCGAGGCGCGGGCCCGACGCTCCGAGGAGCGGATGCGGCAGTTCGTGGCGGACGCCTCGCACGAACTGCGGACCCCGCTGACCACCATCCGGGGCTTCGCCGAGCTGTACCGCCAGGGCGCGGCCCGCGCGCCGGAGCAGACCGCCGGGCTGCTGCGCCGCATCGAGGACGAGGCCGCCCGGATGGGTCTGCTGGTCGAGGATCTGCTGCTGCTCGCCCGGCTGGACCGGGAACGCCCGCTCTCGCTGGCCCCGGTGGAGCTGCCGGTGCTGGCCTCCGACGCCGTGCAGGCGGCTCGCGCGGTCGCCCCGGACCGGCGGATCGAGCTGGAGATCGAGCCCGGTTCCGGCCCGCTCGTCGTCTACGCCGACGACGCCCGGCTGCGCCAGATCATCGGCAACCTGGTGACCAACGCGCTGACCCACACCCCGCCGGAAGCCGACGTCAGCGTGCGTCTGCGCGCCGAGGCGGGCAACCTCGCCGTCGTGGAGGTCATCGACACCGGCCCCGGTCTCTCCCCGGAACAGTCCGAGCGGGTCTTCGAGCGGTTCTACCGGGCCGACGCGGCCCGGACCCGACGGGCCGACGGCAACACCGGCACCGGCCTCGGCCTGGCCATCGTGGCGGCGTTGGTCGCCGCCCACCACGGCTCGGTCGAGGTGCTCGAAACGCCCGGTGGCGGAGCCACCTTCCGGGTCCGGCTGCCGCAGGTGCCCAGGGGCGACGACCTGGGCGAGTGACTTTCAGCCAACTTCCAGGACGGTTCCAGGTTGATTGCAGTGCCGGGGGAGAAGGTAGTCCCATGACCGAGTTCGAGTCCGACCCGCAGCGCCGGCCGGCCCCCACCGACGCCGAGCCGTCGCACCCCACCGCCGAGCTGCCGCGCGACGAGCGCGCGCAGTCCGACTCTCCGACCACCCCCGTTCCGGTCGTCTCGACCGACGGGGACACCGCGCCCACCGTCGCCACTCCGGCCGTGCCCGCCGCTTCCGACGGACCGACCGGGTCCGACCTCCACGCCGGGCAGCCGACCGGATACGAGCCGCCGACCGTGGGTCAGCCGACCGGGTACGAGCCGCCGACCGTGGGGCAGCCCACCGGGTACGAGCCGCCGACCGCCGCCGGTGGATCCGCGCCGCCGTACCCGGTCTCCGGCCACCCGGCGCCCGGCCACTCCGGCCAGCCCGGCTACTCGGGTTACCCGCAGCCGGCCGCCGGCCAGTACCCGGGCGCCGGCTGGCACGCGGGCCAGCAGTCCGGCTGGGCCGGCGGGGGCCAGCCGGGCGCGGCCTACGCCCAGCACGCCCAGCACCAGCAGCACCAGCAGCACCACCCGGGGCAGCCCGTGCCGCCGTGGGGCCCGCAGGCCACGCCGCCCGGCTCCGGGCCCCGGCCGGGCCGGATCGCCAAGTTCGCCGGCGCCGGCGTCGCGGTGTTCGCCCTGATGCTCGGCTCCGGCGTCGCCGGTGGGGCGCTCGCGCTCGCCCTCGACGGCGACAACGGCGGCGTCACCCGCACCTACTCCGCGGCCCCCGTGCTCAACAGCGCCGACCTGCCGAAGATCGCCGCGTCCGTACAGGACAGCGTCGTCTCCATCGCCACCGACAGCGGCGAGGGCTCCGGCGTGGTCCTGAGCGCCGACGGCTACGTGCTCACCAACAACCACGTGGTCGCCTCCGCCAGCGGGGACACCGTGCAGGTCGTCTTCGCCGACGGCAGGAACGTCCAGGCGAAGATCGTCGGCACCGACCCGAAGACCGACCTGGCAGTGGTCAAGGCCAACGGGGTGAGCGACCTCAAGCCGGCCACGTTCGGCGACAGCGACGCCATGCAGGTCGGCGACCAGGTGCTCGCCCTGGGCAGCCCGCTCGGCCTCCAGGGCTCGGTGACGGCGGGCATCCTCAGCGCCCGGGACCGCACCATCCGGGCCGGCGAGGGCCAGCAGCAGGACCCGAACCAGCAGAGCCAGGCCGTCAGCTCGATCTCCGGGCTGCTGCAGACCGACGCGCCGATCAACCCCGGCAACTCCGGTGGCGCGCTGGTCAACACCCGGGGTGAGGTGATCGGCGTCAACACCGCCATCGCCACCTCCGGGCAGAGCACCGGCAACATCGGCGTCGGCTTCGCCATCCCCAGCAACAAGGCCAAGGACGTCGCCGGCAAGCTCCAGCGCGGCGAGAAGGTCAGCCACCCGTCGCTCGGGGTCGGCGTCAACCAGGCCGAGGGTGGCGGCGCGCTGGTCGCCTCGGTCACCGCGGGCAGCGCCGCCGAGAAGGCCGGCCTCCAGCGCGGCGACGTGGTCACCCGCTTCGGCGACAAGGTAATCAACGACTCCGACGACCTGGTCGGCGCGGTGCAGGCCGGCAAGGTCGGCGACCGGGTCGAGGTGCACTTCAAGCGCAACGGCGCCGAGAAGACCGCCACCGTGACGCTCGCCGAGACGTCCTGACCGACAACTGAACCTGCCTCCTCCCTCCGGCGGCGGGTGGCGGGGCCGAGGGGGTCGGCTCCGTCACCCGCCGCTCTTTTTCCGCCCGGACGGCGGTTCACCCTCACGGGGTGAACCGCCGTCACCCGTACGAGCGGCACGGTCGGCAGGCGAGCCGGCGAGCGTACGGGGGTGGACCGTGAGCGGGTCTGATGTCGACGACGAGCGGATCCAGCGCGAGGTCCTGGCCGAGCTGGCCTGGGATCCGCAGCTGCTACCGAACGAGATCGGGGTGGCCGTCGACCAGGGGGTGGTCACGCTTACCGGGTTCGTGGACGGCGCGGCCCGTGCGTGGGCCGCGACCCGCTGCGCCCAACGGGTGCGGGGCGTACGCGTGGTGGCCGACCAGATCGAGGTACGGCTGCCGGGGACACCGGGGCGTACCGACGGCGATATCGCCCTCGCCGCGGCCCGAGCCCTGGAGTGGGACAGTTTCGTGCCCGCCGAACGGTTGGACGTCACAGTGGCCAACGGCTGGTTGATGCTGCGCGGTGAGGTCGAGTTCGGGTGGCAGCGCCGGGCCGCCGAGGGGGAGCTGCGCCGGCTGGACGGCGTACGGGGAATCACCAACCTGGTCGAGGTGCGGCCGTCGGCACCACCTGCCGGCGAGCGGCTGCGGCAGGACGTCCGGCGTGCCCTGGCGCGCACGCTCGGCGCGGAGCGGGTGACGGTGGAGGTGGACGGGGACACGCTGGTCCTCGCCGGGGTGGTCCGTTCCTGGTGGGAACGGGACCAGGTGGAGCGGGTGGCGTGGTCGGCGCCGGGCGTACGAGTCGTACACGACCAACTCCTGGTCGGCGGGTAAGCGTCCGTCTTGTCCGGTTTACCGGAGGCCGGGTGGGGAAACCGCCGCGGACCATGCCGACCGACGGCGATACCCGATCGGGGATCAACGGGGAGGACTCGTGGCCGTGAACCACCCGCCCGCCGACCGCTCGCCGGAGCGGTCGTTGCGCATCGCGATGGTGGTCCCGCCGTGGCTGTCCGTGCCGCCGCCCGGCTACGGCGGCCTGGAGCAGGTGGTGGCCTGCCTGGTGGACGCGTTGAGCGCCCACGGGCACGCGGTGACGCTGTTCGGTGCCGGCGAGCAGCACGGCACCGCCGCCAGCGGATTCGTCTCCACCATTGCCCAGGTCCAGTACGAGCGGCTCGGCGAGTCACTGCCGGAGCTCGCGCACCTGGCCCGGGTGAAGAGCATGATCACGCCGGCCGACTTCGACGTGATCCACGACCACACCACGATCGGGCCGCTCGTGGCCGGCCGTCGGTCCGTGCCGACGGTGGCGACGGTGCACGGCAACCCGGTGGGGGAGTACGGCGACGTGCTCGGCGACGCCGACGAGAACGTCGCCCTGGTGGCCATCTCGCACGCCCAGCGCCGACTCAACACGGGCCTGCCCTGGGCCGGCACCGTGCACAACGCGCTGGACCTGCGCGGTTTTCCGCGCAAGACCGCGCCCGGCCCCGGACCGGTGCTGTGGCTGGCCCGGTTCAGCCCGGACAAGGGCCCGGACATCGCCATCCGCGCCTGCCGGGAGGCCGGCCTGCCGCTGCTGCTGGCCGGCAAGTGCAACGAGCCGGCCGAACGGCGCTACTACGAGCAGGTCGTCGCGCCGCTGCTCGGCGAGGACGTGTCGGTGGTGCTCAACGCCGACCGCGCCGAGACCCTGCGGATGCTCGTCGACGCCCGTTGCCTGATCATGCCGATCCAGTGGGAGGAGCCGTTCGGCATGGTGATGCTGGAGGCGATGGCGACCGGTACGCCGGTGGTGGCGCTCGACCGGGGCGCGGTGCCCGAACTGGTCCGGCCCGGACTCACCGGGCTGGTCTGCGGGCAGCCCGACGAGCTGCCCGCCGCTCTGCTGGCCGCCCGGGAGCTGGACCCGCAGGACTGCGTGGCGCACGTCGCCGAGAACTTCTCGGTCGAGCGGATGGCGTACGGCTACGAGGACGTCTACCGGCGCTTCGCCCTCGGGCGGCCCGCCGTCCGGGACACGGCCCCCGTCGCCGTCCGCTGACGGTGCCGCCCCGGGTCAGACCCGTGCCGCGCCCAGCTCGGCGATCGCGGCGTCCAGCCGCTGTGCGTACGCCGGGCTGATCGCCCCCTCGCCCAGCCGGACCGTGACCTTCTCGCGCAGCCGGGCCACCGGTCGGGCCAGCTCGTCCCGGTCGGACCCGGCGGCGGCCAGCAGGTTGCGCAGCTCGTTGCGCAGGTCGAGGCCGACATCGCCGCGGATCTCCCCGTCGCGCAGGCCGGCGTCGATCAAACCGTCGACACGGTTGGCGGCCTCCACGAGGGTGCTCGGCTCGCCCGTGGGCGCGCGGGAGGCCGGTGGCGACGACGGTGCCGGGGTCGGCCGGGACGGCTCGGTGGCCGGCGGGTCGGTCGGCGGACCGCTCGGCGGGTCGGTAGGCGCGGGCGTCACCGGGCCGGCCGACGGCTGGGCCCGGCGATCCGGCTGCTGGTCGGGCAGCAGTGCCGCACCGGCCAGCGCCACACCGACGGCCAGCGCCATCGGGATCAGGACCAGCAGCGCCAGCTGCCGGCGGGACCGGCGGGGCTCCGCGCCGGCCGGCGTCGGCACGTCGTCAACCTGCGGTGTCGTCGCGTCGCCCGCGTGCGCCATCCCGACGCTCGTCGGCAGGGCCAGGGTGGGCACCCTGATCGTGGCGGTCGGTGGGTCGGGCGGCAGGACGTGGCCGCGCAGCGCGGTGGCGAGCTGCCGGGCCGTCGGCCGGTCCGCCGGCTCCCGCGAGAGGCTCCGCAGGCAGATCCGGGCCACCGGCGCGGGCAGGTCCGGCACGTTGGCCAGGGTCGGCGCCGGGCCGTCGGCCAGCGCGGCGCTGAGCTGCTCCCAGGTGTCCGCCGGGTACGGCACGCGGCCGGTCAACGCCTCGTACAGCAGAACGCCGAGCGAGTAGACGTCGGTGGCCGGCTGGGCGGGTGCGCCGTCGAGCCGTTCCGGGGCCACGTACGCCGGGGTGCCGAAGGTGCCGCCGTCCTCGTCCTCGTCCGGTGCGCCGATCCGGGTGGCGATGCCGAAGTCGAGGACCTTCACCCCCATCGCGGTCATCATGACGTTGGCCGGGGTGATGTCGCGGTGCACGATGCCGAGCCGGTGCGCGGCGGCCAGCGCGTCCGCGACCTGGGCGCCCACCTCGACCGCCTCCGGCCACGGCAGCGGGCCCTCGGTGAGCCGCAGCTCCAACTCCTCGCCGCTGAGCAGCTCCATCACCACGAACGAGGTGATGGACCCGTCCGGGTCGACCGTCTCGCCGTAGTCGTGGACCGACGTCACGTGCGGGTGCACCAGCTGGGCGGCCGCGCGCGCCTCCTCCCGCACCATGTCGCGGAACCGCGCGTCGGCGGCGAGCGAGGGCGCGAGCACCTTGAGCGCCACGACGCGGTCGAGCACCTCGTCCCGCGCGCGCCAGATCACCGACATGCCGCCGGCACCGATCTGGTCGATGAGTCGGTACCTGCGGGCCAGCAATCGGCCCGGATGCAGCGCTGCCTTCACGGATCGCACCTGCCCTCGGGGGTGGGAGCGGTATCAGGTTGCGCGAATGTGTCCTGCCTGTCAACGCCGATGCGCCGGATGGTCGACGGACGGTGGCCGGGTACGTCCACCGGCCGGCGGACGGCGGCCCACTGGTGGTCGGCGGGCGCGTGCCAGGATGGGGACATGGCGGGGGGACCGGTGGCGTTCGTTCTCGGTGGCGGCGGGGTGCTCGGCGCCGTCGAGGTGGGCATGTTGCGGGCCCTGTTCCGCGCCGGCATCCAACCCGACATGGTGCTCGGCACGTCGATCGGCGCGGTCAACGGCGCGCTGGTCGCCGCCGACCCGTCCGAGGCGGTGACCGACCGGCTGGTCCGCCTCTGGGCCTCACCCGAGGCCAGCGAGGTGTACGGCGACTCGGTCGCCCGGCAACTGCGCCGCTTCGCAGCCCGCACCCACCTGCACTCGCCCCGGCCGTTGCGCCGGCTGCTGGAATCCGAACTGGGCGTCGACACCACCTTCGCCGACCTGCGGGTGCCGTTCCGCTGCTGCGCCGCGCACATCGAGCGGGCCGCCGAGCACTGGTTCGACAGTGGTCCGGTGGTGCCGGCGGTGATGGCGTCGGCCTCGGTGCCGGGCCTGCTCCCGCCGATGGAGATCGACGGCGCGCACTACGTGGACGGCGGCATCGTCAACTCGATCCCGATCGGCGAGGCGGTGGCCGCGGGCGCCGGCCAGATCTTCGTCCTGCAGGTGGGCCGGATCGAACGGGAGCTGACGCCACCCCGGCGGCCGTGGGAGATCGCGCAGGTCGCGTTCGAGATTTCCCGCCGGCACCGCTTCTTCCGTGAGATGGCCGCGCTGCCCGAGGGGGTGGAGGTGCACGTCCTGCCGACCGGAGGGCTGAACCCACGCGACGACACACCGTGGGCGTACCGGGACATGGCGGCGGTGGGACGGCGGATCAGCCGGGCGTACACCGCGTCGCGCCGCTACCTCGCCGCCCACGTGGAGCGTTGATGCCGCTGCCCCCGAGGTGGCTGCGGCGGCTGCTGATCGCCCCCGCCGTGGTGCTGCTCGCGATCGCCGTGGTGACCACGCTGCCGGTCTGGGCGCTGCTCGCGGCGGCCGCCTCGCCGCTGGTCCCGGGCCGGCTACGCCCCCTGCGCCTGCTCTGGATCGGCTGCGTCTACCTGGTGTGGGACGCTGCCGCGCTGCTCGCGTTGTTCGTCCTGTGGCTGGCGTCCGGGTTCGGCTGGCGCAGCCGGTCCCCAGCCTTCCAGCGGGCGCACTACGTGCTGGCCGGCTGGTTCCTGCGGGTGCTGTTCTGGCAGGCCCGCTGGTCGCTGCGGCTGCACATCGACGTGGTCGGCACGGACCCGGACACGGCGCTGCCCGGTCGGCCCGAGCTGGTGCTCTGCCGGCACGCCGGGCCGGGCGACTCGTTCATCCTGATCCACGGTCTGGTCAACTGGTTCAACCGGGAGCCGCGGATCGTGCTCAAGGACAGCCTCCAGTGGGACCCGGCGATCGACGTGCTGCTCAACCGCCTGCCCAACCGGTTCATCGCGCCGACACCGGAGCGCGGCGAGGAGACGGTACGCCAGGTCGGGCACCTGGCCGCCGGCCTGGACGACAACGACGCCTTCGTGATCTTCCCGGAGGGCGGCAACTTCACCCCCAAGCGTCGACTGCGGGCCATCGCCCGGCTGCGGTCCCTCGGCCTGGAACGGATGGCGCAGCGCGCCGAACGGATGCGCCACGTGCTCGCCCCGCAGCCGGGCGGGGTGCTCGCCGCCCTGGACGCCGCCCCCGACGCCGGGGTCATCTTCGTCGCCCACACCGGACTCGACCGGATGAGCACCGTCGCCGACGTGTGGCGGGAACTGCCGATGGACAAGCGGATCGTGATGCGGTTCTGGTCGGTGCCCCCGGAGGAGGTGCCGACCGGCCGGCAGCAGCGCATCGACTGGCTCTTCGACTGGTGGGCGCAGATCGACACGTGGATCGCCGCCAACCGGTGAGCGCGAGGAGTGCAGCGAAGCGGAGCCCCGCAGTCGCGAACGAAAAGCGGGCTCCGGTGAGCGCGAGGAGTGCAGCGAAGCGGAGCCCCGCAGTCGCGAACGAAAAGCGGGCTCAGCACCTCGTCGCCGCGTAGGGTGCGCTCGTGGACCAGATCTGCGTGGTGACGACTGTGGTGGATGCGCGTTCGGTTGCGGACGTGCTGGCGGCCGCGGCCGTCGCCGGGCGGCTCGCCGCCTGTGCTCAGGTCGGCGGTCAGGTGGACAGCACCTACTGGTGGCGCTCCGGGGTGGAGACGAGCACCGAGTGGTCCGTGCAGTTCAAGACCGCGCCGGACCGGTTGGCCGCGCTGGTGGACCAGATCCGGGCCAGCCATCCGTACGAGGTCCCGGAGATCCTGGTGTCGCGGGTGGACAGTGGTGATCCCGGGTACGCGGCCTGGGTGCACGACCACACCCGACCCTAGGTACGCGCACTCTGGGCCGTCCGCCGCCGGTTTTCGATGATGACCGGGTGGACGACACCCGCTATCCCTGCCCCGCCTGCGGCGCCCCGGCCGACCTGAACGCCGGTTGCGCCGGTTGCCGCCGCCCGCCGGACCGAATCGCGGCCGAGGTGGTCCGACTGGGGCGGGAGGTGGATCGGCTCGGTCCGGAGGTGGAGCGGGCCCATCGGACGTACACCGAGTTGGCTGGTCGGCTGGCGGCCACCTCGCGGCGGCGGGCCGAGCTGGCGGCGGTCGTCCGCGCGGGGTTGGCGGCGGGGGCCCCGGTCGTCGGGCCGGCGCCGGTCGTCATGTCACCGCCGCCCCTTCGTGTGGTGGAGCACGCGCCGCCCGGCGCGGCGGAGACGTCGACCCGGACGGTCCAGGGGTTGCTGTTCGTCCTCGGTGGACTTCTGCTCGGCACCGCGGCCGTGGTCTTCACCGCGGTGGCCTGGGCGTCCGTGGGGGTCGGTGGCCGGGCGCTGATCCTGGCGGCGGTCACGGCGCTCGTCCTGGCCGGCCCGTTGCTGGCGGTCCGCCGGGGTTTGCGGGGCACGGCGGAGACGTTCGCCGCGGTGGGGCTGCTGCTGGTGCTGCTGGACGGGTACGCCGCCTGGTCGGTGGACCTGGGTCACGTGACCGGGTGGCCGGGCGCCAGGTACGCCGCGCTGGTCGGGGGAGTCAGCGCGTTGGTCTTCGTGGCGTACGGCCGGTTGAGCGGGTTGACCGGGCCCTGGTTCGCGGGCCTCGCGGTCGCGCAACCGGTGCTGCCGTTGCTCGCGGCGCCGGCCGACCCCGGCGCGGGCGGCTGGGTGCTGGTGCTGCTCGGGGTGGCAGTGCTGAATCTGGCGGTGCTGGTCGCGCTGCGCGATGGGGACGGTGCGCGCCGGCTCGCCGGTCGGATATTCGCCGGGCTGGGTCACGTCGGCGCGCTGGTCGCCGCCGCCGCGTGTGCGTTGGTGCCGTTGGTGCAGGGGCGGTCGGCGGGGTCGCCGTTGCTGGCCGGCGTGCCGATGCTGCTGGTCGTGGTGACCGGGCTCGTCGCGGCCTTGCTGGTCGGCGGCACGGCGGCGCGGGCGGTGGCTGCCGGCCTGCTGATGCCGGTGCTCGCCGCCGCGGTGCTGCGCCCGGTGGGTGAGCTGCGGCCGTCGTTGCTGCTGCTCGCGGCGGCGATGGTCGCGCTCGTCCTGGCCGGGGCGGTACGGCTGTTGCCGACCGGCTGGCGTCCCGGGCCGCGCGCCGGCGCGCTGCTTGTCGCGGCCGGGGCCGCGCAGGTCGCCGTGGCGATCGCCGGTGTGTTGGCGGTGGCTGCCGCCGCCCGGTCGCTGCCGCCCTGGCACGGGGCCGGGTGGGGGCCGGATCTGAGCTGGGGTTGGCAGGTGGCGCCCGCCGTGGCGCTGGCGCTGGGGGCGGCCGCGTCGTTGCTGCCCCGCCGCGCGTGGGCGGGGCTGGCCACTGCCGGCGCGGTGGTGGTGCTGCTGGCCGTGCCCATCGGCTGGACGGCGTCGTGGGCGACTGTGGTGGCCGTGGACCTGGCCGGCGGGGTAGCTCTGGTGCTCGCCGTACTGGCCCGCCCGACGACCCGGGCGGCCACCCTGCTCGGCTGGGCGGCCGGGGGCGCCGTCCTGATCGGGCACGCGCTGCTGGTGGCCCTGGCCGATCCGCTCGGCGTCGTGGTGGTGCTGGGCATCGGCACCGTGCTCGGGGTGGCGCTGGCGGTGCGGACGGTCGACGGGCCGTACCGATGGGTGGCGGGCGTGGGTCTGCTGGCCGCGCACCTGGCGCTGCCCGCCATCGCCGCGGTGGCGCTCTTCGCGGCCGGCGTGCAGCCCTGGTGGCAGGCGCGGGCCGCGCTGCTCGCCGCCGGGCTGTCGCTGGTCGCGGCGCTCGCGGTGCGTCGCCACCGGGTCGACCTGATCGAGTACGCGGTGACGGGCGGTGCGGTCGCGGTGTTCGCGGCCGGGGTCTCGCCGCTGGTGGCGGCGGGGAACGAGCCCGTGACGCCGTACGCCGCGCTGGCGGCGCTGGGCGTCGCCCTCGTCGCCCGCTGGGGCCTGCCGGCGCGCGGCGACGAGCCGGACGGCCCCGCGCAGCGGACGGCGGTCGGGGGGCCGTCGGCCGCTGGGGGGCCGGTGGTGGACGCCGAAGGGCCGTCGGAATCGTGGGATCCGACGATCGGGGGGGCGTCAACCATCGGGGGGCCGTCGACGGTCGGGGGGCCGTCGGCGGCCGGGGGTCTGCTGAGGGCGTCGGGTGTGGTGCTGGCGGGGGTCGCGGTGCTGGCCGCGCTGCCGACGATCCTCAGCGCGCTGTTCATCCCGTACGGCGTCCCGGGGCCGGTCTGGTCCGGGGCGCCGACCGCGATCGCCGATCGGGGGCTGTTCCCCACCGGGCTGGCGCTTGTCGCGTTGGCGGTGGCCGCGGCGGTGGCCGGTCGGCGGGTGCGCCCACCGCTGCTGGCCGGCCTGCCGTTCGCCGCCGCCGCGCTGCCCGTGCTGCTCGTCGCGGTCGGTGTGCCGTGGCCGGTGCTGCCGGCCGCCACCCTGCTCGCCGGGGTGTCCGCGCTGCTGCTCGCCGCCCTGGTGGCGCCCCGCCCGGCGCTCGCGTCGATCGCCGTGCCCGTGGGGGCGGTGCTGGCCGTGGCCGGCGTGGCGGTGCTCCTGGCCACCCGGTCCGGCACGCTCGCGGCCGAGGGCACGCTGCTGGTGACGGCGGTGATCGTCGCCGTCGGGGCCCGGATGGCCGAGGCGCGTGTCGTCGGGAGCGTCGCGGCCGTGGGAGCGGCGTGTGCGCTGGCGGTGACCGCTCCGCTCGCCAACGGGCAGGGGTTGCGGGCGGCGGCGTACCCGCTGCTGGGGGTGGCCGTGCTGGCCCTCGCCGCCGCGGCCCTGGCCGGCCGGCAGCGGCGGGCACCGGTCGGGCGGGTGCTGGATGCCGCCGCGCAGGCGGTGGCGGGGGTGGCCGCGGCGCTCACCGTCGAGGTGGCGCAGCAGCTCGCGACCGTCTGCGTGCTGTGGGGAGCAGCCGTCGCGCTGCGGCTGCTGCGCCGGGGGGAGCCGGCCGGTCGACGGTGGCGGTTCGCCGCGATCGCCGCGGGCAGCGAGCTGATCGGGGCGTGGGTGCTGCTCGCCGCCGGCGGGGTGAGCGTGGTGGAGGCGTACACGTTGCCGGCGGCGGGGCTCGCCCTCGGCGCGGGCCTGCTGGCGTTGCGGACCCGGCCTGGGCTGACCAGTTGGCCGGCGCTCGGCCCGGGGCTGGTCGCGGCGCTGCTGCCGAGCCTGGTGTCGGTGCTGGCCGGGCCGGATCCGCAGCCGTGGCGACGGTTGCTGCTCGGGGCGGCGGCGCTGGTCGTGGTGCTGGCCGGCGCGAGCCGCCGCTGGCAGGCTCCCGTGCTGCTCGGCGGTGCGGTGCTGGCGGTCCTGGCGCTGCACGAGATCGCCCGTGGCTGGGACCTGCTGCCCCGGTGGATCTATTTGGGTGCCGGCGGGCTGGCGCTGATCGGGCTGGCCGCCAGCTACGAGCGGCGGCGTCGCGACCTGGCCCGACTGCGCGCCGCGGTGGCCCGGCTGGGCTGAATCGAGGCCGGGGGTAGGGCCCGCCCTACCCCCCATCCGGGGGTTGTCAGGGTTACTCACCGCAACCGATGCGGGGAGACTGACATTGACCCCGAACCAGCCTGGTTCGGGCGCAAGCGGAACAGGAGCAGTAATGGCGCTCGGAGCGGTGGCGGAACCGCCGGTACGACGGCGAGGTAGTGATTACGCACAGTTGTCCCGACGGATCAGTCAGGCCGGCCTGCTGGAGCGGCGACCTGCCTCGTACGTTGCCCGCCTCGTGCTCACCCTCGGCGCCTTCGTGGCCGGCTGGGTCGCCGTGTTCCTGGTCGGCGACTCCTGGTGGCAGGTGGCGCTGGCGGCCGTGATGGCGGTGGCCACCACCCAGGTCGCGTTCCTCGGTCACGACGCCGGGCACCGCCAGATGTTCCGTCGACGCGGCCCGAGCGAGGTCGTCGGGCTGGTCGCCGGCAACGCGGCGGTGGGGATCAGCTACGGCTGGTGGGTCGACAAGCACAACCGGCACCACGCCAACCCGAACCACGAGGACGAGGACCCGGACGTCGGCGCGGGCGCGCTGGTGTGGACTCCCGAACAGGCCGTCCAGACCCGGGGCGCACACCGTTGGATGGCCAGCCGGCAGGCGTACCTCTTCTTCCCGCTGCTCTTTCTCGAGGGTCTGAGCCTGCACGTGGCGAGCATCCGGGCGATCATCGGCCGGGAGCAGAGTGGCCGGTACGCGACGCCGATGCGGCACCGCGCGGTCGAGGCGGGGCTCCTCGTCGCGCACACCGCCGGGTATGTGGCGCTGCTGCTGGCGGTCATGTCGCCGGGCAAGGCGCTGCTCTTCGCCGCCGTGCACCAGGGGCTGTGGGGCCTCTACATGGGCTGTGCGTTCGCGCCGAACCACAAGGGCATGCCGATGCCGACCGCCGAGGACGAGCTGGACTTCCTGCGCAAGCAGGTGCTGACCTCACGCAACGTGCGGGGCAGCCGGCTGGTCGACACCGCGCTGGGCGGCCTCAACTACCAGATCGAGCACCACCTGTTCCCGAACATGCCCCGGGCGAACCTGCGCCGGGCGCAGCCGATCGTCCGTGCCTACTGCGCCGAGCAGGGCATCCCGTACGCGGAGACCGGGCTGATCGAGTCGTACCGGCAGGCGCTCGGCCACCTGCACGAGGTGGGTCGGCCGCTGCGCGGCTGAACACGGCTGACGTGAGACGTACCGGCGGGGCGGCATCCGATGATGCCGCCCCGCCGGCTTCTGCGCGCGTCGACTGAGCGGTGGCGCGTACGGCCCGGTGGATGCGCCACCGGTAGGGTCTGGTCATGGCAGACCTGCTCACCGCGGACGCGGTGCGAGAAGAGCTGGGCGGGTTGGCCGACTGGTCGGGTGACCCGACCGGCATCGGCCGCACCGTTCAGCTCGGCAGTTTCCCGGACGCCATCGCGGTGGTGGACCGGGTGGCGGCGGTGGCCGAGGAGCTCGACCACCATCCCGACATCGACATCCGATGGCGGACCCTGACCTTCCGCTGTGTCACGCACTCGGCCGGCGGGGTAACCCACCGGGACATCGAGCTGGCCCGGCGGATCGACGACATCGTCCGGAGTGCGGCATGAGATTCGAGATCAGCAAGGTTCTGGACGCCATCGAGGGGCGGGTCTGCACCGACCCGTCGCTGGCCCGGGCGGTGCTCGACCTGGCCGAGATCATCCGCTACCAGGACATCGACGGTGGCCGGCCGGCGAGCCTGCTGCGCCTCGGCATGGTCATCGACGCGCTCTCCCGCGAGCTGGAGGAGGACAGCGTCCAGGTGTACGCAGTGGTGCACCGGGCGCTGCTCTCCGACGCCGACCTGACCTCCAACGAGCGGATGGTGGTTCGCCGTTGGGCCGACGACGGGCTCGTGGAGGTGCTGGACAACCCGGGTGACCGGATGCTGGAGGTCGCCGACCTGCTGGGCCTTCCGGTGCTCACCCGGGTGCGCTTCGACGGGCTGCGCGGGCGGTTCCCGTGGCTGGTCGAGCAGCCCGGCCGGGTGGTCGCCCCGGTGCCGGGCGCCGGTGGGCCGGTGTTCATCGCGCACGTCGGCGGCGGGCACGCCCCGGTGGCCGGCAAGCGTTCGCCGACCGGTGCGAAGCTGCTGGCCCGGCAGTGGCGCTGCCCGGAGTCGGGCTGCGCGTTGTTCGGCGGCGGTGGTGGCGGTGGCGCGTTCGCCGACCTGGCCGGAGGGGCGGACCGCAGCCCGGCCGCGCAGCCGCCGCCCTCGCTGCGTAACGGCGTGCCGACCTGCCCGCGACACGGCGCACGCCTCGGTGACGGCGGCCCGCGTCCGCGTACGGAGGTGCTCGCCGTGCGCGTGGGTGGCCTGGTGCGGCGGCGGTTCGTGCTGAGCGAGGAGCAGCCGGTGGTGGCCGGTCGGGCACCCGAGCAGGACGGCGGGATCATGCTCGGCCAGTGGCTCAACGACGAGGCCCGGCGGTGGATCAGCCGGGGTCACGTCCGCTTCGAGCTGCGGGTTGGCGAGGTCATCGTCACCGACGTCAGCACCAACGGCTCCGGCATCCGGCCGGCCGGGTCGATGAACGAGGCGGACCGGATCCCCCTGGCCCCGCAGCAGTCCCGGGTGCTGGGCGAGAACGACATGATCGAGCTGTACCCGGGCGTGCAGATCGGCCGCGCCGAGGAGTTGCCGACGGGTGCCCCGTTCACTCCCACGTCGGTGATGGCCGAAGCCCCCACGATGGCGATGCGCCTGCCCCGCCCGTAACCCGAAAGGCGGGCGTCGGAACCCCGACGCCCGCCTCCCGTCCAGCGCTGCCGGGGTCAGGCGGCCAGGACCTCGGCTAGTTGCGCCACCGCTTGGTCGATCTCCTCTTCGGTGATCACCAGCGGTGGGGCGAGTCGGATGGTGGAGCCGTGGGTGTCCTTCGCGAGGATGCCGCGCTCCATCAGGCGCTCGCACGCCTCCCGGCCGCTCATCAGCGCCGGGTCGATGTCCAGGCCGGCCCACAGGCCGCGCACGCGTACGCCGACCAGGCCCTTGCCGAGCAGAGCTTCCAGGCCGGCGCGCAGCCGCTCGCCCAGCTCGGCGGAGCGACGCTGGAACTCGCCGGTGGCCAGCAGCCGGACGACCTCGATGGCCACCGCGCACGCGAGGGGGTTGCCGCCGAACGTGGAGCCGTGCTGACCGGGCTTGAGCACGCCAAGCACCTCGGCGTTCGCGGCCACCGCGGAGACCGGCACGATGCCGCCGCCGAGCGCCTTGCCCAGCAGGTACATGTCCGGCACGACGCCCTCGTGGTCACAGGCGAACGTCCGGCCGGTACGCCCCAGACCCGACTGGATCTCGTCGGCGATGAAGAGCACGTTCCGCTCGGTGCAGACCTGTCGTACGCCCGGCAGGTAGCCCTCCGGCGGCACCACCACGCCCTGCTCGCCCTGGATCGGCTCCAGCAGCACGGCCACCGTGTTCTCGTCGATCGCGGCGGTCAGCGCGTCCAGGTCGCCGTACGGCACGACGGTGAAGCCCGGGGTGTACGGCCCGAAGTCGGCGCGGGCGTCCTCGTCGGTGGAGAAGCTCACGATGGTGGTGGTCCGGCCGTGGAAGTTGCCCTCGGCGACCACGATGTTGGCCTGGCCCGGGGTGACGCCCTTGACCTGGTAGCCCCACTTGCGGGCCACCTTGATCCCGGTCTCCACCGCCTCCGCGCCGGTGTTCATCGGCAGCACGAGGTCCTTGCCGCACAGCTCGGCCAACTCCCGGCAGAAGTCGGCGAACTGGTCGTGGATGAACGCCCGGCTGGTCAGCGTGAGCCGGTCCAGTTGGGCGTGCGCGGCGGCGATCAACTGCGGGTGCCGGTGACCGAAGTTCAGCGCCGAGTAGCCGGCCAGGCAGTCCAGGTAGCGCTTGCCGTCCACGTCGGTGAGCCACGCGCCCTCGGCCGACGAGATCACCACCGGCAGCGGGTGGTAGTTGTGCGCGGTGTACTTCTCCGCGTCGCGTACGGCGGACGGGGTCCGCAGCATGTCCTCGATCACTCGCTTGCCTTTCCCTGACGGAGTCGCAGCGTGCAGCACTTCGGTCCGCCGCCGGCCTTGCGCAGCTCGGACAGGTCGACACCGATGGTCTCGTAACCTCGGTCGCGCAGCTTGGCGGCCAGGTCCGTGGCCTGCGCGGGCAGCACGACGTGCCGTCCGTCGCTGACCGCGTTCAGGCCCAGCACCTCCGCGTCGGCCATGGTGGCGTGCACCGCGTCGGGGAAGAGCCGGCGCAGCACGGCCTGGCTGCCGGGGGAGAACGCCTCCGGCAGGTACGCCACGGTCCGCTCGTCGAGCACGGTCAGCGCGGTGTCCAGGTGGTAGAAGCGCGGGTCGACGAGCTGCATGGTGATCACCGGGTAGCCGAAGACCTCCTGCAACTGGGCGTGCGAGGCGTGCGCGGTGCGAAAGCCGGTGCCGGCGAGCAGGTGGTCACCGGCCAGCAGGACGTCGCCCTCGCCCTCGTTGACGTGCTTCGGGTCGTACAACTCGAAGCCGGCGGCCTCGAACCAGGCCCGGTAGGCCGGGGCCTCGTCGGCGCGCTGCGGGTCGCGGAACTGCACAGCCATCGCCTTGCCGTCGATCACGGTGCCGCCGTTGGCGGCGAAGACCATGTCGGGCAGGCCGGGCACCGGAGTGATCTCCTCGACGGTGTGGCCCAGGTCCAGGTACGTCTGGCGCAGCTGCTCCCACTGCCGGACGGCCAGCGCGGCGTCGACCGGCGCGCTCGGGTCCATCCAGGGGTTGATCGCGTAGTCGACGGCGAAGTACGTCGGCCGGCACATCAACAGGCGCTGGCTGGTGGCGTCCATCGTCATTGTCCTGCTCCCAGGGGTCGGGCACGCCCGGCCACCGTGGCCCACGGGCTGGTGCCGTTGCTCAACGGTATGCGGCCCCAGCGGAAGGATCCACCACCGAAGGTTGCGCAGACCGAACATTCGTTGCGTGTGGTCAGTCTCGCGCCGCGATTCGTTGCGTAGATGGGCCGGCCAGGGCTGCTGGTGCTCCGCGTCACCCGACGTGGCCTGTGGGACGACACCGGCCGTGCGCGCGACACCGTCCGTCTGCGGGCCGACGTGCGGGGTCGACGTGCGGGCCCGGCTGCGGGGGCAGTGGGCGCATCCTTTGCTCTGCTTCAGCGGAGGCAACACCTGCCGTCCGGTAATCGGACGCTCGGTGTTGCCTGGGGTGAAGCAGAGCAAAGGATGAAAGGAGGAGAAAGGGGAGCCGGAAGGCAAGGAGCGAGCAGGAGGAAGAGGAAGAGAGAGGCGGAGAGGGGCTCAAGAGAGGGAGCGGAGGGAAGGTGCGGGTCCGCGCGATGTCCCCTCCTGGAGACGGCCTGTGCGGACCCCGGACACACTTCAGGGGCGGCGAATCGCCGCCCCTGAAAGGGTGTTGCCCGATCGGTGAACCACCTGCGGGCTGCCGGCGAACCGCCGGCTTTTCGCCGGTGCATCACCGGCGAGCGGAACAGTGCCCGCTAGAAACGGTCCACAAACTGTGAATCAAGCCACTCGCGGAAGCGCTGCACCCAGTCGCCGTCGGTGGTCGGCCAGTCGAACTGACCGGTCATCGCCAGCACGCCGATCACCACCGCCGCGAGCCCGATGAGCACGCCGAACAGCGCGTCGGTCTTGCCGGCGACGTGCCGGCGGCGGGTGGCCATCAGGCCGAGCACCGAGAGCACCGCGCCGAACGCGCCGACGCCGATGCCGTACCCGGCCAGGGTGCCGGTCAGCACGAACAGCGCACCGGCGACGGAGGCGATGAGGCCGAGGGTGGCGAGCAGGCTGGCCCGGGGCTTCGGGCCGCGCGTCACCGGCGGCTCCGGCTCGGTGTGCCCGGGGGTCGCGTCGACCGGGCGGTCGGTCCCGACACTGTCGGTCGGGTCGGGCCGTGGAGTCGTCCGGTCGAGGTCCGTGTCGCGCTCGGGGCGTCGGGTCGTGCGGTCGCGGTCGAGGTCGGTGTCCCGCTCGATGGTCGGGGCGGTCGCCGCGGCGCTGCTCGCCCGGGTCGGGCCGTCCGAGCGGACGGCGCCGGATCGGGCGTCGCCCTCCACCGGGCGGGCGGTGGCGGCCCGGGCCACGGCCGCGCGCTCGGCGGCACGCCGCTCGGCCTCGCCGGCCTGGTCGCCGGTCGCCGTCGTGCTGCGGTACGTCGTCTGGTCGGCGTCCCGGTCGGTGACCACCGGTCGGTCGGTGACGTCCCCGGACCGGGCGGTGTCGGTGACCGCCGTGCTGCTCTCCCGGTCGGCGACCGGGACGTCGCGGCCGTCGACGCGGCCGTCGAGGTTCTCGTCCCGCGTCGGTGCCGGCTCGGACCGGCGGGACAGCGAAGGAATCCTGACCACTACACACCTCCTGATGAATGCGTGGTGGCCGACGGAGAGGGTGGCACCCA
Organism: Micromonospora sp. DT63; assembly: GCF_049841615.1. Lineage (NCBI taxonomy): Bacteria > Bacillati > Actinomycetota > Actinomycetes > Micromonosporales > Micromonosporaceae > Micromonospora > Micromonospora sp. DT63. The sequence goes on along the minus strand of NZ_JBNCKQ010000002.1, from coordinate 271,156 downwards.
CGCGGTACCGCCCTCAACTACCCCGTTGGGCGTTTCCTGACACCAATTACGGGTACGGCCATCACGCGCGGACTGACCTGCCCCGCGCCGGCGCGGAGTGGAGCACCCGCAGCCCGGCCCGCCGCACGTACAACTCCCGCTTGTCGACGGCCAGGCCCTTGGCGTCCAGGACGTAGCCGGTCAGCCAGACCCACCCGTGGTAGGTGGGGCGCGCGTCCACGCTCACCAGTCGCAACCGCAGCTCGCGGTCGCCGGAGAACTGCACCGAGCAGGCCGCCCCGATCAGCAGGAGGTCGCCGGGCTTCAGCTCGGTCACGTCGGCCAGTGCCCACGGTTGATCGGGATGCGGTGACGGGCCCGGCAGGGCAGCTCCGCGCCGCAGCGGCACACCCGGCGCCACCGCGTCCAACTCCACGCCGGCCGATGCCGGCGGGCGAGGGTCAGCGCGGTGGCCAAGAGGTATTCGTCGTACGACACGCGCACCGCGGCATCCTTTCCGCCGAATTGCCGCCGACGCCATTAGTGGCGTCCTTTTCCGGCCCCCGATACGTGACAGCCTGTTCCACGCCGGCCCCCTTGTGCAACAACTCCGCGCCGTCCTAGTCTCGACCCGTATTGACGCACGAGGAATGGAAAAGAAATGGGTGCGGGGCGAAACATTCGGTGTTGCAGGAAGGGTGCGGTGATGTTGCATGACGGATGAAACAGGCGGGTCCACGGTCCCTCGGCGACAGCTCGGCCGGCTGCTCACCCAGCTCCGCGAGGACGCCTCGGTGACGCTGGACGCCGCGGCCGTGGCACTGGACTGCTCGCGGCAGAAGGTGTGGCGCATCGAGAAGGGTCTGGTCCCGGTGCGGGTGGTGGACGCCCGCGCGATGTGCGCTCTCTACCGGGTGCCCGAAGATATGCGGGAGATCGTCGCCGCGCTCGCGAAGGAAACTCGCGCGAAAGGGTGGTGGCATTCGTACGGCGATGTCGTCCCGTCGTGGTTCTCGCTGTACGTCGGCCTGGAATCGTCGGCTTCGACCCTGCGCCAATATGACGCCGAGCTGATCCCCGGCCTCCTGCAGACCCGCGAATACGCCAGCGAGCTCTTTCGCCGCAAGAATCCGACCATGAGCGCCGAGGATCGGGAGAAGCTGGTCGAGGTCCGGTTGCAACGCCAGGGCATCCTCGTCCGCCGGCTGCCGACCGCGCCCGCGTTGCGGGTCGTCCTGAGCGAAGCGGTGCTGCGGCGCACGATCCCCGACCGCCGGGCGATGGTGGGGCAGTTGCGCCACCTGCTCGACGCGGCGCGGCTGCCGAACGTCAGCCTGCGGGTGCTGCCGCTCGCCGCCGGTCCGCCGCTGGCCAGCGAGACCGGCACCTTCGTCCTGCTGGGCTTCCCGCAGGCGTTCGGGAGGGCGTCGACCGAGCCAACCACCGTCTACCTGGAGAACATCACCGGGGCGCTCTACCTCGACAAGCCAACCGAGGTGGCCGCCTTCGAACATGTCTGGTCTGATCTGGAGACGCTGGCGTCGACTGAGGCAGAATCAGAGAAAATGATCACTTCGATCATCGAGGAGCATCATGACTGACCTGGCCGGTGCCACCTGGCGCAAGAGCACCCGCAGCGGCGGGAGCGGCGGCAACTGCGTCGAGGTGGCCGACAACCTCCCCGGCGTCATCGCCGTCCGGGACAGCAAGGCCCCGTCCGAAGCCGCTCTGATCTTTGCTCCGCGCGCCTGGGCGTCGTTCGTGGCCGACGTCAGGGAGCAGCGCCTGGGCTGATGTGTCCGCGCCGCTCATTCGGCCCGGCCGGCTGCCGCTGACTATCCTTGGGTCCCGTGCCAGAGGGACACACGATTCATCGCCTGGCAGCCCGGCACGCCGAGCTGTTCGCCGGGGACAAGCTGCACGCCGCAAGCCCGCAGGGCCGCTTCGCCGAGGGCGCGGCCCGGCTGTCCGGCACGGTCCTGGAGAGCACCGAGGCGTACGGCAAGCACCTGCTGCACCACTACGCCGGTGAGCTGACCCTGCACGTCCACCTCGGCCTGTACGGGAAGTTCACCGACGGGCCGGGGGAGCCGCCCGAGCCCGTCGGCCAGCTGCGACTGCGGCTGGCCAGTGACCGGCACTGGCTCGACCTGCGCGGGCCCACCGCCTGCGAACTGTTCACCCCGCCCGAGGTCACCGCCCTGCGCGAGCGCCTCGGGCCGGACCCGCTGCGCGCAGACGCCGACCCCGAGCGGTCGTACGCCCGGATCTCCCGCAGCCCCACGCCCCTCGCGGCGCTGCTGCTGGACCAGTCGGTGGTGGCCGGCACCGGGCTGATCTTCGTGACCGAGGCGCTGTTCCGGGCCGGGTTGTCGCCGACCATGCCGGGCCGCCACCTGACCCGCGCCGGCTGGGACGCGCTCTGGGCCGACCTGGTCGAGCTGATGCGCCTCGCCCTGCGGCAGGGGCGGATCGACACCGTGCGCGACGTCCACCTGCCGGAGGCGATGGGGCGACCACCGCGGGTCGACCGCCACGGCGGCGAGGTGTACGTCTACCGCCGCGCCGGCGGGCCCTGCCACGTCTGCGGCACCGAGGTCAGCCGGAGCGAGCTGGCCGGCCGCAACCTCTACTGGTGCCGCGCCTGCCAGCCCGGCTGACCGCCCGCCGCCGGACGTCACTCGCCGTCGAGCAGCCAGCGGACCACCTCGATCTGGTGCGGGAAGACGACGTCCCCGTCGATGCTCCAGGCGATCGTGTGGCCGATCGTCCAACCCCGTACCCGCTCGGCGTCCAGCCCGAGGTCGGTGCTGAGCCGGTCGAGCCGGTGCCGGACGGCGGCCGGCGAGTGGCCCAGCTCCTGACCGCGTACGAGCGGCACGACCGAGAACTCCCGCTCGCCGCTCAGTGGCTTCGGGTCGATCACCAGCCAGGGCTCGCGGTCGGCGGCGAGCACGTTGCCGGCGTGCAGGTCCTGGTTGACGAGCACCTGCTCGCCCTGGCTCGACGCCAGGTCGACGAGCAGGGCGCAGGCGGCGTCGAGCAGCCGCCGCTCGTACGGGCGACCGGTCCGTTCCCAGCTTCGCGGAATCCGGTCGAGCCAGCCGGCGGCCTCCTCGGCGAGCGGGGTGAACGGCGTGCCGGCTGGTCGCCAGAGCCGGGGCAGCACGTCGATCGCCGCGTCCAGTGCCCGGTCCAGCGGCAGTTCGTACAGCGGCGTGCCGGGTTGGCAGCGTTCCACCAGCAGGGCGTGGCGGTCCGGGTCGTGCGCGAGCAGCCGGACCGCGCCGTCGCCGTCCCAGTGGGCCAGCGCCGGGGCCTCGTGCCGGCTGTCCTCGGTCGGGAACTGGAGCTTGAGCACCGCCGCCGTGCCGTCGGGCAGGTCGGCGGGGAGCGCCAGGGAGGCGTACGCGTACGGAAAGGGCCGGCCCAGGCGCAGCGACCACTGCTCGGCGCACTCCGCCAGCAACGTCGGAAGCGCGGCCAGCCAGCCCCGGCCGACCGCTGACCCTCGTATCCAGCCGAGTCCCTCAGGCAGATCCATCAGGCCATCCTGGGTCATCCATCGTGCTGAATCGACAGTGTTCGCGTGTCGGATCCACTGTGGCTAGCGTGGTACGGATGACACCTGAGGACGAGAAGTTTCTCCGCCGTGCCGTGGAACTCGCCAGCCGGGCCGGGGCTGCCGGCGAACGACCGTTCGGTTCGTTGCTGGTCGACGCGGGCGGCGTCGTCCTGATCGAGGACCACAACACGGTCGTCTCGGATTCGGACATCACCGCCCACCCGGAGCTGAAGCTGGCCCGCTTGGCCGCCCGGGAACTCTCCCCGGAAGCGGCCGCCGGCACCACGATGTTCACGAGCTGCCAGCCCTGCCCGATGTGCGCGACAGCCATCGACCGGTCCGGCCTCGGGCGCGTGGTGTACGCCCTGTCGGGCGAGCAGTTCGAGGAGGTCAAGCCGGCCACCCCGCCGCTGCCTCCGGTCCGCTACGAGGGGCCGGCGCTGTTCGAGGAGGCGCGTCGGCCGATCGACGACTACTACTGACCGGGCCGGTCCGTGCGGCGGCGCGGGCAGGGCGGCCGGGTCGACGCGGGTCGGGACGCGGCGGCCGGCCCGGTGTCGAGCCACCGTCCAGCGCGGCGCCGCTCGGTCTCTGGATCGGGTGGGTGTGACGCAACTGGAATTGACAGTCGGCAGGCCTCCGGAGCAGGGTTTGAGAGTGACAACGATGTCAACGGGCAAAGGGGAGGAATCGTACACATGATTTCCTTCACGCCGTACCCGGCGAAAGACCGGCCGGTCTACGGTGTCCCGTTGGCGGTTTTCCGGCGCGCACCCAGTTCGCCCGCCGATCCTGGCCCTATGTCCCTTTCCTACCCCACGGTGACCAGCTGAAATGAGCGACGTGCCCCGACCCGACGCCGACCAGACCCCTGCCCCGGCAGGGTCACCCGACCTGCCCGACCTGGCCGGGTTCCTCGCCGACCAGACCCACACGCTGCTCGACACGGCCCGCCGCGCGGTCCGCCCCGAGGGCGGGTTCTGGTGGCTCACCGACGACCGCACCCCGGATCGTGGCGAACCTCTCTACACGTGGATCACCTGCCGGATGACCCACGTGGCTGCGCTGGCCCACCGCAACGGTGACCCGGATGCCGCAGCCCTCGTCGACCACGGCGTCGCCGCGCTCAGCACGCTGCTGCGCGACGAGCGGTACGGCGGCTGGTTCAGCGCCGTCGACCAGGAGGGCACGCCCACCGACGAGCGCAAGGCCGGGTACGACCACGCGTTCGTGCTCCTCGCCGCGTCCAGCGCCGCCCGGGCCGGGCGACCCGGCGCGGATCGCCTGCTCGCCGACGTGCTGACAGTGGTGCGGGACCGGTTCTGGGACGACGACGCTGGCGCGGTCCGGGAATCGTGGAACCGGGACTGGACGGTCACCGAGGACTACCGAGGCGCGAACAGCAGCATGCACATGGTCGAGGCGTTCCTCGCCGCTGCCGCCGCCACCGGTGACACGAGCTGGACCGACCGGGCCCTGCGGATCGCCACCCACCTGGTGCACACCGAGGCCGCCCGGCACGACTGGCGGCTGCCCGAGCACTTCACGGCCGACTGGACGCCACTGCTCGACTACAACCGGGACCAGCCCGCCGACCCGTTCCGGCCGTACGGCTCGACGATGGGCCACTGGCTGGAGTGGGCCCGGCTGCTGCTGGAGCTGGAGGCGGTCCTGCCGCAGCCACCGGGCTGGCTGCTCGCCGACGCCCGTACCCTCTTCGCGGCCGCCGTGCGGCGCGGCTGGGCGGTCGACGGCGCCGACGGTTTCGTCTACACGATCGACTGGGACGACCAGCCGGTGGTCCGCTCCCGGATGCACTGGGTGCTGGCCGAGGCCATCGGCGCGGCGGTCACCCTGCACCGCCGCACCGGGGACGCCGTCTACGACGAGTGGTACCGGGTCTTCTGGGCGTACGCACGCCGCTACCTGATCGACGGCACCGGCTGGCGGCACGAGCTGGACGAGCGGAACCTGCCCGCCGACACGGTCTGGCACGGCCGGCCGGACGTCTACCACGCGTACCAGGCGGTGCTCCTGTCCCGCTCGGCCGCCGGCCTCGGTGGTCCCGGCCCGCTCGACCCCGGCACGGTGACCGCATGATCGTGGTGGCGGGCGAGGCCCTCATCGACCTGGTGGTCACCGCCGAGGGGCAGCGGGCGGTGCCGGGTGGCTCCCCGGCGAACGTGGCGGTCACCCTGGCGCGGCTCGACGAGCCGGTGCGGCTGCTGGCCCGGATCGGCCCCGACGAGTACGGCCAACAGATCGCCGAGCACCTGGCGGCCAACCAGGTGGACCTGCGGTGGGCGGTCCGCGCCGCCGAGCCCACGTCGGTGGCGGTGGCCACCCTGAACGCCACCGGGCAGGCCAGCTACGAGTTCCGGCTCGACGGCGCGGCGGACTGGCAGTGGACCCCGCAGGAGCTGCCCGACCTGGCCGGATCGTCGGCGACGGCCCTGCACACCGGGTCCCTCGCGCTCGCGCTCGCGCCCGGCGCGCAGGTGCTGGAGGGCCTGCTCGCCCGCGAACGCGACCGCGACGGGCTGACCATCTCGATCGACCTGAACCTGCGCCCGAGCATCGTGACGGACCGGGCCGCGGAGCAGGAGCGGACCCGCCGCCAGATCCGCCTCGCGCACGTCGTCAAGGCCAGCGACGAGGATCTGGCCTGGCTCTACCCGGACCGCTCGGTGGGCGACGTGCTGGCCGAATGGCGCGAGGCCGGCGTGTCCTGTGCGGTGGTCACCCGGGGTGGCGAGGGCGCATGGCTGCTCGCCCCGAACGGCGCACTGCACGAACAACCGGCGGTACGCACCACAGTGGTCGACACCGTCGGCGCCGGCGACTCGTTCACCGGTGGCCTGCTGGCCGCGCTGGCCGACATCGACGCGCTCGGTGACCGGCCGGCCGACCGGCTCGCCGCGGTGACCGAGCAGCAGTGGAGCGCAGTCCTGCGCCAGGCCGCGACGGTGGCCGCGCTGACCTGCGCCCACCGAGGCGCCGACCCACCCCGCCGAGCAGAGGTAGAAGCCCTCCTGACCACAACACCCTGACCCCAACCCGCCAACCCCCCGGCCCCTGCCCCCCACCTCCGCGATCTTGCACTTTCTGCCCCGACAAAGCGCGTGATCCTGCACAAAACAACGACAGAAAGTGCAAGATCGCGGGGCGCGGCGGTGCGGGGGCGCGGGGTGCGGGGTGCGGGGTGGGGCGCGGGGGTGCGGGGGTGCGGGGTGGGTCGTTAGGGGAGGCCTCGGCGTAGGAGGCGGGTGGGTAGGACTGTGGTTGCTGGCGGGGAGTCGTCGCCGGCGATCCGCTCGAAGAGGCGCTCCGTCGCCACGCGGGCCAGCTCCCGCGTGTCGTAGCCGACGACCGTCAAGGGCCGGGGCATCAGGTGGGCCAGCTCGAAGTCGTCGAAGCCGACCAGCGCCGCGTCGCTGCCCCGGCGGTGCAGCTCGGCGAGGGCGCCGACGGTGAGCCGGTTGTTGCCGCAGAAGAACGCGGTGGGCGGGTCCGGGAGGTCGAGCAGCGTGGCGACCGCCCGGCCCGCGTCCTCGGGGGCGATCAGGCGCTCGCGGACCAGCGAATCGTCCGGCTCGACTCCGGCCTCCGCCAGCGCGGCCCGAGCGCCGACCAGCCGCTCACGCATGGTGGGGACGCTCGGAGCGCCGAGCAGGAGACCGACCCGCCGGTGCCCCTCGTCGAGCAGCGCGCCGACCCCGGCCCGGCCGCCACCTCGGTTGTCCAGCAGCACGGCGTCCGCGAGCAGCCCCTGCGGTGGCCGGTCCAGGAAGACCACCGGCATGCCCAGCTCGACCTCGCGGCGCAGGAACGAGTGGTCGGGACCCGCCGGCACCACCAGCAGCCCGTCGACGCGGCGCTGGGTGAAGTCCTGGAGGACGGCGCGTTCCCGCTCCGGGTCCTCCTCCGACGAAGCGGTGATCAACATGGTGCCGTGCGCGGCGGCGATCTCGGCGGCGACGCTCGCGATGGTGGCGTAGAACGGGTTGGCGATCTCCTCGATGAGCAGCCCGACCGTGGCGTTGAGCTGCCGCGAGCGCAGGTTGCGCGCGATGTCGTTGCGCCGGAAACCCAGCTCGGCGATCGCGGCCAGCACACGGCCGAGCAGTTCCTGCCCCACCGGCTCGTCGTTGACCACCCGGGAGACCGTCTTCAGGCTGACCCCGGCGTGCCGGGCGACATCGACCATGGTTGGGCGTCGGCGTGCGGCCGACCTGGTCGGAGTCTGGGTCACGGGGTGGTCCTCCACGGCGGGCGCGGGTCAGCGGTCGAGAGCGGCGAGCGCGTCGACCGCCTTTCGGGCGGCGATCAGCACCGGATCCCAGACCGGCGCGTACGGCGGAGCGTAGCCGAGGTCGAGCGCGGTCATGTCATCCACCGTCATGCCGTTCCACAGAGCCACGGCCAACGTGTCGATCCGTTTGGCCGCCTCGGACCAGCCGACGATCTGCGCGCCGAGCAGCCGGCCGCTGGGTCGCTCGGCGATCAGCTTGACGGTCATCGTCCGCGCGCCGGGGTAGTAGCCGGCCCGGTTGGTCGAGTCGGCGACCACCGAGACGAACTCGAAGCCGGCCGCCCTGGCCTCCCGCTCGCGCAGGCCCGTCCGACCCACCTCCAGGTCGCAGACCTTGGTCACCGCGGTGCCGATCACGCCCGGGAAGGTCGCGTACCCGCCGCCGATGTTGATGCCGGCCGTCCGGCCCTGCTTGTTGGCGTGCGTGCCCAGCGGCACGTGCACCGGCAGTCCGCTGACCCGGTGCAGCGTCTCCACGGAGTCGCCCGCGGCCCAGACCCCGGGCAGCCCCGGCACCCGCATCCGGCGGTCCACGCGGATGCCACCCGTGGGCCCGATCGGAAAGCCGGCAGCCTTGGCGAGCGCGGTGTTCGGGCGTACGCCCAACCCCAGGACCACGACGTCGGTCGGCATCGAGCCCTCGGCCGTGACCACCGCGGACACCCGGCCGTCCCGCTGATCCAGGCCGGTCACCGGCAGGCTGGTGCGGATCGTGATGCCGAGGCCGCGCATGGCCTCGGCGACCAGTTCGGCCATGTCGCCGTCCACCGTCGCCATGGGCTGCTGGCCCGCCTCGACCAGGGTCACCGCGAGGCCGCGCTCGATCAGCGCCTCGGCCATCTCGACGCCGATGTACCCGCCACCGACCACCACTGCCCGGCTGGGCTGCGGCTCGGCGTCCAGCCAGGCGCGCAGGGCCGCACCGTCGTCGAGGGTCTGCATCCCGAACACGCCGCCCGCGTCGGTGTCCGCCCACGGTGGCTGCACCGGCACCGCGCCCGCGGCGTACACCAGTTCGTCGAAGCGCTCGCGGACCTCGCCGCCGCCCGCCAGGTCCCGGGCGACCACCTCGCGCCGTTCGAGGTCGATGGTCGTCACCTCGTGCCGCATCCGGACGTCCACGGCGAACTTCGTGCGGAACGTCTCCGGGGTCCGCGCGATCAGCTCGTCCGGGCCGGACACCATCCCGCTGATCCAGTACGGGATGCCGCACGACGAGTAGGAGGTGAAGTGACCGCGCTCGAAGACCACGATCTCCAGGTCGTCAGGGCCGCGGCGGCGTCGTGCCTGCGACGCCGCCGACATGCCGGCGGCGTTCCCGCCGATGACGATCAGTCGTTGCGCCACGGGACCATCCTGTCACGGGCGTGTTCAGCCACGGGTCTGTCGCGCCACGTCCTGCACCACGTCGACGAGCCGTCCGGTACGGGCGTACACGGCACGCTGCCGCGCCGCGCCGGTGCCGTGGCGGCGCAGCCCGCCCAACAGGTCGGACACCTCCGCCCAGTCGTCGTGCTGCTCCAGCGCCGGCCGCATCCGCTCCACGAACCGGTCCAGCAGCTCCCAGGCCGGGCGCAGCTCGCCGTTGGTGACGTCGACGCCCTCGCCTTCCAGGCCGTCGTGGGCGGCCCTCCAGTGCGCGCCGACCAGCAGGTGGTGGTCCGTGCGCAGGGCGGGCCGGCCGGCCTCGACGTCGGCCATGGCGGTGGCCACGAGTGCCCGCACCAGCGCGGCGACCAGCACCGCGTCGTCCACCGTCGGGCAGACGTCGCCGATCCGCAGCTCCACGGTCGGGTACTTCGCCGACAGCCGGGCGTACCAGTAGAGCATCCCCTCGTCGAGCATCACGCCGCTGGAGATCAACTGACGGATCAGCCGCTGGTAGTGCTCGTGCGACTCCAACCAGGGCGTCGGCGCCACCGACGGCCAGCGCTCCCACTCCACCGAGCGCCAGCTCGCGTAGCCGGTGTCCTCGCCACCGGCGAACGGCGAGTTGGTGGTGACGGCGTGCAGCATCGGCAGCCACGGCCGGACGTGGTTGAGCACCTGCACGCCGGTCTCCGGATCGGGGACGCCCACGTGCACGTGCATGCCGTTGTTGCCGGGGCCGGGCACGAGCAGCCGGAAGCGTTCGATCATCCGGTCGAAGCGGGGCTTGTCCACGACCGGCGGCACCGGGCCGTCCACCGGGCCGGTGCCGATGGCCAGCAGCCGTACGCCGGCCCGCTCGGCCGCCTCGGCGAGGGCCTTACGCAGGACGCCGAGGGAGTGCCGGATCGAGGACAGCTCAAGACCGGGCGGCGAGCCGATCTCGATCTGGCTGGTCTGGAACTCGCGCTCCACCTGACCGCGCAGTTCCGCCGGCACCTGCTCCATCACCAGGTCGACGGCGGGCACCGCGGCTCCGGTGTGCGGGTCGACGAGCAGAAACTCCTCCTCGACACCCACGGTGAGCAATTCGGTCCCCGCGGTCGTCCCGCTGGGCGCCTCCGCCACCTGGCCCGTCATCGCGACACCACCGTCCGTTTCTGCCGTCTGCGGTCCGTCCGCGTCGGTCGGCCGTCTGGTTACCCACAGTGGCAACGCTCGGAAACGTGTGACGGCGCGCTGCCCGCGCGTGTCGCCCACAACTGGCGCCTGACACCGGGCGGATCGGCCGGTGGGGGGCTCGCGATTCGGCCGGGCGGCGTGACAGCGGGTCCTATGCTGAGCCCGTGCCGGTGCCGCTGGGTTTCCTCTGGGTCGCGTGGATGTCCGCGTTCGCCCAGCTCACCATGCTGGCCGACCGCCCGGCCGACCTGCTGGCCGGGGCCGCCCTGACCGCCCTGGTCCTGTTCGCCGCGCTGCTCGCCGCGCACGTGCCCGCCCCGGCGGGGGCAATTGGCGTCGCACGACGCTGGGCCGGGCTACGGGCCCGCGCCCGGGGTCGCCGGGTTCCCCGCCAGATCGACCCGGACGCCGCCGGCCGACCTCGCCCCCGGGCACCTGGGCTCCCCTCGGCCGCGTAGCGCCACACCGCCGCGCGGCCGATCCCACCGTCACCGGTCCTTCGTGCCGGCGGCCACCGCCGGGAAGGACCCTCCGGAATCGGACCGAGGGGTTTCCCATGCTCGCCTTCGCACCACTGCACGACGTCGTCGGCGCCGCCGGCACCGCGTTGTCCTGGCTCACCGATCTGCTCGAACCGTTGGCCGGCGGCACCGCGACCGTCGCCGCCATCGTGCTGCTCACCATCGCCGTCCGGTTGCTCATCGCCCCGCTGACCGTCGCGCAGGTCCGCGGGGAACGGCGCCGCGCGGCGCTCGCCCCCCAGGTGCGCGATCTCCAGCAGCGGTACGCCGACGACCCGGCGACGCTCCAGCGCGAGGTGTTCGCGCTGTACCGCTCGGCCGGCGCGAACCCGATCGCCGGCTGTCTGCCGTTGCTGCTCCAGGCGCCGTTCCTGTTGGTGCTGTACCGGCTGTTCGCCACCGACGAGGGCGGCACGGGGCTGCTCGACGAACGGCTGGCCGGGGTGCCGCTGGGCCAGCACGTGAGCGACGGGCTGTCCGGCGCGGCCGGGCCGCTCTTCGTCGTCCTGCTGGGCCTGCTGCTGGTGCTGGCGTGGTGGTCGTCCCGGCGGGCACGCCGGGCGTCGGCGGCGGTCGGCACGGTGGCCGGTACGCCCACCGAGGGGCCGGGCGCCGCCACGCTCGGCCGGCTGCTGCCCCTGCTGCCGTTCACAACCGTGCTGGTGGCGCTGGTGCTGCCGCTCGCGGCGGTGATCTACCTGGTGACGACCACCGCCTGGTCGGCGCTGGAACAGGCGGTGCTGCGCCGGCCCCAGGCCGCACCGTCGCCCGCCGACACCGCCCAGGGCTGACGGCCAGCGAGGGAGCCGCGAGCGCTCAACTGTCGACGCGGATCAGCGACCGGCGGTCACCGACCGCCGGTCGTCGCGCTCGCGCCGACGGCGGACCTTGCGGATCACCCAACTGACCACCATCACGACGAAGACCACGCCGATGGCGTAGTTGAACCAGTCGCTGTAGCGCGCGACGTCCTGCCAGCGGCTGCCCAGCGCGTAACCGGCACCCACGATGAGGGCGTTCCACACGCCGCTGCCGATCGTGGTGAGCAGGACGAACTCACCGAGCGGCATCCGGTTGGCCCCGGCCGGCACGGAGACCAGGCTGCGGACCACCGGCACCACCCGGCCGATCAGCACCGCCCACCGGCCGTGCCGCTCGAACCAGCGGTCGGCCTTCTCCAGGTCGTCGCGGTCCACCAACGGGATGCGGTCCAGCCAGCGCTTGAGCCGTTCCTCGCCGAGCGCCGCGCCGAGCCAGTAGAGCACCAGCGCGCCGACGAGCGAGCCGACCGTCGCGGCCGCCACCACGAGGACGACGTTGAACTTGCCCTCGTGGGCCAGGAACCCGGCCAACGCCAGCACGATCTCGCTGGGGATCGGCGGAATGATGCTCTCCAACGCGACCAGCAGCGCCACGCCGACCGGGCCCGTCGCGTCGATCACCGAGGCCACCCACCCGGTCAGGCCGGTGAACTCGGACGGGTCACCAGTCTGGGCGTACGCCATTGGTCGTCCTTCCGATCCGGCTACCGGGGATCGGAAGGTCATACCCAGCGACCGGCGGCACACACCTGCGCGTGAGCCCTGCCACGCCGGCCGGGTCAGCCCTCCGGGTGCAGCGCGGTGTCGGCCGGGCCCTGCCGCCAGCCGGTGAACACCACGGTGAGACCGGCGCGCGTCGGCGCGCAGCAGAACGGGCCGGCCATCGCCTCGGCCGCCGGGTCCAGCGGAGCGAGGCGGACCAGTCGCCAGGCCGCGTCCGCGACCCGGGCCCGTACGGTCAGCGCGTCGCCGGCGCGGCTGACCCGCACGGTCACCTCCTGGCCGGCCCAGCCGGGGACCGGGGACACCGACCAGTCGGAGAACTCCCTGGTCACCACCGCGCCGAGCTGGGACTCGCCGTCGCTGACCTCGACGCCCGCCTTGACCCACGTCCCCTCGTCGACGCGGACCAGCACGCCGGCCTGGTCGAACTGCGCCGAGAAGTCGAGGACGAAGCTCACCTCCATGGCGGCGCCGACCGGCAGCGGCGCCAGCAGGGCGGGCCCGTTGTCGTGGACGAAGCCGTAGCTGGTCCGCCGCCAGAAGTCCGTCTCCGCACCGGCCTCGACGACCAGCTCGCCGGCCGGGCCTTGCGCGGCGCGGACCGGCGGGTGCAGCCAGACGCCCCGGGCCCAGTCCAACGGTTCGCTCGGCGGTACGAGGTCGATCTCCATAACCGGCACGGTAACCAACCCCGCCCGGCCCCGACGCCCGGGTTTGCCGCGGTGATCGACCGGAGATGTTCCTCCGGCATGGGTGACCGTTGGTATTCCGAAGCCGTCGTCTACTGCCTCGACATCGACACGTACGCCGACTCCGACGGTGACGGGGTCGGTGACATCCGTGGGCTGATCGGAAGGTTGGACTATCTGGCCCGGCTGGGCGTGACCTGCCTCTGGCTGCACCCGATCCACCCGTCACCCAACCGCGACGACGGTTACGACGTCACCGACTTCTACAACGTGGACCCGCGCTTCGGCACCCTCGGCGACTTCGCCGAGCTGCTGCACCAGGCGCAGAACCGGGGCATCCGCGTGATCATCGACCTGGTGGTCAACCACACGTCCGACGAGCACCCGTGGTTCCAGTCCGCCCGCTCGTCGCCGGACTCGCCGTACCGCGACTGGTTCGTCTGGTCCGACACCGAGCCGGACGACCGGCACCAGGGCATGGTCTTCCCCGGTGAGCAGAAGGAGACCTGGAGCTACGACCGGACGGCCAAGGCCTGGTTCTACCACCGGTTCTACAAGTTCCAGCCGGACCTCAACTTCGCCAACCCGCAGGTCCGGGCCGAGGTCAAGAAGATCATGTCGTTCTGGCTCCAGCTCGGGGTCTCCGGTTTCCGGATGGACGCCGTGCCGTTCATCATCGAGCTGACCGAGCCGGGCAACCCGAACTCGCCGAAGGACTTCGAGTTCCTCACCGAGATGCGCCAGCACGTCCAGTGGCGGCGCGGCGACGCCGTCCTGCTGGCCGAGGCGAACGTCGAGCCGGACCAACTGCCGACGTTCTTCGGCGACACCAGCGGCTCGGGCAACCGCATCCACATGCTCTTCGACTTCATGCTCAACGGCCGGCTCATGCTCGCCCTGGCCCGGCAGGACCCGGAGTCGCTGATCGAGGCGTTGCGCGACACCCCGAAGCTGCCCGTCGGTGGGCAGTGGGCGACGTTCCTGCGCAACCACGACGAGATCGACCTGTCCCGGTTGACCACCGAACAGCGCAACCAGGTGTACGAGCAGTTCGGCCCGGACGAGAACATGCGCATCTACGACCGGGGCATCCGTCGCCGGCTCGCCCCGATGCTCGGCAACGACCGGCGGCGCATCGAGCTGGCGTACGCCCTGCAGTTCTCGATGCGCGGCACGCCGGTGCTGCGCTACGGCGAGGAGATCGGGATGGGCGAGGACCTGTCGCTGCCCGGTCGGGAGGCGATCCGTACCCCGATGCAGTGGTCGTACCAGCCGAATGCCGGCTTCTCCACCGCGGACCCGGAGAAGCTGGTCCGCCCGGTGCTCGACAAGGGTGAGTTCGGCTACCAGAACGTCAACGTCACCGCCCAGCGCAACGACCCGAAGTCGCTGCTGGCCTGGTTCGAGCGCATGATCCGGACCCTGCGGGAGGCCCCCGAGATCGGCTCCGGCTCGACCACCCACATCGACGTGGCGATGCCGGCCGGGGTGCTGGCGCACCGGGCGGACGGGCCGACCGGGACGATGGTCTTCGTGCACAACCTGGGCACCGATGACGTCGAGGTGGACCTGAGCAGCCTCGAACCGGAGGCCGATCTGCCGATCGACGTGCTCGCCGACCGTGGCTACGGCGAGCTGGGCAAGCTCGGCGCGGTGAAGGTCTCCGGGTACGGATACCGGTGGATTCGCCTATGCCGGGGCCGGGGGTTCTGACGTTAAGCTCCTCCGATCGACCCCACGTTACCGGGAGGTAATCATGTCGGAGGAGCCCCGCGTCGCCATCGTCACCGGAGCCGCGCGCGGTATCGGCGCGGCCACCGCCCGGCGGTTGGCCGCCGACGGGATGGCCGTCGCCGTGGTCGACATCGAGGAGGCCGCCACCAAGGAGACGGTGGACGCCATCGTCGGCGCGGGCGGCCGTGCGCTCGGCGTGGGCGCCGACGTGTCCGACCGGGAGCAGGTCGAGGCGGCCGTCGAGCGGGTCGCCGCCGAGCTGGGCGCCCCCACGGTGCTGGTCAACAACGCGGGTGTGCTCCGCGACAACCTGCTGTTCAAGATGACCAACGCCGACTGGGACACGGTCATGGGTGTGCACCTGCGCGGCGCGTTCCTGTTCAGCCAGGCCGCGCAGAAGCACATGGTGGACCGCAAGTGGGGGCGGATCGTCAACCTGTCCAGCACGTCCGCCCTGGGCAACCGCGGCCAGGCGAACTACGCCGCGGCCAAGGCGGGCCTCCAGGGCTTCACCAAGACGCTCGCCATCGAGCTGGGCCCGTTCGGGGTGACGGTCAACGCGGTCGCGCCGGGCTTCATCGTCACCGACATGACCGCCGCCACCGCCGCCCGGATGAAGGTCGACTTCGACGACCTCCAGAAGCACGCCGCCGCCGAGATCCCGGTCCGTCGCCCGGGTCGCCCGGAGGACGTCGCGCACACCATCTCGTTCCTGGCCAGTGAGGGGGCGGGCTTCGTCTCCGGGCAGGTCATCTACGTCGCCGGCGGCCCACGGGCCTGACGCGCGCCCTCGTCACGCGGCCCGGCCGGTCAGGCCGGGTCGCGGCGGGTGCGCCAGAGCCAGAACAGGCCGAGCACCGGCAGCACCAGCGGGATGTAGCCGTACCCGCTGCCGAACTGCGACCACACCGTCTCGTCGGGGAACAGGTCCTTGTCGACAACGCTGAGGATGCCGACGGCGACGACCCCGACCAACTCCACCGAGCAACAGGCCAGCGCCACCCGTCGGCCGGTGTGCCCGGCGCGGGCCAGACCCACCGCGGCCACGATGTAGATGAGCGCGGCCAGGGCGGAGAGCAGGTACGCCACCGGCGCCTCGTCGAACTTGGTGGCGATCTGCAGACCTGCCCGGCTGGTCGCCGCGATGGCGAAGAGCAGGTAGACCGCGATCAGCAGCCGCCCCGGACCGGCGTTCGTGGCGCGTCGGACCGGTCGTGTCTCAACCACCGAGGACCTCCCAGGTCTGCTGCAGCCGGACCACCACTACCGGTGCGACCAGGCAGACCGCGCAGACGATCGCCGACCCCCAGCGGGTCGGCTCCATCCGGGCCAGCACCCACGCCAGCGGCGGCAGGCAGACGAGCGTGGCCAGGTAGCCGTAGAACGCGCCGGGCTCGCCCGGCCGGTCCCCGCCACCGACCGCGACCAGGGCCAGCACCCCCAACGCGAGCAGTGCCACCTCCAGTACGGCCAGACCGGCGAACTGCACCCGGTCCGGTGGCCGGTGGCGTACCGCCGCGACCAGCGCCCACACGGCGACGAGCAGCGAGAGCACGATCGACGCCGTCGCGAGGAGCCCGTCCACCGGCGAGTCGGCTGCCGCGCTCGTCATCGGCCCCACCTGGTCGTTGCCTCGGTCACCGGCACAGCCTACTAACCGTCGTAGTACCCAAGTCACGCTGCCCGGCCGCCGCGCCCGCGGCGGGTCGCCGAGGGGTGTGCGGCCCCTGTCGAGCTGCCCCATGAGTGGGGCACCACGCCCCGCCCGGCTCGCCCGCACCGCTCGCCCGCCCCGCCCGGTCCGCCCGCCCGGTCCCCCGGGGCCAAGATCGTGCTCGATCCGGGAAGTAGTGGCTTCGGGCGCGAACGAGGCCACTGGATCCTGGATCGAGCGCGATCAAGGGGGAGTGGTCGTCCCGCCGGGCGACGGCACCCGTCGGTTGGTTCGTTCCTCCCGGGTACGGGGGCATTGGGCTGCCCTGGTTGGCGACCCGCCGCCGGTGGGCCCGGTGGGGCGACTAGCGTGGATCACGTCCGTGGCGTCGCCACGGTGCGGGGAGACAGCGGAGGTACACGTGCTGCGGTTCGGTTTGTTCGGCACCGGTCACTGGGCGATCGAGACGCACGGTAAGGCGCTGCACGCACACCCGGACGCGGAACTGGTAGGCGTGTGGGGGCGTAACCCCGAGCGGGCTTCCGCGCTGGCCGAGCGGTACGGGGTGCCCGCCTACGCCGAGGTCGACGCGCTGATCGAGCAGTGTGAGGCGATCGCTGTCGCGCTGCCGCCGGACGTTCAGGCCGACATCGCGGTCCGGGCCGCCACCGCCGGCCGTCACCTGCTGCTGGACAAACCGCTGGCGCTCTCCGTCGAGGACGCCGACCGGGTCGTCGCCGCCGCCGAGGCGTCCGGGGTCGCCTCGGTCGTGTTCTTCACCCAGCGGTTCCAGCCGAACGTCACCGCGTTCCTCGCCGCGACCGCCGCCGCCGGCGGCTGGCAGCACGGCCGTACCACCGCCTTCGCGTCGATCTTCCAGGAGGGCAGCCCGTACGGCGGCTCCCTGTGGCGTCGCGAGCACGGCGCACTCTGGGACATCGCCCCGCACGCGCTCTCGATCCTCCTGCCGGTGCTGGGGCGGGTGACCCAGGTGGCGGCGATGGACGGGCCGAGCGGGATGGTGCACCTGCTGCTCACCCACGACGGCGGTGCCACCAGCAGCGCCTCGCTGTCCCTGGACGCCCCTCGTGAGGCGACGGCCCGGGAGTTCGTGTTCTACGGCGAGAACGGGATCGAGACCGTCCCGGTCGGCGAGAACGACGCCGACACGGCGTTCGGTGTCGCGATCGACCAGCTCGTCGAGCAGGTGCGGACCGGCACCCGCGACCACCGCTGCGACGTCCGCTTCGGCCGCGAGGTAGTCGCGATCCTCGCCGCCGCCGAAACCGCCCGCACCGAATCCCGCACCATCCCCCTCCCGTAACCCACCCCACCCCACCCGCCGGGCCCCACCCCCTGCCCGCCCCGGTTGATCATGAAGTTATTGCCACCCCGCCCGGCGTGTCATGGCAATAACTTCATGATCACCGCGCCAAGCCGGTGGGGAAATGGGTGGGGTGGGTGGGGTGGGGGTCGGTAGGGTGGGGGCCATGATCACGCATGCCCTGATCGAGGGGGTCGGTACGCCGGCCGCCTGGGGTGCCCTGCTGGTGTCCCGTCCGCGCGTCCGGCGTCCGGCCCTGACGGGCTGGGACGTGACCTGCCGCTGATCGGTCCACTTCGCGGTGCGCCGGGGCTGTCGCCCCGCCGCCGCTGATCCTTCGCCACGGCACGAGGCTGTCGCCTCGTCTTCGCGTACCCGCGCATCGTCCAGGGCCGTCCGAGTCCCGATCCACTCGGACAGGTCCGGCAATTCCTGCTGCCTGTCCAGCCCGTCGCCGAGCGGCGACAGACAGGACGACGACCCGTGGCGCCTCGCCCGATCCGATCAACCGAACGCGACAGGTCCCGTCGCGTACTCAGCCAGAACTTTCTCGTCGACCGCGCGGCCGTCCAGCGGGTGGTCCGTGCCGCCGACCCCGATCCGGCCGGGCTCCTGCTGGAGGTCGGCGCGGGCCGGGGGCAGCTCACCCGACCCCTCGCCGCCCGGTGTGGGCGGCTGACGGCGTACGAGGTGGACCCTGGCGTCCGCAACGCGCTGGCCGCCGTCTGCGGGGAGCTGTCCAACGTGGAGCACCGGCAGGCCGACTTCCTGGCCGCCGAGCCGCCACCGGAGCCGTTCGCGGTGGTCGGCAACATCCCCTGGTCGCTGACCTCCGCCGTGGTGCGGTGGTGCCTCGCCGCGCCCCGGTTGCGGTCCGCGACACTGCTCACCCAACTGGAGTACGCCCGCCGCCGCAGCGGCGACTACGGCCGGTGGACGCGGCTGACCGTCTCGACCTGGCCGGAGTTCGGGTGGCGGCTGGCGGGGCGGGTGCCACGTACCGCGTTTCGGCCGGTGCCGGCGGTCGACGCCGGGATCCTGCGCATCGAGCGGCGGCCGGAGCCGCTGCTGCCGGCGGCGGCTCTGCCGGCGTACCGAAGGCTCGTGGGGTGGGGTTTCGAGGGCGTCGGCGGCTCGCTCGCCGCGACCCTGCGCCGGCACCACCCGCCGGCGCGGGTCGCGGCCGCCCTGCGCGCGACCCGGATCGCGTCGGACACCCCC
This sequence comes from Micromonospora sp. DT63, assembly GCF_049841615.1. Taxonomy (NCBI): domain Bacteria; kingdom Bacillati; phylum Actinomycetota; class Actinomycetes; order Micromonosporales; family Micromonosporaceae; genus Micromonospora; species Micromonospora sp. DT63. The sequence continues at coordinate 252,063 of NZ_JBNCKQ010000002.1, read as the reverse complement.
GTGGGGTACGTCTGGCCGGAGCAGTGGCTGGTGCTGTTCCGGCTGCTGCACGCGCGGTGAGCCGTCGGTCAGGCGAGGGTGGTCAGCGCCTCGCTCAGCTCGGCCGGCGACTCGAACTGTTCGGCCGGCAACGCCTGCAACATCTGCAACATGGCCGTGCTGGCCCCGTTCTCCTGCCCCCAACGGACGAGGTCCTCGCGGGAGACCGGGTAGTCGAGCCCGGCCAGGTACTCCTGCAATTGCACGCCGGTGACGGTCATGCCGTTCGGCTACCCGCTCGCCGCTCCCGTACACGCTCACGGCGTGTCGGTGGGCGACGCGCCGACGGTTTGTCGGCGCGACCGCCGGGTAGCCGCTGCCATGCTGGTTCAGCGGCTCGGCGCACCGAGCGACTTCGACCCGTTGCTGGAGCGCGTCCGGGACGCCCGGGTGGTGATGATCGGCGAGTCCACCCACGGCAGCTACGACTACTACCGGCTGCGCGAGCAGCTCACCCGTCGGCTGATCGCGGAGTGCGGCTTCTCGTTCGTGGCAGTGGAGGGCGACTGGCCGGACTGCGACCGGGTGCACCGCTCGGTCACCGCCGCGCCGGGCGGGGCCCTCGATCCACAGACGGCGCTGGAGCGCTTCGAACGGTGGCCGACCTGGATGTGGGCGAACGCCGAGGTGGCCCGGTTCTGTCGCTGGCTGCGGGCGTGGAACCTGGAGCGGCCCCAGGACGGGCGGGCGGGCTTCCACGGGCTCGACGTGTACAGCCTCTGGGAGTCGATGCAGGCGATCTTCGACTATCTGGGGGAGGAGGACCCGACCTCGCTGGAGGCGGCGCAGGACGCGTACCGGTGCTTCGAGCCGTACGGCAAGCGGGTCGAGGAGTACGGCGCGGCCAGCCGCTTCGTCTCGGCCCGCTGCGAGGAGGAGGTCGTGCGGCTGCTGGCGCGTACCCGGGAACAGGCCATGTCGGACGGCCCGGACCGCTTCTCTGCCTGGCAGAACGCGGAGGTGGTGGCCGGCGCGGAGCGTTACTACCGGGCGATGGTGGCCGGCGGACCGGACTCGTGGAACATCCGCGACACCCACATGCAGGACACCCTGGACCGGCTGCTGCAACGCTACGGCCCGGACGCCCGCGGGATCGTCTGGGCGCACAACACGCACGTGGGGGATGCGCGGGCCACCGACATGGCCGCCGACGGCATGGTCAACATCGGTCAGTTGGCCCGCGAGCGGCACGGCGACGACGCGGTGGCGTTGGTCGGGTTCGGCACCTACCGGGGCACGGTGATCGCCGCTCCCCGCTGGGGCTCGCCGTCGGAGGCGATGGTGGTGCCGCCGGCGCGGGAGGGTTCGGTGGAGCGGCGGTTGCACGAGCTGATGCCGGAGCGGGCGGTGCTCGTCTTCGGCGGCGACGACCAGCCGGGCTGGGTCACCGAACCGGCTGATCACCGGGCGATCGGGGTGGTCTACGACCCGTCCTTCGAGTCGTGGGGCAACTACGTGCCGACCCGGCTGGGCGACCGCTACGACGCCTTCATCTGGTGCGACGAGACGACGGCCCTGCATCCGCTGGCGGTCCCCGCCGTCCCCGGCGAAATGGAGACGTACCCAGCCGGCGTGTAAAAACCCGCCGCGCCGAGGCCGCGCCCGGGCGGGTCGATCATGGAGTTGTGGTGCCGGACGAAGGCTCCCAAACGGGGTCCAACGGGCACCGCAACTCCATGATCGACCGCGAGGTGGGTCAGGTCAGACCCGGGTCGGGGTTGCCTCGGTCAGGTGTTCGCGCAGGCCTTCGCCCTCGATGTCGACGTTGGGCAGGGCCCGGTTGAGCCAGCGGGGCAGCCACCAGGCGCGGTCACCGAGCAGGGACATCACGGCCGGGACGATGGTCATCCGGACCACGAAGGCGTCGATCGCCACGCCGATGGCCAGCGCGAAGCCCATCGACTTGATCACCGGGTCGTCGAGGAAGACGAAGCCCCCGAACACCGAGATCATGATCAACGCGGCGGCGGTGACCACCCGGGCGCCGTGCCCCATGCCGCTGATCGTGGCCTGCCGGGCGGTCTCGCCGTGCACGAAGTCCTCGCGCATCCGGGAAACCAGGAACACCTCGTAGTCCATCGCGAGCCCGAACAGGATGCCGATGAGCAGGATCGGCAGGAAGCTGATCAGCGGGCCGGGCGTGTCCAGGCCCACCAGGTCGGCGAGGTGCCCCTGCTGGAACACCGCCACCGTGATGCCGAACGTGGCGGCGACGGTGAGCAGGAAGCCCAGCGCGGCCTTGACCGGCACCAGCAGCGAGCGGAACACCAGCATCAGCAGCAGGACCGAGAGCCCCACCACCAGCAGCAGGTAGACCGGCAGCGCGTCGGAGAGCTTCTCGGACACGTCGATGCCGATCGCGGTGACGCCGGTGAGCAGCACGTCCGCGTCGCGGATCCCGCCCACCGAGTCGCGGATGTCGTGCACCAGCGTCTCGGTGGCCTCGTCGGTCGGGCCGGTCTTCGGCACGACGCCGAGCAGTGCCGTCCGGCCGTCCGGGCTGAGCTGGGCGGGCGCCACCGCGAGCACGTTCTCGGTGCGCTGGAGCAGCGCGGTGACCTGCGGCACGGCGGCCGAGGTGGCCTGCGGCGAGTCACCGGCGACGACGACCGCCAGTCGGCCGGTGAAGCCCGCGCCGAAGCCCTCGGTGATCAGGTCGTTCGACACCCGGGCCGGCGAGCCGACGGCCGCCGTCGACGCGTCCGGAAGCGCCAGCCGCATGTCCGGCGTGGGCAGCGCGAGCAGCCCCAGGCCGAGCAGGCCGACCAGGATGACGGGTACGCGGAACCGCGTGACGAACCGCGCCCAGCGGAAGCCGAACCGGGACTGGTCCTCGGTGGCGGCGTTCGTCTCGGTGGTCGGTGCGTCGTCGGAGGCAGCGGTCTCGTCGGTGGAGACGGTGCGCAGCCGGCGGGGGAGGACCCGACGTCCAGCGAAGCCGAGCAGCGCCGGCGCGAGGGTGATGGCGACGAGCACGGCCACGGTGACGGTGCCGGCGGCGGCGAGACCCATCACGGTGAGGAACGGGATGTCCACCACGGCCAGGCCGGCGAGCGCGATGACCACTGTGGCGCCCGCGAAGACGACTGCGGAGCCGGCGGTGCCCACGGCCCGGCCGACGGCCTCGTCCGGGGGCAGGCCGTCGAGCAGGTTCTGCCGGTGCCGGGAGGTGATGAACAGCGAGTAGTCGATGCCGACGGCGAGGCCGAGCATCAGCGCCAGGATCGGCGCCGTGCTGGTCAACTCGACGACGCCACTCAGCGCGAACAGTCCGGCCATGCCGGCGCCCACGCCGATCAGCGCGTTGAGCATGGTCATCCCGGCGGCCACCAACGAGCCGAAGGTGATGATCAGGACGATCGCGGCGACCACGACGCCGAGCGCCTCGGTCGAGCCGATCTCCGGCTCGCCGCCCAGCACCTCGCCGCCCGGGGCGACCTGCCAACCCTGTGCCTTCGCCGCCGCGCCGACCTCTTCGTACGCGGCCTTCTGGTCGTCGGTCACCTCGTCCGCGCCGGTGGCGAACTGGACCTGGACCAGCGCGTACCGGCCGTCGGGCGAGACGGCGCCGACCTGGAGCGGGTTGACCGCACCGACCACGCCGGGCAGCGTCCCGGCCTGCTGGACCAGCTCCTGCACCACTGCCTGACCCTGTGGAGTGCCGAGTTGGCCGTCTCCGGGCGCCTTGACCGCGATGGTGCCGGTCGCGCCGCTGGCCGCCGGGAACTGCTCGGCGAGCAGGTCGAGCGCGCGCTGGCTCTCGGTGCCGGGCATGGTGAAGTTGCTCGCCGTCGGGCCGCGCAGGGTCGCCGCGGCCAGGCCGGCGCCGACGAGTACGACGAGCCAGAGCGCGACGACGAGTCGTCGCCGGCGCAACGCGCCCCGGCCGAGCCGGTAGAGCAGGGTGGCCATCAGGAGTCCTTGTCCTCGGGTCGTGGGTGGGTGGGTCAGGGTGCGTCGACGGGTTCGACGGCCCGCCGCACGAGGGCGAGCAGGGCGGCGCGCAGTTCGTCGTCGGGGATGTCGGCGAACTCGGCGCACGCCTCGGAGATGCCGGCCAGCAGCACCAGCGCGGCGATCCGGGCGCCCGGTCGGTCGGAGTGCCCGGCCAACGCGTCGCGCAGCCGGTCGGAGATCTCCTGGATGTGCGCGAACGCCGGCTGGCACAGCAGCTCGGGGAACTCGCCGCGCAGCACCGCGATCTCCCGCCGGAACCGGACGGCGAGGTCGACGAAGCCCGCCGCGGCGAGTTCCTGGGCGGCCGCGCCGGTCCGGCCGGCGAGCTGGTCGTCGAGGTCGCGCAGTACGCCGATCGCGGGTGCCATCAGTTCGGCGAGCAGGGCTTCCTTGTTGGCGAAGTGGTAGAGCACGGTGGCCTTGGAGCAGCCGACCTCGCGGGCGATGTCCTGCAACGAGGTGCCCCGGTAGCCGGTCACCGCGAACCGTCGCGCCGCTGCGGCGAGGATCTCGCCGTGCGTCTCGGACACCGCTCTGGCCATCACCGGTCCACCTCCGTGAACCAGCATGCCTGACCGATCGGTCAGACCCTGACCGATCGGTCAGAAAGAGGTGGTGGCGTTCCCCACACCGCGTTCCGGTTTAGCCGGCGTGCTCGGTGTCGTACCTGGTCCGCGCCTCGGCGATGGCGCGGCGGTGCCGTTCGGCCCAACTGGTCAGCGCCACCAGCGACTCGTACAACTCCAGCGCCATCGGCGTGGCCGTGTACTCCACCTTCGGCGGGACGGTCGGATAGACCGTGCGGTGCAGCAGGCCGTCGCGCTCCAGGTTGCGCAGGGTCAGGGTGAGCATCCGGCGGCTGATGCCCTCGATGTGCCGCTCCAACTCGGTGAAGCGCACCGGGCCGTTCGACGCGGCCACCAGGATGCCGATGCTCCACTTGCCGCCGACCCGGTCCAGCACCTCGCGGACGGTGCACGCCCTGGCCTGCCCGGGGGTGAACGGCACGTTCCCGGCGGCGCAGGTGAACTCCGCCTCGACCTGCGCGGACACATCGCTGTTCCTCTGGGACATCACAGTGCCTCCTTCCGCTCCGGCTCATGGTCACAGACGATGACCTCGGTAACAAACCGTGCACCAAGGAGGCGTGCGATGAACCGTACCGACCCGGCCCGCTGGCCGGCCCTGCTCGTGCTCTGCGCCGGCAGCCTGATGATCATCCTGGACGGCAGTGTCGTGTCGGTGGCCCTGCCGTCGGTGCAACGCGACCTGGGCTTCACCGCCGCCGGACTGGCCTGGGTGGTCAACGCCTACCTGGTGGCGTTCGGCGGGCTGCTGCTGCTCGCCGGCCGCCTGGGCGACCTGCTCGGCCGACGTCGGGTCTTCCTGGCCGGCGTCGTGCTGTTCACCCTCGCCTCGCTGGCCTGCGCGACGGCCACCGGACCGGCAGTGCTCGTCGCCGCGCGGTTCGGCCAGGGCGTCGGCGGCGCGCTCGCCATGGCGGTCAGCCTCGGCATGATCGTCCGGCTCTATCCGGAGTCGGTCGAGCGGGCCCGCGCCATCGCCGTCTTCAGCTTCACCGGGGCGGCCGGCGCCACGATCGGCACGGTCGCCGGCGGGGTGCTCACCGAGCTGGCCGGCTGGCGTTCGATCTTCCTGGTGAACCTGCCGATCGGGGCCGCGATCCTGCTCGCCGCCGTCCGCCAACTCCCCGCCGAACGGGGCATCGGCCTGCGGGCCGGCCTCGACCTGCCCGGAGCCCTGCTCGCCACCGCCGGCCTGATGGCCGCCGTGCTGGGCATCGTGGGGACCGGTGAGCACGGCTGGACCAGCCCGCGGACCCTCGGGGCGGCGGTGCTCGCGGCGCTGCTGCTCGGCGGTTTCGCCGTACGCCAACAGGTGGCGGCGACCCCGCTGCTGCCGGCGCGGGTGCTGCGCGTGCCGGGCCTGGTGGCGGCCAACGCGGTGCAGTTCCTCGTGGTCGCCGCGTTCTTCGGCTTCCAGTTCCTGCTCGCCGTCGAGCTGCAACTCGTGCTCGGACTGGACGCGGCGGCCACCGGCTGGGCGTTCCTGCCCACCCCGGTCGTGATCGCCGTGGTGTCGCTCGGCCTGGCCGGTCGGCTGATCGGCAGGTGGGGCGCCCGCAACGTGCTGCTGGCCGGGTTGAGCCTCGCGACAGTCGGCTTCCTGCTGCTGGCCCGGTTGCCCGCCGACGGCAGCTACCTCCCCGACGTACTCCCCGCTCTGGTGGTCTTCGGAGTGGCCGGCGGCCTGACCCTGCCGTCGGTCACCACACTGGCCATGGTCGGCGCGACCGACGCCGACGCCGGGCTGGCGTCCGGGTTGGCCAACACCACCCAGCAGGTCGGCGGGGCGGTCGGCCTGGCCGCGCTGGCGACCCTGGCCGCGGCCCGCAGCGACGGCCTGCGGGCCGCCGGCCGGGCCGAGGCGGTGGCGCTGGCCGGCGGCTACCGGGTCGCGTACGCCGTGGCCGCCGGTCTGGTGCTCGCCGCGTTGCTGGTGGCGCTGGGCACGCTGCCCCGCCACCCGGCCGGCCGGCGGCCCGACGTCGATGCGCCGGTCGACGACGGCGGGCAGCGGAATCGTTCGGTGTCCAAGCGCCGCGTCCGGTTGACCGACGACGCCGAGGCCGCCAGGGTGATCGGGTGAGTGAGGCTGACGAGACCCGCGACGGCGTGGCCCTGACCAACCTGGACCAGCCGCTGTCCGACCGGAACGGCGCGACCAAACGTGACCTGGTCGACTACCTCGACGCGGTGCGGGAGCCGCTCATCGGGCAGCTGCGGGACCGGCCGCTGTCGGTGATCCGGGTCCGCCCCGGCCAGCCGCCGTTCATGCAGAAGAACCTGCCCCGCTACACCCCGGAGTGGGTCCGCCGGGTGCCGGTCTGGGCCGAGGCGTCGCACCGGGAGATCTCGTACGCCCTCTGCGACGACCGGCGCACCCTGCTCTGGTTCGCCAACCAGCGGGCCGTCGAGTACCACCCGACGCTGGCCACGGCGGCCGACCTGCACCGACCGACGCACCTGGTGCTCGACCTGGACCCGCCCGAGGGCGACGGGTTCCGCGCTGCCGTCGGCGCCGCCCTGCTGGTCCGCCAGGCGCTCGCCGACGCCGGCCTCGCCGGGGCCGTCAAGACCAGCGGCGCCAAGGGCGTGCACGTCTTCGTCCCGGTGACGGGTGAGCCCACAGCGGAGGAGTTGGCCGCCGCCACCCGGGCGCTCGCCGTCCGCGCGGAGCGGCTCGACCCGGCGCTGGCCACGACGGCGTACATCAAGGAAGACCGGGGCGGGAAGGTCTTCGTGGACGCCACCCGCGCCGGCGGGGCGACGGTCGTGGCCGCGTACAGCCCGCGACTGCGGCCCGGACTGCCAGTCTCCTTCCCGGTCGACTGGTCCGACCTGACCGAGGTGACCCCTGCGGACTTCACCATCGCGACGGTGCCGTCGCTGCTCGACGGGACCGACCCGTGGGCGGCGCTGATGCCGGCGCCGCAGGCGCTCCCCGCCGACCTGGTCGCCCAGGGCCGGACCATCCCGGTGGCCCGGGTGCAGGCTATGCACGAGGGCAAGCGCCGGGCCCGCGCCCGCCGTGAAACCAGCTGACGGTACGCGCACCCCGCGCTGCCGCGCCGATCAGCGACGGCACGCCGCCTTCGGCGGTCCCATGTCGTCGGGGGTCTGTGGCACGATTTTCCAGGTGACCAGCCGATCCGCCGAGAGCCAGCGCCTGAGCGATCTCGCGCGGCTGCGCCGCGTCCGCGACCGCATCGACCGGGAGTACGCGCAGCCCCTGGACGTCGAGGCGCTCGCCCGGGGCGTCCACATGTCGGCCGGGCACCTCAGTCGGGAGTTCCGGCTCGCCTACGGCGAATCTCCGTACAGCTATTTGATGACCCGGCGCGTGGAGCGCGCCATGGCGCTGCTGCGTCGCGGCGACCTGAGCGTCACCGATGTCTGTTTCGCGGTCGGCTGCTCGTCGCTCGGCACCTTCAGCACCCGCTTCACCGAGTTGGTCGGGGTGCCGCCCAGCACCTACCGGCGGGAGGCGGCGCTCGCGACGGCCGGCCTGCCGTCGTGCACGGCTAAGCAGGTGACCAGACCGGTCAGGAATCGAGAAGCGCAGGTCACGCCACCACCCCTAGCGTGACTGCCACGGGTCGGGTCGGCGCGGCGAGCCGCGTCGGCCGTGACCCCGGGGCCCCGCCCGCCCGAGAAGATGGAGACACGATGAGCAAGGCCACGGACCCGCCTGCGGCGCACGTCGCCGACCGGCACGACCTGATCCGGGTGCAGGGCGCGCGCGTGAACAACCTCAAGGACGTCACGGTCGAGCTTCCGAAGCGCCGACTGACGGTGTTCACCGGGGTCTCCGGCTCCGGCAAGAGCTCGCTGGTGTTCGGCACCATCGCGGCCGAGTCGCAGCGGATGATCAACGAGACCTACAGCGCCTTCGTGCAGGGCTTCATGCCGACGCTGACCCGGCCCGAGGTCGACGTACTGGACGGGCTGACCACGGCGATCATCGTCGACCAGGAGCGGATGGGCGCCAACGCCCGTTCCACGGTCGGCACCGCCACGGACGCCAACGCGATGCTGCGCATCCTCTTCAGCCGGCTCGGGCAGCCGCACATCGGCTCGCCCAACGCGTTCTCCTTCAACGTCCCGTCGGTGCGGGCGACCGGCGCGATCACCGTCGAGCGCGGTGCCGGCAAGACGAAGACCGAGAAGGCGACGTTCAACCGACTCGGCGGCATGTGCCCGCGCTGCGAGGGCATGGGCGCGGTCACCGACTTCGACCTGTCGGCGCTGTACGACGACAGCAAGTCGCTCAACGAGGGCGCGATCACGATCCCCGGCTACAGCATGGAGGGCTGGTACGGCCGGATCTTCCGGGGCTGCGGCTACTTCGACCCGGACAAGCCGATCGCCAAGTTCAACAAGAAGGAGTTGCAGGACCTGCTCCACCGGGAGCCGACCAAGATCAAGGTCGACGGCATCAACCTGACGTACGTCGGCCTCATCCCGCAGATCCAGAAGTCGTTCCTCGCCAAGGACATCGACACGCTGCAACCGCACATCCGCGCCTTCGTGGACCGTGCGGTGACGTTCACGACCTGCCCCGACTGTGCCGGCACCCGGCTCAGCGCCGAGGCCCGGTCGTCGAAGATCGCGGGTAAGAGCATCGCCGACGTCTGCGCGATGCAGATCAGCGACCTGGCGGCGTGGGTCCGGGGCATCAAAGAGCCGTCGGTGGCGCCGCTGCTCACCGGCCTGCAACACCTCCTCGACTCGTTCGAGGAGATCGGGTTGGGCTACCTGTCGCTCGACCGCCCCTCGGGCACCCTCTCCGGAGGCGAGGCGCAGCGCACCAAGATGATCCGCCACCTCGGGTCGTCGCTCACCGACGTCACGTACGTCTTCGACGAGCCGACGATCGGGCTGCACCCGCACGACATCGCGCGGATGAACGGCCTGCTCCTGCGCCTGCGGGACAAGGGCAACACCGTCCTGGTGGTGGAGCACAAGCCGGAGGCGATCGCGATCGCCGACCACGTCGTCGATCTCGGGCCGGGCGCGGGCACCGGCGGAGGCGAGGTGGTGTTCGAGGGCACCGTCGACGGGCTGCGCGCCAGCGACACGCTGACCGGGCGGCACCTGGACGACCGGGCCCGCCTGAAGACCTCCGTACGGACGCCGTCGGGCGTGCTGCAAGTGCGGGGCGCGAACGCCCACAACCTGCGCGACGTCGACGTCGACATTCCGCTCGGCGTGCTCGTGGTGGTGACCGGTGTGGCCGGTTCGGGCAAGAGTTCGCTGATCCACGGCTCGGTGTCCGACCGCGACGGCGTGGTGTCGGTCGACCAGAGCGCGATCCGCGGCTCGCGCCGCAGCAACCCCGCGACGTACACGGGGCTGCTCGACCCGATCCGCAAGGCGTTCGCGAAGGCCAACGGTGTGAAGCCGGCCCTGTTCAGCGCCAACTCCGAGGGCGCCTGCCCCGGCTGCAACGGCGCCGGCGTCATCTACACCGACCTGGGGATGATGGCCGGTGTCGCCGCCACCTGCGAGGAGTGCGAGGGCAGGCGGTTCCAGGCGTCGGTCCTGGAGTACCGGTTCGGTGGCCGGGACATCAGCGAGGTGCTCGCCATGTCGGTGCGCGAGGCCGAGGCGTTCTTCTCCGCCGGCGAGGCGCGTACGCCCGCCGCGCACGCCATCCTCGATCGGCTCGTCGACGTCGGGCTCGGCTATCTCAGCCTCGGCCAGCCGCTGACCACCCTGTCCGGCGGCGAGCGGCAGCGACTCAAGCTGGCCACCCGCATGGCCGAGAAGGGCGGCGTGTACGTCCTCGACGAGCCGACCACCGGCCTGCACCTCGCCGACGTCGAGCAGCTGCTCGGCCTGCTGGACCGACTGGTCGACTCCGGCAAGTCGGTGATCGTCGTCGAGCACCACCAGGCGGTCATGGCGCACGCCGACTGGATCATCGACCTCGGCCCGGGCGCCGGCCACGACGGCGGCCGGATCGTCTTCGAGGGCGCCCCGGCCGATCTCGTGGCCGCCCGCTCCACCCTCACCGGTGAGCACCTGGCGGCGTACGTCGGCAGGTGAGCCCGCGGGGCCGACGCGCGGCAGCGGCGTCGGCCTCACCGGGACCGGGGCCGGGTCCCGGCGATCAGCGTTCGGGTAGGCGTGGCCGGCTGATCGGGGCGCTGAGCATTCCGGTGATGGCGTCGACGAGGAAGTCGCCGACCTCGGGCCATTGCGGGTCTTCGCCGGTGCGTTCGGCGCGTGCCTCGACCTCGGCCGTCGTGGTGCTGACGATGCGGGTGATCAGGAGCGCACGGCCGGCGACCACCTCCGGGTCGAGGTGCCGCAGCCGCGCGGCCAGGGACTCGCGCAGCTCCAACGCCTGTGGCGTGGTGTCCTGGGCTTCGCGCATGATCGGCACAGTGGTGGGGTTGTGCAGCATGTGTTCCAGGAACCGGGCCCGCCAGCTCGGGCGCGGTAGCTGGTCGAGAACCCGCATGCTCGGCTCCACGAGACCGCGGATGTCGCCGAGGATGGAGTCGTCGGTCGGGGGCATCTGAGCGCGTTGTTCCGCCACGGCGTGCACGTGGCGGGCCATGAGCGCCTTCAGCAGGCCCTCGCGCCCGCCGAAGTAGTAGCGCACCGCCGAGTGGTTGGTGTTGCCAGCCGCCTCGGCCACCCGGCGGTCGGAGATCTCGGCGACTCCCGATTCGGCGAACAGCCGCTCCGCCGCGTCCAGCAGCGCGGTGCGTGCCGCCTCGGACCGCCTCATGACCCCGGCCCCCTCGTGTCCTCGCCCGGATGTGACTCAGGTCAACCTAGCTGGATTCCTGGTTCCGGCATCCGCCGCCTACAGTTTGTAAGTCAACTGGCGTACAAACTGCTCTGGAGCGTGCATGGATACCGAAGCCGTGATCGAGGCTGCCGACGTGGTGGACGGCCGCCCGCCCGGCGCGGACCGCAAGGAACAGATCATCCGAATGGTCGCCCTGTTCGTGATGCCCTTCCTCATCGTCACGATGATGTTCGCGACCTACATGTCGACCATGCATTCACCGCACCCCCGGGACATGCCGGTCGCGATCGTCGGCAGCGGCGCCCCGGCACAGGCCGTCGTCGACGGGCTCAACGCCGCCGACAGCACCGAGGCCACCCTGGTGGCCACCCGCGACGACGCGGTCGACCTGCTGCACGACCAGGAAGCCGCCGGGGCGCTCGTCCTGCCCACCGACGGCAGCGCCAACGCCACGATCCTCACCGCCTCGGCGGCCGGAGCCTCGCAGAACGCCACGGTCCAGCAGTTGCTCGCGCCCGTGGCCCTCCAGAACAGCTGGCAGACCACCGCCGAGGACGTCGCGCCGCTCCCCGCCGGTGACTCGGCCGGCATCGCGGTCCTGTTCGCCGCGATGGGCATGATGCTGGCCGGGTACGTGCCACTGAGCATCATGGTGATGGGCGTCCCCCACCTGCTGCGGCTGCGCCGGTTCCTGCCCGTTCTGGCCGGCTGGTCCGCGGTCACCAGCTCGATCATCTGGCTCATCCTCGGGCCCGTCGTGGGAGCCGTCGACGGCCACTACCTCACCTTCCTCGGCGTCGGCATGCTCGCCACCGCGGCCGTCGGCCTGGCCCAGCTGCTGCTCTCCAAGTTCGTCGGACCCCTCGCGGTGCTGCCCGGCATGCTGCTCTGGGTCGTGTTCGGCATGCCCGCGTCCAACCTGGCCCTGTCCGTGCACAACATGCCCGGGTTCTTCCAGTTCCTCCACGGCGTGCTGCCGCTCCCGGCGGCCGGTGAGGCACTGCGCTCGGTCCTGTACTTCGACGGCAACGGCCTGGGCACCCACCTGATCGTCCTGGCCGTGTGGCTCGTGGCCGCCCTCGCGCTCTGCCTGCTCAAGGAGCGCAGCGCGAGCGGCAACACGATCCCCGGCGTCCCCCCGATCGCCGACCCCGAGGCGAAGGCCCCCGCTCTGGCCGGCGGGCCACCGCGCTCCAAGCGATTCCGGTACGTGGCCGCGGCCGGCTTCCCGCTGGCCATCCTCGTGGTCGTCGTGGGCGCCATGGGGTTCTCCATGCACAAACCGCAACCGCACGACATCCCGGTCGTCGTTGTCGCCGCCGCCCCCGGGCAGGCTCAGCAGACCGCCGCCGGCCTCAACGCACAGCTTGACGGCATCCTCGACGTCACAGTTGCCGACACGGTGGACGAGGCCACCGAGCAGATCCGTACCCGTGAAGTGGTCGCCGCCTTCGTCCTGCCGTCGGCGCCCGACACTCCCGCGACGCTGTACTCGGCGTCCGCCGCCAACGCCAGCCAGCAGTCCGCGATCCGCGCGATCTTCCAGCCGATCACCGCGGCCCAGGACCTCCCGCTCACGCTGACCGACGTACAACCCCTGAGCGATACCGACACCGGCGGCAGCAACAGCATGTACGTCGGCATGTCCTGGATCATGGCCGGCTTCCTGTTCCTGGCCGTCCTGCGCGGTGGTGCCCCGCACGTGCGCCGCGTGCCCCAGTTCCTGCCGCTGCTGGGCGGCTGGGCGATCGGCATGTCCGTCTGGCTGTGGTTCCTCTTCGACGTCGTCATCGGCGCGATCAGCGGCAACGCCCTGGAGACGATCGCCTACGGCGCCCTGACCATCTTCTCGGTCTCCCTGGCCACCGGAGTGCTCACCCGCACCGTCGGCCTGGCCGGCATCATCCCGATGATGCTGGTGCTGATGATGGCCGGCGTGCCCGCCTCCGGCGGTGGCATGTCGGTGTACCTGGTCCCCGAGGTGTTCCGCCCCCTGCAGGACGTGCTGCCGCTGCCCGCGGCTGTCGACATCGCCCGATCGCTGCGGTACTTCGACGGCGTCGGTGTCGGACAGAACCTGCTGGTCATCGCCATCTGGGGCGCTGTCGGGCTCGTCCTGAACCTCGTAATCGACAGGTGGCTCAAACGCCGCGCGGACTCCGGCGACCCGGATGCGGGTGCGGCACCCGAGGTGCACCCGAGGTTGGTGCCGGCCGAGGCGCACTGAGCGGCACCGCAGCCCACCGCCGATCCCTCGCGATCGGCGGTGGGCTTGCTCCTTCTGGTCAGGCCGGGTCGTACTCGACGGCGACGTCGAGCACCCAGGTGACGCCGAACGGGTCGGTGAGCATGCCGTAGAGGGGAGCCCAGCCGGCGGGTGCGAGGTCGACCAGGACTGTCGAGCCCTCGCTCAGTTTCTTCCAGTAGCCGGTGATCTCGTCGGCGTCGCTGCCCCGGACCGAGACGAAGAACGGGCTCTCGCCCTGGCTCCACGGCCGCGCCGACGGCACGTCGTACGCCATGATCTGGAAGCCCTCGGCGGACGTGACCTGACCCCACATGATCTGGTCGGCCTCGTCCGGGGTCTGCACATTGTGGGCGTCGGCGTAGGTCACCGCGGCGAGGTCCCCGTCGAAGACGGACCGGTAGAAATCGAGGGCGGCCCGCGCGTTGCCCCGAAGGTTGATGTGGGCGACGGTGTTGATGCTCATTGCTGCTCCTCGTGGGACGTGACCCGTGGCTGTTGCCCGGGTGCAACGCCGACGATGGCAGGGGTAGCGGTCAGGTTGTGTCCGCTACCCGGGGCACACTCGGGTGCATGGCCACGACCTCCGCGAGACTGCTGTCGCTGCTCTCGCTCCTCCAGGCCCGACGTGACTGGCCTGGCGGTCTCCTGGCCGAGAGGCTGAACGTGAGCCCGCGTACGGTGCGACGCGATGTCGACCGGCTGCGCGAGCTCGGCTACCCCGTCAGAGCCTTCAAGGGCCCGGACGGCGGTTACCGGCTCGACGCTGGCGCCCAACTGCCACCGCTGCTGTTCGACGACGAGCAGGCCGTCGCCATCGCCGTCGCACTCCAGGTGGCAGCCCTCTCCGGGGCGGACATCCAGGAGGGCGCGGCGCGAGCGCTGAACACCATCCGGCAGGTCATGCCCAGCCGGCTGCGGCACCGCGTCGACGCCCTCCAGGTCACCGCCGTCGGACAACCCACGACCGGGCCGGACTCCCCGGTCGACGGCACCGTGCTGGCAGCCATCGGCGCGGCCGTCCACGCCCACGAGGTTCTGCGCTTCGACTACGCCTCGACGAGCGCCGCCGCCGACGCGCCGCCCCGCCGCGTGCAGCCCCACCACCTCGTCACCTGGAAGGGGCGCTGGTATCTCGTCGCCTGGGACCTCGACCGAGACGACTGGCGAACCTTCCGCTGCGACCGGGTCAGCCCGCGTACCCCGACCGGACCACGCTTCACCCCACGACAACTGCCCATGGGAGACGTGGCCACGTACGTCACGGGCCGCTTCCGAGGTTCCACCGACGCCTCGGCGTGGCCCTGCGTTGGCGAGGTCATCATCGGCCTTCCCGCCGTCGTCGTCGCCGCGTACACCCGCGACGGGCTTGTCGAAGAGATCGGCCCCGAGCGCTGCAAGCTCGTACAGGGCTCCTGGTCCTGGGTCGGCCTCGCCGCCGCGCTCGGCAGGTTCGACGCGGACATCGAGGTGATCGGGCCCGCCGAGCTCAAGGCTGCCTTCGGCGGTCTCGCCCGCCGCTACGCCGACGCGGCCCGGCCCGGCTAGACGCGCGGCGGCCGTGCGCACACGGCCACCCGGGCGGCGCGTCGCGGGCTTCGGGGAGCGGAAACGCAAAACCGGGCGCGTGGAGGCGGTCTGCCTCTGCGCCCGGCGGTGAAACTTTTCTTGGTGCCCCCGGCAGGATTCGAACCTGCGCCCCCGCCTCCGGAGGGCGGTGCTCTATCCCCTGAGCTACGGGGGCTCAGCGACTGGAGAAGACTAGCAAACCTCCTCCGCGTACGCCGAATCGGTATCGGACGAGCCGATCGTGTCGGTGATCGGCCCGTCCGTGCTCAGGCCGCTGCGATGGCCCGCCCACAACTGGGCAGCGGGTGCAGGACGATCCGCCGGGGGAGCCGGCGTGGCCACTCGTTGCGCGGCCAGGACCCGTCCACGATCAGGTGCACCGTGCGCTGCTCCTCGCCGCTGAGTCGCAGCACGAAGTCGCGGGGGAGCGGCGGGTCCACGGTCGGCGTGGTGATCATGAAGCGCACCCGCCCCCGGGACGAGACCGCGGAGATCACGTCCGCCGCCGGCATGGTGCCGCGCAGCCGGACCCGACCGATCCAGTAGACCTCGGCCAGGTGCTCCTGTGCCGTCCGGGTGATCGCCGGGTACTCGCTGCGTACCCAGCGCTCGACCGCGCTGACGCAGAGCCCGCAGGCCCGCTCGCGCGGTTCCCGCGGACCCAACCCCCAGGCCCGCAGGTACGCCCCGACCGCCCCCGCGTCCAGCGGAAGATTGAACCGGCGCTGGATGAGCGTGGTGAGGCTCTGCCGCGTCCACAACTCCTCGTCCAGGCCGAACTCGTCGGGGTGGACGCCCCGGAGTGTGTCGATCAGTTCGAGTTCCTGTTCGCGACTGAGCGTTCCCGGCTCGCCCTGCCGCTGTCCGCGACGGACGGCTGCCACCGCCCCGTCACCGCCGATGGTGTGGCGTCGGCACCAACTGGTCACCGAGCGCCGTGCGTCTCTGAGTGCAACCCCCACGTCTTGGGCAACGAGCCCGAATCACAACTGGTCACGATATGTATGGAGAAAACTCTCTAAGCAACGTAATCGCCCGTGACGCTCGAATCGACCAAACCGGACTTAAGTGCATGAAGGGTGCGGCCGAGGGGTGGTGAGTGGGTCGGCAGGGGGTGGAATCCGCCCGGAGCCGCCAAGATCCGCACAACTTCCGGGATGTTGCTGCCTCCCGGCGCTGCGAGACAGCAACATCCCGGAAACTGCGCGGATCTTGAGGCAGGGCGGGACGGCAGGGGTGGGGGTGCGGACAGGCGTCGGGCCCGCGTCCACGCCGGCGAGCGGCGGGAACGCGGGCCCGGTGTGCCCGTACGGCCGGTCAGCCCTTGGCCTGCGCCTGGAGCTGCCGGAGGTTGTTCAGCTCGGACTGCTGGGTGGTCTTCATGGTCTGGGCCATGCGGACCACCTCGGCGTTGTCGGTCTCCGCGAGCGCCGCGTCGATCATGTGGATCCCGCCGAGGTGGTGGTTGTACATCAGGGCGAGGAACTGCCGGTCCACCTCGATGCCCTTGGCGTCGCGCAGCGAGGCCATCTGCTCCGGGGTGGCCATGCCCGGCATCAGCCCGTCCTTGACCGCGGCGCCGTCGGACATCCACGACATCGGCGGCTGCGACCCGGTCGGGCTCAGCTGCCAGTCGCGCAGCCAGGTCTGCATGGCGCCGATCTCGCCCTGCTGACCGGTGGCGATGTCGACGGCTATCTGTCGCACCTCGGGCAGCGTCGCCGACCGGTACGCGATCAGGCTCATCTCCACCGCCTGGGCGTGGTGGGTCGTCATGTCCCGCGCGAAGCCCGCCTCGACCGACGAGTCACCGGGTCGGGTGAGGCGAGGGGTGAGCAGGCCGCCGGCGTACCCGATCAGCAGGCCCACCACCACCATGATGGCGAGCGCCGCGACGCCGTAGCGCCGCGCCGGTGCCGGGCCGCCCTCGTGCGGGGCGGCCACGACGTCGTCGTGCTCGGTGTCGGTGGTGGCGGGGGCTGTCATCGCCGTCCTTACTGGGTCGGGGGCTGCTGCTGGAGGTCACGCGGCGTGGTGCCGGTGGCGGTGATGCCCGTGTTGCACAGCGCGGTGGGGCCCTCGACGGAGGCGTTCACCCGCAGGTCCTTGATGAAGTCGTCGATCCGCTTGTCGTCGGCGTTGTCGACCTTGAGCTGGTAGCCCCACGCCTGGAGCGAGATCGGCTTGTCCAGGCCCTCGTACGGGCTCAGCATCGTCTTCTCGACGCCGCGCACCTTGCCGGCGAGCTTGTCGATCTGGTCCTGCGGCAGGCCCGGGCGGTAGGTGATCCAGACCGCGCCGTGCTCAAGACTGTGCACCGCGTTCTCGCTGGCGATCGGGGCGTCGTAGACGTCACCCATGCAGTTCTGCCAGGCCGCGTTGTGCACGCCGCCGACGGGCGGCGAGTACTTGTAGGTGAGCGGGCCGGACTTGTGCGCCTCGTACTTCAAACTGTCCGGATCGGTCTTGCGGTAGTTGACGATGCCGTCGATGGCGTTCGCCCGCTTGTCCCACGGCTTGGAGCCCTGGAACGACGCCCAGGCGCCGTAGCCGATGATGCCGGCGGCCAGCACGCCCACGGTCACGAAGAGCGCGATCGGGCCCCAGGCCCGGCCCTGGCTCACCTTGACCGGGGTGACCGGCTTGCGGGGGCCCTTGCCGCCTGCCCGTGGCGTGCCGGCCGGCTTGCCGGTGCCGGCCTTGGCGCCGGACGCCGGCCGGCCCGCGGCCGGCTTCTTGCCGGTGCTGACCACGGTCGGGCGGCGCTCAGGGCCGCCCGGGGTGCTGATGCTCATCGTGCCTCGTCAGGTCGGTCGGTCAGGGGAGTGGCGGGCCGGATGACGCGCAGGGTTGCCGCCGAGTGCCCGAGTCTACCCCCGATAACATGGTTGGGTGACTCCTGCAGAACTCGCCTCGGTCGTCCTCACCGCCGCCCACGCCGTCTTCACCGACCGTGGTCTGGATCACGCCGCGCTGCCGGAGCACACGGTGGTGGAGCGACCTCGGAACCCCGAGCACGGCGACTACGCCTCCACGCTCGCTCTGCAGTTGAGCAAGAAGGTGGGCGTCCCGCCGCGCGAGCTGGCCACCGCTCTGGCCGACGAGCTGGGCCGGGCGCCGGGGATCAAGTCGGTGGAGATCGCCGGTCCGGGTTTTCTGAACATCCGGCTGGACGCCGCCGCCGCCGGCCAGCTCGCCCGCCTGATCGTCGAGGCCGGCGCGGAGTACGGCCGCAGCGACCGGCTCGCCGGCGAGAAGATCAACCTTGAGTTCGTCTCGGCGAACCCGACCGGCCCGGTGCACATCGGCGGGGTCCGCTGGGCGGCCGTCGGCGACGCGCTGAGCCGGCTGCTGCGGGCCACCGGCGCCGAGGTGGGCACGGAGTACTACTTCAACGACGCCGGCTCCCAGATCGACAGGTTCGCCCGCTCGCTGCTCGCCGCCGCCAAGGGCGAGCCCGCGCCGGAGGACGGCTACGGCGGCGCGTACATCGCCGAGATCGCCGCCGAGGTGCAGGCCCGCCGGCCCGACGTGCTGACCCTCGACGACGCCGCCGCCCAGGAGGTGTTCCGGGTCGAGGGCGTCGCGCTGATGTTCGACGAGATCCGCTCGTCGCTGCGCGACTTCGGGGTGGAGTTCGACACCTACTTCAACGAGAAGGACCTGCACGACCGGGGCGAACTGGACCTCGCACTGGCCCGGCTGCGCGAGCAGGGCCGGGTCTACGAGTCCGAGGGCGCGACCTGGCTGCGCACCACCGACTTCGGTGACGACAAGGACCGGGTGCTGCGCAAGTCCAACGGCGAGTGGACGTACTTCGCCGCGGACTGCGCCTACTACCTCGACAAGCGCGAGCGCGGCTTCGAGCGGGTCGTGATCATGCTCGGCGCCGACCACCACGGCTACATCGGCCGGATGAAGGCGATGGCCGCCTGCTTCGGCGACGACCCGGAGCGCAACCTGGAGATCCTCATCGGGCAGCTGGTCAACCTGCTGCGCGACGGCGCCCCGATGCGGATGAGCAAGCGGGCCGGCACGGTGATCACCCTGGAGGACCTGGTCGAGGCGATCGGCGTGGACGCCTCCCGGTACGCGTTGGCCCGCTACTCCAGCGACTCCCCGATCGACATCGACATCGAGCTGTGGACCCGGGCGACCCGCGACAACCCGGTCTACTACGTGCAGTACGTGGCCGCCCGGACGGCGGGGGTGGCCCGCAATGCCGCCGAGGTGGGGCTGGTCCCGGGTGACGCCGAGGCGTTCCGCCCCGAGCTGCTCGACCACGAGAAGGAGAACGAGCTGCTCAAGGCGCTCGCCGAGTTCCCGGCGGTGGTCGCCACCGCCGCCGAGCTGCGCGAGCCGCACCGGGTGGCCCGCTACCTGGAGGAGAGCGTCGCCGCCTCCTACCACCGCTTCTACGACAACTGCCGGGTGCTGCCGCTGGGCGACGAGGAGGTCACCGACAGGCACCGGGCCCGGCTCTGGCTCAACAACGCCACCCGCACGGTGATCGCCAACGGCCTGCACCTGCTCGGCGTATCCGCACCCGAGAGGATGTGACATGCGGGCTCACGAGGCTGGTGCGCTGCACGCGGACATCAGCAACCAGGGGCCGGCCTGGCTGCGTACCCCGGCCGACGTCAACGACCTCGTGCCGGCGCTGTGGCCGCGCAGCGTGACGCGCGGCGCGGACGGCGCGGTCGCCGTCGCGGGCCTGAGCGTCCGCGACATCGCTGCCGAGTTCGGCACCCCGGTGTACGTCCTCGACGAGGCCGACCTGCGCTCGCGCTGCCGTGACTTCCGGGCGGCCTTCCCGACCGAGGACGTCTTCTACGCGGGCAAGGCGTTCCTCTGCCGCGCGGTGGTCCGGATGATCGCCGAGGAGGGCCTGCACCTCGACGTCTGCACCGGCGGTGAGCTGGCCACCGCGCTCTCGGCGGGGATGCCGCCGGAGCGGATCGGCTTTCACGGCAACAACAAGTCGGTCGCCGAGCTGGGCCGGGCGCTGGACGCCGGGGTGGGTCGGATCATCGTCGACTCGTTCACCGAGATCGACCGGCTCACCGCGCTGGCCCGCGAGCGCGGGGTGCGGCCCCGGGTGCTGGTCCGGGTGACGGTCGGCGTCGAGGCGCACACCCACGAGTTCATCGCCACCGCCCACGAGGACCAGAAGTTCGGCTTCTCGCTGGCCGGCGGCGCGGCAGCCAACGCCGCGTTCAAGATCCTCGACGAGGGTGTGCTGGAGCTGCGCGGCCTGCACTCGCACATCGGCTCGCAGATCTTCGACGCCAGCGGGTTCGAGGTCTCGGCCCGCCGGGTGCTCGCCCTGCAGGCGCAGATCCGCGACGCGCGCGGGGTGGAGCTGCCCGAGCTGGACCTGGGCGGTGGGTTCGGCATCGCGTACACCACGCAGGACGACCCGGCCACCCCACAGGACCTGGCCAAGCGGCTGCGCAAGATCGTCGACTCGGAGTGCGCGGCGGAGAACCTGGCGGTGCCGCACCTGTCGATCGAGCCGGGCCGGGCCATCGTCGGTCCGGCCGTGTTCACCCTCTACGAGGTGGGCACGGTCAAGGACCTCGACGGCCTCCGCACGTACGTCAGCGTCGACGGCGGGATGAGCGACAACATCCGCACCGCGCTCTACGACGCGTCCTACTCGGCGACGCTGGCCTCGCGCGCCTCGACAGCGCAGCCGCTGCTCGCCCGCGTGGTGGGAAAGCATTGTGAGTCCGGGGACATCGTGGTGAAGGATGAATTCCTGCCCGCCGACGTGCAGCCCGGAGATCTTGTCGCGGTGCCCGGCACCGGCGCCTACTGCCGGAGCATGGCCAGCAACTACAACCATGTGCCCCGGCCGCCGGTCGTCGCGGTCCGCGACGGCCAGGCGCGTCTGATCGTCCGGCGGGAGACCGAAGACGATCTGCTGGCATTGGATGTGGGATGACGTCACCTGTGCGCTTGGCACTGCTCGGCTGCGGCACGGTCGGCCAGGAGGTGGTCCGGCTGCTGCACGAGCAGTCGGCCGACCTGGCCGCCCGCATCGGCGCTCCACTGGAGCTCGCCGGCATCGCCGTCCGCCGGCTCGGCCGCGACCGCGGTGACCTTCCGGTCGACGACGCCCTGTTCACCACCGACGCGCTCGGCCTGATCAAACGGGACGACGTCGACGTGGTGATCGAGGTGGTCGGCGGCATCGAGCCGGCTCGCGACTGGCTGGTCGAGGCGCTGCGCGCCGGCAAGAGCGTGGTCACCGCCAACAAGGCGCTGCTCGCCGAGGACGGGGTGGCCCTGCACGAGGCGGCGGCCGAGGGCGGCGGCGACCTCTACTACGAGGCGTCGGTCGCCGGCGCGATCCCGCTGCTGCGCCCGCTACGCGAGTCGCTGCACGGCGATCGGATCAACCGGGTCACCGGCATCGTCAACGGCACCAGCAACTTCATCCTCTCCGCGATGGACACGACAGGCGCCGGGTTCGCGGAGGCCCTGGAGCAGGCCACCGCCCTGGGGTACGCGGAGGCCGACCCGACCGCCGACGTCGAGGGCTTCGACGCCGCGGCCAAGGCCGCCATCCTCTCCTCGCTGGCGTTCCACACCCGGGTCGGCGCCGCCGACGTGCACCGCGAGGGCATCACCGAGGTGACCGCCGCGGACATGGCCAGCGCCCAGGCGATGGGCTGCACGATCAAGCTGCTCTGCATCGCCGCGCGGGGCGTCGACGCGGCCGGTCAGGAGACGGTCAGTGTCCGCGTCCACCCGGCGATGATCCCGCGCAGCCACCCGCTGGCCAGCGTCGGCGACGCGTTCAACGCGGTCTTCGTCGAGGCGGAGGCGGCCGGGCAACTGATGTTCTACGGCCGGGGCGCGGGTGGCGCACCGAGCGCCAGCGCCGTGCTCGGCGACGTGGTGGCGGTGTCCCGCAACCGGCTCGCCGGGGTGCGCGCGGCCAGCGAGAGCGCGTACGCGGCCCTGGCGGTGCGGCCGATGGGCGAGGCGCTGACCCGCTACCACGTGAGCCTGGACGTGGCCGACCGTCCGGGTGTGCTGGCCGCGGTGGCGGGCGTGTTCGCCCGGCACGACGTGTCGATCGCGACCGTCCGGCAGGGCTCGGCGAGCGGCATGCCCGGCCGGGACGGCGACGCCGAGCTGGTCATCGTCACCCACGTGGCGCCGGACGCCGCGCTCGCCGCGACAGTGGTCGAGCTGCGCGGGCTGGACATCGTCCGGTCGGTGACGAGTGTGCTGCGGGTCGAGGGCGGCGCCTGAGTCGTTGAACCACCGGGGCGGCCCGCCCGTCCCGCCAGGTGGGTAACCCGGGGTGTGCCCTCGATGGCTGCGGCAGGGTGGTCCAGGGTGGCCTGATGCTCGGGTCGGTGCAGAGGTAGAGGCGAGGAGAGCGACATGTGGCGGGGTCTGATCGAGGCGTACCGGGATCGGCTGCCGGTCACCGCGGCCACGCCGGTCGTCACGTTGCACGAGGGGAACACCCCGCTGCTGCCGGCGCCCGTGCTCTCGGCCCGGCTCGGCTGCGACGTCTACCTGAAGGTGGAGGGCGCCAACCCGACCGGCTCCTTCAAGGACCGGGGGATGACCCTCGCGGTCTCCAAGGCGGTCGAGGCCGGCAACAAGGCGATCATCTGCGCCTCCACCGGCAACACCAGCGCCTCCGCCGCGGCGTACGCGGCCCGGGCCGGGCTGACCTGCGCGGTGCTGGTGCCGCAGGGCAAGATCGCCCTCGGCAAGTTGGCCCAGGCGCTGGTGCACGGGGCGAAGCTGCTCCAGGTCAGCGGCAATTTCGACGACTGCCTCGCGCTCGCCGCCAAGCTGGCCCAGGATCACCCGGTCGCGCTGGTCAACTCGGTGAACATCGACCGGCTGCACGGCCAGAAGACCGCCGCCTTCGAGATCGTCGAGGCGCTCGGCGACGCCCCCGACATCCACTGCCTGCCCGTCGGTAACGCCGGCAACATCTCCGCGTACTGGATGGGATATTCCGAGGAGCACGCCGCCGGCACGACCACGCGGGCGCCGAAGATGTACGGCTTCCAGGCGTCCGGGGCGGCGCCGATCGTGACCGGCCAGGTCGTGCCGGAGCCGTCGACGATCGCCACCGCCATCCGGATCGGCAACCCGGCGAGCTGGACCAAGGCGCTCGACGCCCGGGACGCCTCCGGCGGTCTGATCGCGGCGGTGACCGACCGGGAGATCCTCTCCGCGTACCGGCTGCTCGCCCGCGAGGTGGGGGTCTTCGTCGAGCTGGGCAGCGCGGCCAGCGTGGCCGGCCTGCTCCAGCAGGCCGCGGCGGGCGCGGTTCCGGCCGGCTCGACGGTGGTCTGCACGGTGACCGGTCACGGCCTGAAGGACCCGGAGTGGGCGATCTCCACCGCGCCCGCTCCGGTGACCATCGGCAACGATCCGCTGGCCGCGGCCCGCGCCCTCGACCTGGCCTGAGAGCGGTACGACCCACCGGCGGTGGGCCGCCCTGGGGGCGGCGGGGGTCCAGGTGATCGAGTCCGGCACACTTTCACCTATCCCCGCCCGCATTCTCTTTCAGGAGTGAGCCAGGCCGATGTCGCTGCTCGCCAGATTCAGCCTCGCCAACCGAGGGCTGGTCGCCCTCATCGCGGTGGTGATTACGGCGTTCGGAGCGTTCGCCGTGCCGTCGCTGAAGCAGCAACTGCTGCCGTCGCTCGAGTTCCCGGCCGCGTTCATCGTGGCGCCCTATCCCGGTGCCGGTCCCGAGATCGTCGAGTCGCAGGTGACCGAGCCGATCGAGAACGCCCTGCAGGGCATCCCGGGGCTGGACAAGGTCACCTCCACGTCCCGCGAGGGGGCGGCCACCGTCCAGGTGCAGTACGAGTTCGGCACCGACCTGGACGACGTGGTCAACAAGATGCAGACCGCGCTGAGCCGGATCGACGCCCAGCTGCCGGAGAGCGTCGACCCGCAGGTCATCGCGGGCAGCACGGACGACCTGCCGGCGGTGGTGCTGGCCGCGGCCGGCGGCGCCGACGAGCGGGCGCTCGCCGAGAAGCTGCGCGCGACTGTGGTGCCGGAGCTGGAGGGCATCGACGGAGTCCGCACTGTCGAGGTGACCGGGACCCGCGACGACGTCGTGGTGGTCACCCCGGATCCGGCGAAGCTGGCCGCGGCGAAGGTCCAGCCGACCGCCATCGGCGCTGCGTTGAAGACCAACGGCGTGTCGGTGCCGGCAGGTGCGGTGACCGACGGCGGCCTCGCGCTGCCGGTGCAGGTCGGGACGCCGGTCGTGACCCTGGACGACCTGCGCGGCATCATCATCGCGCCCGGCGCGGCACCGGTTCGTCTCGGTGACGTGGCGACTGTCGAGCAGCAGCTCGCCCCGGCCACCGCGATCACCCGGACCAACGGCAAGGACAGCCTCGGCATCGCCGTCACCGCGTCCCCGGACGGCAACGCGGTGGAGATCTCCCACGAGATCCAGGACCGGCTGGCCGACCTGAAGGACGCCTCCGGCGCGGAGCTGACGGTGGTCTTCGACCAGGCGCCGTTCGTGGAGAAGTCGATCAAGTCGTTGACCACCGAGGGCCTGCTGGGTCTGCTGATGGCGGTCATCGTCATCCTGGTCTTCCTGCTGTCGGTGCGCTCGACAGTGGTCACCGCGGTCTCCATCCCGCTCTCCGTGCTGGTGGCGCTGCTCGCTCTGTGGATCGGCGACTACTCGCTCAACCTGCTCACCCTCGGCGCGTTGACCATCGCGGTGGGCCGGGTGGTGGACGACTCGATCGTGGTGTTGGAGAACATCAAACGACACCTGGAGTACGGCGAGGAGAAGCGCCAGGCGATCATCACCGGCGTCCGTGAGGTGGCCGGCGCGGTGACCGCGTCCACCCTCACGACGGTGGCGGTGTTCGCACCGATCGCGCTGGTCGGCGGGTTCGTCGGGCAGCTCTTCGCGCCGTTCGCGATCACGGTGACGGTGGCGCTGCTCGCCTCGCTGCTCGTCTCGCTGACGGTGATCCCGGTGCTGGCGTACTGGTTCCTCAAGCCGCGCGGCGGCACTGTCGACGACGAGGCGGTGCGCCGCGACGCCGAGGAGAAGGAGCTGCGCAACCCGTTGCAGCGGGCGTACCTGCCGGTGATCGGGTTCGCCACCCGCAAGCGGTCGACCCGCTGGATCACCGTCGGGCTCGGCCTGCTGGTGCTCTTCGGCACCTTCGGGTTGGCGCAGAAGCTGGAGACGAACTTCCTGGACGACTCCGGTCAGGACACGCTCAGCTTCCGGCAGGAGCTGCCGGCGGGCAGCGGCCTGGCGGCCACCGACGCGGCGGCGAAGCAGGTCGAGGCGGTCCTCGGGCGGGTCGACGGGGTCGAGACCTACCAGGTGACCGCCGGTGGCGGCGACAACCCGTGGGCGGGCGGCGGAGGCAACAACGTCGCGAGCTGGTCGTTGGCGCTTGACGGCAACACCGACGCCAAGCAGGTTCGTGAGGAGCTGCGCCGGGAGTTCGACAAGATCGGCACCAGCCTGGGCGAGGTCAGCTTCGGCGGTGGTCAGGAGGCCTCGACCAGCCAGCTGGAGGTGATCGTCCAGGCCAGTGACCCGGAGGTGCTGACCCGCGCCGCCGAGGAGGCCCGGACGGCGATGGCCGGTGTCCCGGACGTCGAGGACGTCACCACGAGCCTCGCCGCGCGGGTGCCGAGGGTCGACGTGACAGTCGACCGGGTCGCCGCCGGTCGGGTGGGCCTCACCGAGGCCGCCGTTGGTCAGCTCGTGTCGCAGGCGTTCCGTGGCGCTCCGCTGGGGCAGGTGGCACTCGACGGCCGCCAGCAGAACGTGGTGCTGCGGCTGAGCGCGGCCGCTCCGGTGTCGCTGGAGCAGCTGCGGGCACTTCCGGTCGGGCCGGTGAAGCTGGACGACATCGCGGACGTCACCCAGGCCGAGGGGCCGCAGCAGGTCACGCGGATCGACGGTGAGCGCAGCGTCTCGGTGACCGGCGCCGCGACCGGTTCGAACCTGGGCGCGACCACCAAGGAGTTGCAGAAGCGGCTCGACGGCATCGACGTGCCGGGGGCGAGCTTCACCATCGGTGGGGTCAGCGCCGATCAGGCGGATGCCTTCGGCGACCTGGGCCTGGCGGTGCTGGCCGCCATCGCGATCGTGTTCCTGATCATGGTGGCCACGTTCCGGAGCCTCACCCAGGCATTGATCCTGCTGATCTCCATCCCCTTCGCGTCGACAGGCGCGATCGGTCTGCTGCTGGCCACCGGGACGCCGCTGGGAGTGCCAGCGCTGATCGGTGTGCTGATGCTCGTCGGCATCGTGGTGACCAACGCGATCGTGCTGCTCGATCTGATCAACCAGTACCGGGCGCAGGGCATGGGGGTCCGGGAGGCGGTGGTCGAGGGTGGCCGGCGCCGGCTGCGCCCGATCCTGATGACCGCGGTCGCGACGATCTTCGCGCTGCTGCCGATGGCCCTCGGGCTGACCGGCGAGGGCGGCTTCATCTCGCAGCCCCTGGCGGTCGTGGTGATCGGTGGTCTGCTCAGCTCGACGCTGTTGACGCTGATCCTGGTGCCGACGCTCTACACGATGGTCGAGCGCACCAAGGAGTCGCTGCGGGAGCGTCGCCGTCGGCGGCGATCCGGCGAGCCGGCGGTGACCGAGCCGACCGGGCCGGAGGGCGTCGAGGCGGACGGCCCGAACCAGGTGGCCGTGCCGACGGGCGCACCGGTGTCGACGGCGGCCGACGGCACGCAGCCGGCGGCGGCACGCCCCGCCCCGTCGGGCGCGTTGGTGGACGGCACGGACCAGTTCGAGGTGCTGCGGCTGCCCCGGAGCCGCACCTCGCCGCTGCCCCCGTCGGAGCCGACCGAGCCGACCGAGTAGTCGGACGACGACCCGTAACGCCCCCGGCAGGTTCGCCCGCCGGGGGCGTTCGGCCGTGCGGCCGCGGACACTCCGATCGGTCGACCGATGCTGCACTTTGCGTCACATCTTGCATACTCCAGGTAGGCATGGCGAGGTGACGGCGAGCGGGGCGGGTGGATGACCGAGAGCGCGCACGGGTGGTCCCGGCGCGATCTGCTGCGCCGGGGGGCGCTCGTGGTGACCGGGGCGGCCGCCGGGGCGGGCGTCACCGACGTCTGGCTCACCCATCGGCGGTTGCCGCTCGCCGGCGGCCCGGCCAGCGCCACCGTCGGCAACGGGCCGCAGGACGTCGGCTCGGGCGTGGTGCCGGTCATCTGGTCGGGGTCGACCACGCAGCGGCTGGTCGCGCTCACCTTCGACGACGGGCCGGCGCCACAGTGGACGCCCATGGTGTTGGACACCCTCGCCCAGCACCGGGTGCCCGCGACGTTCTTCCTGGTCGGCGCTCAGGCCCGGAAGCACGCCGACCTCGTACGCGACAGGCTCGGCGAGCACGAGGTGGGCAACCACAGCTGGGCGCACCGGGACCTCGCCCGGCTGGACGCCGCCGCGGCGTACGACGACCTGCGCCGCAGCCACGACACGATCGCCGAGGTGACCGGCCGGCCACCGCGGCTGGTCCGCCCGCCGTACGGCCACCTGGGTGGTGCGGTGCTGCATGCGGCATCGCGGCTGAACTACCGGCTGGTGCTCTGGTCGTTGCAGATGGTGGAGCGGGAGTTTCCCGACGACCCGGCCGGCCACGCCCGGCGGATCGTGGCCAACGTGCGGCCGGGGACGATCGTTCTCGGGCACGACGTCGGTGACCGGAGACGTCTGGTCGCGCTGCACGGCCTCCCCGACATGATCGCCGGGCTGCGGGCGCGTGGCTACACCTTCGTCACCGTCTCGGCGCTGCTGGGACCCGGTGTGGCCCCCACACCGACCGGGTAGGGTCCCGCTCCGTGGCGTCCACCCTCTCGGTCCTTACCGGCAATCGGAGCTTTCGCAATCTCTTCCTCGCCGAGCTGGTGGTCTTCGGCGCTGACTGGTTCGTCATGGTGCCGCTGCTGGTGCTGCTGCCGCAGCTGACCGGCAGTGGGGTCTGGGGCGCCCTGGTGCTGGCGGTGGACACCGGCATCGTGGCGCTGCTGCTGCCGTACACCGGCACGATCGCCGACCGCTTCGACCGGCGGAAGATCATGATCGCCGCGAACGTGGCCGCGCTGGCCGGCGTGCTGCTGCTCCTCGGCGTCCGCGACCGCGGTACGGCCTGGCTGGCGCTGGTGGCGATCGGTGCCGTCGCGGTCGCCAAGGCGTTCTACTCGCCGGCCGCCCAGGCCGCGCTCCCCAACGTCCTGGAGCCGCACGAGTTGGCCGCCGGTAACGCCGTGGCCGGCTCGGCCTGGGGCACCATGACTGTGGTGGGCGCCTCACTGGGTGGTGTGCTCAGCTCGGCTGCCGGCCCGTACGTCTGCTTCTGGGTGGCGGCGGTCGGCCTGGCGGTGGCCGCGGGCCTCGCCACCCGGATCCGCCGGCCGTTGCAGGCGGCCCGGGACCCGGAGGTGCCGGCGCAGCGGACCTGGTCGGCGGTCCGCGAGGCGCTCGGCTACATCGGGCACCGGCCGCGGGTGCTGGCGCTGGTCACGGTCAAGTCGGCGGTCGGCCTGGGCAACGGTGTGCTGACCGTGTTTCCGCTGCTCGCCGGCGTCTACGGGGTCGGTTCGCTGGGCGCGGGCCTGCTCTTCGCGGTGCGGGGAGCCGGCGCGCTGGTCGGGCCGATCCTGATGCGGCGGGTGTTGACCAACCGATCCTGGCTGCTGCCCGGGCTCGCGCTGTCCATGTCGCTGTACGGCCTGTCCTACCTGGGCACGTCGGTGGTGCGCTGGTTCCCGCTGGTGCTGCTGCTGGTCTTCGTGGCGCACTTCGCGGGCGGCAGCAACTGGGTGATGTCGAACTTCGCCCTGCAGGGCGAGGTGCCGGACCGGCTGCGCGGGCGGGTCTTCGCCACCGACATGATGCTCGCGACGCTGGCCATCTCGGTGAGTCAACTGGCGGTTGCCCTGGTGGTGGACGTGGTGGACGAACGGGTGGTGCTGGCCGGCTGCGGACTGGTGACCCTCGTGTACGCGGTCGGCTGGCGGATCGCCACCCGCCGGCTGTCGCTGACCGACCCGGTCGCCGAACCGGTTCCCGACCCGGCCGGCTGAACCCCGGCGGTCCCATGGTGCGGGCGACCGACCGGATCGTCGGTGCCGGGCCCTAGCATGGGCGCGTGCCGAACTTCACCGACGGGCCGGTCCGGGTCCGGGTCCCCGCGACCAGCGCCAACCTCGGTCCGGGCTTCGACGCGCTGGGGCTCGCCCTCGGGCTCTACGACGACCTGGCCGCCGAGGTCGTGTCCGCCGGCGTCCAGGTGACTGTCAGCGGCCAGGGCGCCGGTGAGCTGCCGGCCGACGATCGGCACCTGGTGGTGCGGGCCATGCGGGCCACCTTCGACGTTCTCGGCGCGCAGCCCGCGGGCCTCAGCGTCGAGTGCGTCAACCGGATCCCGCAGGCGCGCGGCCTGGGCTCGTCGTCGGCCGCCATCGTCGCCGGGGTGCTGCTGGCCCGTGCCCTGGTCGCCGACGGCGAGCACCGGCTGGACGAGCCCGGCGTGCTCCGGCTGGCCGCCGAGATCGAGGGCCATCCGGACAACGTCGCCCCGTGTCTGCTCGGCGGTTTCACGGTGGCCTGGTCCGAGCCGGGCGGTGCCCGCGCGGTGTCCCTGCCGGTCGCGTCCGGCGTACGACCGACGGTTTTCGTGCCGGCCGAGCGCGGCCTGACCGCTACCGCGCGGGCCGCGCTGCCGGCCACCGTGCCCCACGCCGACGCCGCGTTGACCGCCGGGCGGGCGGCGCTGCTGGTGCACGCGCTCACCAGCGACCCGGTGTTGTTGCTGCCGGCGACCGTCGACCGCCTCCACCAGGACTACCGGGCACCCGGGATGCCGGGCACATCGGCCCTGGTCAGCGAGTTGCGAGCGGCGGGTGTGGCGGCTGTGGTCAGTGGGGCCGGGCCGAGTGTGCTGGCGCTCAGCGCGCCGCCGCCGAGCCTCGAGGTGGGAACAGACTGGCAGATCTGGCAGTTACCGATAGACGTCAGCGGCGCCCGGGTTGCCCGGGGTAGACTTGGACACGCCGAGCGGGACCCTGTTGCCGCAGGTCGGAAGAGTTGATTACGCTCTAGACCTAGCACAGCCGCGAAGCACGCGATCTCCTGCGGGGCGGCGCACCCCCGAAGCTCTCGGCGGTCAGCCCGTCACCCCTGCCAAGGCCCACGCCGCACCGCAGTTTCCACAGGTCGCCGCAGACGGCGAGACCTGCCCACCGACTTTTGGTGGGTCGGGAAACCACCGGCTGCTGTGTCACAGACTCCCGCGACGCGTCCTTGCGAGGCGGGTGCACCGAGGCCGCCCGGCCACCTGAGCTCCGACTCCGGGCAGTCCCGGCCTTATCGAGGGAAGGAATCCATTGAGCGACACCACCGACGTGACGTCGGATGTTTCCAACGTCGCTGGCGATGCCACCGCTGCCGCTCCCGCCCGTCGTCGGCGCAGCGGCACCGGTCTGTCGGCGATGCTGCTGCCAGAGCTGCAGAGCCTGGCTGCGTCGCTCGGCATCTCCGGCACGGCTCGCATGCGCAAGGGTGAGCTGATCGCCGCGATCTCCGAGCGGCAGGGCGGCAACGCCGCCGGGACCCCTCGACCGCGAGCCGAGGTCGCGGCTGCGGCCGCTCCGGCCCGTGAGGAGGTGCGGGAGACCGTGGATCGCCCGGCGGCCGAGAGCCGCAGCACCGACCAGACGCCGGCCGAGCCGGCTACCGCGACCGAGGGCCGTGGCCGTACCCGGCGCAGCCGGACCGCCCCGGCCGAATCCCGTGCCTCCGAGGCCGGCACTTCCGAGCCGCGCGCCGCGGAGGCGCGTTCCTCCGAGGTCCGTCCCGCTGAGGCCCGCACCGACGAGGTGGAGGCCGGCGAGCGGTCCGACCGTGGCGAGAACCGCCGCGACCGCGCCGAGCGCAACGACCGCGCGGAGCGTGCCGACCGCGCCGAGCGTGCCGACCGTGGTGAGCGGGCCGAGCGCAACGATCGGGGCGAGCGTGCCGACCGTGGCGAGCGGGCCGAGCGCACCGAACGGACCGAGCGCAACGAGCGCAACGATCGCGGTGAGCGCAACGATCGCGGTGAGCGGGGCGAGCGTAACGATCGGGGCGAGCGTGCCGACCGTGGTGAACGGGCCGAGCGCAACGATCGGGGCGAGCGTGCCGAGCGTGCCGAGCGGGGCGACCGTAACGAGCGCAACGACCGGGGCGAGCGGGCCGAGCGCAACGACCGTTCGGAGCGCGGCGACCGCAATGACCGTGGTCAGCGTGTCGAGCGGGACAACGACGACGACGACGGCGAGGGCGGCGGTCGGCGTGGCCGGCGCAGCCGCTTCCGGGACCGTCGGCGCGGCCGTGGCGAGCGGGCGGAGACCGGTGGTGACACCGGTGGCCGTGAGCCGCAGGTCGGCGAGGACGACGTGCTCGTCCCCGTGGCCGGCATCATCGACGTGCTCGACAACTACGCCTTCGTGCGGACGACCGGTTACCTGGCCGGCCCGAACGACGTGTACGTCTCGATGTCCCAGATCAAGAAGTACGGCCTGCGCCGCGGTGACGCGATCACCGGCGCGGTGCGCGCTGCCCGCGACGGCGGCAACACCGGTGACCAGCGGCGGGACAAGTACAACCCGCTGATGCGGCTGGACACGATCAACGGGATGGAGCCGGACGAGGCGCGGCGGCGGCCCGAGTTCTACAAGCTCACGCCGCTCTACCCGCAGGAGCGCCTGCGGCTGGAGACCGAGCCGCACATCCTGACCACCCGGGTCATCGACCTGGTCATGCCGATCGGCAAGGGCCAGCGGGCACTCATCCAGTCGCCGCCGAAGGCGGGTAAGACGATGGTGCTCCAGGCGATCGCGAACGCGATCACCCGGAACAACCCGGAGTGCCACCTCATGGTGGTGCTGGTCGACGAGCGGCCCGAAGAGGTCACCGACATGCAGCGGTCGATCAAGGGCGAGGTCATCGCGGCCACGTTCGACCGTCCGCCGCAGGACCACACGACGGTGGCGGAGCTGGCGATCGAGCGGGCCAAGCGCCTGGTCGAGTTGGGCCACGACGTCGTCGTGCTGCTCGACTCGGTGACCCGGCTCGGTCGGTCGTACAACCTGGCGGCGCCGGCCAGCGGCCGGATCATGTCGGGTGGTATCGACTCCACCGCGCTCTACCCGCCGAAGCGCTTCCTCGGCGCGGCCCGCAACATCGAGAACGGCGGGTCGCTGACCATCATCGCCACGGCGCTGGTGGAGACCGGGTCCATGGCGGACACGGTCATCTTCGAGGAGTTCAAGGGCACCGGCAACGCCGAGTTGAAGCTGGACCGGAAGATCGCCGACAAGCGGACCTTCCCGGCCATCGACATCAACCCGTCCGGCACCCGTAAGGAAGAGGTCCTGCTCGCGCCCGAGGAGCTGGCCATCATCCACAAGCTCCGCAAGGTGCTGCACTCGCTGGACTCGCAGGCGGCGATGGACCTCCTGCTGGACCGGCTCAAGCAGTCCCGCACCAACATCGAGTTCCTGATGCAGATCGCGAAGTCGACGCCGGGGGAGTAACCGTTCCCGGTTGACCGACGACGAAGGGGCACGGCCATCGCGGCCGTGCCCCTTGGTCGTGCCCGCTCATCGTCCTTTGCTCTGCTTCAACCGGCGCAACACTTCGGGGCGCTTTGTGTTGCCTCCGTTGAAGCAGAGCAAAGGGGAGCGAGAGGGGGCGGCCGACCCTGCTCGCACGCCACCAGAGGGGGTTCGGCGGGGGCCAGGAGCCGGGGATGGCGGAATTTTCCTTCGGTTCAGTCGACAGGTCTTGAAACTTCTATTCACTGCCGGGTTGACTGTCGTCCATGCGTACCCGCAGACGATCCGCCCGTCGCACCGGTGTCCTGCTGCTGACGCCGCTGCTCGCCCTGGCCGTGTCGCCGCCGGCCACCGCCGCGCCGCCGGCGCCGTCCGTGGCCGCCCGGCCCGTGGCGTCGCCGCCCGCGCTCCCGGCCACCGCCGCCGAGGACGCACCCGCCGCGTCGTCCCACCCGGCCGACTCGCTCAGCCTCGCCGCCGCCCCGGCCGCCCCGGCCGCCCCGGCCGCCCCGGCCGCCCCGGCCGCCGCCGCTGGCGGGCTGGAGCCGGCCGGCGGCCTGGACACCACGAAGGCCACCCGTCCGGTCGCGCCGGGCGTGCAGCTCACCTCCTTCGACAGGTACGACGCCGACGGCTGGTTGCGCGCCGACGCGCTCACCACCGACCTCGCCGGCGGGTCCACGGTCGACTACGTCAACTCCGGCGCGGTCAGCCGGGCCGAGCCGCTGCGCAAGGCGGTGGACGACTCGCGGGCGGTCGCCGCGGTCAACGGTGACTTCTTCGACATCAACAACTCGGGGGCCGCACAGGGCGTCGGCATCCGCGACGGCGAGCTGATCCAGTCGGCGGTCGGCGGTCACCGCAACGCCGTGGCGGTCACCGCCACCGGGATCGGTCGGGTCGTCGAGGTGAACTTCGACGGCAGCGCCACCCTGCCCACCGGGCCGGTGGCGTTGACCCAGTTCAACAACATGGTGCAGGCCGACGGCATCGGCGCGTTCACCGAGCTGTGGGGGACGTACTCCCGCCAGCGGGCCGTGGAGGGCGCGGCCCGGGTGGTCGAGGTGACCGTGACCGGCGGCCGGGTGGCCGCGGTGGCCGGCGTGGCCGGCAGCGGCCCGGTCGTCGCCGGCAGCACGGTGCTGCTCGGTCGCGACGCCGGAGCGGACGCGCTGGCCGGGCTGCACGTCGGTGACCCGGTCTCGGTGACCTGGCGGCCGAAGTCGTCCGACGGGAGCGCCCTGCACGCGGCGGTCGGGGGCGGCAACGTCCTGGTCCGCGACGGCGTCGTGCAGAGCATCGCCGACGCGACCCTCGCCCCGCGTACGGCTGTCGGGTTCAGCGCCGACGGCCGAAAGATGATCATGCTGACGGTGGACGGTCGGCAGGTCGACAGCCGAGGCGTGACGCAGACCGAGATGGGCCGGATGATGGCCGAGCTGGGCGCCCGGGACGCGCTCAACCTCGACGGTGGCGGATCGTCCACGCTGCTGGCCCGGGAGCCCGGCGCGTCGACCGTGCAGGTGGAGAACGGCCCCTCCGACGGCAGCGAACGGGCGGTGCCCAACGGCCTGGCGATCTACGCGCCCAAGGGCAGCGGCCGGCTCACCGGCTACTGGGTCGAGACGGCCAGCGACCCCACCGCCGCCCCGGGCGTCTCCCCGGTGCGCGGCGGCCGGCCCGACCGGGTCTTCCCCGGGCTGACCCGCACCCTCACCGCGGCCGGCTACGACGAGACGTACGGCCCGGCGGCGGGTGCGCCCACCTGGCGGGCGACCCCGGCGGTACGTGGCCGCGTCGACCGCGACGGTGTCTTCCACGCCGGCACTCCGGGAACCAGCACGATCACCGCCGCCCGGGGTCGGGCGACCGGCTCGCTGGGCCTGACCGTCCTGGGCCCGCTGACCCGGCTCGGCGCCACGGTGCCACGGATCGGGCTGACCGGCCGGGACGGCAACGCCCTGGTCGGAGTGGTCGGCTACGACGCCGAGGGCAACACCGCGCCGATCGAGCCGGCGGACCTCACCCTCGACTACGACCGCGACCTGCTGCGGATCACCCCGAACCGGGACGGCAACCTCACCGTCACCGCCCTGCGCGACACCGGCTCCGCGCTGGTGACCGTCCGCGTCGGACGGACGAGCACCGTCCTGCCGGTCACGGTCGGGCTGACCGACGTGCCGGTCGCCGGCTTCGACGACGCGGCGTCCTGGCGGTTCAGCCAGGCCCGGGCCAGCGGCTCGGTCGCGCCGGCACCGGGTCACACCGGCACCGGCCTGAAGATGTCGTACGACTTCAGCCAGTCCACCGGCACCCGGGCCGCGTACGCCGACCCGCCGGCCTGGATCGAGGTCCCCGGCCAGCCGCAGGCCTTCGGCATGTGGATCCACGGCAACGGCACCGGGGAGTGGCCGAGCCTGCACCTGCACGACGCGCAGGACACCCAGCACGTGCTGCGCGGCCCGCTGATCACCTGGACCGGCTGGCGGTACGTGGAGTTCGCGGTGCCGGCCGGCGTGCAGTACCCGGTACGGGTGCGCCGCTTCTACGTGGCCGAGACCAACGCCGCCGCGCAGTACCGCAGCGAAGTGATCATCGATGACCTGGTGGCGAAGGTGCCGCCGACGATCGACGTGCCGCCAGTGGCCCCGCGTACCGACCGGGTGGTGGTCCGCGACGGCACGGTGGACGGTGCCCCCTGGCGGTTCGCGGTGCTCTCCGACGCCCAGTTCGTCGCCGCCGACCCGGACAGCGACCTGGTCGCCCAGGCCCGGCGGACGCTGCGCGAGGTGAAGGCCGCCCGGCCGGACTTCCTGCTGATCAACGGTGACTTCGTGGACACGGCCTATCCGGCCGACTTCGCGCTGGCCCGGCGCATCCTCGACGAGGAGCTGGGCGACGCGCTGCCCTGGTACTACGTCCCCGGCAACCACGAGATCATGGGTGCCCCGATCAGCAACTTCGCTGCCGCGTTCGGCGCCACCTCACGGGCGTTCGACCACGCCGGCACCCGGTTCGTCACCCTGAACTCGTCCACCGGGACGCTGCGGGGTGGCGGCTTCGACCAGGTACGGATGCTGCGCGAGACGCTGGACGCGGCGGCCACCGATCCGCGCGTCGGCTCGGTCGTCGTCCTGCACCACCACCCGCCGCGGGACCCGAGCCCGGCGCAGGCCAGCCAGCTCGGTGACCGCAAGGAGGCGGCGCTGCTGGAACAGTGGCTGGCCGACTTCCAGCACCGCACCGGCAAGGGCGCGCTGTTCGTGGGCGGGCACGTCGGCACCTTCCACGCCGACCGGGTCGACGGGGTGCCGTACGTGATCAACGGCAACTCGGGCAAGACGCCGTCGACCCCCGCCGACCAGGGCGGGTTCACCGGCTGGACGGAGTTCGGTGTCGATCCGGTCACTCCGGCCGAGGCCGACCGGGCCCGTCGCGACCCGCTCGCCGAGGGGCCACGCTGGGTGGACGCGGAGTTCCACGCCCACACCGATCGGCTCGCGCTGAACGCCCCGGCCAGCGTCGCGGTAGGCGCACCGGCGACGGTCACCGCCACGCTGACCCAACCCGGCGGGCGTACGGTCCCGGTGGCCGCACCGGTCAGCGCGGACTGGTCCGCCTCGCCCGCGGTGCACATCGGCGGGGCGGCCGGGGTGCGTCCCTGGCACACGGCCCGGTTCGACCCGGCCACCGGCACCCTGACGGCACTGCGGCCCGGCGCCCCGGTACGCCTCACCGTCGCCGTCAACGGCGTCCTCGCCGAGGCCACCGTCGCCCTCACCCGGTGAGCCGTCCGGACGGCCCTCCGTACGCGCGGGGGGCCGTCCGGACGCACATCAGAAGTCGCCCTCGGCCACCTGGAACACGGTGAGGCCGAGGGCTCGCCACATCTGGACCACCTGGACACGGTCGTCGAAGACGCCGGCCACCCGGTAACGGTCCCGGATCTCCCGGTCGTAGATCTCCCGCTTCACCATCGAGTCCTTGCGGGAGTCGCCGACGGCCCGCAGGTGCAGGCCGAGGTAGGGGACCCGGACATGCCGGGCCAGCCACGCCTCGGTGGCCTCCCGCGCGGAGGCGTCCCGCCCGGAGCAGAAGACCACCCCGTACCCGGCCGCGTGCATCGCCCGGACCGCCGCGATCACCGCAGTGTTCGGTTCGTCCTCGCCCACCCGGGTCATGTCGTACGGGCTGCGGGACACGGCCAGCGCGACGGTGCCGTCGATGTCCACCAGGACGATCTCGGGTGGTTCGGTCGACGGCGGGTGCACGACGGCGGGGCGCCCGGTGCGGGCCTGCGGCACCGGCAACGGCAGGGCCCGGCCCACCAGGTACCGCTCGTGCAGCCGACGGATGGCCTCGGCCCCGACCTGCTCGGCCGCGGGGCGGGCGGCGTCGCGGTGCAGGCACTCGTCAAGGGGTACGTCGGTGAAGTCGTGCACCTCGAAATCCGCGCCGTGGCGGGCGGCCAGCTCGGCCCAGTCGCGCAACGTCCGCGAGCGCAGGTTGGTGTCGTCCACGCAGACGTCCGCCCGGGCCCGCAGCAACGCCTCGACCTGGGCCCGCTGTACGACTGTCACCTGCGCCTCGGCCCACTGGGTGAAGAGCCGCTCGCCGTGCAGCATCCGGCGCAGGTCGTCCCGGTTGACCCGGACGACTGACGGCTGGAGCGTGCGGGCGAACGTCGTCTTGCCCGAGGCGGGCAGTCCCCGGGTGGCGATCAGGCGGGTCATGGGCGCCCCTCGGGCTCGACGGGCGTACCCCCGGCGGGGTACCTGGCGGTGGTCCGCCGGGTGGGCGAATGCCCGTCCGGGCGGCGGGAATGCGGACGGGGAGGCACGTGTTGACGATGCCGGACGAGGTGTGCGGCCCGCTTGCCGGGTTGGCTCAGGCCCATGGCACACTGGTCAATCGGCCACCGGTTCCGGTTCACGCCCGAGCCCGTCGTGTACGGCGCGACGAGCGATGACGGCGACCCGGCGACCACCAACGAGAGGACCGAGGCGAGATGAAGGCAAACATCCACCCGGAGTACGTGACCACCGAGGTCAGCTGCTCCTGTGGCAACACGTTCACGACCCGCAGCACCGCCAAGGGCGGGGCGATCCACGTCGAGACCTGCAGCGCCTGCCACCCGTTCTACACCGGTAAGCAGCGCGTTCTCGACACCGCCGGCCGGGTCGCGAAGTTCCAGCAGAAGTACGCCAAGGTTCAGGCCAAGAAGGCCAAGTAACTCCCCGTTCGGCGCCCGCGTCCGGTTTTCTGCCGGACGCGGGCGCCGTCCGCGTTTCGCCTGTTTCCACGCGCCGTCGGCTGTCGGGCCGGCCCGGTGTCGCACCGTCGAAGGAGCATCCGCAGCATGAGCAGCGAGCGTCTGGCCGGCCTCCTCGACGAGTACGCGGAGCTGGAGAAGCGGCTGGCCGACCCGGCCATCCACGCCGACCAGGCCACCGCGCGCCGGGTGGGCCGCCGGTACGCCGAGCTGGTGCCGCTGCACAAGGCCGCCGGTGAGCTGGAGCAGGCGCGCGCCGACCTGGCCGCGGCCCGCGAGTTGGCCGCCGAGGATCCCTCGTTCGCGGCCGAGACCGAGGCGATCGCTGCGTCCCTGCCGGGGCTGGAGGAGCGTCTCGCCGAGCTGCTCATCCCGCGTGACCCGCACGACGCCAAGGACGTGATCGTCGAGATCAAGGCCGGTGAGGGCGGCGAGGAGTCGGCGCTGTTCGCCGGCGACCTGCTGCGGATGTACACCCGGTACGCCGAGCGGCACGGCTGGATCACCGAGGTGATCGACGCGCAGGACTCGGATCTCGGCGGCGTCAAGGACGTGTCGCTGTCGATCAAGACGAAGGGCGTGCCCGAGGGTGGGAACGGCGTCTGGTCGCGGCTCAAGTGGGAGGGCGGCGTGCACCGGGTGCAGCGCGTCCCGGTCACCGAGTCGCAGGGCCGGATCCACACCAGCGCGGCCGGGGTGCTGGTGCTGCCGGAGGCCGAGGACGTCGACGTCACCATC
This sequence comes from Micromonospora sp. DT63, assembly GCF_049841615.1. Taxonomy (NCBI): domain Bacteria; kingdom Bacillati; phylum Actinomycetota; class Actinomycetes; order Micromonosporales; family Micromonosporaceae; genus Micromonospora; species Micromonospora sp. DT63. The sequence goes on along the minus strand of NZ_JBNCKQ010000002.1, from coordinate 213,283 downwards.
GACGCGAACGACCTGCGCGTCGACGTGTTCCGCTCGTCCGGCCCGGGCGGCCAGTCGGTGAACACCACCGACTCGGCGGTACGGATCACCCACCTGCCGACCGGCATCGTCGTCTCCTGCCAGAACGAGAAGTCCCAGTTGCAGAACCGGGAGCAGGCGATGCGGATCATGCGGGCCCGGCTGCTCGCCGCCGCGCAGGAGCAGGCCGACGCCGCCGCCTCGGACGCCCGCAAGGCCCAGGTGCGCACGGTGGACCGCTCGGAGCGGATCCGGACGTACAACTTCCCGCAGAACCGGATCACCGACCACCGGATCGGCTACACCGCGTACAACCTGGACCTGGCGCTCGCCGGCGACCTGGACGGGGTGCTGGACGCCCTGGCCGAGGCCGACCGCGCCGCCCGGCTGGCCGGCGACACCGAACTCACCCGCCGCTGACCACACCCCCGCTGCCGATCCCTGAGCGGGTCAGCTTGCGCGGGGGCGGGACTTCGCGCGCAGCATCTCCCGGTCGGCCTGTTCGAAGGCGACGCTGAGCGCGTCGCGCAACCCGCCGCCGCCGGAGACCTCCGCGAAGCCGATGCTCACCCCGACTGGGGTGCCCGGCACCAGGGACTCCCAGTCCTCGTTGCGTACCGCCGCCTCGATCCGGCGGGCCACCTCGGCGGCCTCGGTCATGCCGGTCTCCGGGAGCACCACCACGAACTCGTCCCCGCCGTAGCGGGCCACGAAGTCGCCCCGGCGCATCACCCGGTTGATCACCCCGGCGATGCGTTGCAGCACCAGGTCGCCGGAGTGGTGCCCGTGGCGGGTGTTCACCGCCTTGAAGCCGTCCAGGTCGCAGACGCCGATGACGACCCGCTCGCCCCGGGTGACGACAGCTGTGATGTACCGCTCCAGCCTGCGCCGGTTGGGCAGCCCGGTGAGTGGGTCGGTAAGCGCCTCGCCCTCGTACCGGGCGGCCTCCCGACGCATCTCCTCGTGGTCGATCCGGGCGGCGATGCCGTCGATGTAGACGTCCCGCAGCCGGTCGTTGCGTTGCGCGGCGAGCCGGAACGCCAGCCGGTCCGCCCGGTGCGCCGCCGAGTGGTCGCCGGCGCGGGCCAGCGCGATGCTGCGCAGCCGGGCCGGTTCGGCCGCGCCGAGCGTCTCGGTGGACACCCGGATGGTGTCCAGCCGGGCGACCGCCTCGATGGGTCGACCGTCCGCGACGGCCAGGCAGACCATGCCGAGCTGTCGCATGTCCCGCGCGCGGGCGCTGTCCCCGCCGTGGCTGAGCAGGTGGGACGGCTGGGTCTCGCCGGTCGGCTCCAGCGGGTCGCCGAGCGCGGCCTGACGTGCCGCCGAGTATCCGTACGCGGCGAGGCTGCTCGGGCGCAGTCGGCTGGCCCGCCCGCTGCGGACGAACCGGCCCAGGTCGGCGGCGACGTCCCGCAGCACCCGCAGGCAGCCGTCGCTGTCCCCGTTGTGGTCCAGGGCCACCGCGTTGCGCAGTCGGATGCCCGGTGCCGCGAACGTCTCCTCCGGGATTCCGGCGGTCACCCCGAGCTGCCGTGCGCGTTCGATCGCGCCCAGGGCGTAGCCGTGGAAGCTGAGGTAGCTGTAGGCCATCGCGAGGTCGTGCCAGCCCCACGCGGTGTCCCGGTCCGGGTCCTCCACGGCGCCGAGCGCCCGGGCGGCCTTGACGAGGTGGGTGACGCAGCGGTCCAGTGCGCCCTGATGGTGCGCGGCGAGCGCGGCCAGCGCGTTGAGGTGCCCGTGCAGATAGGGCTCGGCGAGATCGCGGACGGCCGCCGACGCCTCCTCGATGGCCCTGGTGAACTCCGCCGTCCGACCGAGATTGATCAGCGCCGAGAGGCGCTGCACCAGGGCGTCCGCACGGGCCGCCGGGTCGGTGGTGGTGCGGATCACCCGCTCCAGCAACGCGTACGACTCCGCGGAGCGACTTGCTTCTTGCAAAGCCCGCGCCTGCGTGAGGGTGTCAACCTGGTCCTCGACCCGGTCGAGCCAGCCCACCCACAACCTCCTGCCGTGTGCGTCTTGACGCACCCGTTCGTGGCGTCGTCCGTGACGCCTCATGATTGTCGCGTGACCACTCTGCCGCAACACCCCCCCGAAGGGACAGGCCGTACCCGTCCGTCCGCCGCGGTCGCCCGCGCGGCGCGGGCGCTCGCCGCCGCCGGGGTGGGTCCGGCGCGCGTGGAGGCCGAGCTGCTGACGGCGTACGTGCTGGGGGTGCCCCGGGGTCGGCTGGCGCTCGCCGACGACCTGGACGACACCCAGCTGGCCCGGCTCGACGAGCTGGTCGGCCGCCGCGCCGGTCGGGAGCCGTTGCAGCACCTGACGGGTCGGGCCGGATTCCGGCATCTGGACCTGGCTGTCGGTCCGGGCGTCTTCGTGCCCCGCCCGGAGACGGAGCTGCTGGCGGGCTGGGGTGTCGAGCAGGGCCGGGGCAGACCCGGGCCGCTGGTCGTGGACCTGTGCAGCGGCACCGGCGCGATCGCCCTGGCGGTGGCGCAGGAGCTGCCCGGCGCGCGGGTGATCGCTGTCGAGCGGTCCGCGGCGGCACTGGTGTGGCTGCGCCGCAACGCCGCCGAGCGGGCCGCCGCGGGCGACCGGCCGATCGAGGTGGTCGAGGCCGACGTGACGGCGCCGGACCTGCTGGAGCACCTGGTGGGACGGGTGGACGTGCTGCTCTGCAACCCGCCGTACGTGCCGGTGGAGGTGGTGGTGCCGCCGGAGGTGGCCGCGCACGATCCGGCGGAGGCGGTCTTCGGCGGCCTGGACGGTCTGGCGGTGATCCGGCCGGTGATCAGCCGGGCGGCGGCGCTGCTGCGTCCCGGCGGCGTCATCGGGGTCGAGCACGACGACACGCACGACGTGGCGGTGCCGGCGCTGTTCGCCTCCGACGGCCGCTTCGAGGCCGTCACGGAGCATCCGGACCTCACCGGCCGCCCTCGTTACGCCACCGCGTCCCGACGGGCGGACGGCCAGCACACCGGGTCCGGGCCGGCGTGGCAGACTGACTCCTCGTGATGCTCTACGACTGCCGGTCGCCCGCCGATCGGGACCGCGGCATCGCTGCGGCCATCGAGGCGGTCAAGAACGGCGAGCTGGTCGTCCTCCCGACGGACACCGTCTACGGGATCGGCGCGGACGCGTTCACGCCCTACGCGGTCAAGGCGCTGCTGGACGCGAAGGGCCGGGGCCGGCAGATGCCGCCGCCGGTGTTGATCGGTTCGCGCCACACCCTGGACGGGTTGGTCTTCTCGCTGCCCACGGCGGCACGGGACCTGGTGGAGGCGTTCTGGCCGGGTGCGCTGACGATCGTGGTCGAGCACTCGCCGAGCCTCCAGTGGGATCTGGGCGACAAGACGGGCACGGTGGCGGTGCGGATGCCGCTGCACCCGGTCGCCCTGGAGGTGCTGCGGGAGACCGGGCCGATGGCGGTCTCCTCGGCCAACAAGACGGGGCAGCCGGCGGCGGTGACCGCCGAGGAGGCACGTGACCAGCTCAGCTACTCGGTGCGTGCGTACCTGGAGGCCGGGCCCTGCCCGGATCCGGTGCCGAGCACGATCGTGGACCTGACCGGCGAGGTGCCGCAGTTGCTGCGGGCCGGCGCGATCCCGCTGGAGAAGCTGCGCGACGTCGTCCCGGACCTCCTCGACGTCCAGGGGGCCTGAGTGCCCCCGTTCACCGTCCTGCACGTCTGCATGGGCAACATCTGTCGTTCGCCGATGGCCGAGCGACTGCTCGCCCTCGCGGTGCGGGAGCGGCTGACCCGGCGTGCGCAGGACCCGGCCGCCGCCGAGGAGCTGGTGCACAGCCACAGCGCCGGCACCGGCGGCTGGCACGCGGGCGAGGAGATGAACCCCCCGGCGGCGCGACAGGTCATCGACCGTGGCGGCGCCGTCGAGGGGTTCGCGGCGCGCAAGTTGCGCTCGGACCACATCGACGCCGCCGACCTGATCCTGACGGCAACGGCCGACCAGCAGGAGTACGTGGTCGCGCTCCGTCCGGACGCGGCGGCCCGCACCTTCGTGCTGGGTGAGTTCGGCCGGCTGCTCGCCGCGGTGGACGCCGCCGCGTTGCCGGCGGCCGAGGCGACCCCGGAGGCGGTGTACGCCCGGGGCGTGGCGGTGGTGGCGGCGGCGCACGACAACCGGCTGGGCGCCTCGGCGCTGCCCACCGACGATCTCGACGATCCTTGGGGTCGCGGCGACCAGTGCTTCACCCGGGTCGCGGACGAGATCGAGGAGACGGTCCACCCGCTGGCCGCCGCGCTGCTGCCCTGAGCGTCGTGCGAGTTTCCTCCGGGTTTGGGGAAAACCAGGGGCGAAAGGGGCGTTCCGGGTCATTCTGAACGGGTCCTAGCGTGACCGGCTCCTGCGGGGAGAGCTGATGATCCGGGCCCGACTCGACAAACTGATGACCGTGGTGATCGCCGGTGTGCTGGCCGGTCTGGTGCTGGCCGGAGCCGCCCTACCCGCGGCCCTGGTCTTCGGAATCGGCTTCAGCGCCCTGTCCACGCCCTACTCGGAGCTGCCCAGCACGCTGCGCACGCCGCCCACCGCCCAGCGCTCCAACCTGTACGCCAACGACGGCACCACCCTGATCACGTCCTTCTACCAGGAGGACCGGGTGGACGTTCCGCTGCGTGAGGTCGCCCCGGTGATGCGCCAGGCCATCGTGGCCGCCGAGGACGTGCGGTTCTACCAGCACAGCGGGGTGGACCTGCGCGGCGTGGTGCGCGCCTTCACGGTGAACAAGCGGGACGGCAAGACCCGGCAGGGCGCCTCCACCCTGACCATGCAGTACGTCCGCAACGTGCTCAGCAGCGACCCCCGGCTCACCGAGCGGCAGCGGCAGGCGGCCACCGAGGTCACCACCGCCCGCAAGCTCCAGGAGATGCGGTACGCGCTGGCGCTGGAGCGGGAGCTGAGCAAGGAGGACATCCTCACCCGCTATCTCAACATCGCCTACTTCGGGGCCGGGGCGTACGGGATCGCGGCGGCCAGCAAGCGCTACTTCTCCCGCTCGCCGGCCGAGTTGACCCTGGCCCAGGCCGCGCTGCTGGCCGGGCTGGTCCGCTCGCCGGACAGCGACGACCCGATCAACGGGGACGCCGACGCCGCCCTGGGCCGACGGACGTACGTGCTCGATCGGCTGGTCGAGACCGGTCAGGTGCCGGCCGACGCGGCGGCGGCCGCGCAGGCCGAGCCGTTGCAGCTGCGCCCCAGCGAGACGCCGAACGACTGCACGGGGGTGCCCGACGGGCACAACGACTGGGGCTTCTTCTGCGACTGGTTCACCCGCTGGTGGAGCAGCCAGTCGGCGTTCGGGTCGAGTGCCGACGAGCGGCAGCGCACGTTGCGCCGGGGCGGCTTCTCCATCGTCTCGTCACTGGACCCGGCCGTGCAGCGGGCCACCACCCAGCAGGTGCTCAAGATCTACCGCCCGACCGAGGCGCGGGCGGTGCCGACCGCCGTGGTGCAGCCCGGCACCGGCCGGGTGCTGGCGATGTCGGTGAACCGCACCTACAGCGTCGCGGACAACCCGGTCGGGCAGAAGAACCACCCGAACACGGTCAACCAGCTCGTCGCCGGCGGCGGGGCCATCGACGGCTACCAGGGCGGCTCGACGTTCAAGCTCTTCGCCATGCTTGCCGCGCTGGAGTCCGGGCTGCCGCTGTCGACCGAGTTCACGGCGCCGACCCAACTGCTCACCCGGTTCCCGGTGACGGGGGCGGGCAGCTGCGACGGCCGCTGGTGCCCGTCGAACGCCAACCCTTCGTCGATGGACGGCCCGCGCACCATGTGGACCGCGTTCGGCAGGTCGGTGAACACGTACTTCGCGTGGCTGACCGAGCGGGTCGGCGCCGACCGGGTGGTGGAGATGGCCGAGCGGCTCGGCATCGTGCTGCGGGCCGACTCCGACGAGCGGCTGGCCCGCTACGGCGCGAAGGACTGGGGCCCGTTCACCCTGGGCGTGGCCGCGACGACCCCGCTGGACCTGGCGACGGCGTACGCCACGGTGGCGGCCGAGGGGACCTGGTGCGCGCCGCTGCCGGTGGTCTCGATCAGCGACTCGGCCGGCCGGCCGGTGGACGCCGCCAAGCCGGACTGTCGACAGGCGCTCGACGCCGACGTGGCGCGGGCGGCGGCGGACGCGGCCCGCTGCCCGGTGGGCGACCAGTCGATGTACGGGCGGTGCGACGGCGCCACGGCGCCCGACCTGCGTTCCCGGCTGGGCCGCCCGGTGGCCGGCAAGACCGGCAGCTCCGAGCGCTACGAGACGGAGACGGTCGTGGCCTTCACCCCGCAGTTGGCGGTCGCCTCGATGGCGGCCAACCCCGACGACCCGCGTGACGCGGTCGGTCAGGCGGTGCAGGCCCAGATGGTGACCGCGGTGGGGGAGGTGCTCGGCGTCGCCCTGCGCGACCAGCCGGTACGCGACTTCGTCCCGCCGAGCGAACGCGCCGCCTTCCAGGTCACCGGCGCCCGCACCGGCAACTGACCGGTCCCGGCGGGCGGGTCAGGGCGCCTGTTCGGCGTTGCGGGCGATGTTGCGGGCCATGCCGCCGAAGACCACCGCGTGGAACGGGGCCACCGACCCCCAGTAGGCGTGTCCGGCCAGCCCGCGGGGCAGGAAGACCGCGCGCTGCTGGTAGCGGCTGCGTCCGTCGTCGGCGGGCAGCGCCCGCATCTCCAGCCAGGCGCGGCCGGGCAGGCGCATCTCCGCGCGTAGCCGCAGCAGCTCACCCGGGACGATCTCCTCCACCCGCCAGAAGTCCAGCGCCTCGCCGACCTGGAGGCGGTGCGGGTCACGCCGGCCCCGCCGCAGCCCCACCCCGCCGACCAGCCGGTCCAGCCAGCCGCGTACCGACCAGGCGAGGGGGAACGAATACCAGCCGTGCTCGCCGCCGACGCCCTCGATGACCCGCCAGAGGGCCGCCGGTGACGCGTCCACCGTCTGCTCCCGGAAATCGGTGTACGCGGTGCCACCGGACCAGTCCGGGTCGGTGGGCAGCGGCTCGGCCGGCGCGTCCGGACCGCTCGCGGTCGACCAGCGGGTCTCCACCTGGGCGTCGCGCACCTTGGCCAGCGCCAACGCCACCGCGTCGTCGAACCCGGTGAGGCCGTCCGGTGGGTCGGGCACGTACCGGGCGATGTCGTGTTCGTGCGCCACGGCCTCGTGGATCAGGCTCTCCACCAGCGGTCGGGCGATCTTGTTCGGCACCGGGGTGATCAGCCCGACCCAGTGCGAGGACAACGACGGGGTGAGCGGGCGGACCGGCACGATGATCCGCCGGCGCAGACCGGCCACCCGGGCGTACCGCTGCATCATGTCGCGGAAGGTGAGCACGTCCGGACCGCCGATGTCGAAGCCGCGATTGACCTCGGGCGGCAGCGTGGTGCAGCCGGCCAGGTAGCGCAGCACGTCGCGGACCGCGATCGGCTGGATCCGGTTGCCGACCCAGCGGGGGGTGACCATTGCGGGCAGCCGCTCGGTCAGGTAGCGCAGCATCTCGAACGACGCCGAGCCGGACCCGATGATCACCGCGGCGCGGAGCACCGCCGTGGGCACCCCGCTGGCCAGCAGGATCCGACCCACCTCGGCGCGGGACCGCAGGTGCGGCGACGGGACCTCGGCGTCGGCCGCCGGCTCCGGCCCGCCCAGATACACGATCCGGCGTACGCCGGCAGCGCGGGCCGCCGCCGCGAAGTTGGTCGCCGCCTCCCGGTCGGCGGCCTCGAAGTCCGCGCGGCCCAGCGAGTGCGCCAGGAAGTACGCGACGTCGACGTCGGCGAACGCGGCGGGCAGCGTCTCCGGGCGGCTCAGGTCGCCCTCGACGATCTCGGCCGCCGCGGCCCAGGGCACGTCACGCAGCCGTACCGCCTTGCGGGCGAGGCAACGCACGGTGTGCCCGTCGGCGAGCAGCAGCGGCGTCAGCCGCCCGCCGATGTATCCGGTGGCTCCGGTGACGAGGCATCTCACGGCTCCCAGTCTGCGGCCCCCTAGACTCGTTCGCTGTGGAGACCGAGACGAGCACCTTCTGGGGGCCGGATTTCGCGCAGCTCAGGGCCACTGATCCGGAGATCGCCGCTGTGGTCCTCGGCGAACTGGACCGGTTGCGCGGCGGCCTGCAGCTCATCGCCAGCGAGAACCTGACCTCGCCGGCGGTGCTGGCCGCGCTCGGATCGACGCTCACCAACAAGTACGCCGAGGGCTACCCGGGCCGGCGCTACTACGGCGGCTGCGCCGAGGTGGACCGGGCCGAGGAGATCGGCATCGCCCGCGCCAAGGAGCTCTTCGGGGCCGAGCACGCCAACCTCCAGCCGCACTCGGGGGCGAGCGCCAACCTGGCCGCGTACGCCGCGCTGGTGCAGCCGGGGGACACGGTGCTGGCGATGGACCTGCCGCACGGCGGGCACCTCACCCACGGCAGCCGGGTGAACTTCTCCGGCAAGTGGTTCCGCCCGGTCGGTTACCCGGTCCGGCCGGACACCGAGCTGATCGACTACGACGAGGTACGCGACCTGGCCCGGACGCACCGGCCCAAGCTGATCATCTGTGGCGCGACCGCGTACCCCCGGCTGATCGACTTCGCCCGGTTCCGGGAGATCGCCGACGAGGTCGGCGCGTACCTGATGGTGGACGCCGCGCACTTCATCGGCCTGGTGGCCGGGCGGGCCATTCCGTCCCCGGTGCCGTACGCCGACGTCGTCTGCGCCACCACCCACAAGGTCCTGCGTGGCCCGCGCGGCGGCATGATCCTCTGCCGCGAGTCGCTGGCCCAGCGGATCGACAAGGCGGTCTTCCCGTTCACCCAGGGTGGCCCGCTGATGCACGCGGTGGCGGCGAAGGCGGTGGCGCTGCGCGAGGCCGCCCAGCCGGAGTTCCAGACGTACGCCCGCCAGGTGGTCAGCAACGCGCAGGCGCTCGCGGCCGGGCTGGCCGACGAGGGGATGCGCCCGGTGTCCGGCGGCACGGACAGCCACCTGGCCCTGATCGACCTGCGGGAGCTGGGGGTGACCGGCGCGGAGGCCGAGGCCCGGTGCGACGCCGCCGCGATCACGCTCAACAAGAACGCCATCCCGTACGACCCGCAGCCGCCGCTGGTGGCCTCCGGCATCCGGGTGGGCACGCCGAGCGTCACCACCCAGGGGATGCGCGAGGGTGAGCTGCGGCAGGTGGCCGCCCTGATCGCGCGCGCGGTGCGCGCCGACCCGGGCGCACCCGGTGGCGCCGACGCGCTGACCCGGATCGGCGCCGAGGTGGCCGAGCTGGCCGCGGCCTTCCCGGCGTACCCCCGTGGCTGAGCCCGGGGTGGTCGAGCCCGCCGCCGACCGGCGGTGGCGGTTGCGGCACCTGCCGGTGCTCCTGGGCGCGTCGCTGGCGCTGGCCGTTGTCGCGGCGGTCGTCGGCGCGGTGACCGGCGGCGCGACCGCGGCGTTCGGCGCGGCGGCCGGGGTGGGCGTCACGGCGCTCAGCTACACGCTGACCACGGTGGTGCTGGCCCGGGCGGACCAGGTCAACCCGCAGCTGCTGCTGCCGCTCGGCGTGGGCCTGTACGTGCTGAAGTTCACCCTGTTGGGTGTCGTGCTGGTGGCGGTGGCCTCGACCGGCTGGGCCGGGTTGATTCCTCTTTGCCTCGGCATCGTCGCCGGGGTGGCAGTGTGGACAGCGGTGCACCTCTGGTGGCTGACCAGGGTGTACGCCCACCGGCCACGGGACTGACCTGGCGATCGGCCGGCCCGCCGTCCCAACCAGCGGACGCGCCGCAATGTGTCGGCCTCCGGTCATTTTCCGACGGGCGGAAGGGGAGTAGCGTGCCCACAGACGACGGCGCCCACGAGATGCCCACACAACGATGGTTGTGCGGGGGGTGAGGCACAGCCTCGTCTTCCCGGCTGATATCGTTCGCCCCGTCATGGCTGATGACCAAACCCCCCGCCCCGCCGGTGAACCGGACGACTATCCGTCCGGCGCCGGTCAGGGTTGGACCGCGCTCAGCTACCTCATCGGAGGCATGCTCGTGTGGGGTTTCATCGGCTGGCTGGTCGACCAGTGGCTCGACACCGGTGGCGTCGCCACCGGGATCGGCTTCGTGCTCGGCATGGCTGGGGGAGTCATCCTGGTCATCCGCCGACTCGGCACGCCTACTTAGGAAGGGACGCGGTGTTCGGACAGGCGAACGTCCTGGCAGCGGGCCAGGCGGCATTCCCACCCAGCGTGGACGACTTCTACCTGCCCGCGATCGTGCCCTGGGGCGCGGAGAACGCGCCGTGGTTCACCAAGTTCACGCTGATGATCTGGCTCGCGGTCGGCGTCCTGATCATCTTTTTCCTGGCTACCTATCGGAACCCGAAGCTGGTGCCGACCAAGAAGCAGTGGTTCGCCGAGTCGATCTACGGCTTCGTGCGCAACAACATCTCGGTCGACATGATCGGGCACCAGGGCGTGCGGTTCGCCCCCTACTTCACGACGCTCTTCTGCTTCGTGCTGCTGACGAACGCGTTCGCGATCATCCCGTTCTTCCAGATCTCGCCGAACTCGCACATCGCCTTCCCGGCGATCCTCGCGGTGATCAGCTACGTGCTGTTCAACTACATCGGCATCCGGCACCACGGGTTCGGCAAATACTTCAAGCACGCCCTGATCCCGCCGGCACCGTGGTACATCCTGCCGCTGCTGATCCCGATCGAGGCGTTCTCGACCTTCATCATCCGGCCGTTCTCGCTGGCCGTCCGTCTCTTCGCGAACATGTTCGCCGGCCACATGCTCCTGCTGGTCTTCACGCTCGGCGGCTTCGCGATGCTCAACGCCAACGCCTGGCTGGCGCCCGTATCGGTGGTCTCCTGGGTGATGACCGTGGCGCTGACCCTTCTCGAGGCGCTGGTCATCGTCCTGCAGGCCTACGTCTTCACGGTGCTGAGCGCCAGCTACATCCAGGGCGCGCTCGCCGAAGAGCACTGATCCACGCACCAACCGTTGTCGTCCCGCGTGAGAGTCACGCGTGATAACCAGGAGGAACCACTAATGGATTACGTCGCCGCGGTAGAGGGCAGCACCGCCGCCATCGGCTACGGCCTCGCGGCCATCGGCCCGGGCATCGGCGTTGGCCTGGTCTTCGCCGCCTACATCCAGTCGACCGCCCGGCAGCCCGAGTCGTCGCGCATGACCCTGCCGTACGTCTGGATCGGCTTCGCCGTCATCGAGGCGCTGGCGCTGTTCGGCATCGCCTTCGGCTTCATCTGGGCCGGCTGATTCCACCCCTTCCGACCGGGAGGTCACCCATGTTGTTCCTCCTCGCCGCCGAGGGTGGTGAGTCAGACCACAACCCGATCATTCCGATCTGGCAAGAGATCGTGGTCGGCACTGTCGCCTTCGCCGTGCTCTGCTTCGTGCTGATGAAGTTCGTCTTCCCGCGTATGGAGCAGACGTTCCAGGCCCGGGTCGACGCGATCGAGGGTGGCATCAAGCGCGCCGAGGCCGCCCAGGCCGAGGCGAACCAGCTGCTTGAGCAGTACCGGGCCCAGCTCGCTGAGGCCCGCACCGACGCCGCCAAGATCCGTGACGACGCGCGGGCCGACGCCGAGGGGATCCGGCAGGACATCCTCGCCAAGGCGCGGGAAGAGTCCGACCGGGTCATCCAGGCCGGTAAGGACGCGCTCGCCGCCGAGCGGGCCACCATCGTGCGTGAGCTGCGTGCCGAGGTCGGCACGATCGCGGTGGACCTGGCCAGCAAGATCGTTGGCGAGTCGCTGGCCGACGAGGCGCGACGCAAGGGCACCGTCGACCGGTTCCTGAGCGGCCTCGAGAGCACGGGGGCCCGCTGATGCAGGCCGCCAGCCGGGAGTCGTACAAGGTCGCGGCCGAGCGCCTCGACGCGTACGTCCGCGGCGCGGAGCCGTCGGCGGTGGCCTCCACCGCCGACGCCATCCTCTCCGTGGCGACCCTGCTGCGGCGTGAGCCGCGGCTGCGCCGGGCGCTGTCCGAGCCGGCCCGCTCCGGCGCGGACCGCGGCGCTCTGCTCGGCGACATGCTGGGCGGGCGGATCGGCGCCGACGCGCTCGACCTGCTCGTGTCGCTGGTCTCCGGCCGCTGGTCGGCGCCGTCGGAGTTGCTCGACGGCACCGAACGCCTGGGCGTGGAGGCGCTGCTGGCCAGCGCCGACTCCGCCGGCGAGCTGGGCGAGGTCGAGGACGAGCTGTTCCGCTTCGGTCAGGTCGTGACGGGTCAGTCGGCGCTGAGCAACGCGTTGGCCGACCCGGCCGCCCCGGTCGAGCGGCGGGCCACCCTGGCCCGTGAGCTGCTCGCCGACAAGGCCCACCCGGTCACCGTCCGCCTCGTCGAGGTGGCGCTGAGCGGGTTCGGTGGACGCTCCTTCATCGGGGCGCTCACCCGGCTGGTCGAACTGGCCGCCGACCGGCGGGACCGGCAGGTGGCGTACGTGACCGTCGCGGCCCCGTTGAGTGACGAGGACGAGCGTCGGCTGGGTGCGAGCCTCACCGCGATATACGGTCGAGAGGTCTCCGTCAAGCAGACGGTCGACCCCGCCGTCCTCGGTGGCGTGAGCGTCCGGGTCGGCTCCGACCTGTACGACGGCACGATCCTGCGCCGCCTCAACGAGACCCGCAACGCGCTCGCGAAGCGCTGAACGGCATCGCCGCCCCGCGGCTGAGCGGCTCCGCCGCACAGTGCCGGGGTGGCTCCGCCGCCCAACGCCTGGATTGACAGACGCCATTCGGACCGGTTGGTACTAGGTATCCCGGGCCCCTGAATTTTAAGGAAGCAGAGGATGGCCGAGCTGACCATCTCGACGGAGGAGATCCGCGGCGCCCTGGAGCGCTACGTCTCCTCCTACTCGTCCGACGTCTCCCGCGAGGAGGTCGGCACCGTCGCCGACACCGGCGACGGCATCGCCCACGTCGAGGGCCTTCCCTCGACCAAGACCAACGAGCTCCTGGAGTTCGAGGACGGCACGCTCGGCGTGGCGTTGAACCTCGACGTCCGGGAGATCGGCGTCGTCGTCCTGGGTGACTCCGCCAAGCTGGAGGAGGGGCAGCGCGTCAAGCGCACCGACCGGGTGCTCTCGGTTCCGGTCGGCGACGCCTTCCTCGGCCGCGTGGTCAACGCGCTCGGCCAGCCGATCGACGGTCTCGGCGACATCGCCGACGAGGGCTACCGCGAGCTGGAGCTGCAGGCTCCGAACGTGATGTCCCGGCAGTCGGTGTTCGAGCCGCTGCAGACCGGCATCAAGGCGATCGATGCGATGACGCCGATCGGTCGGGGTCAGCGGCAGCTGATCATCGGCGACCGCAAGACCGGCAAGACCACAGTCGCCCTGGATGCCATCCTCAACCAGCGGGACAACTGGAAGACCGGCGACCCGAAGAAGCAGGTTCGCTGCATCTACGTCGCCATCGGCCAGAAGGCCTCCACGATCGCCTCGATCAAGGGCCAGCTGGAGGAGGCCGGCGCGATGGAGTACACCACCATCGTGGCCTCCCCGGCGTCCGACCCGGCCGGCTTCAAGTACATCGCCCCGTACACCGGCTCGTCCATCGGGCAGCACTGGATGTACGGCGGCAAGCACGTCCTGATCGTCTTCGACGACCTGAGCAAGCAGGCCGAGGCGTACCGGGCCGTGTCGCTGCTGCTGCGTCGCCCGCCGGGCCGCGAGGCGTACCCGGGTGACGTCTTCTACCTGCACTCCCGCCTGCTGGAGCGCTGCGCGAAGCTCTCCGACGAGCTGGGTGGCGGCTCGATGACCGGTCTGCCGATCATCGAGACGAAGGCCAACGACATCTCGGCCTTCATCCCGACCAACGTCATCTCGATCACCGACGGCCAGATCTTCCTGGAGACCGACCTGTTCAACCAGGGCGTCCGTCCGGCGATCAACGTCGGCACCTCGGTCTCCCGGGTCGGTGGCGCCGCGCAGGTGAAGCCGATGCGCAAGGTCGCCGGTTCGCTGCGGCTCAACCTGGCCCAGTACCGCGAGCTGGAGGCGTTCGCCGCCTTCGCCTCCGACCTGGACAAGGCATCCCGGGCCCAGCTGGACCGCGGTGTCCGGCTTGTCGAGCTGCTCAAGCAGCCGAACTACTCGCCGTTCCCGGTGCAGGAAGAGGTCGTCACGGTCTGGGCCGGCACCGAGGGCAAGCTGGACGACATCCCGGTGGGGGAGATCCGGCGCTTCGAGTCGGAGTTCCTCCAGTACCTGCGGCACAAGCACGCGGGTGTGCTGGCGTCGATCGCCGACAACCAGTGGGGCGACGACATCATTGGCTCCCTGGACACCGCGATCACCGAGTTCAAGCAGGTCTTCCTCGGTAAGGCGGACGAGCGCAAGGTCAACGACGCGCCGGCCGCGCCGCTGGAGGGTGAGCAGAACCGCGAGACGGTGACCCGCTTCCGCGACGGCACGACCGACCGCCCGGCCGAGAGCTGATCCGATGGCGGCCCAGGTACGCGTTCTTCGTCAACGGATCCGCTCGGCGAAGTCGATGAAGAAGATCACCAAGGCGATGGAGCTCGTGGCGACGAGCCGGATCGCCAAGGCCCAGGCCCGGGTGCAGGCGTCCCTGCCGTACGCCCAGGCCATCACCGGTGTGCTCACGGCGCTGGCGTCCAACGCGCGGATCGACCACCCGCTGCTCACCCCGCGTGAGCGGGTGCGGCGGGCGGGCGTCCTGCTGGTCACCAGCGACCGTGGCCTGGCCGGCGGCTACAGCTCCAACGCGATCAAGACGGCGGAGTCGCTCATCGCGCGGCTCCGGGCGGACGGCAAGGAGCCGGTGCTCTACGTCATCGGGCGTAAGGGCGTCGGGTTCTACCGGTTCCGCGACCGGCCGATCGAGGCGAACTGGACGGGGTTCAGCGAGCAGCCGTCGTTCGAGGACGCCCGCATGGTGGGTGAGACGCTGATCAAGGCGTTCACCGCCGGTGCGGACGACGTCGACGGCGGGGCCGGCGCGGACGGGGTGCTCGGCGTCGACGAGTTGCACATCGTCTACACCGAGTTCCACTCGCTGATGACGCAGACCCCGGTTGCCAAGATCCTCGGGCCGATGCAGGTGGAGGATCGGCCCCGCTCCGAGGGGCTGCTGCCGGCGTACGAGTTCGAGCCGGAGGCGGAGGCGCTGCTCGACGCGCTCCTGCCGAGGTACATCAACACGCGGATCTACGCGGCGTTGATCGAGTCGGCGGCGAGCGAGTCGGCGGCACGGCGGCGAGCGATGAAGAGCGCCACCGACAACGCCGAAGACATGATCGACAAGTACACGCGTGAGATGAACTCGGCCCGGCAGGCCGGGATCACCCAGGAGATCAGCGAGATCGTCGGCGGCGCGAACGCGCTGGCCGCGTCGGGAAGTGAAGTGTGATGACTGCACCAGTAGAGACCAAGACGGCCACGGGTCGCGTGGTCCGGGTCATCGGCCCGGTCGTCGACGCCGAGTTCCCGCGCGACGCCATGCCGGCCCTGTTCAACGCGCTCAACGTCGACGTGAACCTGTCCGGCGGTGAGAAGACGCTGACCCTGGAGGTTGCCCAGCACCTGGGTGACAACCTGGTCCGCGCGATCTCGATGCAGCCGACGGACGGCCTGGTTCGCGGCGCTGAGGTGCGTGACCGCGGCGAGCCGATCACCGTGCCGGTGGGCGACGCGGTCAAGGGCAAGGTGTTCAACGCGATCGGCGAGGTGCTCAACCTCAAAGAGGGCGAGACGTTCGAGGCCGACGACCGGTGGGGCATCCACCGCAAGGCCCCGGCCTTCGCGGACCTGGAGCCGAAGACCGAGATGCTGGAGACCGGCATCAAGGTCATCGACCTGCTCGCCCCGTACGTCAAGGGCGGCAAGATCGGCCTGTTCGGCGGCGCGGGCGTGGGCAAGACGGTGCTCATCCAGGAGATGATCACCCGTGTCGCCCGCAACTTCGGTGGTACCTCGGTGTTCGCCGGCGTGGGTGAGCGCACCCGTGAGGGTAACGACCTCATCGCCGAGATGACCGAGTCCGGCGTCATCGACAAGACCGCGCTGGTCTACGGCCAGATGGACGAGCCGCCGGGCACCCGGCTGCGGGTGGCGCTCTCCGCGCTGACCATGGCTGAGTACTTCCGGGACGTGAAGAAGCAGGAGGTGCTGCTCTTCATCGACAACATCTTCCGCTTCACGCAGGCCGGTTCCGAGGTGTCCACCCTGCTCGGCCGCATGCCGAGCGCCGTGGGTTACCAGCCGACCCTTGCCGACGAGATGGGCGAGCTCCAGGAGCGGATCACCTCCGTCCGGGGCCAGGCCATCACCTCCATGCAGGCGATCTACGTGCCGGCGGACGACTACACCGACCCCGCTCCGGCCACCACGTTCGCCCACCTGGACGCGACCACCAACCTGGAGCGGTCGATCTCCGACAAGGGCATCTACCCGGCCGTGGACCCGCTGGCGTCCTCGTCCCGGATCCTCGCCCCGGAGTTCGTCGGTCCGGAGCACTTCCAGGTCGCCACCGAGGTTAAGCGGATCCTGCAGCGCTACAAGGACCTGCAGGACATCATCGCCATCCTCGGTATCGAGGAGCTCTCCGAGGAAGACAAGATCACTGTGGCCCGTGCCCGGCGGATCGAGCGCTTCCTCTCGCAGAACACCTACGCGGCGGAGCAGTTCACCGGCGTGCCGGGCTCGACGGTCCCGATCAAGGAGACCATCGAGGCGTTCCGCAAGATCAGCGAGGGCGAGTACGACCACTTCCCCGAGCAGGCGTTCTTCATGTGCGGCGGTCTCGAGGACCTGGAGAAGAAGGCTGAGGAGCTGATGAAGGGCTGACAGCCCGCTCATCCGTACCGCAAAAGACTGCCCCGGCAACGTCGGGGCAGTCTTTTGTTCATCTTCACGCCTTATCATCGTCGCGGTCCCGTTACCCGTTGTCGTCACTCCGGCGGCACGCGAGATACGGTCGGTTCGCGCGTTCACCTGAACGAGCGCTGACTTCTGCAACCTTTCGACGACGTGCGCCCGTCTCCTCTTCGTGGGCGTAACGAACGGAGATGCGCGTGGGTAAGGCCGGCAAGAGTGGCCGCAAGTCGTCCATCTGGCGGGGCGTGCCGCGCTGGGCCAAGGTGTGCACCGTGTTCGGTCTGGTGCTGGCCATGCTCAGTGGCGGTGTTCTCGTCGGCAGCGAGGTGCTGATGGCCCGCTACGAGGGCGCCGTCGGCAAGGCCGACCTCTTCGGTGACCAGGCGGCGGGCGCCAAGGAGAAGAAGAGCGATATCAAGGGTCCGCTCAACCTTTTGCTCGTCGGCATCGACCCTCGTACGCCGACGGCGGCGCCGCTGGCCGATTCGATCATGGTGCTGCACGTGCCCGCGTCGATGGACCGGGCCTACCTCTTCTCGCTGCCGCGCGACCTCTACGTCGACATCCCGGCGTTCAAGAAGGCCAACTTCCCCGGCGAGACGACGAAGATCAACGCGGCGATGTCGTTCGGCAGTCGAGTGCCCAACGGCAACCCCGACGCGGCGCGCGGCTTCGAGTTGCTGGCCACCACGGTGCAGCGGGTGACCGGCATCAAGCGGTTCGACGCCGGCGCGATCATCAACTTCACCGGCTTCCAGAAGATCGTCGACGCGATGGGCGGCGTCGACATGTACGTCGAGCGGGACGTGAAGTCCGAGCACAAGCAGCCGGACGGCAAGCCCCGACCGGGCAACACGCGCGGCGAGGGGTACGTCGGCCCGCAGGCGATCTACAAGAAGGGCAACCACCACCTCAGCGGGTGGCAGGCCCTGGACTACGTCCGGCAGCGCTACCCGAAGAACGGTGTGCCGGACGCCGACTACGGCCGGCAGCGCCACCAGCAGCAGTTCGTCAAGGCGATGGTCGGCCAGGCCTTCAGTGCCGACGTGGTCGCCAACCCGATCAAGCTCGACAAGGTGCTTCGCGCCGCCGGCCAGTCGCTGATCTTCAACGGGCGGGGCAACAGCGTGGTCGACTACGGGCTGGCCCTGAAGAACATCCGCCCGGACACCATCCAGATGATCAAGCTCCCCGGCGGTCCGGTCTTCGAGGGCAAGACCTACAAGGGTGAGCAGTTCCAGGCAGGTGTCCCGGACTTCTTCACCGCCCTGCACAATGAACAACTGGACCCGTTCCTGCTGGAGCACCCGGAATTCCAGAACAAGACCAAGTAGCCGTGGCGCAGCTCTCCCCACCCGCGTTGGGGGTGGCTCACCCGCACGACTAGACTTTCGGCAATCCGTCGCCGCAGCAAGGAGACAGCGTGGCACAGCAGCTTCACGTCGAGCTCGTCGCCGTCGAGGAGAAGGTCTGGTCCGGTGAGGCCGAGATGGTCGTCGCCCGGACCACCGAGGGCGAGCTCGGTGTCCTGCCGGGGCACGCGCCGCTGCTCGGCCAGCTCGCCGAGCCCGGCCAGGTCCGCATCAAGCTGGCCGGCGGTGAGCAGGTCTCCTACGAGGTGGCCGGCGGCTTCCTCTCGGTGAGCGCCGAAGGCGTCACCGTGCTGGCCGAGAGCGCTACCCCGGTTTCCGCGCAGAGCCGCTGAGTCACACCGCGGATGGAGATCGTCGAGGGCTTCGGGATCGGCGTCGCCGTCATCCTCGTCGCGCTTCTCGTGCTCTTCGTCCGGCGGGCCGTCGTGACCCGCAGCGGTGGCATCATCCGGCTCAGCGTCCGGGTCACCACGGTGCTCGACGGGCGTGGCTGGTCGCCCGGCTTCGGTCGGTTCGCCGGTGACGAGCTGCGCTGGTATCGGATGTTCAGCTTCGCGCTCCGTCCCAAGCGGGTTCTCTCCCGCAAGGATCTCGCGGTCGAGCGCCGCCGGTTGCCCGAAGGGCAGGAGCGGCTCTCCATGCCGGCCGACTGGGTGATCCTCCGCTGTACCAGTCACCACGCACCGGTGGAGATCGCCATGGCGCGATCTACCGTGACCGGTTTCCTCTCCTGGCTCGAGGCCGCCCCTCCGGGGGCGGTCTCGCCGCGTATGGCCTCCCAGGACTGGCCGGCTGCCTGACCCGCCTTTCGGTGGTTGCTCTTGGGGTTTCCGGCGCTGTGCGTCGTTCTGGCGCCGTCCTTTTGTCAGCTGCCGTTACCGATGCAGCTGCGTCCTGCCCCAGCGTTGATCGACTCGACTTTCCTGATGCCGGGGTGTCCTCGTGGCAGGGACACCCCGACGTCAAGGAACCGGGGTTGATCAGGGCGTTGACCGGAGTCAGCTCCGCCTTGGAGCGCAGCCCTGTCCGAGGAGTCGGCTGCGCCGACGCGTGGGCGCGGTCAGATGGGGAACCCACGCCTGCACAGCGTCGACGTTCAGCGCTTGCCGCCCGGCACCCATAGCACGTCTCCCGCCGGATTTGCCGTTCTTGACAGGATAAAGAGCAGATCGGAGAGCCGGTTGAGATACTTTGCCGGGAGCGGGCTGGTCCGGTCCGGATCGTGGTTGACCAGCGCCCACGCCGCCCGCTCGGCACGCCGGGCGATGGTCCGCGCCACGTGCAGCAGCGCCGCGCCCGCGGTGCCGCCGGGGAGGATGAAGGAGTCGAGCGTGCTCAGGCGTGCGTTGTACTCGTCGCACCAGCCCTCCAGGCGCTCGACGTACTCCTCGGTCACCCGCAGCGGCGGATACTTCGGCTCCGACTCGACCGGGGTGGACAGGTCGGCGCCGACGTCGAACAGGTCGTTCTGCACCGACGCCAGCACGCCCCGCAGTTCCTCGTCGAGCTGGCCGAGAGCGAGCGCGACACCGATCGCCGCGTTGCACTCGTCGACATCCGCGTACGCGGCGATCCGTGGATCGGTCTTCGGGACCTGCTCGTTGTTGCTCAGCCTGGTCATGCCGGCGTCGCCGGCCTTGGTGTAGATGCGCGTGAGGTGGACGGCCATGACGCACAGCCTACGGATACCGGACCTGACGATCCCCGCACGGCCGGAGGCGACAGCCGGCTGGCCCGCGGTGGTGGGTCCCGGCGACGCCGGTGACCCGGCGGTCAACGACGTCGACGTCATCCGGGTCTGCGGTGCCGCCCGGCTGGCGGGCACCGTACACGTCGTCGGCGCCAAGAACTCGGCCCTGAAGCTGATGGCCGCCGCGCTGCTCGCCCCCGGGCGCAGCGTGATCACCAATGTTCCCCGGATCACCGATATCGCGATCATGGGGGAGGTGCTGCGACGGCTGGGCTGCGACGTCCGGTTCGACGCGGACGACCCCGTCGATCCCATGGTGGCCCGCGGCGGGGTCGCCCGGTCCCGCTCGGTGACC
Source organism: Micromonospora sp. DT63 (assembly GCF_049841615.1). Taxonomy (NCBI): domain Bacteria; kingdom Bacillati; phylum Actinomycetota; class Actinomycetes; order Micromonosporales; family Micromonosporaceae; genus Micromonospora; species Micromonospora sp. DT63. The sequence continues at coordinate 193,007 of NZ_JBNCKQ010000002.1, read as the reverse complement.
ATCGACGTGCCCGAGCAGCCCGGCGCGGAGGCCGACTACGACCTGGTCCGGCGGCTGCGCGCGTCGATCTGCGTGCTGGGACCCCTGCTGGCCCGGCGGGGGTACGTGCGGGTGGCCCACCCCGGCGGCGACGCGATCGGCTCGCGGGGACTGGACATGCACATCTCCGGGCTGACCCGGATGGGCGCGGAGATCTCCGGCGAGCACGGCTTCGTGATCGCCGAGGCTCCGCACGGGCTGCGCGGCGCGGACATCGTGCTGGACTTCCCCAGCGTGGGCGCCACCGAGAACCTGGTGATGGCGGCCGTGCTGGCACAGGGCACCACGATGATCGACAACGCGGCCCGCGAGCCGGAGATCGTGGACATCTGCACGATGCTCAACCAGATGGGCGCGCGGATCTCCGGCGCCGGCACGTCCACCCTGCGGATCACCGGCGTGGCCGGCCTGCGCCCGGTGCGGCACGCCACAGTGGGGGACCGGATCGTCGCGGGCACCTGGGCCTTCGGCGCCGCGATGACGCGCGGCGACGTGACGGTGACCGGGCTGGACCCGGCCTACCTGGAGGTCGCGCTGGACAAGGTCGTCGCGGCCGGCGGCCTGGTCGAGACGCACGGTGACGGCTTCCGGGTGCGCATGGACGACAGGCCCCGGGCGGTGGACGTGGTGACGCTGCCGTACCCCGGTTTCGCCACCGACCTGCTGCCCATGGCGATCGGACTGGCCGCGGTCAGCGACGGCGCCTCACTGATCACGGAGAACATCTTCGACGGCCGGTTCATGTTCGCCAACGAGATGATGCGGCTCGGCGCGGACATCAAGACCGACGGGCACCACGCGGTGGTCCGGGGGCGGGAACGACTCTCCGGAGCGCCGGTCCGGGCCACCGACATCCGCGCCGGCGCCGGGCTGATCATCGCCGGCCTGTGCGCGGACGGACCCACCGAGGTGTCCCACGTGCACCACGTCGACCGGGGGTACCCGGATTTCGTGGCCGACCTGCGCGCGCTCGGTGTGGCTGTGGAGCGGGGCACCGCGCCGGACGAGCCGTCGCTGGAGATCTGACGCCCTGGCCGGCGTTCCACCGGGCCGACGCCGCTGTGGGTGGCGCAGTGTCAGGTGGCCTGAAGCGAGGCGCGCACGTGCCGTCGTGCGTCGTGGATGCGTGACTTCAGGGTGCCGACCGGAATGGCGAGGTGGTCGGCGATCTGGTCGTAGGTCAACTGGCACAGGTCGCGCAGCACCAGAGGGGCGACCAGTTCGGGTCGGTGGGCCTCCAGTCGTTCCAGCGCGTCCAGCAGGTCGAGTCGGGAACCCGCGATCACGCTTGTGGTGCGCGGGTCGGCGGCGTCGAGCGGGAGCTGTGGCGTGGACTGCTCATCGGCCCGGCGCTTGAGGCTGCGGTACGTCTGACGGGCGCAGTTGGCCGTGACGATGTGCAGCCAGGTGGAGAACTTCGACCGGCCGGCGAAGCTGTCGATCTTGCGGGCGACCTGCAGGAGGGCATCCTGGCACGCCTCTTCGGCATCCTGGCGGCAGGGGAGGAGGCGCAGGCACTGCCGCATGACCTGCGGCTCGATCCTGGCCAGCAACATGTCAAGTGCGGCGGCGTCGCCCCGGGCGGCACGGCCGGCGAGATCCTCGACAGCAAGATCGTCTGACAAGCTCAGGCCCCGTTCCTCAGCGTCTTGTCGGCCATAATACGGGCGTGTCAGTACCCGGCAAGATCGGTCGATACCGCGTGGTAGGGCGGATCGGCTCCGGAGCGTTCGCCACCGTGTGGCTCGGCGCCGACGATGCTCTGGACGCTTCCGTCGCGATCAAGGTGCTGGCGGACAATTGGTCGTACCACACCGATCTGCGGGAGCGGTTCGAGCAGGAAGCGCGGATCATGCGGCGGACGGATTCCAGTCTGCTCATGCGTGTGCTCGACGTCGGTGAGCTGCCTGATGGACGGCCGTACCTGGTGATGCCGTACGCGGCTGGCGGCACCCTCGCGGACCGACTCGTCTCGGGGCCGCTGCCCGTACGCGAGGCCCTGCTCATCGCGGCCGACATCGCCAGCGCCGTCACGGTGCTGCACGAGGGCGGCGTTCTGCACCGGGATCTCAAACCGTCCAATGTGTTGTTTCAGCCGGCTGCGGACCGGGATCGGGTGCTGGTCGCCGACCTCGGTCTGGCCAAGGCGCTCGCCAACGCGTCCGGGTTCACGATCGCGGCCGGCACACCCGGCTACATGCCACCCGAGCAGGCCACCGCCGGTGGTGGTCTGGACATCCGCGCCGACGTGTACGCGATCGGCGCGACGACCTACCACATGGTGACCGGCCGCGCGCCCGAGCCGGCACGGTCCAGCGGCAGCCGTTCGGGCCGGGCCGGGCGCACAACGCTCCGGCCGTCCCAGCTTCGTCCCGGCCTTCCCTCCGAAGTGGACGACCTGGTGCGACGGGCGCTGCATCCCGACCCGCGGCAACGCTGGGCGTCCGCCGCCGTGATGCGCGACGAACTGCACCGGGTCATCGCGTCGCTGGAGCGGGACGCCGGCCGTGGCCGGTTCGTACGGCAGGTGGGGCGGGTCGTCGGCGTCGGTGTCGCGCTGACCGCGCTGCTGGCCACCACGGGTTCCAGTTCCACGCCGTCGGCACGGTCCGGTTGGGTGCGCGTGGACGACGCCTCCGGTGCTCTGTCGGTCGCGGTGCCGGCGAGCTGGGCCGGTCAGGTGAAGGACGCCGGCTGGGATCCTTCGGTGCTGCGACTTCCCGCCGGCCAGGCGCCGGGTGTCGTGGTCGCCCCGAATCTCGCTGTGTGGCCGGATCCGGCGAGCGGGATGCCCGGCGTGTTCGTCGGCGCGAGCAGGTCCCTGCTCGCCGGGGGTCCGGAACCGGCGCTGCCCAGCCACGCCTCCTGCGTCCGGCAGCCCGACCGCACAGTGGACGTGGGTGGGGACAGGGCACTGGTACGACGGTGGACGTCGTGTGGCGCTTCGGTGTCGTTCAGCGAGGTGGTGTTGGCCGTGCCGCAGCGCCGCTGTGGCGTCTACCTGCAGATCAAGCAGGTCGGCGATGAGGACCTGACCGACGAGATCCTGGCCGGCCTGCGGGTGTCCAGCGCGCTGGCGCCGCAGGCCGGCCGTTTCGGGTCCGCCTACTCGTAGCAGTCCTGGTTCGCGTACTGCAGGGTCAGGCTGATGACCTTGCCGTTCTTCGTCTCGATGCGGTAGACGGCCTTGCTGTTGCCGGGGGTCTTCGCGGCGCCGCGACCGTTCGTCGCGTCTCCGTCGGCCGCCTTCCACGTCGGGTAGATCCGCAGCATCTCGGCGCTCGACATGCCGATGCGCGCTCCCTCGGGCGTCCTGATGCCCGCGTACGCGTCGATTGTGGCGATTCCCAGCGTCGGCGAGAGGAGGACGACCTCATCCCCGGTCGGGGCGGCCCGCAGGTGCGCCGGCGCGCAGCCGCCGGCGTTGTTCGTGAAGGTCCGCAGCAGGCCCGTTCCGGTGGCCTGCTGACGGGTCATGCCGAGCTTGAGCGAACCGATGCCGTCCGGGCCCAGGACGAGCGACGCCGGGCGGGTCGGGTCGCTGGCCGGTCGGGCGGACGACGGGGACGACGGGGACGACGGGGACGACGGGGGCGGGGTGGACGGGGTGGGCGTGCCGGTGGTGGCCGCGCTGGTCGTCGGCTCGGGCGAGCCGGCCGGCGCGGCGTTGCCGTCCTGGTGTGCGGGTGACGAGCACCCCGCCGCGAGCAGGAGGCAGGTGAGGGTTCCGACCATCGACGTTGCGCGCATCATGAGCTCCTGGCTGTGTCTGCCTGTTGGGTTGTCGTAGGGTTCGATGCACCCAACCGGAAGTTTGTTCGCTCTGGCGAGTCGTGCATCCGTCACACGGGCGCGGCGGCTGGCACCCGACGAGATCCGTTCTTCCGGAGCCCTTAGTCATCGTTCAGGCTCGCGGACTAGGGTGCAGGCAGGCACTCAATCGCAGCGAGGGAGAAGCAGATGGCGGGTCGACTCGCAGTCGTCGGGGCCGGGCTGATGGGCTCCGGCATCGCCCAGGTGGCGGCGCAGGCGGGCTGGCAGGTGACGCTGCGCGACCTGGACGACGCGGCCACCACCCGGGGGATCGGCGGCATCCGGAAGTCGCTGGAGAAGTTCGCCGAGAAGGGCAAGATCGAGGCGTCCGACGTCGAGGCGACGCTGGCGCGGATCACCCCGACCACCGACCTGGAGGCGGCGGCGGACGCGGACATCGTGGTCGAGGCGGTCTTCGAGCGGCTGGAGATCAAGCACGAGGTGTTCCGTGCGCTGGACAAGATCTGCAAGTCCGACGCGGTGCTCGCCACCAACACGTCGGCCATCCCGGTCACCCAGATCGCCGCGGTGACCGAGCGGCCCGAGGCCGTCGTCGGCACCCACTTCTTCTCGCCGGTGCCGATGATGCAGCTCTGTGAGCTGGTGCGCGGCTACAAGACCAGCGACGAGACCCTGGCCACCGTGAAGGCCTTCGCCGAGGAGATCGGCAAGACGGTCGTGGTGGTCAACCGGGACATCGCCGGCTTCGTCACCACGCGGCTGATCTCCGCACTGGTGGTCGAGGCGGTCAAGCTGGTCGAGTCCGGCGTGGTGTCGGCGGAGGACCTGGACACCGCCTGCCGGTTGGGCTTCGGGCACGCCATGGGCCCGCTGGCCACCACCGACCTGACCGGCGTGGACGTGCTGCTGCACGCCTCGAAGAACATCTACACCGACACGGCGGACGAGAAGTTCTTCCCGCCGGAGCTGCTCCAGCGCATGGTCACCGCCGGCGACCTGGGCCGCAAGACCGGCAAGGGTTTCTACACGTACTGAGTCGCGACGACCGGGGCGGTTACCCGCCCCGGTCGACCGCTCAGCCGTCGCGCTTGGTGGTCCAGCGGAAGGTGGTCAGGCAGACCACCAGGCTGATCACGCACCACAGGGCGAGCACCAGCGCCACCCGGCCCAGCTCGAACGACCCGCCCGGCTCCTGCGCGCCGAAGCTCTCGGGCAGAAAGACCGCGCGCAGCCCCTGGCACATCCACTTGAGCGGGAACAGCGCCGCCACCTGCTGCATCCAGGTGGGCAGGTCGGTGAAGACGAAGAACACCCCGGAGATGAACTGGAGCACCAGGGCGATCGGGGTGACCACCGCCGAGCCGCTGCGGGCGCTGCGGGCCAGCGACGAGATCGCGATGCCGCACAGGGTGCACGCGGTCACCCCGAGCACGGCTACCCAGCCGAAGGTGAACCACTTCTCGGCGGTGCTGGGCAGGTCGAGGTCGAACAGCGCCACCGCGGCGGCCAACAGCAGCGCCGTCTCGGCGATGCCGATCACCACCACCATGATCACTTTGCCGGCGAACCAGACCCACTTCGGCATCGGCGTGCCCCAGTAACGCTTGAGTACCCCCCGGTCCCGCTCGACCGGGATCCAGATGCCCAGGTTCTGGAAGCTCACGGTCATCAGACCGGTCGCGATCATGCCGGTGATGAAGTACTGGGTGAACTTGACCCCGCCGCCGATCGTGCCGTGGAAGATCGACGCGAAGATCAGGATCATGATGATGGGGAAACCCATCGTGAAGACCACCGACTCCCGGCTGCGCAGGAACTGGGTGGTCTCCAACCGGCCCTGGCGCAGGGCGAGCGCAGCCGCACCCGGCCGCCGGCCGCGGGTCGTGGCGACCGGCGTCGCCGGCTTGGTCGTGGTCGTCATCGCGCGTGTCCGATCATGGTGAGGTAGACGTCCTCCAGAGTCGGCCGGGTCACCGTCAGCCCGGGGACCTCACCGCCGTAACGCACGGCGAGGTCGGCCACGAAGGCCGTCGGCGTCGCGCTCTGCGCGCTCTCCACCGTCCCTTCCGGGGTACGCCAGGAGACCGTGGCCAGGGCCTCCTGCCGATTGCCCAGCAGGTTGGGAGCGGCCACCTCGACCAGCCGACCGCCAGCGATCACGCCGACCCGGTCGGCGAGGGCCTCGGCCTCGTCCAGGTAGTGGGTGGTGAGCAGGATGGTGGTGCCCGCTGCGGCGAGGTCGCGGATCAGCTCCCAGAACTCGCGGCGGGCCTCCGGGTCGAAGCCGGTGGTCGGCTCGTCGAGGAAGAGCAGCTCGGGGCGGCCGACGATGCCCAGCGCCACGTCCAGGCGGCGCTTCTGCCCGCCGGAGAGGGTGTGCGTCCGGGCCTTCGCCTTGTCGGCCAACCCGACCCGCTCGATCACCTTGTCCGGGTCGTCGGCGTCGGCATAGAAGCCGGAGAAGTGCCGGACCACCTCGGCCACCGTCAGCTCGTCGAACTCCCCGGTGCCCTGCAGCACGATGCCCACGCGGGACCGCCAGCCCGGATCGGCCTGGGCCGGGTCCGTGCCGAGCACCGTCACCTCGCCCGAGTCGCGACGCCGGTAGCCCTCCAGGATCTCCACCGTGGTGGTCTTGCCGGCGCCGTTCGGGCCGAGCAACGCGAACACCTCACCGCGGTGGACGTCGAGATCCACGCCCGCCACGGCCACGTTGTCGCCGTACGCCTTGCGCAGCCCTCGGACAGAGATGGCCAGCTCGTCATGCATGCCGTCCAGTGTGCGCCCTGACCGCCACACCCCGCTGCCCAGGGTGTGGCGGTCAGCGCCACCGCGAGCCGTTCGGACCCGGTCGTCCGCGACATGGACCTGTGTGGTTTTCCACAGCTCCTTTTACTGAACGGTAACTTAGACTCCGGCCATGGATGAGACGCCGAGCCGGTTGCCCGAGCGGGACCGCCCGTGGGTGATGCGCACGTACGCCGGTCACTCGTCGGCCGCGGCCACCAACGCGCTCTTCCGCCGCAACCTCGCCAAGGGGCAGACCGGCCTGTCGGTCGCCTTCGACCTGCCCACCCAGACCGGGTACGACCCGGACCACGAACTCGCCGCCGGTGAGGTCGGCCGGGTCGGCGTGCCGGTGGCCCACCTCGGGGACATGCGGGCACTCTTCGACGGCATCCCGCTCGCCGAGATGAACACCTCGATGACCATCAACGCCCCGGCGATGTGGCTGCTGGCCCTGTACGGCACCGTCGGCCTCGAACAGGACGCGGAACTGGCCCGCTGCGCCGGCACCACCCAGAACGACATCATCAAGGAGTACCTGTCCCGGGGGACGTACATCTTCCCGCCGGCGGCCTCCCTGCGGCTCACCGCCGACGTGGTGGCGTACACGCTGCGGGAGATGCCCCGGTGGAACCCGGTGAACATCTGCTCGTACCACCTCCAGGAAGCCGGCGCCACTCCCGTACAGGAGGTCGGTTTCGCCCTGGCCACCGCCGTCGCCGTCCTCGACGCGGTCCGCGACTCCGGCCAGGTGCCCGCCGAGCGGATGGGTGACGTGGTGCAGCGCGTCTCGTTCTTCGTCAACGCCGGGGTGCGCTTCGTCGAGGAGATCGCCAAGATGCGCGCGTTCGGCGTGCTCTGGGACGAGATCACCCGGGACCGGTACGGGGTGACCGAGGCGCGGCAGCGACGGTTCCGCTACGGCGTGCAGGTCAACTCCCTCGGCCTCACCGAGGCGCAACCGGAGAACAACATCCAGCGCATCGTGCTGGAGATGCTCGGCGTGACGATGTCCCGCGACGCCCGCGCCCGCGCCGTGCAACTGCCCGCCTGGAACGAGGCGCTCGGCCTGCCCCGCCCCTGGGACCAGCAGTGGTCGCTGCGGATGCAGCAGGTCCTGGCGTACGAGTCTGACCTGCTCGAATATCCCGACCTCTTCGCCGGCTCGCACGTCATGACCGCACTCGTCGACGAGATCGTCACCGGAGCGCGCGCCGAGCTGGACAAGGTGCTGGAACTGGGCGGCGTGGTAGCCGCTGTGGAGACCGGCTACCTCAAGAGCGCGCTCGTCGCCTCGCTTGCCGAACGCCGCCGCCGGATGGAGTCCGGCGCCGACGTGGTGGTCGGCGTCAACAGGTACGCCGAGACCGAGCCCTCCCCGCTCACCGCAGCCGGCGCCGAGGCAGTCGAACAGGTCGACCCCGCGGTCGAGGCGGCCGCCGTCGCCTCCGTACGTCAATGGCGTGCCGGTCGGGACGACGACGCCGTCGACGCGGCGCTGGCCCAGCTCCGCGCGGACGCCGCGACCACCGCCAACCTCATGCCGGCCACCCTGGAGTGCGTGCGCGTCGGGGTGACCACCGGCGAGTGGGCCGGCGCGCTCCGCCAGGTCTTCGGCGAGTACCGGGCGCCCACCGGCCTGGCCGGCGCCACCGGCAGCGGAGGCGACCCGGGCCTCGCGGCAGTGCGGGAGCGCGTCACCGCCACCGCCCGTGAGCTGGGCACCGGCCGGCTGCGGCTGCTGGTCGGCAAACCCGGCCTGGACGGGCACTCCAACGGCGCGGAGCAGATCGCGGTACGCGCCCGCGACGCCGGCTTCGAGGTCGTCTACCAGGGCATCCGGCTGACCGCCGGGGAGATCGTGGCCGCCGCCGTCGAGGAGGACGTCGACCTGGTCGGGCTCTCCGTGCTGTCCGGCTCACACCTGGCCGCCGTACCCGCCGTCCTCGACGGGCTGCGCGCCGCCGGCCGGGCGGACCTGCCGGTGGTGGTCGGCGGCATCATCCCGGCCGGTGACGCGGACACCCTGCGGGCGGCGGGCGTGGCCCGGGTCTTCACCCCGAAGGACTTCGCCCTCACCGGCATCATCGACGACCTGGTGACTGTCATCCGGCAGGCCAACGACCTGCCCTGAGCTGGCTGTTGTCGCGGGTCAGCGACCGGCGTACGTCATGCAGTCGGCCAGGTCGTTGTCCGGGCCGACCTTGATGGACGACGCGTGGCACTCCAACTGCTCGTTGTGCCGACAGTCGGAACGCTGGCAGGCACCCACCTGGGCGGTGAGGCCGTCCACCCCGCCCCGGACGGGCGACTCGACGAAGGTGTGGCAGTGCGCGTGGTCCATGCTGCCGATGGTGATCGCGAAGGCGTGGCAGTCACCGCCCTGGTTGTACGCACATGCCGCGACCACACATTCCTGGACCCGGGGCATCTCCATCGCTGTGGTCATGCCGACCTCCTCTAGGCTTCTTGTCACGATCCTAGGCATTTGTCAGTCGCCGAAGGCCCGATATGTCCGCCTGACGATCAGCCGTGGCCCCCGGCGTCCGGGCCGGGTACCCGCGCCGACGAGATCGACACGAGGTCCCCGATGTCGGGTGTCAGCGCCCGGATATCCCATGTCGGACCCGATCGACACGTGCTCGCCGGTGTCGGGTGCCAACCGGCGGGCCGGGATCGACGCGGGATCACCGATGTCGGGTGTCAAAGCCGCCGGATGTCCCGCATCGAGGTGATCGACACGAGGTCCCCGATGTCGGGTGTCGACCCGGTCGGCGTGATCGAAGCGCGCGGTCGGCCATGTCGGGGTGTCTGCCGGTTTCGGCAGGCCGAAACGGGCGTGATCAACACGGGTTCGCCGATATCGGGGTATCAACCGGTCCCGGATACCCCGATATCGGCGAACCCGAGTCGATCACCACCCAGCCACACCCCGCCAAGCCGCGTCCGCTGCGTCGAATAGGCGGGATGTCCCTTTCTGAGCGATGGTTGGGTTGTGACCGGTCGCATCCGTGGGCCGGAATCGTGGCGGCCCGGGGGTCGTTGCATACCGTGACGATCGCAGGACCACGGCCCGCCCCCGCCCGCTCGACCGGGTGGGAAATGGCCGGTCGGGCCAGGTCGTTGCAGACCCCCGAACACCCCGTGACCCCGCCCCCGGGGCCCCGGCGAGGGCCCGGGAATGACCCCAGCCCGGCGGCCGTTACACACGGTCCGGGCCCCGCGAGCCCCGCTCGCGAGCCGCCCCGGGAATGACCCCGGACAGCCGGCCGTTACACACAGTCCGGCGCGGCGAGCCCCCTCGCGGGCAGCCGGGAATGACCCCGGACCCCGGGTCGTTACACACGGTCCGGCACCGCGAGCCCCCCTCGCAGGCCGCCGGGAATGACCCCGGATCGCGGGTCGTTACACACCGTCCAGGCGCCGCGAGCCCCCCGCTCGCCGGCCGCCGCCCCCGGGCGCTACGAGGCGATCAGCCCGCAGGCCCCCACATCTTTTCCCCTTGTTTTGTGCAGCGCCGGACGAGGTGCTCACACCCCACGTCACCGACCCCCGCTGGTGGTGTGTGTGGTGTTCCTACCCCCGAAGGAGCTACCCCCATGAACACGATCTTCCGTAAGAGCATGCTGTCGGTTGCCGGTCTCGCGTTCGCCGGTGGTGTCTTCGCCGGCCCGATCGCCGCGCACGCCAACCCCGTCGACGCCAAGCCCACCGCCGCCGCCGTGCAGACCACGGCCGCGAAGCCGCAGGGCGCGCAGTCGCACATCGACTTGAACGGTGAGCAGACCGCCAACGTCAAGGCGATCATCGCCGCCACGAAGAAGGCCGGCCTGCCCGAGCGCGCCGCGGTCATCTCGATCGCGACGAGCCTGCAGGAGTCCAAGCTGGAGAACCTGGGTCACCTCGGCGACGCCAACGACCACGACTCGCTGGGCCTGTTCCAGCAGCGCCCGACCAGTGGTTGGGGCACGCCGGAGCAGATCACCAACCCGGAGTACTCCACGACCGCGTTCCTCAAGGGCCTGCGTCAGGTTGACGGCTGGCAGGACATGCCGCTGACCGACGCCGCGCAGACCGTGCAGGTCTCGGCCTACCCGGACGCGTACGCGCAGTGGGAGCAGCAGGCCACCGACCTGGTCGCCCAGCACTGGAACAGCTGACCCAGCGCACCGACCGATGGCCGGCACCCGACAACGGGTGCCGGCCATCGGCATACCCGGCCGGCACCCCGAACCCCGGGGTGCCGGCCATCGTCGTGCCCGAGAGAGATCTTGGACAGTTCCCGTCATCAGCTGACGGAAACTGTCCAAGATCTGAAGGCGCCAGCGCCGCGAAGCCGGTGCTCGCCGCGAGGAAGGCCCCGGGTCAGACGCGGAAGCCGGCGGCGCGGGCCGCCTCGCGTTCGCGACGGCGTTCGGATCGTCGACGGAAGAACCAGTAGATGAAGACGACCAGGCCCACCAGGAAGGCGAGCACCAGCACCGGCAGGATGATCGCGATCAGCGAGACGACCACGCTTGTCGCGTCCTCGGCGGTGCTGGCCACCGGGGCGCCGAACCCGGCGGTGGTCGCGTTCACGACCGGCCGCGCGGCGGACTTGAGCAGGTGCACGCCGAAGGCGAGCAGGACGCCGGTGGCCACCGGCACCCACTGGTGGGAGGTGAAGAAACTCCCCGGGTCGCTGACGGTCACGGTCTCCGAGGACGAACCGGCCCCGAAGGCGAGGCCGCCGGCGGTGGGTCGGACGACTGTCTGCACCACGTCGTTGATGTGGTCGACCACCGGCACCTTGTCCGCCACCATCTCGACGGCGAGCAGGACGGCCAGGATGACGATGACCCAGCCGTTGCCGAGCCACGTCCAACCGCTGGGCAGGTCGAGCAGGTCGGTGTAACGGCCGAGTAGGCCGAGGATGAGCAGGGGTATGTAGGCGTTCAGCCCCGCTGAGGCGGCGAGGCCGGTGCCGGTGAGGACTTCGAACACCGTCTCAGCATCGCACCGACGCGCCAGTGCCGCTCGGTGGTGGCAGCCGGGTGCTCGGCTACCCTCGTCGGGTGCGGTTGGTCATTGCGAAGTGCTCGGTGGACTACGTCGGACGGCTCTCGGCTCACCTGCCGCTGGCCACTCGGCTGTTGATGGTGAAGGCGGACGGGTCGGTGTCCATCCATGCCGACGATCGTGCGTACAAGCCGCTGAACTGGATGAGCCCGCCGTGTCGGCTGGAGGAGGCCCCCGGCGTGTGGCGGGTGGTCAACAAGGCCGGCGAGGAGCTGCGGATCACCCTGGAGGAGGTCTTCCAGGACACCTCGTACGAGCTGGGTGTGGATCCTGGCCTGCGCAAGGACGGCGTCGAGGCGCACCTCCAGGAGTTGCTGGCGGCCAATCCGGGTGTGCTCGGTGAGGGGTACACGCTGGTGCGCCGTGAGTACATGACGGCGATCGGCCCGGTGGATCTGCTGTGCCGGGACGCCAACTCCGGTGCTGTCGCCGTCGAGATCAAGCGGCGTGGCGAGATCGACGGGGTGGAGCAGTTGACCCGCTACCTCGAACTGATGAACCGTGACCCGCTGCTCAGCCCGGTCACCGGCGTCTTCGCCGCCCAGGAGATCAAGCCGCAGGCCCGGGTGCTCGCCGCCGACCGCGGCATCCGGTGCGTGGTCGTCAACTACGACCGGCTGCGCGGCATCGAGAAGGACGAGCTGACCCTCTTCTGACCGTTCACGCCCCGGTTCGAACGGCGATCAGCGACTTCGGCAGGCCGGCCACCCGCTCGACGAGCATCCGCGAGTCGGGAAAGTAGTGGCGCATCTGCGAGCGGTCCAGCAGTTCGGTCCAGAGCACCTGGTGAATCGCGGCTTCGTGGCTGCGGGTGGGTTTGTGCCCGAGGGGCCAGCGGCGGGCGAGCGCGGTGCGCAGTCGGATCGGCAGGAACTGCATGCCCGGCGCGATCCAGTGCGGTTCGATGGGGAAATAGCGGTAGGGCGTCTGCACCCAGTGGCGATCGGCAAGTGACCGGGCCGCGGCGGCGAACCGCAGCCGGCGTTCGTGCCCGCCGACGTGCTCCAGCACCGAGTTGGAGAAGACCAGGTCGTACGCGCCGTTGGCGACGTGGGGTGGCAGGTCGCAGGCGTCGGCCTGTTCGACGTGGGCCCATTCCGGCACCGCGGCGGGCGGCTGTTCCAGGTTGACCACTGTGACCCGGGCCGGTCGGACGGTGGCGCGGTGCCAGGTGCCGAGCCGGCCGCCGAGGTCGACGACGTGCATGTCGCCGATGTCGGGGAAGGTGCGCGCCAGCCAGTCCGAACGACGACGCCGCTGCCGGGCGCTCCACGACTGGTCACTGTCGACAAGGCGGTGGCGCAATCGATTGTGGCCCATTTAACGCAATGTACCGCCGCGAGCACAACCAATAAACATGTGGATACGCCGATCAGCGTCGAGATCGGTTATCCGACACTCATCTGCCGTACATCACCTTGATGGCCTTGATGAGGCGTGCCACGTCGGTCGGGGTGCGTTCGAAGGTCATCGACGGCAGCAGCGATCGTGCCCGACGCCGGGTGATGGCCTTGGCGCGGCCGAATTCGCGCAGGCCGTCCTCGCCGTGGATCCGCCCGAAGCCGGAGTCACCGACCCCGCCGAACGGCAGCGTGGACATCCCGGCGAAGGTCAGGGTGGAGTTGATCGAAGCCATCCCCGAGCGCAGGCGCCGCGCGATGGCCACCGCACGCCGCCGGCCGAAGACCGAACCCCCGAGACCGTACGACAGGGCGTTGGCGCGGGCGACGGCCTCGTCGGCGTCGCGGACCCGGCTGATGGTCAGCGTCGGGCCGAAGGTCTCCTCGCGGACGGCGGCCGACTCCTCCGGAACGTCCACCAGCACGGTCGGGTGCACGTACGGAGGTCGCACCGCATCCGGGCCGCCGAGCACGGCGCGACCGCCGGAGCTGACCGCGGCGTCGATGTGCCGGCGGATCACCTCAATCTGGGCGGGCATGGTGATCGGGCCGATGTCGGTGCCCTCCGGGCCCACGGTCAGCCGGCCGGCGCGGGCGACGACCTTGTCGACGAAGGCGTCGAAGACCTCATCGACGGCGTAGACCCGCTCGATACCGATGCAGGTCTGGCCGGCGTTGGTCATGGCGCCCCAGACGCACGCCTCGGCGGCGGCGTCCAGGTTGGCGTCGCTGTCGACGATCATGGCGTCCTTGCCGCCGCCCTCGATCAGCACGGGGGTCAGCGTCTCGGCGCAGGCGGCCATCACCTTGCGGGCGGTCGCCGTGGAGCCGGTGAAGGCCACCTTGTCGACCCCGGAGCGGCACAGCGCCGCGCCCACGTCACCGAGGCCGTGCACGGCGGTGAACACCGGCTGCTCGGGCACCACCTCGGCGAAGGTGTCCACCAGCCACTGGCCGACGGCGGGCGTGTACTCGCTGGGCTTGAGCACGACGGCGTTGCCGGCGGCCAGGGCGTACGCGGCGGAGCCGATCGGGGTGAAGACCGGATAGTTCCATGGGCCGATCACACCGACCACGCCGAACGGCTGGTATTCCAGGTGCCCGGAGAACTCGGCGAGGATGAGCCGCGACCGGACCCGGCGGGGGCCGAGCACCCGCTGGGCGTTGCGTGCCGCCCAGTCGACGTGCTCGATCGCGGTGACGATCTCGACGATGGCGTCGGGGACCGGCTTGCCGCCCTCGACGTGCACCAGCTCGGCGAGCTGCTCGATCCGCTGGGCGAGCAGTGCGCGCCAGCGCAGCAGCCGTTGCCGGCGGCCGCTGAAGCCCAGGCCGGCCCACCACTCGCTGGCGGCGCGGGCCTCGTCGACGGCCTGGCGTACGTCGGCGTCGGTGGCGACCGGGAGGCGACCCGCCTCGGCGCCGGTGGCCGGACTGGTGGAGACGAGCTCGTCCGCCTCGATGAGAGGGGTGCCGGGGGCATGCACAGCCGTCATGGCGGAAGTCTAGACCCGAAGATTACTCACCGGTAGGGCACGAATTCGGATCGAGGGGACGAAAGTCGCCCCGGGTCGTCCGCTCGTTGATCAGTGCAGGTCAGGGGTCGGGTGCCGCAGGCCGGCCGCCCGAACCGTCGAACGGTGGGTGGCCGGGAGGTGACGAGGAGCTGACCGGCTGGTCGGTATTGACGATTACCGTCTGATGGCAGGCTGACGCGCGGAGTAACGGTGTGGGGTGGAGGGCTGACTGTCCATGGAGGAACATCCGGAACTACTGCCGTTGTTGACGGTCGCTGGTGGGCCGATGCGCGGAGCGAGCTTTCGCCTTCGGGCCGAGCCGCAGGTGATCGGTCGGGCGCCGACCGGCCACGTGGTCATCAACGACCCGCACCTGAGCCGCCGGCACGCCGAGGTGTGGCTGGCCTCGGAGGGCGCGTCGCTGCGTGATCTGGGCTCGACCAACGGCACCTGGCTCAACGACCGCCGGATCACCGAGGTGGAACGACTCGCCGACGGCGACGTGATCCGGCTCGGCCGCACCGAGTTGCGCCTGTTCGACCCGGGGGTCGCCCACACGGATCCGGTCGGGCTCAGCTTCGGGGTGTCCCGGCGGGACATCCGACCGACCCTGCCCCTGCCGTTGGCCACGCCGCCCAGCGCCCGCCGCTGACCCACGGCGACGGCCGCCCGCCGGTGTGTGGGCGGCCGGGGCCACGACTGGTGGTGCGCCACACTCCGGCGGTGCCGCGGGATGGCTGTCCCGCACCTGGACCGGCGGAGAACGGCGTGGCAACATGCCGCGGATGCAGAGCGCGCAGCGGGTCGTGACGGCGAACGGCACCACCCAGGCGGTACGGGTGGCCGGCCCGCCGGACGGCACTCCGGTGCTGCTGATCCACGGCAACTGCTCGTCCTCGCTGTTCTGGGAGCCGTTGCTCCGGCGGCTGCCACCGACGCTGCGGGTCGTCGCTCCCGACCTACGGGGGTACGGCGACTCGGCGACGGCTCCCGTGGACGCCACGCGGGGCCTGCGGGACTTCGCCGACGACATCGCCGCCCTGCTGGACGACCCGACGCTCTTCGCCAGCGCCAGCGCCAGCGCCAGCGCCACCGCCACCGCCACCGGCACCGGCGGCGGCGGCCGGCCCGTGGTGGTCGGGCACTCCCTGGGCGGGGGAGTGGCGATGCGGTTGCTGGTCGACCACCCGCACCGGGTGGGCGCGCTGCTGCTGGCCGCGCCGGTGTCGCCGTACGGCTTCGGTGGCACCCGCGACCTGACCGGCACGCCTACCACCCCCGACTTCGCCGGCACCGGTGCCGGGACGGCGAACGCCGACTTCGTCGCGCGGCTCGCCGCCGGTGATCGCGGCGCCGACGCGCCGGCCAGCCCGCGCGCGGTGCTGCGGGCCACCTACGTGGCCGATCCGGCCGTGCTGGGCACCGACGAGGAACTGCTGCTGGACAGCGTCCTGTCCACGGCGACCGGCGACGACAACTACCCCGGTACGGCGGTGCCGTCGGCGAACTGGCCGGGTACCGCGCCGGGGGAGCGCGGCGTGCTCAACGCGCTCGCCCCGACCTGGTTCCGGCTCGCCGACGAGCTGGTGGCCGTCGCACCCAAACCGCCGGTCACCTGGGTACGCGGGGACGCCGACGTGATCGTCTCGGACACGTCGCTGTTCGACCTGGCGTACCTGGGTTCGCTGGGTGTCGTGCCCGGCTGGCCGGGTGAGGAGTCCTGCCCGCCGCAGCCGATGATCGGCCAGACCCGAGCGGTGCTCCAGCGGTACGCGGCGGCCGGCGGCGCGTACCGCGAGGTGGTGTTGCCCGGTTGCGGGCACAGCCCGCACCTGGAACGCCCGGCGGAGTTCGTCGCGGAGCTGCTCGCACTGACCGACATGTCGGCGGCATAGGGGCGCACCGTGGGTGAAATATCCCACGGCGTCTCGACAACCGAGCGTCACGTGGCAGACTCGCGCGCATAACCTTAGCGGCCGTTCAGTGGCCGTGCGGAGTGTCTGGGGAGGCCGTTCGTGGCGCGCGAGTTCAGCACCGTGGGTGTGGTGGGGCTGGGCACCATGGGTGCCGGCATCGTCGAGGTCTTCGCCCGCAACGGCATCGACGTGCTTGCGGTCGAGATCTCCGAAGCGGCGCTGGAGCGCGGCCGGGCCACCCTCACCGGCTCCACCGATCGCGCCGTGGCCAAGGGCAAGCTCGCCGAGGCGGACCGGGACGCGCTGCACGAGCGGGTGCGCTTCGCGGTGGGCCTGGACGCCCTGCACTCCGTGGACCTGGTGATCGAGGCCGTGCCCGAGCACCTGGACCTCAAGCAGCGGATCTTCGCGGAGTTGGACCGGGTCTGCCGACCGGACACCATCCTCGCCACCAACACCTCGTCGTTGAGCGTCACCGAGATCTCGGTCGCCACCACCCGGCCCAACCAGGTGATCGGCATCCACTTCTTCAACCCGGCACCGGTGATGAAGCTGGTCGAGGTGGTCCGCACCGTCGTCACCGCACCCGAGGTGGTCGCCGACGTCGAGGCGCTGTGCGCCCGGCTGGGCAAGGTCGACGTCACCATCAACGACCGGGCCGGTTTCATCGCCAATGCGCTGCTCTTCGGCTACCTCAACCACGCCGTCGGCATGTTCGAGGCGCACTACGCGACCCGGGAGGACATCGACGCGGCCATGAAGCTCGGCTGCGGCCTGCCGATGGGCCCGCTGGCGCTGATGGACCTGATCGGCCTGGACACCGCGTACGAGATCCTGGACACGATGTACCGACGCGGCGGGCGGGACCGCCGGCACGCCCCCGTGCCGCTGCTCAAGCAGATGGTGACGGCGGGGCTGCTCGGCCGGAAGTCCGGCCGGGGTTTCTACACCTACCAGCGGCCGGGCTCCCCGGTCGTCGTACCCGACGAGGCGACGCCGCCGGCGACGGACGCCGCGCTCGCCGACGGCGCGCGGGCCATCACGAAGGTCGGCGTCGTGGGCTCCGGGACCATGGCCACCGGGATCATCGAGGTGTTCGCGAAGGCCGGCTACGAGGTCGTCTCGGTGACCCGGGGCGCGGAGAAGTCCGCGGCGGTCTGCGAGGCGGTGAAGACCTCGCTGAACAAGGGCGTGGTGCGCGGCAAGCTCACCGAGACCGACCGGGACGCCGCGCTCGGCCGGATCAGCTGGTCGGCCACGCTCGACCACCTCGCCGACGTCGACCTGGTGGTCGAGGCGGTCGTCGAGGAGCTGAGCGTGAAGAAGGCGCTCTTCGCCAGCCTCGACGAGATCTGCAAGCCGGGCGTGGTGCTGGCCACCACCACCTCGTCCCTGCCGGTGATCGACGTGGCGATGGCCACCCAGCGGCCGGCCGACGTGGTGGGCCTGCACTTCTTCAACCCGGCGCCGGTCATGCCGCTGGTCGAGGTCGTCCAGACCATCCGTACCTCCCCGGAGGCCACCGCCACCGCACGGGCCGTCTGCGCCGCGCTGGGCAAGACCGGCGTGGTCTGCGGCGACCGGTCCGGGTTCATCGTCAACGCGCTGCTCTTCCCGTACCTGAACGACGCGGTGAAGATGCTGGAGGCCAGCTACTCCACCGCCGACGACATCGACCACGCCATGAAGCTGGGCTGCGGCTACCCGATGGGCCCGTTCGAGCTGCTCGACGTGGTGGGGCTGGACGTCTCGCTGGCCATCCAGCGGGAGCTGTACCTGGAACTGCGCGAGCCGGGCTTCGCGCCCGCGCCGCTGCTGGAGCACCTGGTCACCGCCGGCTACCTGGGCCGCAAGACCCGCCGCGGCTTCCGCGACCACTCGCACCGCTGAGCCGGTCAACGCCGGAGGGCCCCGGCCGCGTCTACAGGATGTGACCTTCGAGGAGTACGTCGGCAGCCGCGGCCCGGCCCTGGTCCGGCTGGCCCGACTGCTCACCGGTGACGAGCACCGGGCCGAGGACCTCACCCAGGAGGTGCTGTCCCAGGCGTACGTGCACTGGCGTCGGATCTCCCGCGCCGACCGGCCCGACGTGTACGTGCGCCGGATGCTCGTCAACGCCAACAACTCCTGGTGGCGACGCCGCTCGAACCGGGAAGTGGTCATCGACGCCGTCGGCGACCGACCGCACCGTGGCGACGTCGGCGGCGAGGCGGCCGACCGGGACGAGATGTGGCGGCTGATCCTCGCCCTGCCCGGCCGTCAGCGGGCGGTGCTGGTGCTGCGCTACTACGAGGACCTCGACGACGCCACGATCGCCCAGATCCTGAACTGCTCGCCGGTCACCGTCCGCACCCACGCCATGCGGGCCCTCGCCAACCTCCGGGAGCGTTGCGGCGTCCCGACGACGAACGGGAGCCGACCGTGACCGACCTCGACCAGCGGATCAACCAGACGCTGCGCGAGCGCGCCGAGGGCAGCGTGGACACCGACCGGCTGCTGGCCGCCGCCGTGGTGCGGGGACGCGGCCGGGTACGCCGTCGACGTACCGCCGCCGGTCTCGCGCTCGGCGTGGTGGCGATCCTGGGTCTGGGCGTGGTGACGGACCCGGTGGGCCTGGTCGACTCCGGCCCGGACGTGCCGCCGGGTCCCGGTCTGCCGGCGGATGCCGTGGTGGCCGTGGTGCCGCCGCGCGTCGACGACGTGCCGGGCGCGGCCGCCCGACCGGATCTGCTCGGCGCCGACCCGCAGTTGCTGCACTTCGGGTTCGCCTCGGGCGGGTTCCGCTACCTCTCCTGGTCCGTGCAGAGCGGTGTGGAGATGGCACGGCTCGACGTCGACGGCCACACGGTCACCCTGGAGCTGGCCGCGTCCCGCGAGGCACTGCCCATGCGCGCCCCCGGGCTGCCGGCGTTGGTACCGGAGCTGATCACCGAGGGCGTCTTCGACGGGTCGGTGTCGCACGCCGCGGGGCCGTACGGCGTCACGGTCTGGTTGCGGCACTGGCAACCGGCCCCCGGGGTGTACGCCCGGGCCACCGCCATCGCCGACGACGAGCGGGAGCTGTTCGAGGCGGCCAGCGCGTTGCGGCTCGACCAGGCGCACCGCTGCGGTGGGCCGCTGCGGCTCACGACGCTGCCGGCGGGAGCCCAGGTGACGAGGTGCGAGGTGACGGTGGCGCCGTTCCCGGCCGCGTTCGGCGTGCAGCTGACGGTCACCGGGAGCAGCCCGGGGGGCATCCAGGTCGAGTTGCAGTACGCGGTCGGCATCGCCGGAAGCCGTACCACGGGAAACCGTGAAATAAACGGCAAAATAGCGCATGTCGATCGGAGTGGGGAGCTTGAGCTGCTCGGCTTCCCCAAGGCCCACCTGACCGCCAACTTCGGCTGGCCGGCGCAGGGGTACACCGAGGCGGACGCGACCACGGTGCTGAGCGGGGCGCAGGTGGCCGAGCACCTGGACCGGCCCACGACCTGGTGACCGCCCCGGGCCCTCCCGCCCGCCGGACCGTACGCTTGGTGACTGTGAGCCCCCGTCGCAACCGCCCCCGTCGGGACGAGAACGCCAACCTGGACGCCGATCGCGTCCGGCAGGGTGTCGCCTCGGTGCAGCAATGGACCGACGGCGCCTGGCAGGTACGCGGCATCGGGGCGGGCGCGTCGGTCAAGACGTACCGCTGCCCCGGCTGTGACCAGGAGATCCGACCCGGGGTGGCGCACCTCGTGGCCTGGCCCGCCGACGGCCTGGGTGACCTGACCGACCGCCGGCACTGGCACAGCGGGTGCTGGCGTGCCCGGGAACGGCGCGGCCCGGCGGTGCAGCGCGGGCGGGGCACGCCGCGCTACTGAGCGAGCGACCTGGATCACCCTGTTCGTGCCTGGGCGGGCGGCGGCGGCGAGTTCGCGACAGACTTGGGCGGTGAGCACAGCGATCCGCGCGTCGTCGATCCTGCCCGGCCGCCGGGAGGACATCGAGCTGCACACCGCCGACGGTCTGCGGTTGGTCGGCGAACTGGCCCTGCCGGCCGACCGGCCCCCGGTGGCCACCCTCGTCTGCCTGCACCCGCTGCCCACCCACGGCGGGATGATGGACAGCCACGTGTTCCGCAAGGCGGCGTGGCGGCTGCCCGCGCTGGCCGACCTGGCCGTGCTGCGGTTCAACACCCGGGGCACGAGCAGTGTGCGCGGCACCAGCGAGGGGGCCTTCGACGGCGCGGTGGGCGAGCGCTACGACGTGGCCGCCGCCATCGAGTACGCGGAGTTCGCCGAGCTGCCCGACATCTGGCTGGTCGGCTGGTCGTTCGGCACCGACCTGGCCCTGAAGTACGGCTGCGACCCGGCGGTCGCCGGGGCGATCCTGCTCTCCCCGCCGCTGCGCTTCTCGGCTCCCGAGGACCTGGCCACCTGGGCCGACTCGGGTCGGCCGCTGGTGGCGCTGGTGCCGGAGTTCGACGACTACCTGCGCCCGGCCGAGGCGCGGGAGCGGTTCGCCGCGGTGCCGCAGGCCGAGGTGGTCGGGGTGCCCGGCGCGAAGCACCTCTGGGTCGGCGACGCCGAGACGGTGCTCGACGAGATCGTCAAGCGGGTCAACCCCGCCGTCGAGGTGCCGCTGCCGACGACCTGGGACGGCCCGATGGAGGCTGGCGACGTCAGCGCGTACGCCGACCGGACCGTGGCCGCCTTCGCGGACACGCCCGTCCCCGGGCCGGCCGACTGACAGTCAACTCCGCTCCTGACGGGGGAGCACCACCTCGCGCAGGATCAGTTGCAGCGCGGCCACCGTGGGGATGGCGATCAGCGCGCCCACCACGCCCAGCAGCGCCACCCCGAGCAACGCGGCCAGCAGGGCGGCCACCTCGTTGACCTCCACCGATCGCCGCATCACCTTCGGGTAGATGAGGTAGTTCTCGACCTGCTGGTAGATCAGGAAGAAGACCGCGCAGGCGATGCCGGTGGGCAGGTCGGCGGCGAAACCGACAAGGCTCACGATCACCGCGCCCAGGGTCGCGCCGATCTGCGGGATCAGGTCGGTCACCGCGACGACCACGGCCAGCGCGAACGGGTACGGCAGATCGACGATCAACGCGAAGACGAAGGTGGTCGCGCCGGCCAGCACGGCGATGCTCAACGCGCCGACCATGTAGGCGCCGACCTTCGCCAGGATCTCGTCGCCGATCAGCTGCACCCGCTCCCGCCGCGACCGGGGCACCAACGAGTAGCCCAGCGAGCGCAGCCGGTTGAAGTAGGCCAGGAAGTAGATGGTCAGCACCAGCACGGTCAACGTCCGGAACACCGTGCCGAAGATCAGTTGGGCGCCGCCGAGCACCCCGCCGAGCGCCCGGCCGATGGTGTCCGCGTTGGCCGCGCCCTGCACCCGCTCCACCACGTCGTACCGCTCCACCAGGTCATTGACCGTCGGATTGCGGCGCAACTCGTCGAGCAGGCTCGGGATCTGGTCGATGAACTGACCGGACTGCGTCACGATCGGCGGGACCAGCGCCACCACGCCCCCGCAGAGCAGCAGCACCACTGTCAACGCCACGACCGTCACCGCCAGGCCGTGGGGCACGCCCCAGGCGCGCAGCCGCACCACCGCCGGGTTGAGGCCCACCGCGAGAAAGAGCGCGATCACCACCAGCACGAGGATGCCGCCGGCATTGCGGATCCCCAGATAGAGGGTGTACGCCAGCAGCACACCCAGCGCGCCCGTGAAGCCGATCAGGAAGCTGCTGCGTCGCAGTGGCCGACCTGGCGTGCCGAACTTGCCCGACGGCACGGCCGGCGGCTCCTCCGGGTCGATCCCCGGTGCCGGCACCGGTACGGGAGGCGGCGTCCCGACCGGTGGCGTTGCGGGCTCGGTCAATCTCGTCTCGGCCGCAGTGGGTGTCGTCGCGGCGTCGGCTCGCGAGGGTGCGTCGGCGTCGGCTCGCGGGGGCGCGGCGTCCGGGTCGTCGGCGTCGGCTCGCGGGGGCGCGGCGTCCGGGTCGTCGGCCGACGGGTCATGCTGCGGCACCAGAACCTCCGGGTCAGTCCGTGGGACGCCAGGAGCGTAGCCACCCCACACTCGCAGTCCACCACGAGCCCGTCATCCGCCACCAGCCCCCGCACCGCCCGATCCACCCGCAGATCTTGGACAGTTTCCGTTAGCAGCTAACGGAAACTGTCCAAGATCTCGAAGCTCGGGGGCGTACCGTCAGTCCTTTTCGATCGTGACCTTGCTGGGCTTGGCGCTGCGCTCGTCGGTGGTCGGCTTGCTGGGACGCTTGCCGTTCTCGCCGGTGCTGGTGATCTTCGTCGGCTTGGCGCCCCGGCCACCCTCGCCCGGAACGGCCGCCACGGTCGGTTCGCCGTCCACCCCGGCGCTGGCCGCGCCGCCGTCGACAGTGGTCACCGGCTCGGCCACCGGACGGGTCGTGGACTGCCCGGACTCGCCGCCCGCGGCGGCGTTCGCCGGCTGCCGGGCGTCGTCGGGCTCGGGCTTGAGGCCGTTGGCCGTGCCGGCGACGACGGGTGCCCCGGCGTCGTCGGGCTCGGGCTTGAGGCCGTTCGCGGTGCCGGCGGCGACGGGTGCCCCGGCGTCGTCGGGCGCGGACTTGAGGCCGTTCGCCGTGCCGGCGGCGACCGGCGCCCCGGCGTCGTCGTCACCGGCACCCGACCCGGTCACGGCCGTCGCGTCGGGGCTGTCGTCCGTGGCGGGTGCGGTCGGGCCGTCGATCGGGCCGGTGGTGCTGCGCAGCCGCACCTCGGCCATCTGCCGCTCAAGCTCGTCGGACTCCTGCCGCGCCTTCCAGGTCTCCTGCCGCAGGTCGGCGAGCTGCTGCTGGGCCTGCGCGATCTCCAACATCACCTGGGCGAGCTGCTGCCGGCCCGCGGCAGCCTCCTGCTGCGTCGCCGCCAGGTGCTGCTGCGTGGTCGCCAGGTGCTGCTGGGTCGTGGCCGCGTACTCCTCGAACTGGCGGCGCGAGGCCGCGACGTGCTCGTCGGCCTTGCGGCGCTTGTCGCCCGCCTCGGTCTCGGCGCGGCTCAACAGCTCGGCCGCCTCCGTCTCGGCGCGCTGGCGCAGGGTCGACGCGTCCTGCTCGGCCGCCAGGCGGATCGCATCGGCGCCCTGCTCGATCTCGTTCTTGCGGGTCGTGTACTCGGTCTCCAGCTCGTCGCGGCGGGTCGTGTACCCGGTCTCCAGCTCGTCGCGGCGTGCCGTGTACTCGGTCTCCAGCTCGGCGCTGCGCGCGGCCCAACCCGACTCCAGCTCCTGCTGGCGGGACTCGTGCTGCTTGTCCAGCTCGTCGCGTCGCTTGGCGAACTCCTGCTCGGCGGTGGACCGTCGCTGGGCCAGCTCGCGATCGGCAGCTTCGCGCCGCGAGTTGACCTCCTGCTCCACGCCGGCCCGCCAGGCGCCCAGCTCCTGCTGGGTCTGCGCCCGGGACTGCTGGACGTACGCCTCGGTCTCGCTGCGCATCCGCTGCACGTACGCCTCAGTCTCGGCCCGGCTGCGCTTGGCCGACTCGGACGCCTGCGTGGTGAGCCGCTCGGCTTCCTGCTGTGCCTTGGCGCGGGTGGCCCGACCGGCCATCGACGCGTCGTCGATGATCTGCTTGGCCTCCTGCTGTGCCTTGGCGTGGGTCGCCCGGCCCGCCTCGGTCGCCGTGTCGGTGAGCCGCTTGGCCTCCTGCTGGGCCTTGGCGTGCACCTCCTTGGCAGCCTCACGCAGCTCGCCGGCCTCCTGCCGGGCCGTGGCCAGCGCCTCGCGGGCCGCCTCGCGCAGCTTGGTGGCCTCCTGCTGCGCCCGGGTGTGGATCTCCTTGGCGGTGTCCCGCAGCTGGGTGGCCTCCTGCTGGGCCTTGGCCAACTCGTCCTGCGCCGCCTTGCGCAGCTTCGCCGACTCGTCCTTGGCCGACCGCAGGGTCGCGTCCGCCTCCGCGCGGCGAGAAGCGCTGTGCCGCTCCTCCTCCTGGCGTCGGGCGGCGAGCGCGATCTCGAAGTCCTTCAACGCCCGCGCGGCCTGCTCGCGGGCCTCCTCGATGATGTGCTCAGCGGTGGCGCGACGGGCGTCGATCTCCTCGTTGGCCGCCGACAGGATCTGCTCGGCCTGCTCCTCGGCGAGGGTGAGGATCGACTCGACGCGGGGGCCCAGGTGCCGGAAGGAGGCCCGGTCCACCACGTTCATCTGCTTGCGGACCTGGGTCAGATCCCGTTGCAGAACCTCGACCTGGCCGGCGAGCTTGTGGATCTGTGTATAGGCCTGTTCCCGTTCGGCGGCGAGGGTCGCGATCTCGTGCTCGGCACGCGCGACGTACCGGTCAACCTGCTTCTTCTCGTACCCCCGCAGAGCGGACTCGAAGCTGGGCTCCGTGGTCACGTCCCCGCCGAGAGCGAACAGTTCCTCGCCGTGCGACATGCCCCCATCCTCACACGCATCGCCCCCTGCTGGGGCGATACGGACGCCGCTTGTGGGACCTACTTCACTCCGTGGCGAGGGCACCACACCGAGGGTTGGGAAACGCACACGGCGCGAGGTCACACCGGTCACCCGGTGTCACCTCGCGCCGTCGATGCCCCGACCCGACGCCTCGGGTCAGCCGGCGGTCTCCGCGGTCACCCGCTCCTGTCCGCCGTCGGTCTTCTTCGCCTCCGGCTTGGCCGCCGGGGCAGCCGCCGCCGGCACGCCGGGCACGATGCCGGCGAGCCCGGAGAGCATCTGACCGAGCTGCGAGGTGACCGCGTCCTTCTGCCGGGTGAGGTCCTCGACCTCGCGGCGGGCGGCCTGCGTGGTCAGCTCGGCCTCGGTGCGCGCCTCGGTGAGCAGGCGCTGCGACTCGGCCTTGGCCTCGTTGAGCGTCTTCTCGGAGTGCGCCTTGGCCTTGTCGATCGTCTCGTTGGCGTGGCGCTCCGACTCGACCCGGCGGGCCTCGGCGCGCTGCTCGATCTCCTTGGCGCGCTCCTGCGCGGCCCGGGCACGCTGCTCGGCCTCGCTGACCAGCTTCTGGGTCTGCGCGACCTGGGCGGCGTGCCGCTCGGACTCCTCGCGCTCGGCCTTCTCGCGCCGCTCGGCCAGCTGCAGCTCCAGGGCCTGGAGGTCCTTGTCGCGCTTGTCCCGTGCGTCGGTGAGCAGCTTGGTGGCCTCGGCGCGCTTCTCCTCGGCCTCGCGGGCGGCCTTGGCCCGCTGCTGGGTGATCTCCCGCTCGGCGGTGGCCCGGAGGGTGGCCACCTCACGCTCGACAGTCGACTTCAGCTCGGCCACCTCGTGCGCGGTCACCGTACGCAGCTGCTTGGTCTCGCGGTCGGCGTCGGCGCGCAGCGTGTCGGCCTCGCGGCGGGCCTGCACCCGGACCTCGGCGGCCTCACGCTCGGCGGCGGTGCGCAGGTTGCCGGCCTCGCGCTCGGCGCTGGCCTTCATCGCGGCGGCCTCGGCGCGGGCCTTGTCCGTGATCTCCCGGGCCTCGAGGCGGGCGGCGGAGAGGATGCCCTCCGACTC
Organism: Micromonospora sp. DT63; assembly: GCF_049841615.1. Lineage (NCBI taxonomy): Bacteria > Bacillati > Actinomycetota > Actinomycetes > Micromonosporales > Micromonosporaceae > Micromonospora > Micromonospora sp. DT63. The sequence goes on along the minus strand of NZ_JBNCKQ010000002.1, from coordinate 167,045 downwards.
GCGCTTGGCCTCGTTGCGGTGGTCGTTGGCCTGCTCCTCGGCGAGCCGGAGGATCTGCTCAACGCGGGTGCCGAGCCCCGAGAGGGTGGGCCGGCTGTTCTCTTCGAGCTGCTTGTTCGTGTCGGTGAGCTTCTGCTCCAGCGCACTCATGCGCTGCTCGGCCTGGCGGAGGCGACGCTGGGCGTCGTTCATCCGCTGCTCAGCCTCGGCACGGGCCTGCTCGGACTGGGTCAGCGCGGCGGTCATCCGGCCGATGAAGTCATCGACCTGGTGAGTGTTGTATCCGCGCAGGCCAACGGTGAAATCTGGCTGCGAGTTCGCGTTATCGAAGAACGCGAGAGGGGAGGACTGCTGCTGGGGCATTGGGACATACTGGCAGACGCCCCAGGGTGCTTCGCAAGAGCGGTACGGAGCTTTCGTGTCCTCATTACATGGTCAACTGACCTGGCCGACGAGGCCGGACCAATCGGCGATCTTGGCAGGTCCCGGGCGGGACGGACGCCACGCAGCGTGACGCGAAAAAGGGCCACGGGTGCGACCCGTGGCCCTTTGTTCGATCCGGTTGGGTTCCAGCTAATGGGGTTGGAAGAACAATGGCCGATCACCGCATTGGCCATCGGCCGCTCATCCGTCCGGCCGGTGGCCCGCTCAGTGCCCCCGGAACCGGTTGATCGCTTCCTCGTGCCGGGCCCGCAACTCCCCGTCACGGACGCCCAACCCGTCGGCCGGCGCGAGGCAGCGCACCCCGACCTTGCCCTGGTGCGCGTTGCGGTGCACCTCGTACGCGGCCTGACCGGTCTGCTCCAACGGGTAGGTACGCGACACCGTCGGGTGCACCTTGCCGAGCGCGACCAGACGGTTGGCCTGCCACGCCTCGTGGTAGTTGGCGAAGTGGCTGCCCACGATCCGCTTCAGGTGCATCCACAGGTAGCGGTTGTCGTACTGGTGCTGGAACCCGCTCGTGGACGCGCAGGTGACGATGGTGCCGCCACGGCGGGCCACGTAGACGCTCGCGCCGAACGTCTCCCGGCCCGGGTGCTCGAAGACGATGTCCGGGTCCTCGCCACCGGTCAGCTCACGGATCCGCTCGCCGAACCGCCGCCACTCGCTCTGGTCCTGGGTCTCCTCGTCCTTCCAGAACCGGAAGCCCTCGGCTGCCCGGTCGATGACCAGGTCCGCGCCCATCCGGCGGCACAGCTCGGCCTTCTCCGGCGACGAGACGACGCAGACCGGGATCGCGCCGCCGTTGAGGGCCATCTGGGTGGCGTACCCGCCGAGGCCGCCGGAGGCGCCCCAGATCAGCACCACGTCGCCCTGCTTCATGTTGGCGCCGTGGTGCGAGACGAGCTGCCGGTACGCGGTGGAGTTGACCAGCCCCGGGCTGGCCGCCTCCTCCCAGCTCAGGTGCCGCGGCTTGGGCATCAGCTGGTTGGCCTTGACCACGGCCAGCTCGGCCAGGCCGCCGAAGTTGGTCTCGAAGCCCCAGATCCGCTGCTGCGGGTCGAGCATGGTGTCGTCGTGGCCGGCGGCGTCCTCCAGCTCGACCGAGAGGCAGTGCGCGACGACCTCGTCGCCGGCCGCCCACCGGGTCACCCCCGGGCCGGTACGCAGCACCACGCCTGCCGCGTCCGAGCCGACCACGTGGTACGGCAGGTCGTGCCGGCGGGTCAGCTCGGAGACCCGGCCGTAGCGTTCGAGGAACTTGAAGGTGGACACCGGCTCGAAGATGCTGGTCCACACGGTGTTGTAGTTGATCGCGCTGGCCATCACCGCGATCAACGCCTCGCCCGGCGCCAGCTCCGGCGTCGGCACCTCCTGCACGTGCAGCGCCTTGCGGGGGTCCTTGTCCCGGGTGGCCATGCCGTCGAACATCCGGGACTCCTCGGCGCGGACGACCACGCCTCGGTAACTCTCCGGCACGGGCAGTCCGGCAACACCCGCCAGCTCGCGGTCCGGGTCGTTCGATTCCTCCGCCGCCATGATCGCTTCGAGGATGTCCTGCACGGTGACCTCCGGTTCGTCCCCGCACCCGCACGGGCCCGGGTGCTGCCATCGTCGGCGCCGGTGAGCACGACCACCATGTCGGCATTCGACACATCCGGCCCCGGTCGGGCTCCTGTGGGCCGGGACGTTACTGAACGGTAGCTAGGGCGGGAAGTCCTCTGTGAAAAACTGCATCGACCGATGCGTGAAGGTGCCCGGCCACCCCGCGAACCACGCACAGAAGTGCGCGCCAACCCCCGGCCGACCCCCACGCCCGACCCCCGGCCGACCCCGATGCCTCACCCCCGGCCGCCCCCGGCCGCCCCCGGTGATCAAGAGGTTTGCGTCAATCCGCGCCCAGCAGATGACGCAAACCTCTTGATCACCGGGAGCGGGCGCGGGAGCCGGGCGCGGGAGCCGGGAGCGGGCGCGGGGCCGGGCGCGAGAGCGGGCGCCGGGCGCGGGGAGCGGGGCCGGGAGTGCGCGCGGGTCGGGCTGGGTGGGGTTAGTGGGTGGGGGCGGGTTCGACCAGTTCGATCAGGACGCCTCCGGCGTCCTTGGGGTGGACGAAGTTGATCCGGCTGTCGGCGGTGCCGCGGCGCGGGGCGTCGTACAGCAGTCGCACCCCCCGCTCGCGCAACGCCGCGCAGGCCACGTCGATGTCCGCCACCGTGTACGCGACCTGCTGCACGCCCGGCCCGTTGCGGTCGAGGAACTTCGCGATCGTCGACTCCGGGGTGAGCGGGGCCAGCAGTTGCACGCAGCCGCCCTCGGCGGTCGGCCCGACGGCCAGCATCGCTTCCCGTACGCCCTGCTCGGCGTTGGTCTCGACGTGTACGCAGCGCATCCCGAAGGTCCGCTGGTAGAAGTCGATCGCGGCATCCAGGTCGGCGACGGCGATGCCGACGTGGTCAATCTTGCGAAGCCCGATGTCTGTGACGTAGTCCGCACCGGGCTCGACGGGGGAGTTCTCAGCCATGGCGCTAGTCTGGCCGAACAATCGTTAAGGCGTACAGCTCGGCACCCCCCTCGGAGGCAGGCATGGCTTCGGTGATCGTCAGCGGCGCGCGGACCCCGATGGGGCGGCTGCTGGGCAACCTCAAGGACCTTCCGGCCACCAAGCTCGGCGGGATCGCCATCAAGGCAGCCCTGGAGCGGGCCGGGGTCAGCCCGGACCAGGTCCAGTACGTGATCATGGGCCAGGTGCTCCAGGCGGGCGCCGGGCAGATCCCGGCCCGGCAGGCGGCTGTCGAGGCCGGCGTGCCGATGTCGGTTCCGGCGCTGACGATCAACAAGGTCTGCCTCTCCGGGCTGGACGCGATCGCCCTGGCCGACCAGCTCATCCGGGCTGGCGAGTTCGACATCGTGGTGGCCGGCGGCATGGAGTCGATGACCAACGCCCCGCACCTGCTGATGGGCCAGCGCTCCGGCTACAAGTACGGCGACGTGGTGGTCAAGGACCACATGGCGCACGACGGGCTCAGCGACGCCTGGGACTGCTGCTCGATGGGCGAGTCGACCGAGCGTCTCGGCACGAAGCACGGCATCTCCCGCGAGGAGCAGGACGCGTTCGCCGCGGCCAGTCACCAGCGGGCCGCCGCCGCGCAGAAGAACGGCCACTTCGCCGAGGAGATCACCCCGGTGCTGATCCCGCAGCGCAAGGGTGACCCGCTGGTGATCAGCGACGACGAGGGCATCCGCCCGGACACGACCGCCGAGTCGCTGGCCAAGCTGCGCCCCGCGTTCACCAAGGACGGCACCATCACGGCCGGCAGCTCCTCGCCGATCTCCGACGGCGCGGCGGCAGTTCTCGTCATGAGCAAGGCCAAGGCCAACGAGCTGGGCCTGACCTGGCTGGCCGAGATCGGTGCGCACGGCAACGTGGCGGGCCCGGACAACTCCCTGCACTCGCAGCCGTCCAACGCGATCAACCACGCCCTGAAGAAGGGCGGCCTGAGCGTGGAGGACCTGGACCTCATCGAGATCAACGAGGCGTTCGCGCAGGTCGGCATCCAGTCCGCCCGCGACCTGGGCGTCAGCTCCGACAAGGTCAACGTCAACGGCGGCGCGATCGCGCTGGGTCACCCGATCGGCATGTCCGGTGCTCGTCTCGTCCTCACCCTCGCCCTTGAGTTGAAGCGGCGTGGCGGCGGCACGGGCGCGGCGGCTCTCTGCGGCGGTGGCGGCCAGGGCGACGCGCTGATCATCCACGTGCCGGGAAGCGCAGCGGCTGCACAGTGAGCGATGCGATCGAGGGCGTCCCGGCGGCGACCACCACGTCCGTGCGCCGCAGCCGGGACGTACCCCTGCTGGTCGAGCGGGCCCGCGCGGGTGACCCCCGCGCGGTGGCCCGGCTGATCACGCTGGTGGAGAACGGCGACGAACTGCTGCCGGCAGTCGCCGCCGCGTTGGCGCCGTACGCCGGGCAGGCCCAGGTCGTCGGGCTCACCGGCTCGCCGGGGGTGGGCAAGTCCACCACCACCAACGAGCTGGTCCGTGCGCTGCGGGAACGTGGGCACCGGGTCGGCGTGCTGGCGGTCGACCCGTCCAGCCCGTTCACCGGCGGCGCGATCCTCGGCGACCGGGTGCGCATGCAGGACCACGCCACCGATCCGGGCGTCTACATCCGGTCGATGTCCAGCCGGGGGCACCTCGGTGGGCTGGCGGCGGCGACACCGCAGGCGGTCCGGGTGCTGGAGGGCGCCGGCTGTGACGTGGTGCTGGTGGAGACCGTCGGTGTCGGGCAGGCCGAGGTGGAGGTCGCCTCGCTTGCCGACACCACGCTCGTGCTGCTCGCCCCCGGCATGGGTGACGCGATCCAGGCGGTCAAGGCCGGCATCCTGGAGATCGCCGACGTGTTCGTGGTCAACAAGGCCGACCGGGACGGCGTCGACGCCACAGTCCGCGACATCCAGGGCATGATCGCCCTCGGTGAGCGCGGGCCGGGGCAGTGGCGACCGCAGGTGGTCCGGGCTGTCGCGGCCCGGGGCGAGGGCATCGACGACATCGCCGCCGCCATCGACAAGCACCGGGGCTGGCTGGTCGAGCACGGCGAGTTGCGCCGCCGCCAGGAGGCGCGGGCCGCCGCCGAGATCGAGGCCATCGCGCTCGGCGCCCTCCGCGCCAAGATCGGCTCACTGCGCGACGGTACGCAGCTGAGCACGCTCGCCGCCTCGGTGGCCGAGGGTGCCCTCGACCCGTACGCGGCGGCCGACGAGCTGCTCGATCAGCTCGGCTCCTGAGCCGCCCGCTCGACAGCCCACCCCAGCGGTGGGTCAGGCACCCGTGAGGGCGTCGCGCGCACATCTGGTGAGCAGCCACGGAAGGTGCGGCGTCCCGAGCCGCCCGCTGCCGAGCGCGGTGAGCACCAGCGTGCTGTCGCCGACGCGCAGCACCACCTTGTTGCCGCTGGCGTACGCCTCGTCGCCGACGCCCGGTAGCGGGGTGGCGACGCCACGCGCGTTGGCCCGCCACGCGATCTGTCCCGTCGTACCGTCCGCCCAGGCGGCGCGCAGCACGGTGCTGTCGTCGCGCTCGGAGCGGAAGTCGACGCGCCGCGGCCCGCGTGCCACGCGTACGGGATGGCCGACGACCCGCGCGACGTCCTCGACGGAGATCGGGAGCGGCCCGGCCGGCACCTGACGTACCTCGCCGAAGACGTCCGTGACCAGCGGCTCGGTTCGCGCGGTGTCCGGGCGGGCCGGCGAGCGCCGGGTGAGGGTGGTGACCCGGCGGCTCCACGGCCGGGCGGTGATCGTCACGACGTCGCCCGGCCGGCAGCGGTCGGCCCGGCCGCCGGGCGTCGCCCAGGCGGTGGTCCGGTCGGCGGTCCCGTCGTCGAGCACCAGGTGGACCAGGTGGCGGCTGTCCCGCTGGTGCGGGCGCAGCGCCAGCACCTGCCCGGTGACGGTCACCGACCGCACCCGGTCCACCAGCGCGCCGACCAGCAGGTAGGCGCCGCCGGCGAGCAGCGGATACGCCGGCAGCGAGTACCAGCTGGTGTAGCCGGTGACGGCCAGCACCAGTCGTCCCGACACCACCGCCAGCACCGCCTGCCAGAGCAGGGTGGGCGTGGAGCTGCCGTACCCGGGTCGGCCGCGCGGATAGCGCACCCGGATCCGGTGCCAGCCGCCACGGTAGGACGACCAGAGGTCGCGCTGGCTGCCGACGTCGAGGCCGAGCAGGTAACTGGCGCGGCGGGTCACGCCCAGCGCGGCGCCGTATGCCAGGTAACGGTCCCAGATCGCCACCGCCGAGGGTGGCAGCTCGGCGAACTGCTCGTGGCTGCGCAACCAGGCACCCACCGCGAGCCACCGGGAGGTGGCTTCCAGCCCCGCCGGGGTCGCTCGCTCGCCGACGCGCTGCACCAGGCCCGCGAGCACCAGGGCGACGGTGAGGGAGAACAGGAACGTCCACCTCAGGTGCGTGCGGTGCACCGCCACGAGGCCGCAGACCACGCCCACCGCGGCCGCGCCGACGTAGAGCGCGGTCATCATCGTCTGCCCGAATCGGCGCCGGGACAGCCCGGCCGCCCGGGCGTCGGCGACCACGGCGGCGCGCAGCTGGCTGTTCCAGTTCTTGGCCTCGTCCTCGTCGCGCAGGGCCAGCGCGGTCAGCGGCACCACCCCGTCGACGGCGAGCCCCCGAACCCGCGCCAGGACCTGCCGCTCGTACGGCCGCAGGCCGCTGTCGTCCGGACGGCCCCCGGCGAGATGGATGGTGGTGCGATAGGGGTCGGCGTCCGGCTGCCGCAGCTCGTAGTAGCCGGCTGCGGCGAGGTCGAGCAGGATCGACTCGGCCGCACCCGCGCGCGTCGACCCGCCGTTGACCAGCATGCTCACCACGGCGGGTGGTTCCGAGCCGAGGTCCATGGTGGCCGGTCGGGCCGCCGGTGGCGCCGGTCGGGTGGCGACCCGGCAGGCTCCGTACGCGAGGAGCCAGAGCCCGACGGCGGCGCCGGCGAGGAGGAGGTCCGTCACCGCTCAGAGACCGACCGCGATCACGCCACGGTCGGAGTCCGTGGCGGCGAACAGTTCGCGCCGCTGGAAGCCGAGCGGGCCGGCGACCAGGTTCGCCGGAAAGCTCTGGATCGCCGTGTTGTACTGCTGTACCGCGTACGTCAGGAACTGCCGGGAGTAGGCGATCTTGTCCTCGGTGGTGGCCAGGTCGCCCTGCAACGCCGCGAAGTTCTCGCTCGCCCGCAACTGCGGGTACGCCTCGGCGAGCGCGACGAGCCGACCCAGAGCCTGACTCAGCGCGTTCTCGGCTTCGGCCCTCCCCGGGTCGCCGGCGGTGTGCGTGCTGGCCTCGCCGCGCGCGGCCAGCACGGCGGCCAGGGTGTCGCGCTCGTGCGACGCGTACCCCTTGACGGTCTCCACCAGGTTCGGGATCAGGTCGTGGCGTCGCTTGAGCTGCACGTCGATCTGGGACCAGGACGCATCCACCTGGTTACGCATCCGGACCAGCCTGTTGTAGAGCCGAACCAGCCACACCGCGACCAGGAGGACGACCGCCGAGCCCGCCAGCGCGGCGGCAAGAATCCATGCCATGGGGGGCAAGATAGCGAACCGGCGCCGGCGGTGCCCCCTCGCGTTCACAGCGGACGGTGTGCGGGCTCCGGGAGGCAGTAGGCTCGCGCTCGCGCGGGCACCGCTCGCGCGGGCCCCGGGCGGGGTCGGTGCGGGACGACGGCAGGGGAGCGGGACGTGAGTGACGAGGCGACGCGCGAGCTGGGCACGGTGCCGGCGGTGGCCGGCGGGACGACGAAGGTCTCCGACGAGGTGATCGAGAAGATCGCCGTCGCGGCCGCCAGCTCGGTGCCCGGTGTGGCCGAGATGGGCGGGGACGTCGCGCGGTTCTTCAACGCGGTCCTCGATCGCGTCGGGCTGGACCAGGTCGGCGACGCCCGGCGGGGTTGTTCGGCCCACGTCACCGGGGACGCGGCCGTGGTCAACCTGGTGCTGGTGATCCAGGCCGGTCAGCCGGTCCCGGAGATCACCGGGCAGGTGCGGGCCCGGGTCACCGAGGCGGTCGAGGCGTACGGGCTGCGGGTCGACGAGGTCAACATCCGGGTCGACGACGTGGCGATGGGCGGACCCGCGACTCCCACGGTCTGACCTCGACGAGCCGGATCGGCCGGCGGCCTGGTCGGCTGCAGGCATGGCGGGCCGTCGCTTCGACGATCTTGGATGCCACTAGGCTCCTGGCGTCAGGGACCTTGATGGACCAACTCGTCAGGAATGGACTGTAGATGGCGAAAATCTCGCGCCGCCCCCGCTCTCGTAACGTCATCGCCGCTGTCGCTCTGGCTGGCGGTCTGGTGCTGGGCACTGCTTCGCCGGCTCTGGCGGATTACAACAGTCCGATGTACCCGACGATGGCGGCGTGCAAGGCGGCACGGCCGACCTACGTCTCCACGTGGACGTCGCCGCAGCAGTGCTACCCGATGTACAACTGGAACGGCACCACGGTGGTCGGCTACGCGTTCCTGGTGAAGACCCGCAACTACTAGATCAGCGATCTGGCTCGGCTGCGGGCGCGGGTGGTCGTTGACCACCCGCGCCCGTCGCGTGGTCGACACCTCGGCCCGCCTCCCGACCTGGGATTCCCGCACCTCACGTTACCCACGGGTACGACGTGACTTAGCGATCGTTCAGGCCAGGGATCTACACTCGATGTGCAATCGAGGAACCGAGGAGGAGCCCTGCGCATGGACGCCGACGAGATCGACGCCGGACGGGCGCGCTGGCAGGCCCGGTACGACTCCGCGCGCAAGCGGGACGCCGACTTCACCACGCTCTCCGGGATGCCTGTGGAGCCGGTCTACGGGCCGCCGGAGGGCAGCGCGTACCCGGGCTTCGAGCGGATCGGCTGGCCGGGCGAGTACCCGTACACCCGGGGTCTTCATCCGACCGGCTACCGCGGGCGGACCTGGACGATCCGGCAGTTCGCGGGCTTCGGCAACGCGCAGCAGACCAACGAGCGGTACAAGATGATCCTCGGCGCCGGCGGCGGCGGGCTCTCGGTCGCGTTCGACATGCCGACGCTGATGGGCCGCGACTCGGACGACCCGCAGGCGCTCGGCGAGGTCGGCCACTGCGGTGTCGCCATCGACACCGCCACCGACATGCAGGCGCTCTTCGACGGCATCGACCTGGCCGACGTCACCACCTCGATGACCATCTCCGGTCCGGCCGTGCCGGTGTTCTGCATGTACCTGGTCGCCGCGGAGCGGCAGGGCGCCGACCTGTCCAAGCTGGACGGCACGCTGCAGACCGACATCTTCAAGGAGTACATCGCGCAGAAGGAGTGGCTCTTCGACCCCGAGCCGCACTTGCGCCTGATCGGCGACCTGATGGAGTACTGCGCGGCGGAAATCCCGCGCTACAAGCCGCTGTCGGTCTCCGGCTACCACATCCGCGAGGCCGGTTCGACCGCCGCGCAGGAGCTGGCGTACACCCTGGCCGACGGCTTCGGCTACGTGGAGCTGGGCCTCTCGCGTGGGCTGGACGTGAACGTCTTCGCGCCGGGGCTGAGCTTCTTCTTCGACTCGCACCTCGACTTCTTCGAGGAGATCGCCAAGTTCCGGGCCGCCCGTCGGATCTGGGCCCGCTGGCTGCGTGACGTCTACGGCGCGACCAGCGAGAAGGCCCTGTGGCTGCGGTTCCACACGCAGACCGCCGGAGTGTCGCTGACCGCTCAGCAGCCGGTCAACAACGTCGTACGCACCGCCGTCGAGGCGCTCGCGGCGGTGCTGGGCGGCACGAACTCGCTGCACACCAACGCACTGGACGAGACCCTGGCGCTGCCCACCGACGAGTCCGCCGAGATCGCCCTGCGTACCCAGCAGGTGCTGATGGAGGAGACCGGTGTGGTCAACGTGGCCGACCCACTCGGCGGCTCCTGGTACGTCGAGGCGCTGACCGACAAGATCGAGGCCGAGGCGGAGGAGATCTTCGCTCGCATCCGGCAACTCGGCGGGGACGGGCCGCACCAGATCGGCCCGATGACCTCCGGCATCCTGCGTGGCATCGAGGACGGCTGGTTCACCGGGCACATCGCCGAGTCGGCCTTCGTCTACCAGCAGGCCCTGGAGAAGGGCGACAAGAAGATCGTCGGGGTCAACTGCCACACCGGCACGGTGGCCAAGGAGCTGGAGATCCTGCGCATCTCGCACGAGGTGGAGCTGGAGCAGCGCCGGGTGCTCGCCGAGCGCAAGACCGGACGCGACGAGCCGGCGGTCCGCGCGGCTGTCGCCCGGATGGTCGACGCCAGCCGCACCGACGAGAACATGATCCCCGCCATGCTCGACGCGGTCCGCGCCGAAGCGACCCTTGGTGAGATCTGCGACGCCCTCCGGGCCGAGTGGGGCACCTACCGCGAACCCGCCCGCTTCTAACCCCGTCGATCTTGCACTTTCTGTCCCGACGAACGGGGTCAATGCCCCGTTTCGGCGACAGAAAGTGCAAGATCGCGGAGGTGGGATTGGGGCGTGAGAGTTGCAACGTCGGAGTTGTGGGTGAGCCGGGAATCCGGGCTCGCGTGCGAGACTAGGTAACCATGAGCGACCCACGGATCACCTCGTCGATCTTCACCCGCGGCGCGGTCGACCTCAGCACGCTGCGCGGCCCCGCACCAGCCAGTACCCGCCCCGGCACACCCCCGCAGGGCGGCCCGTCCGCCGGCGTGCCCGGCGCGCAGACCGCCGACGGCAACGCCGCCATCGTCGACGTCACCGAGGCCACCATCCAGGCCGATGTGCTCGAACGGTCGATGGCCATGCCCGTCATCGTCTTCTTCGGTGCGGCCGGCTTCCCGGAGAGCGACGAGTTCGCCCCGGTGCTGGAGCGGCTGGCCGCCGAGGGCGCCGGCGCCTGGGTGCTCGCCCGGGTCGACGTGCAGGAAAACCCGCGGATCGCCCAGATGTTCCGGGTCCAGGGCATCCCCATGGTCTACGCGGTCGTCGGCGGTCAGCCGATCGACGCCTTCTCCGGCGTGGTGCCCGAGGCCCAGCTCCGCCAGTGGATCCAGGCGGTGCTCAAGGCCGGTGGCGTGGCCGTCGCCGAACCGGAGGACCCGCGCCTCGACGAGGCGGACGACGCGCTCATGAGCGGCGACCTGGACGCCGCCGAGCAGGCGTACCGCAAGATCCTCGCGGACGCACCGGCGGACGCCGCCGCCACTGCGGGTCTGGCCCAGGTCGGCGTGGCCCGCCGGGTCGCGGGCGCCGACCCGGCCGCCGCGCTGGCCGCCGCCGAGAGCGCCCCCGACGACGTCGCGGCCCAGCTGCTGGCCGCCGACATCGAGGTGCTCAGCGGCCTGGCCGAGCAGGCGTACGCCCGGCTCGTCGGCCTGGTCCGACGCACCGCCGGTGAGGACCGCGAGACGGTCCGCCAGCACCTGGTGTCGCTGTTCTCCATCGCCGGCCCGGACGACCCGGCGGTCGCCTCGGCCCGGCGGGCCCTGGCCAGCGCCCTGTTCTGAGTCAGCCGCACGGATCGTGAGTTCGTAGTACGCCAGCGCGGGCCGGCGTTTCGCCGGCCCGCCCGACCACCGAGGACGGGAGCTCATGATGCGCCGGATCGCCGTCCTCGACGCGCCGACAAATCTCGGCCTGCGACCGCCGACGTCCACCTCCGTGCCGGGCTGCGCCAAGGCGCCCGGCGCGTTGCGTGACCACGACCTGCTGGCCCGGCTGCGGGCCCGCGACGCCGGCTGCGTCACCCCACCCCGGTACGACCCGGGCGACTGGCGGCCCGGTGACGGCGTGTGCCACGCCCGGGAGATCGCCGACTACTCCCTCGCCCTCGCCGAGCGGATCGGCTCGATCATCGACCGGGGCGAGTTCCCGGTGGTGCTGGGCGGCGACTGCTCCGTGCTGCTCGGCTCCGCCCTGGCCATGCACCGCCTCGGTGAGGCGGTAGGCGGGCGGATCGGGCTGGTCTTCGTCGACGGGCACTCCGACTTCCGGCACCCCGGCAACGCCTCCTACGTCGGCGCGGCCGCCGGCGAGGACCTGGCCCTCGTCACCGGGCGCGGGCAGGCCGACCTGGCCGCGCTGGAGGGCCGTCGGCCCTACTTCCGCGACATCGACGTGGTGGTGCTCGGCATCCGGGCGCAGGACGAGTACCGCCTCGACCTCCAGGCCGCGGGCATCACCACCCGGCCGGTGCCGGCGCTGCGCGCCGAAGGCGCCGCCCGGACGGCCCAGTGGGCGCACGAGCAGCTCGCCGACTGCGCGGGCTACTGGGTGCACATCGACGTCGACGTGCTCGACCCGGCGGTGATGCCGGCCGTGGACGCCCCCGACCCCGGTGGCATCGCCTTCGCCGAGCTGGAGATCCTGCTCGCCGGCCTGGTCGACACCCCGCACTGCCTCGGCGTCGAGCTGACCGTCTTCGACCCCGACTACGACCCGGACGGCTCGTACGCCGCCGAGATCGTCAACACGGTGGTCGCCGGCCTGGCCCCGGTCACCGCCCCGGAGGCGGTGCCACCCCGACTGCTGTCGCCCCGGCCCACGCCCTCCCCGCGGCGCGGCAACGGGCGGGGCGCGACAGCCGCCGAGCGCCTCGCGGGGCGTGACGGGCTCGACCGTGCCGCGCGCCTCGACGGGCGCGACGGCCCCGATCGGGTCGATGAACGCGGCGGCGACGACCTCCCCGAGAGTGGCGTCTCCGATGACCAGCCCGCAGGCGTCCGTTCGTCGGTCGGCGCGGTGGCTGACGACGAGGTGACTGACGCCGTCGCGCCCGCGGCGGAGCCGAACGGCGCGGGCGAGTGGCCCCCAGCCGAGCCAACCGGCCTCGCGGCCCAGATCGCGGCCACTGTCGATCGCGAACCGGTCGGCCCGCCTGCCTCGGCCGGCCCGGGTCTGCTCCGACGGCCCGCGCCGCCGGCCGAGACCCCGCCGGACCGGCACGAGGCCGACTCCGCCTGACCCGGTCCACCGCGCCGCGCTCCACCCCGCAATGAGCGGAACCGGGGTGCCCGGACGGCTCGGACACCCCGGTTCGCCGCACCACCGGGTGGATCACCGCTGGGCGCGGGTGGCGACCAGCGGCGTAGGGCGGGTCAGGTGGCGGGCACGGCCCGGAGGAAGCGCTCGGCGATCGGGACGGCCGAGGCGGTGCTGGCCCCGCCCTTCTCCACGAACACGGCGAACGCGACGTCACCCCGCCAGCCGACGAACCAGGCGTGGGTGTGGGCCGGGTTGTCGTCGTACTCGGCGGTGCCGGTCTTGCCGTACACCTCGCCGCCCGGAACGTCCTTGAGGGCGCTGCCGGTGCCGGCGGTGACGACCTCGCGCATCATCGTGCGCAGCGGCTCGATCGACTGCGGCTTGAGCGGTCCGTCGGTCACGGCCGGCTTGGCCGGCGCAGGGTCGACCAGCAGCTTCGGCTGGATGAACGCGCCCCGGGCGACGGCCGCCGTGGCGCCGGCCATGGCCAGGGGGCTGACCAGCGTGGTGCCCTGGCCGAACGACGCGGCGGCCTGCTCGGCCGGGCTGCCGCCGGTCGACACCTTGCCGGTGAAGGCGTCCACACCGAGATCCCACTGCCCCTCCAGGCCCAGCGAGCGGCCGGCGGCGGCCAGCCCGTCACCGCCGAGCTTCGGCGCCAGCGAGGCGAAAGCCGTGTTGCAGGACTTGGCGAAGTCGGTGCGGAACGGCACCGAGCCCAACTCGAAGTTGTCCGAGTTCTTGAAGGACCGGCCGTCGACGGTGAAGGTCTTCTTGCACTCCACCGGCCCGTCCAGGGTGACCGCACCCCGATCCAGCAGGCCCAGCGCGCTGACCATCTTGAACGTGGAGCCCGGCGGCACCTGGGCGGTGAAGGCCAGGTTCTCGCCGGCCGGCCCGGGACCGTTGGCGGCGGCGAGCACCGCGCCGTCGCTGACGCGTACCGCCACCAGGGCGGACCGGCGCGGCTCGGCGCGCAGGGCGGCGTCGGCCGCGTTCTGGGTGGCCACGTCCAGGGTGGTCTTCAGCGCCTGACCGGGCTGCGGCTCGCGGCGGAACAGCTCGGCGCCGGTGGGTGCCAGCTTGCCGTCCTCGGCGGGCCGCTCGACCACTACCGTCAGGCCGGGGGCGCCGCGCAGCCGCTCGTCGTAGCGGCCCTGCAACCCGCCGTGCCCGACCAGGTCACCGACGACGTACCGGTCCGGGTGGGCGGCGAGGTCGTCGGCCTGCGCCTGGTCGACCGAGCCGAGCAGGGCGCGGGCGAACTCCCGGGTCGGCGCCAGGTCGAGCTTGTCGGAGACGAACTTGGTGCCGGGCAGGTCGTAGATCCGAGGCTTGATCTGCCGGTACGCGTCCTCGCGCAGGGTCACCACCTCGACGAGCGCACCCGGGTCGGCCTCGGCCACCCGCTTGGGCAGGTCGCCCAGGTCGACGGCGGGGACCAGGGCCGGACGGATCGCCTTGAAGGCGGCGTCAAGATCCTTGACCAGCTTCTTGATGTCGGTGACCTGGTTCGGCTGCACACCCACCCGCACCACCGGACGGGGCGCGACGATCGGCGTGCCGGCCGCGTCCAGCAGCCCCGCCCGGGGGCCGGTGTCGCGGCGCAGCCCCAGCCGGTCGCCCTTGCTGAGCTGCTCGTGGAGCACCCGCGGCTCCCACATCACCTGCCACTGGTCGTCGTCGCCCTTGACGAGCCGCAGCTCCCGGTCGTACGTCCAGTGCGCCTGGCCCGGCAGGGACCAGTCGACCCGGATCGTCGTGGTCGCGATGTTCTTGGTGATCTTCGGCTCACCCTGGCGGGCCAGGGCGGGCGGGGTGGCCGCCAACTCGCCGGACAGCTCCTTGATCTCCTTGGTCACCTCGGCCGCCGGCACCTTGGCGCCGGTCGTGTCGACCATCGCGACCGCCTGCAGGTCGCCGCTGCGCCAGCCGGCGAGGAAGGCGTCGGCGCTGCGCTCCGGCCCGTCGTCGCCGGAACACGCCGCCAGGACGCCAGCGGTGAGCAGAGTCGCCGTGAGAGCGGCGATCCGCCGGGTGCGGTTCGGCCGGTGGGGCCGGGGGTAGGACAAGGTCATGAAGCGGTCCTTCCGGTCTCGGGCTGCTCTGCACGGTAGTACGCGAAGGGTGTCCCCAACGTCCCGTGTGGGGCTCGACGTGCGGAAAGACGGGCCGGGCCGGTGTGATGAACATCGCGGGGCGGGGTATCCCGCAACCGGCCAACCTCGGACCCGCAACGGGTGAAAGGACAAAGTCCCGATCCGGACGTCCGGCCAGTGGTCCGCCGACCAAGGCGGGAAACGACAGGCTTACGCTGGGCGGCAGAGTGACCCACAACGCGGTGGGTCGAGGGGAGTGGCACCGATGGACCGGCGTCCGGCGATCAAACCGGAACCCGACCTCCGGCAGGATGACTCCGGCCGGGACGATGACAGCTTCGATTCGGCGACCGACGGGGACGGCTACGGCCGGCTCGACACGGGCGTCACGGGGCTGACCGGGTCGAGCATCGACACCATCTACGATCTGGGCCTGCCGACCGAGGCGTTGGCCGACGACGTGGAGGACGCCGAGCTCGACGAACCGGTCCCCAACGCGGAGCGTCTGGTGGCCCAGGCTGTCGCGCTCGCAGGGGACGACCACGACGCGGCGACCCTGGTCGGCCGCTTCTGGCGGTTCGCCCCGGACGAGGAACTGGTCGGTTTCACGGCGGAGGAGATGCTCGACGCGGCCCGGGCACACCGGGACCTCGCGCAGCAGCGGGTGCCCGGCGAGTTGAAGCTGCGCATCCACGAGCCGCACGCCGACCAGCACCACACCGTCGTCGAGATCGTCACCGACGACATGCCGTTCCTGGTCGACTCCGTGACCGCGCTGCTCAACTCGTACCACCTGGACGTGCACCTGCTGGTGCACCCGCTCGTGGTGGTCCGGCGCGAACCGCTGGGCCGCCTCACCGAGGTCTCGGCGGACGTGGAGCCGGACGACGCGATCGCCGGCGACATCATCGAGAGCTGGATGCGGATCGAGATCGACCCGGTCCGGGACGCCGCCGAACGCGACCGGCTGCGCCGTGAGCTGCAACGGGTGCTCACCGATGTGCGGGAGGCCGTGGAGGACTGGCCGAAGATGCGTCAGCGTGCGCTCGCGCTCGCCGACGAGCTGGCCTCGGCCCGCACCTCGGACAACCGTCCGCCGGTGCCGGAGAAGGACATCACCGACTCGGTGGAGCTGCTGCGCTGGCTGGCGCACGACCACTTCACGTTCCTCGGCTACCGCGAGTACCGCCTGGTGGACGCCCCGGACGGGAACACCGCCGACCCGGTCGACGGCAAGGCGCTGGAGGCGGTGCTCGGCACCGGCCTGGGCATCCTGCGCTCGGACTCCCCGGAGGCCCGGTCGCTGTCGTCGATGACGCACGAGGCACACGAGAAGGTGCTGGAGAAGCGCCTGCTCATCATCACCAAGGCCAACTCGCGGGCCACCGTGCACCGCTCGGCGTACCTGGACTACATCGGCTTCAAGATCTTCAACTCCGACGGCGAGGTCATCGGGGAGCGGCGCTTCCTGGGCCTGTTCTCCACCGCCGCGTACCGGACCAGCGTCCGGGAGCTGCCGGTGGTGCGTCGTAAGGTCGCGGAGGTGCTCGACCGCTCCGGCCTGAGCCGGCGCAGCCACTCCGGCAAGGATCTGCTCCAGATCCTGGAGACCTACCCGCGCGACGAGCTGTTCCAGATCAAGACCGACGACCTGTACCACGCGGTGATCGGTGTGCTGCGGATGGCGGGCCGCCGGCAGCTGCGGGTGTTCCTGCGCCGGGACGCGTACGGGCGGTTCATCTCCTGCCTGATCTACCTTCCCCGGGACCGGTTCACCACCCAGAACCGGCTGCGCATGCAGGACATCCTGCTGCGTGAGCTGAACGGCGTCGGGGTGGACTACACGACCCGGGTCACCGAGTCGATGCTCGCCCGGATCCACTTCATCGTCCGCACCGACCCGACCCGGCCACCCGGCGACATCGACGCCGACCTGCTGGCCGAGGAGCTGGCCGACGCGACACGGCTCTGGGACGACGACTACCGGCTGGTGTTGGAACGCAAGCTCGGCGACGAGCAGGCCAAGCACCTGTTCACCAGGTACGCCGACGCGTTCCCGGAGGGCTACAAGGACGGGCACACGCCGTACGAGGCGATGAAGGACCTGGCCAAGCTGGAGCTGCTGGAGGAGCCCGGCCAGCTGGAGATGCACCTGTTCCGCAAGCAGCTTGCACCCCGGCCGGGCACCCGGGTGCCCGGTGCGGACCTCGCCGACACGACGAACGTGCGGTTCAAGGTCTACCGGTACGGCGAGCCGATGATGCTCTCCGCGGTGCTGCCGGTGCTGCACTCGCTCGGCGTCCGCGTGGTCGACGAGCACCCGTACGAGGTGGACCGGATCGACGGTCGCGTCTACCTGTACGACTTCGGCCTCATGCTGCCCGAGGGGCATCACGAGCTGTCCGAGGTACGCCCGCACGTGGAGAACGCGTTCGCGGCGGCGTGGCGCGGCGAGGCCGAGGTGGACCGGTTCAACGAGCTGGTGCTGCGCGCCGGGCTGACCTGGCGGCAGGTGGTGGTGCTGCGGGCGTACGCGAAGTACCTGCGGCAGGCCGGCACGGTCTTCTCGCAGGACTACATGGAGCAGACCTTCATCGCGTACCCGAAGCTCGCCAGCCTGTTGGTGGAGCTGTTCGAGACCCGGTTCGCGCCGGGCGAGTTCACCGCCGAGCAGCGGCAGCAGCGCAGCGGCGAGCTGGTGGAGACGATCCGGGGCGCGCTGGACGACGTGGCGAGCCTCGATCAGGACCGGATCCTGCGCTCGTACCTCACGCTCATCGAGGCGACGCTGCGGACCAGCTTCTACCAGAAGCCGGTCGGCGGGCGGCCGAAGGCGTACGTGGCGTTCAAGCTCGACCCGCAGGCCATCCCGGACCTGCCGGCGCCCCGGCCGAAGTTCGAGATCTTCGTGTACTCGCCGCGGTTCGAGGGCGTGCACCTGCGGTTCGGGCCGGTGGCCCGGGGCGGGTTGCGCTGGTCCGACCGTCGCGAGGACTTCCGCACCGAGGTGCTGGGCCTGGTCAAGGCGCAGATGGTGAAGAACACCGTGATCGTGCCGGTGGGCGCCAAGGGCGGCTTCGTGCTGAAGCAGAAGCCGGGCGACCGGGACGAGGCGGTCGCCTGCTACCAGGAGTTCGTCGGCGCGATGCTGGACGTCACCGACAACATCGTCAGCGGGCAGATCGTGCCGCCCGACGACGTGGTCCGGCACGACGGCGACGACCCGTACCTGGTGGTGGCGGCGGACAAGGGAACCGCCACGTTCTCCGACATCGCCAACGAGATCTCCCAGGCGCACAACTTCTGGATGGGCGACGCCTTCGCCTCCGGCGGTTCGGCCGGGTACGACCACAAGAAGATGGGCATCACCGCCCGCGGGGCGTGGGAGTCGGTCAAGCGGCACTTCCGCGAGCTGGGCCTGGACACCCAGACCCAGGACTTCACGGTGGTGGGCGTCGGCGACATGTCCGGCGACGTCTTCGGCAACGGGATGCTGCTCTCCGAGCACATCCGGCTGGTGGCCGCGTTCGACCACCGGCACATCTTCCTCGACCCCGACCCGGACGCCGCCACCTCGTACGCGGAGCGTCGGCGGCTGTTCGAGCTGCCCCGCTCCTCCTGGGAGGACTACAACCCCGAGCTGATCTCGGCCGGGGGCGGCATCTTCCCGCGTACCGCGAAGTCGATCCCGCTCACGCCGCAGGTCCGGGCGGCGATCGGCCTCGACGACGACGTCACGCAGCTGTCGCCGCAGGAGCTGATGAAGGCGATCGTCACCGCTCCGGTGGATCTGTTCTGGAACGGCGGCATCGGCACGTACGTCAAGGCGTCCACCCAGACCAACGCGGAGGTGGGCGACAAGTCCAACGACGCGATCCGGGTGGACGGGCGCAGCCTGCGCTGCCGGGTGGCGGGCGAGGGCGGCAACCTGGGCTGGACCCAGCTCGGCCGGATCGAGTACGCGCTGACCGGTGGCCGGATCTACACCGACTTCATCGACAACGCGGCAGGTGTGGACACCTCCGACCACGAGGTGAACATCAAGATCCTGCTCAACACTGCTGTCGCCGACGGCGAACTGACCACTGCCGAGCGGGACGAGCTGCTGGCCGGGATGACCAACGAGGTCGCCGAGCTGGTGCTGCGGGACAACTACGACCAGGCCCGGGCGATCAACAACGCCCAGGCCCAGGCCGCCTCGCTGCTCCCGGTGCACCGCCGGATGATCAATGAGCTGGAGCGCTCCGGCGCGCTCGACAGGTCGCTGGAGGCGCTGCCGCCGGACGAGGAACTGGCGGTGCGCAGCGAGTCCGGGCTGACCGCGCCGGAGTTCGCGGTGCTGCTCGCGTACGTGAAGATCGTCCTGGAACGGGAGATCCTCACCGAGGGGTTGGCCGACGAGGAGTGGACGACCGACGTCCTGGTCAACTACTTCCCGACGCCGATGCGTGAGCGGTTCGCCGACCGGATGGGCCGGCACCGGCTCCGTCGGGACATCGTCACCACAGTGCTGGTCAACGAGGCGATCAACCGGGGCGGCATCTCGTTCGTCTTCCGGGTCGTCGAGGAGACGGCGGCCAGCGCCGCCGACGTGATCCGGGCGTACGTGGTGGTCCGCGAGGTCTTCGGGCTGCGTGAGCTGTGGGACACGGTGGAGGCGCTGGACAACAAGGTCTCCCCGGAGCTGCAGACGAGCGTCTACCTCGACACCCGTCGGCTGCTCGACCGCGCGGTGCGCTGGCTGGTCACCAACCGGCGCTCGCCGATCGACGTACCGACCGAGATCAACCGGCTGCGGGACGGGGTGGCCCGGCTGCTGCCCGGGCTCGAGGAACTGTTCTACGGCGGCGAGCGGCAGGCCATCGAGGCGCACATCGACTCGATGACCGAGCGGGGGCTGCCCCGCGAGCTGGCCGAGCGGGCGACGCGGCTGATGTACAGCTTCGGCCTGCTGGACGTGGTGGAGACCGCGACCCGCAGCGGACGGGACGTCAGCGAGGTGGCCTCGGTCTACTTCGTGCTCTCCGACCTGTTCCGGGTGGACTCGCTGCTGTCGAAGATCTCCCTGCTGCCGCGCGAGGACCGCTGGCAGACCCTCGCACGGATGGCGCTGCGCTACGACCTGTACGCCGCGCTGGCCGCGCTCACCGCGGAGGTGCTCGACTCCACCCCGGAGGATCAGCCGCCGCACGAGCGGGTGCAGCAGTGGGAGCAGTCGAACGCCACGTCGATCCACCGGGCCCGCCGGGCGATGGGGGAGTTCGACGAGTCGCGGGCGGACCTCGCAGCCCTGTCCGTGCTGCTGCGACAGATCCGCACGCTCGTGCGGACCTCTGGCGCGGCCTGATTCGGTACGCCGGAAGCGGTCCGGCCGGTCGGGGTGACCCGACCGGCCGGACCGCTTTTGTGTACGTCCGCCTCACGCCGCCAGGGTGGCGAAGACGACCACGTTGTCCCGGTAGCTGCGCACCGCCTCGTCGAACTGGCCGCCGCAGGTGACCACCCGCAGGCCCGGCCGGTCGTTCGGTCCGTACACCAGTTCGGTGGGGAAGGACGTCTTCGGGTACGACTTCACCGAGTCGACCCGGAACGTCGCCGGCTGGCCGTCCGCCCGCTGCACCGTGATCGTGTCGCCGGGCACGAGAGAGCCGAGGTTGAAGAACACGGCCGGGCCGAGCTTCGCCGAATCCACGTGCCCGACGATTACCGCGTTGCCGGTCTCACCGGGGCTCGCGCCCGGCTCGTACCAGCCAGCCTGGTCGGCCTGCTCCAACGGGGGGACCTGGACGGTGCCGTCGGGGTTGGTGCCGAGCGACATGATCGTCGCGTTGACGCCGATGCGGGGGATCTCGATGGTGGTCGGGGCGGCCCGGTCCAGCCCGACGGGAACGTCGCCCTGCGCGGCGTGCTCGCCGTCGCCCGGATTCGTGGCGTCGTCCCCGGTGGCCGTCGGCCCGGGGACCTCGGGGCCGGCCTGGGCTTGCGGCTGCGGAGGGCGGGGAGCGGGCCCGGTCTGCAACGAGGCGCCGATCATGCCGGCGCCGATCATGGCCAGGGTGACGACGACGGCCGCGCCGGCGGCACGCCACGGTCTCCCGTGACGGCCGCCGGCCCGTGTCGCCGTCACGTCAGACGAGGGAACCATCGGTCCGCCGACGACGCATCAGAACGATCCCGCCCAGCGCGGCAGCGCCGAGCAGGCTCGCGCCACCGGTGGCCAGGCCACGGTCGGTGCCGGCGCTGACGCCACCGTCACCACCGTCGACCCCACCGTGGGGCAGCACGACCAGTTCGCCCTCGCCGCACGAGCCCTTGAGCTCGTAGCGGCCCGGCTTGGCGTCCTTGTCGACCTTGGCCTCGCCGTAGTACACGAACTCGCGCTCGTGCTCCCGGCCGTTCTCGCCCTTGCCGTGGTCGCCGTACTCGTCCGAGCCGTACTCCTTGTCCGAGCCGTACTCGTCGTCGGAGCCGTACTCGTGACCCTTGGACTCCCAGCCCTTGTCCGAGCCGTACTCCTTGTCCGAGCCGTACTCCTTGTCGGAGCCGTACTCGTCGTCGGAGCCGTACTCGTGGCCCTTGGAGTCCCAGTCCTTCTTGTCTTCGTCCTTGGACTCCCAGTCCTTCTTGTCTTCGTCCTTGGACTCCCAGTCCTTCTTGTCTTCGTCCTTGGACTCCCAGTCCTTCTTGCCTTCGTCCTTGGACTCCCAGTCCTTCTTGCCCTCGTCCTTGGAGTCCCAGTCCTTCTGGTCGCGGCTGTCGTCCGCGTCCTGGCCGTGCTCCTCGCCCTTCCAGTCCTTGCTGTCCTCGTCGCCGTAGGCGTCGGCGGCAGCGCCGCCGCCCTGGCCACCAGGCTGGGCGTCGTCGGCGGGCGGCTGCGACTCGTCGTCGCCGTTCTCGCCCTTGCCGTTCTCGTCCTTGCCCTCGTGGCCCTTGCCCTGCTCGTCCTTGCCCTTGTCGTCCTTGCCCTTGTCGTCCTTGCCGTGCTCGTCCTTGCCGTGCTCGTCCTTGCCGTGCTCGTCCTTGCCCTGTTCGTCCTTGCCCTGTTCGTCCTTACCGTGCTCGTCCTTGCCCTGTTCGTCCTTGCCCTTGTCGTCGTGGTCGTAGGAGTCCTCCTCCTCGCTCCACTCGCCGCGGTCCTCGCCCCGGTCTTCCCGCGCCGGCTTGAGCTTGACCTTGCCGGTGACCTTGGACCACACGTACGCGTGCTCCTGCCGATCCGGGCAGATCTCGAGGAGCTTGACCTCGTCGCCGGCCTTCACGACGTGCGGCTTGGCGTAGACCTTGCCGTCATCGTCGTGGTGCCCGTCGGCGAACGCGATCCCCGGCGCGAACACCAGGAGCGACGCGCCGCCGAGCGCGGCGCCCGCAACGACCTTCCCGAGCATCTTCTTAGCCATGACCTGCGTCACTCCATCCCTGTTGTCCTGAGCTCGGCGACAACCGAGCTAAGACCGACGTTAGACCGTTTCATGACTTATGAAGTGAAAGATTCGCGTTTTGACCTTTGCTGGTGGTAAGCGGCTAAGGAGTGCTACGCGGCTTTCCCGGCTCGCAGTGCCGTCTCGGGACCCGCGCGGCCTTGCGTGCGGCCCGCGCTGTTACCGCCCCCCAGTGCGCGACCCGCAGTGGTCATCCCGGTAAGAGGCGACAGGTGCCGCTCGCGCTGCTCGGGGGTATCGTCCGAGTTGAGGGCAGGCCGCGCATCGAGCCATTGCCATGGAAGCGCTCCCATGCAAGAATCGGCGCACGCGGTTCGGGGAGCCACACCGCGCAGGCAGGTCGTCGAGGGCATCCGGTTCGCCGGGCGACAACCGGCCGCCGAACGGTCGGCCTCGCGCCGGCCAATCACCACCACCACCGCCCGTCCGGGTCGGGCACCCCCAATGAATCCCGTGGCGCCGGAGGCCGTCCGTGCAGGACGCCCACCGGGCCGTCTCGCCGGGCCGAACGCGCGCCCGGTCTCGCCCAAGGAGATCAGTGGCATGAATGTGTGGAGAAGGCTGTCCGGCCCACGCCGGACCCTCGCGCTCGCCGGCGCGGGCGTTCTGGTCGCCGGCGGGCTGGTGACGATCCCGGTCACCGCGGCGCAGGCCGCGACGCAGTGCGACATCGCGTACACGACCAATGACTGGCAGGGCGGCTTCACCGCCAACATCACCATCAAGAACCTCGGCGACCCGGTCAACGGTTGGACGCTCGGCTGGACCTTCCCCAACTCGAGCCAGCGGGTGCAGCAGGGCTGGTCGGCGGAGTTCACCCAGTCCGGCAGCCAGGTCACCGCCCGCAGCATGTCCTACAACGGCACGCTGGCGACCGGCGCCTCGACGACCCTCGGGTTCAACGGCGCGTGGAGCGGCAGCAACCCGAAGCCGACCTCGTTCACCCTGAACGGTGTGGTCTGCAACGGTGGCACCGGTAACCCGACCACCCCGCCGCCCACCACGCCCCCGCCGACCACGCCCCCGCCCACCACGCCTCCGCCCACGACCCCTCCGCCCACGACGCCGCCGCCGACCACCCCGCCCCCCGGGACCAAGGTCGACAACCCGTACGCCGGTGTGCGCGGATACGTGAACCCGGAGTGGAAGGCCAAGGCGGACGCCGAGCCGGGCGGAAGCCGGGTCTCGAACAACCCCACCGCCGTCTGGCTGGACCGGATCGCCGCCATCAACGGCACTCCGAACAGCAGCTCGAACGGCGCGTTCGGGGTGCGGGAGCACCTGGACGAGGCGCTGCGTCAGGGCGCCGGCTACATCCAGTTCGTGATCTACAACCTGCCCGGCCGGGACTGCTCGGCGCTCGCCTCCAACGGTGAGCTGGGCCCGAACGAACTGCCCCGGTACAAGGCCGAGTACATCGACCCGATCGCCGCGATCCAGAGCGACTCGAAGTACCGGAACATCCGGATCATCAACGTCATCGAGATCGACTCGCTGCCGAACCTGGTGACCAACACGTCCGGCCAGGCCGGCGGCACGGTCATGTGTGACACGGTCAAGGCCAACGGCGCGTACGTGAACGGTGTCGGCTACGCCCTCGCCAAGCTGGGCGCGATCGGCAACGTCTACAACTACATCGACGCCGGGCACCACGGCTGGCTCGGTTGGGACAGCAACTTCGGCCCGACCGCCGACATCCTGAAGACCGCCGCTGTCGCCTCCGGCAGCACTGTCAACAACGTGCACGGCTTCATCACCAACACCGCCAACTACTCGGCGCTCACGGAGCCGTACTTCAAGGTCACCGACAACGTGAACGGCCAGACGGTGCGGCAGTCCAAGTGGGTCGACTGGAACTTCTACGTCGACGAGCTGTCCTTCGCCCAGGCGTTCCGTACCAAGCTGATCTCGGTCGGCTTCAACTCCAACATCGGCATGCTGATCGACACGTCCCGCAACGGCTGGGGCGGTGCCAACCGGCCCACCGGACCGGGCGCGACCACCAGCGTGGACACGTACGTCAACGGTGGCCGGATCGACCGTCGGGCCCACGCCGGCAACTGGTGCAACCAGGCCGGTGCCGGTCTCGGCGAGCGACCCCGGGCCAACCCGGCGACCGGTATCGACGCCTACGTCTGGGTGAAGCCCCCGGGTGAGTCGGACGGCTCCAGCTCGGAGATCCCGAACAACGAGGGCAAGGGCTTCGACCGGATGTGCGACCCGACGTACGGCGGCAACGCCCGCAACGGCAACAACCCGACCGGTGCCCTGCCGAACGCGCCGATCTCCGGTGCGTGGTTCTCCGCCCAGTTCCGGGAGCTGATGCAGAACGCGTACCCGGCTCTCTGATCGGGTAGCTCACGCGCCAACCCGCTGCCGGCAGTAGGTGAGGCACTGCCGGCGGCAGGTTTCCCCGGGGTCCCCGGTCCGACCAGTACGGTCGGGCCGGGGACCCCCTTGTCCGCCCACGTCAGGGCACGGTGCGCTCGATCGCCGCGCGCCCGTGTTCGGCCAGGTCGCGACGGGCCTTCTCCAGGTTCTCCGGGGTGAGGTCCTGCCCGCGGGCCATCACCAGGTCCTCCGGTTCCCAGGGCTGCTCGGCCCCGGTACGGATGTTGTCGCCGCCCGCGCCGGTGCCCGTTCCGGTGGCGCCGGTGCCGGCGGCGTACGGATCGCCGATGAGGTCGTCGATGTCCGGAGCGAGGTCCTCCGGCCGGTCGCGGGGCTCGGTGAAGGTCGGCGTGTCACGGTCGGGCCCGCCTCCGGTCCGCAGCTGCCCGACGGTGCTGTCGTCGTCCACGGCAGCTGCCGTTTCCGGGCTCTCCTCCAGCGGGGGTCGGCGGTCGCGATCGGTCATGGTGCCCTCCTGTGTCCGACACGGTGCCTGATCCCCCCTCGCGTACCCGGTGCGGGGAAGCCCATGCGCGACGCCGGCGCCGTCCGTGTGGACGGCGCCGGCGCGGCGGGCACGAGGTCAGCTGTCGGGCTGCTGCTCGTTCGGGGACGGCGCCTCCGCCGGGCGCAGCCACTGCCAGAGCAGCATGAGCAGGCCGAACGCGAGCATCACGAGCCCGGCCCACAGGTTGATGCGGACACCCTCGGCCTTGTCGATCTCGGCCCGGCTGTCGAAGACGCCGATCAGCGTCACGATGATCCCGTACGCCACGAAGAGGCCACCGATCACCCGACGAATGTCGAACAGTCGGGCGGCGGCGGAGCGGCGCTCCTCGGCCTGCGTCTCGTCGATCAACGGGTCCTGCGCCGGCTGGCCGTCGTTGCTCATCTGGCCGACTCCTTTCCTAGAAGACCGGGATGTAGAAGAGGGCGGCGAGCGCGACCGCGATCACGCCCAGCAGCACGGGGGAGCGGTACCAGACGGCGTCCCCGGCGAGCACGTCGCCCTTCAGGTCGACGCCGCCCATGCCGTAGACCAGCCCGCGCAGCTCCTCGTCGCGCTTGGCCGCCGTGAGCGGGGTGAGGATCGCGGCGACCACCGCCACGGTGACGAACGCGATGCCGGCGCCCCAGAAGCTCTCCTCCAGGTCGGAGTTGAAGTCGATCACGCCGCCCTTGTAGAGCAGGTAGGTCGCCAGCGACGCCAGCGTGCCGAGCAGCAGCGACCAGAAACCGGCAAGCGCGCTCATCCGCTTCCAGAACATGCCGATGATGAACGTGGCGAACAACGGCGCGTTGAACAGCGAGAAGAGCGCCTGGATGTAGTTCATGATGTTGCTGAACCCGGACGCGATGAACGCCGTCCCGATGCCGATCACCACGGCGCCGACAGTCGCCCACCGACCGATGCGCAGGTAGTACTCGTCGGACCGGCCGCGGCGCACGTACGCCTGCCAGATGTCGTAGGTGAAGACGGTGTTGAAGCCGCTCACGTTGGCCGCCATGCCGGCCATGAACGACGCGAGCAGGCCGGTGACCGCCACCCCGAGCACGCCGTTGGGCAGCAGGTCCCGCATGAGCAGCGGAATCGCGTTGTTGTACTGCAGGTCACCGCTGTCCGCGCCGAGCCCCTTCACCGTCACGAGGGCCACCAGGCCGGGGATGATCGTGACCAGGGGAATGAACAGCTTCGGGTACGCGGCGATGATCGGCGTACGCCGGGCGGCGCTCATGTTCTTCGCCGACAGCGCGCGCTGCACCTCGGCGAAGTTCGTCGTCCAGTAGCCGAACGAGAGCACGAAACCGAGGCCGAACACGATGCCGATCCACTGCGCGCCGAGCGGGTTGTCGGTGCTGGCGGTGTCCTGCCATGCGTGCAGACCCGCCTCGCCGAGCTTCGAGTCGCGGACCGCGTCCATCAGCCCGCTCACTCCGCCGACCTTGACCAGGCCGATCACGGTGACCGGGATGAGGCCCGCCAGGATGACGAAGAACTGGAGCACCTCGTTGTAGATCGCCCCGGACAGGCCGCCGATGGTGATGTACGCGAGCACGATCGCCGCGCCGACCACGATCGCCGTCCAGAGCGGCCAGCCGAGCAGCGCCTGCATGACCAGGGCCAGCGCGTAGAGGTTCACCCCGGCGATCAGCACCTGGGCGACGGCGAAGCTGAGCGCGTTCAGCAGGTGGGTCGGTCGGTTGAAGCGCAGCCGCAGGTACTCGGGCACGCTGCGGACCTTGGACCCGTAGTAGAAGGGCATCATCACGATGCCCAGGAAGACCATCGCCGGCACGGCGCCGATCCAGTAGTAGTGGACCGTCATGACGCCGTACTGGGCGCCGTTCGCCGCCATACCGATGATCTCCAGCGCGCCCAGGTTCGCGGAGACGAACGCGAGGCCGGTCACCCAGGCCGGCAGGGAACGACCGGAGAGGAAGAAGTCGACGCTGGTCCGGATCGCCCGCCGGGCGGCGAAGCCCACTCCGAGGACGGTGACGAAGTACAGCGCAAGAATCAGGTAGTCCAGCCCGTTCATGTTGAGCCGCAGACCGCCGCCGTCCATCCCGTCACCCCTCGTCCCGACGTTGGCACCGGATTTGATGCGCGCGCCCTATTACCCACTACGCGAGGTTTCACGCCTGCGCGTCCGCTCCGGTGCTTTCTCGCCCGCTCGGGCGGCTCGCCCTTCGACGGGTGGGGCGCGCGCAGCGCCCCCAGGACGCGAAAGGGGCGCCCCGGCCGGCCGGCCGGGGCGCCCCTTTTCGATCGAGTCGCCTCAGCGACCCAGTACGCGGTCCAGGAAGTCCCGGTAGTTGCGGACGGCCATCCGCAGCTGCTCGGTGTCCGCCGAGCCGGCGTCCTGCCACCCGCCGAGGGTGTTCTTCTGCGCGGCCAGTGCCGAGGCGAGAGCCTGGATGGCCTCCTCCACCAGGGCCTGAGCCTCGCCGGCGGCGGCGTGCGGATCGTCGACGAAACGCAGCTGCACGTCCCGCCAGCGGTCCCGGAATCCCTGCGCGGTGTCCCCGTCGAGGAGCGTGGCCGGTTCGGCGGCGACTGTCGAGCCGGCGGGCCGCGACGTCCCGGCGGATTCCAGGGAGCCGCCGGCCGCCACGGCGGTGACCGGTTCGGCGTCGGCGTCCGGGTCCACCATCTCGGGAGACGCGCTGCCGTAGCCGGCCGCGCCCGCCGCGTCGGGATCGCCGGCCCAGTCGGTCAGGTCGCCGCGCCGCTCGGCCGCACCGTCCGTGCTGTCGGCCGCGACGACGGTGCGGGTGGAGGTGTCGGTGTCCGAGCGCCGGCCCTCGGCGTCCAGGTCGGCGTCCTCGTCGGTCGTCGCTGCGGCGTCCAGGTCGGTCTCCGGGACGCCGTCGCGGCGGTGCAGCTCGGCGGTGGGGTCGGCGCGCAGACCCTCCCGCTCGCCGTCCTCGGCGCCGTCGCCCGGTTGGGCGGTTCGCTCGGCCCGCGGGTCCGGCTGGTCCTGCGGGTAGGGGCTCGCCAGTGCGGACGCCGCCACCGCGTCGGCCACCGTGGTGGCGCCGAAGGCGGTCGGCAGCGGCCCCGGCTCGTGGAAGCCACCCTCGTCGTCGGGCCGGCTCCGGCGGTCGGTGTCCTCGGCCCGCTGGTCGTCGGCCCACTCGTCGGTCCGGTCGTCGGCGGTCCGGTCGTCGGTCAGGTCGTCGTCGGTCCGGTCGTCGTCGGTCCGGTCCCGGAAGGCTCCCGGGTCGGTGCCGTTGGCCCGCTCGTGCTCGTCGGCCGGGTCGGCGTCGGTGGTCGGGTCGTGGTCGGTGGCCCGGTCGTGGTCGGTGGTCGGATCGTCGAAGGTGCCCCGGTCGTCCAGGGCGTCCTCGGGTACGTCCGAGCGGGCGGCCCGGTCGTCGGTCGGCGGCACCGGCACCGGTGCGGACCGGACGGCCTCCGGATGGTCGTTGCTCACCTGCTGCTCTTCGTGGCGCATCGGTGGCCTCCTCAGCGGCTCGTGGCGTCGTGCGGAGTGTCCGGGTGGGAACCCTGTTCGGGCGTGCGCTGACCGACCGGCTCCTCGCCGAGCAGGTCGGCGAAGAGGGCCCGGTAGTGCACGACCGCCTGGCGCAGCTCCTCGGTGCTCGCCTCGCCCCGCGAGTTGCGGAGGTGGATCTCGTGCGCGTCCCGGTAGTTGGTCAGCGTGCGGGCGTGCTCGACGGAGAGGTGGGCGATCTGGTCGGAGAAGTCCCCGGTCGGATAGCCCTGCTCCTCGATGAGCCGGGTGACCAGTTCGTCGGCGTCACCCACGGTCTCGCCCGGCGAGTCGATGAAGCGGATCTGGAGCTCTTCCCAGGCGGCGGCGTAACGGGCCCGCGACTCCGGGCTGAGCGGGGTGAGCGTGAGCTCGGAGTGCCGGCGTTCCCGGTCGCGCAGCTCGCGCTCCGCGGCGGACCGGCTGTCCTGCTCCTGCACCACCCGGTCGTACTCCGGCCCGAACCGGCTGCGCAGCGCGCGGCGACGGCCGACCGTCCTGACGGCCACGGCGATCGCCGCGACGATCACCAGCACGACGAGCACGATGACGATTATCTGCGTGGGCGACATGGGCTCCTCCTTCGTCCTCTGGTATTCCCTCCGCGTACTGATCGCCAATCCCGATCCGAGGCACTTTCCTCGCTGGTCTCGGCCGGGGTCGCCACATTTCGGCGCAAAAACTTGACTCATTCCAGATAACGCGCTTGGGTGGGTGGTGCCCGCCGTACGCCCGCGAGCGACCCGCCCGACCGACCCGGGACCGGTCAGGCACGCCGCACCACGCATCCGGAGGAGACCGATGAGCGACCCGCAGGCCGACAGGCCGACCCTCACCACCCGCCAGGGTCACCCCGTGCACAACAACCAGCAGCAGCGGACGGTCGGCTCACGCGGGCCTGCCACGCTGGAGAACTACCACTTCCTGGAGAAGATCAGCCACTTCGACCGGGAGCGCATCCCGGAGCGGGTGGTGCACGCGCGCGGCTTCGTCGCGCACGGCGAGTTCGAGGCGTACGGGACGATCGGCGACAAGCCGGCCGCCACGTACACCCGGGCCAAGCTGTTCCAGACCAGGGGCGCGAAGACCCCGGTCACCATCCGCTTCTCCACGGTCATCGGCGGCCGGGACTCCTCCGAGGCCGCCCGCGACCCGCGCGGCTTCGCGGTGAAGTTCCGCACCCAGGACGGCAACTGGGACCTGGTCGGCAACAACCTGCAGGTCTTCTTCATCCGCGACGCGATCAAGTTCCCCGACGTGATCCACTCGCTGAAGCCCGATCCGGTGACCTTCCGACAGGAGCCGAACCGCATCTTCGACTTCATGTCCAACACGCCCGAGTCGATGCACATGCTGACCTGGCTCTTCTCCCCGTACGGCATTCCGCGCAACTACCGCACCATGCGCGGGTCCGGCGTGAACACCTACCGCCTCGTGAACGCGCAGGGCGAGGGCGTGCTGGTCAAGTTCCACTGGCTGACCCAGCAGGGCGAGCACAACCTGACCCAGGCCGAGGCGGACGCCATCCAGGCCACCGAGCTGGGCCACGCCTCGAAGGACCTGTACGAGGCGATCGAGCGCGGTGAGTACCCGCAGTGGGAGCTCAACGTGCAGATCATGAGCGACGACGAGCACCCCGAGCTGGACTTCGACCCGCTCGACGACACCAAGATCTGGCCGGAGGAGCAGTTCCCCTACCTGCCGGTCGGCATGATGACGCTCAACCGCAACATCACCGACCACCACAACGAGAACGAGCAGATCGCCTTCGGCACCGGCGTGCTCGTCGACGGGATCGATTTCTCCGACGACAAGATGCTCGTCGGGCGGACGTTCTCCTACTCGGACACCCAGCGCTACCGGGTCGGCCCGAACTACCTGCAACTCCCGGTGAACCGGCCGCGCGAGGACGTCCAGGTCAACACCAACCAGGGCGGCGGTCAGATGTCGTACGGGGTGGACGACCGCGGCGGCAACCCGCACATCAACTTCGAGCCGTCCTCGGTGGCCGGTCTCCAGGAGGCCGACGAGTCCTACCGGGAGTACCGGCCCTTCGTCTCCGGGCACGTCATGAAGGCCCCGATCGAGCGGCAGAACAACTACGCGCAGGCCGGCCGCCGCTTCCGCGAGATGACCGACGCCGAGCGCGACGACCTGGTGCACAACCTGACCACGCTGCTGGCCCAGTGTGACAAGCACATCCAGGAGAAGATGGTCTGGCACTTCAGCCAGTGCGACGCCAGCTACGGCCGCCGCGTCGCCGAAGGGCTCGGCCTCGCCGACAACGTCTGATCCGTACCGCGCCGGCACGAGCGCCCCACCGGTCACCGGTGGGGCGCTCGTCGTACCGGGAGGCAGGCGCGTTCCGCAGCGTCGATGTCGGTGCGACGGGCGGTAGTGCAACCGGGCGCGATTACGTATCCTGCCCAAGGCGCCCGCGCCGGTGCCCGGCCTGACGACCGGGTGCGCGACCGGCGAGCGCGTTGCCCGGCGGTGCCGGCGCCCCTCCTGCCACCCCTTGACGGGCGAGGTCTGATGAGAACCCGCGACTGGCCGATCCGCTCGAAGCTGACCGCGTTGGTCGTCGCTCCGGTGACCGCGCTCCTCGCGCTGTGGATCTTCGCGACGACGTTGACGTTCGGCCCCGCCCTCAACCTGCTCTCCGCGCGCACCCTCCTGTACGACCTGGGCCGTCCCGGCGAGGCGGTCGTCACCGAGC
Source organism: Micromonospora sp. DT63 (assembly GCF_049841615.1). Taxonomy (NCBI): domain Bacteria; kingdom Bacillati; phylum Actinomycetota; class Actinomycetes; order Micromonosporales; family Micromonosporaceae; genus Micromonospora; species Micromonospora sp. DT63. Next base: position 135,456 of record NZ_JBNCKQ010000002.1, on the reverse strand, counting down.
TGCAACGCGAGCGTCGACTGTCGGTGGTGCAGCTCGCCGGCACCACCGAGCTGCCCGCCCTGGCCGAGCAGCGCCAGCGTACGGATCGGGCGATCGCCGAGCTGCGCCGCCGGGTCGACGGGGAGGCGTTGCGCGACGCCGCCGACGAGCTGTTGGAGGACCGGGTCGACCGGCTGGTCACCGCGCTGGCGGCGTTGCCGACCGGACGCGACTTCATCGACGACGGCATGATGGACCGCGCCGGGGCTCTCGGCCTCTACAGCGGCATGGTCACGGCAGCCTTCCAGGCGTTCTCCGCGATGGCGAATCTGAGCGATCCGGCAATCAACCGACAGGCGCTGGCCCTCACCTCGCTGGGCCGTTCCCGGGAGCTGCTCGGCCAGACCGACGCCATGCTGGCCGGCGTGCTGACCGCCGGCACGTTCGCCGAGGGGGAGCACGCCCTGCTCGTGCAGGCCATCGGCAACCAGCGGTGGCTCACCGAGAGCGCAGTGGCCGACCTGCCCGAGGCCGGGCGCACCGCGTACCAGCGACTGACCGAGAGCCCGGAGTTCACCAGCCTGCGCGCGATGCAGGACGCGTTGATCGGGGCCAACCGGTCCGGGCGGCCACCTGTGGACGCGGCGTCGTGGCAGACCAGCCACGACGCCGTACAGCAGCAGTTGCGTGACTTCGAACTGTCCGAGGCCGACGCGCTCACCGACCGTTCGGTGCCGATGGCCGTCTGGATCCTGGTCCGGCTGGCCGCCGCCGGTGTGCTCGGACTCGCCGCCGTGGTGGTCTCGGTGCTGGTGTCGCTGCGGGTCGGCCGCACGCTGGTCCGGCGACTCAGCGGGGTCCGTACCGCCGCCCTGGAGCTGGCCGAGCACCGACTGCCGGACGTGGTGACCCGACTGCGCCGCGGCGAGCAGGTCGACGTCGCCCGGGAGGCGCCACCCCTGAAGTACGGCAACGACGAGATCGGCGAGGTCGGGCGGGCCTTCACCGAGGTGCAGCGCACCGCCGTCCAGGCCGCCGTGGACGAGGTCACCCTGCGCCGGGGGCTCAACGAGGTGTTCCTCAACATCGCCCGACGCAGCCAGGGCCTGGTGCACCGGCAGCTGCACCTGCTGGACCGGATGGAACGTCGCGCCGAGGACCCGGACGAGCTCGCCGAACTGTTCCAGGTGGACCACCTGGCCACCCGACTCCGCCGGCACGCCGAGGACCTGGTCATTCTCGCCGGCTCCGCGCCGGGCCGAGGGTGGCGCAACCCGGTCGCGATGGTCGACCTGGTCCGCGGCGCGATCAGCGAGGTCGAGGCGTACGACCGGGTGGACATCACCACCGTGCAGCCGGTCGGCGTGCTGGGTCGGGCGGTCGGCGACATCATCCACCTGCTCGCCGAGCTGGTCGAGAACGCCACCGCCTTCTCACCGCCGGACACCCGGGTGACCATCAGCGGGGAGCAGGTCGCCAACGGGTACGTCCTGGAGGTCACCGACCAGGGGCTGGGAATGTCCGCTGCCGCGTTGGAGAGCGCCAACACCCGGCTGGCCAGCTCGCCCGAGTTCGACCCGGCGCAGAGTGCCCGACTCGGCCTGTTCGTGGTGGCCCGGCTGGCGGCCCGGCACGCTGTCCGCGTACAGCTGCGGTCCTCCGCGGCGAGCGGCGTCACCGCCGTGGTGCTGGTCCCCGCCGACCTGATCACCACCGAGCCGCCGGCCGGCCCCGACCCCGCCACGCTGCCCGCCACGGCGGGCGACCGGCGGCTGGCCCGACCGGTGCGCCGAGGCGCGGTGCCCCGGCCCCGCGCCGGCCGTGGCAGCACGGCCGTGGCCGCGACCGCCACCGACGACCTGCCCACCCTGGCCCTTCCCACCGGCCCGACGCCCGACCGCCCGTCCGCCGACGGATCGGGCGCCAGCGCCGACGTCCCTGGCGCCGACGGCGGGTCGTCCTCCGACGGGACGGCTGACGACCTGGAGGGGCTGCCCCGCCGGGTGCGCCGGCGTACCCCCACCGCCCTGCCCCGGTCCACCGTCGCCGACGCGCCGTCGCCACGTTCGCCGGAGGAGGTACGCCGGGTCATGGCGGCCCTCCAGGCCGGCACCGCACGCGGCCGGGCCACAGTCGTCGCCCCGGGCTCGACCGCTCGGGGCGGTGCGCCCGGCACCACCGCTCCGGCGAACCGCGCGGATGCGACCCCGGCTGCGGCAGGCCCGACACCGGCGCCTCCGACGGCCTCCGAACCTCCGACCGCGACTGAGAGGGACGCCTAGTGCGGCAGACGACGAAGCAGAGCGCCAGCCTCGACTGGTTGCTCGACGAGTTGGTGCAACGGGTGCCGGCCGCCCGCGAGGCGGTGGTGCTCTCCGCCGACGGGCTGCTGCTCGGCGCCTCGGCCGAGCTGGAGCGCTCCGACGCCGAGCACCTCTGCGCGCTCGCCGCCGGGTTCTCCAGCCTGGCCCGGGGCGCGAGCCGGCACGTGGACGGCGGTCCGGTCCGGCAGACGGTGGTCGAGATGGAGTCGGCGTACCTCTTCGTCACCGCCGCCGGGCAGGGTGCCTGCCTGGCCGTGGTGAGCGACGCCGACGCGGACATCGGCCTGGTCGCGTACGAGATGGCGATGCTCGTCATCCGCGTGGGGGAGAACCTCACCGCCGCCGCCCGAGGATCGACGGATGCCGGTGATGCGGGCTGAGCCGCCCGGCCCCCAGCACGAGTGGCTGGACGGCGACGCGGGCCCGGTGGTCCGCCCGTACACGCTCACCGGCGGCCGGGTGCGCTCGGCGGTCGACGGGTTCGACCTGGTCGCGTTCGTGCTGGCCGCCTCGGACCTCGACCTGGCGGCCCACCCGCAGCTGCCGCCGGAGCACCGGCGGCTGGTCACGTTGGCCGGGCGTCCGGTGTCGGTGGCCGAGCTGGCGGCCGAGCTGGACCTCGCGGTCGGGGTGATCCGGGTGCTGCTCGGTGACCTCCTCGCTCAGGGGCTGGTCGCGGTGCACGAGCCGCCGGCCGGCAGCGACCTTCCCGACGACGACATCCTCAAGGCGGTGGTCAGTGGACTCCGTGCGCTATGACCAGGCGGGCACCTCGGTCACCGTCCCGCTGGCACTGAAGATCCTCATCGCCGGGGGCTTCGGTGCCGGCAAGACGACGCTGGTGAGCGCGTTGAGCGAGGTTCGACCGTTGCAGACCGAGGAGGTGCTGACCGACGCCGGCGTCGGCACCGACGACATCTCCGGGGTGGAGGGCAAGTCGACCACCACGGTGGCGATGGACTTCGGCCGGATCACCATCAACGACGACCTTCAGGTGTACCTGTTCGGCACCCCCGGCCAGGACCGGTTCTGGTTCCTCTGGGACGAGCTGGCCTTCGGCGCCCTCGGCGCGGTGGTGCTCGCCGACACGCGGCGGCTGGCCGACTGCTTCCCCTCGATCGACTACTTCGAGCAGCGTGGCATCCCGTTCGTGGTGGGCGTGAACTGCTTCGAGGACACCCGTCGGTTCGAGCTGGAGACCGTACGCCGGGCGCTCGACCTGGATCCGGACGTGCCGATGGTGCTCTGCGACGCCCGGGACCGGCAGTCCGGCAAGCTGGTGTTGATCTCCCTGGTCGAGCACGTCGCCCGGCAGCGCGGTGAGCCGGTGCCGGCCGCCTGACCCGACCCCGCCGTGCGGGCGGGCGACCTGGCACCGGCCCGCCGACGCGGGATCGGCGGGCCGATCCGGTCCCCGGAAAGCCGGTTAGCGGGTCGGCTCCGTGGGCAGCTCTGGTTGGATCTACTCCAGGATGCCGGCAAAGGGGTGCAGCGTGACTGGTCAGGGCGGGATCGTCCACATCGGGGGTTACACCGCGCAGAGCGGAGGGCGGGGCAGCGGCATCGTCGCCGCTCACCGGGACCCGGCAACCGGGGTGCTGACCTCCCTCGGCACGGTGGCGGTCACGCCGTCGCCGTCGTTCCTCGTGCGGCACCCCACCCGTCCGGTGCTCTACGCGGTCAACGAGCTGACCGACGGGGCGATCAGCGCCTGGCAGGTCGGTCCGGACGGCGCGCTGGACGCGCTCGGCAGCTTCTCGACCGGCGGCGCCGAGCCCTGTCACCTGGCGGTGCTGCCCGACGGTGACCATTTGGCGGCGGCCAACTACGGCGGCGGCAGCGTCGCGGTCTTCCCGCTCGACGCGCAGGGCGTTCCCGGCGAGCGCACCGATCTGGTGGTGCACGAGGGGCACGGCCCCGACCCGGAACGCCAGGACCGGGCGCACGCCCACATGGTCTCCCCGGGCCGGGGTCGAGGGCCGCTGCTGGCGGTGGATCTCGGCACCGACTCGGTCTACCGGTACGACCTGGACGGGGCGAGCGGGCGGCTGGTCCCGCGCGGTCCGCGGATGCGGACGGCGCCCGGCACCGGGCCCCGGCACCTGGCCCGCCATCCCGACGGCCGGCGCTGCTATCTGGTCGGCGAGCTGGACGCCTCGGTCACCGCGTACGAGTTGACCGACGACGGGGCGCTGCACCAGCGTGGCCGGGTCGAGGCGAGTGAGCGGGCGGGCCACGTCCAGCCGTCGGAGGTCGCGGTCGACCCGGACGGCCGTTTCCTCTACGTCGCCAACCGCGGGGTCGGCACCATCGCCGTCTTCGACCTGGCCGGTGAGCTGCCCGAGCTGGTGGCCGAAGTGGACACCGGCGGTGAGTGGCCGCGGCACTTCGCCCTCATCGGCGAGCACCTGTACGTCGCCGACGAGCGGGCGGACATGGTGCGGGCCTTCCGGCGGGACGCGAGCACCGGCATCCCGGCACCGGTCGGCGAGCCCGTCGCGGTGGCGAGCCCGACCTGCGTGCTGCCGTGAGTCGGTCGGGCGGCGGGACCGGACGTGAGAGAGAAACCGGTTTGGCAACGGCGTGGGGCCATCTCGTCACACTCTGTTGCTAAAAAGTGATCAACTGTTTCTCCTGCGTAACTTTAGTCCGAACGGATGTGGCAGAGACGGCACCTAATACGCAAGATGGTCAGCGTGTCAGCAGGCCGCCATCGCATGCGTTCGAAACTCCATCTAGCAGCCGCCGCCGCGACGGCGACGGTTCTCGTCGTCACCACCGGCGTCTGGTTCGGCTATAAGGAGCTGATCCAGCCCAGCTGTTCAGGAGAGATTCGACTCGCCGTCGCGGTCGCCTCCGAGCTGGCGCCCGCGGTGGACGCCGCCGCGTCCCAGTGGGTCAAGGACGGCGCCGCGGTCGGCCCCACCTGCATCCGGGTGGACGTCTCGGCGTCCGACCCGGTCGACGTGGCCGCCGTGGTGGCCGCGAAGCACGGTGCCGTGCTGGCCGGCGTCGGTCAGGCCAGCGGAACGGCCGTCACCCCGGACGTCTGGGTGCCGGACTCGTCGACCTGGCTGCTGCGTCTGAAGAAGGACGCCACCGCGTTCGCGCCGACCAACGGCGCCTCCATCGCGCGCAGCCCCGTGGTCGTGGCGATGCCCGAGCCGGTGGCCACGCGGCTGGGGTGGCCCAACGCCAAGTTCACCTGGACCGATCTGCTCAAGCAGGTCAACAGCAGCAAGCCGCTGCGTACCGGCATCGTCGAGCCGACCCGGGACGCGGCCGGCCTGTCCGGCCTGCTCTCGCTGACCACGGCCGCCAGCGGCTCCGGCGGGGACGCGCAGCGCAAAACCGTCGGCGCGCTGCGGGCGCTGGCCACGGGTCGCTCCTCGCTCCGCAACGACCTGCTGGCCCGCTTCCCGACCGCCACGGACCCGACGTCCATCGCGAGCGCGCTCGGAGCGGCGGCGCTCTCCGAAGAAGACGTGATCGCCTACAACAGCAAGAAGCCCCCGGTGCCGCTCGCCGCGCTCTACATGGAGCCGGCCCCGATGCCGCTGGACTACCCGTACGCGGTGCTGCCCGGCATCGAGCCGACCAAGGCGGCCGCGGCGAAGGTGCTGTTCGAGCTGCTCACCGCCCCGAAGTTCCGGGACCGGCTGGCGGCGCAGTCGCTGCGCGGTCCGGACGGCAACTGGGGTGCCGGCTTCAACGCGCCGCAGGGCGCCCCGAGCCCGGCCGGCGGCGCGTCGACCGCCCCGGCGGCCGGCGGCACCGCGGCGGGCGGCCTGGACCCGGCCGCGATACAGCGTGTCGTCTCCAGCTGGTCGATCGCCACCCAGTCCGGCCGGATGCTCGCCGTCATCGACGTCTCCGGCTCGATGAAGGACCAGGTGCCCAGCGCCAACAACCGCAGCCGCGAGGAGGTCACCGTGGACGCGGCCCGCCGCGGCCTGGGCCTCTTCGACGACTCCTGGTCCATCGGCCTGTGGACCTTCTCCACGAAGTTGGTCGGCAACCGGGACTACCGGGAACTGGTCCCGATCGGGCCGCTCTCCGGCCAGCGGACGCAGTTGGAGGGGGCGCTGGCCACGATCAAGCCGTCCAGCGGTGACACCGGCCTCTACGACACCATGCTGGCCGCGTACCAGGCGGTGCAGGAGGACTGGCAGCCTGGCCGGGTCAACTCGATCGTGCTGTTCACCGACGGCAAGAACGAGGACGACAACGGTCTCAACCAGGCGCAACTGCTCGCCAAGCTCAAGCAGATCGCCGACCCGGAGCGGCCCGTGCAGGTCATCATGATCGGTATCGGCGAGGGCGTCAGCAAGACCGAGTTGGAGTCGATCACCAAGGTGACCGGCGGCGACGTGTTCGTCACCAAGGACCCGAACGAGATCGGCAGCATCTTCCTCACCGCCATCGCGCGCCGCCCCCCGGCGCCGCGCTGACCGGCCGCACAGCAGGAGAAACCCGCCGTACCGCGTCAGCGGTGCGGCGGGTTCCTTTTATGGCCGCAGGGTTGAAGAAAAGTGACGGCAATACGTCGGAAGCAATCGGCAGTCATAGTTATCAGGGCAGGATGTCGACGTGTCCCGGCATCGTCCGTCCGCCTCCGGTCCGACTCGTCGGCCGGGGCCGTCCTGAGCAGAGTGGGAGGGCCGGTGACCGCGGCGACCCTGTTGACCCCTGCCAGCACCTCGGCGACTCCGGAAGGCCCGCCGAACGGGCTGGTGGCCCGCGCCGACGAACGGTCCTACGTCCGGGTCCTGGTCGTGCTGGACACCACCATCCTCATCATCGCGCTGCTCGTCGGGTACGTCGGCCGGTTCGGGGACGAGGAGCCGGTCGGCTCCAAGATCCCGTACGTGCTGGTGGCGCCGGGGTTGGTCCTGGCCTGGCTGATCTCCCTCAAGGCGCTCGGCTGCTACGACGACCGGGTCGTCGGCTACGGGGCGGACGAGTACCGGCGGGTCAGCTCGGCGAGCCTGCGGCTGGCCGGCGCGATCGCCATCGCCGGCTACATCGCCGACGTCGGCGTCTCCCGGGGTTTCCTCGGCATCTCGTTCGCGGTCGGCACCCTCGGGCTGGAGGTGACCCGGTTCGTCGCGCGCAAACGCCTGCACCGGGCCCGCTCGAAGGGCGCCGGCTGGTCGCGCAAGGTGCTCGTGGTCGGCGACACCGCACACGTCCTGGAGTTGGTGCACACCCTGCGCCGGGAGCCGTACGCCGGCTATCAGGTGGTCGGCGCGTGCATCCCCGACGCGCTGCTCGCTCCGGTGGCCCAGCGACTCGGTGACGTGCCGGTGGTGGGTTCGTTCCGGGGCATCCCGGAGGCCGCCACCGCGATCGGGGCGGACACGGTCGCGGTGACCGCCTCCGGTGAGCTGACGGCGGCCCGACTGCGTCGGCTCGGTTGGCAGTTGGAGGGGACCGGCGTCGACCTCGTCGTGGCACCCGCGCTTACCGACGTGGCCGGCCCGCGCATCCACACCCGTCCGGTCGCCGGGCTCCCGCTGATCCACGTCGAGGCGCCCGAGTTCCGCGGTGCCCGCAAGCTGGTCAAGGGGTTCGTCGACAGGTCCGCGTCGTCGCTGGCGTTGGCGTTGCTGCTGCCGCTGATCGCGGTCATCGCGGTGGCCATCAAACTGGACAGCCGGGGGCCGGTGCTCTTCCGCCAAGTCCGGGTGGGCCGGGGCGGGCAGGAGTTCGGCGTGTTCAAGTTCCGGACGATGGTGGTCAACGCCGACGCGCTGCTCGCCGAGCTGGCGACCCGCAACGAGACCGACGGCCTGATGTTCAAGATGCGCGACGACCCCCGGGTGACCCGGGTCGGCCGGCTGCTGCGCAAGTGGTCGCTCGACGAGCTGCCGCAGCTGGTCAACGTGCTGCTGGGCCAGATGAGCCTGGTCGGGCCGCGTCCGCCGCTGCCCTCGGAGGTCGCCCGCTACGACGGTGACGTGGCCCGGCGGCTGCTGGTCAAGCCCGGCATGACCGGGCTGTGGCAGGTCAGCGGCCGGTCCGACCTGAGCTGGGAGGACGGCATCCGACTCGATCTCTACTACGTGGAGAACTGGTCGCTCGCCGCCGACCTCACCATCCTCTGGAAGACCGCCGGCGCGGTGCTGAACAGCCGCGGCGCGTACTGACCGCCGCCGTTCACTCCTGCGGGCCGGTCCAGTCCAGGCAGACCACCACGGCGTCGTCGACGAGGTCGCCGGCCACGAACGCGCGCAGGTCGCCGATCAGCGACCGTACGGCGTCCAGCGGCTCCATCGGGCCCGTCCGGCGCAGGAACCGGTCCAGTGCCGTCTCGCCGTAGCGCACGCTCTGCCCGGTGGCCTCCACCACGCCGTCGCTGACCACGAAGAGCCGGTCGCCGCGTTCCAGCGTGAACGTCTGCTCGTGGTAGTCGGTCGCCTCGAACATGCCGAGCGGGAACTGCGCCTCCAGCGGTTGCTCGGTGACCTCCCCGTGCCGCAGCAGGACGAGCCGTGGCGAGCCGGCGTCCACCACTGTCATCGTCCCGGAGCGCAGGTCCAGCTCCATCAACAGCACGGAGAGGTGCCGCTTGCCCCGGTACTCGTCGTAGATGGCCTGGTCGGCGAGGGCTGCCTGATCACCCAGACCGAGGCCGGCCCGGCGGGCGTTGCGCAGCGCGTGGGTGGCCAGCGACGTGAGCAGGGAAGCCGCGACGCCCTCACCGGTTCCGTTGACCGTGGAGAGCCAGAGCTTCTGCCCGTCGTCGGACCAGTCGAAGCTGTCCCCCCGCACGGCGTACGCCGGCTCCAGCTGCCCGGCCAGGCTGAACGAGGGGCGGATCCGGCTGCGGCCGGGGAGCAGGTCCCACTGCATCTCGGCGGCCAGCGTGAGCCGCTGGCTGCGCCGCGCGACGCTGTAGACGTCGGTGCCGGGGGAGACGGCCGCCAGCTCGTGCGCGAGCGCGGTGGCGATGTCGGCCAGCTCACCGAGCACGGCCGGGTCGTCGGCCACCGGCGCCAGGCGCAGGACGCCCCGCCGTTCGCCGCGCATGCTGACCGGCACCCAGGCGGTGCCGTCGACCAGCAGAGGCGACTGGTGGTCGAAGGCACGCCAGGCGGGGTGTCCGGCGCCCCGCAGGGAGTCACCCTCGGTGAGTGGCAGCAGCTCCGAGAGGCGGTAGTCGACCTGGTACAACTCCGCTTCGGTGATCCCGTACGCCTCGTCGAGGATCCCCCCGATGCCGCCCACGAGACGGTCGGCGGGTGTCTCGTTCAGGGTACGTCGTGCCCGATTGACCGGTTCGCTCATCAGGCCTCCTTGATCAAAGCTCGACGACCAGTGGCTTCGGAGTACTCTCGGGCCACCATGGCCGAAGAACACGGTCCACCGGACCCTGCGACGAGTATGGCTGCCGCATTGGACGCGGCGGCGGGTGCCCTGTTGGGCGTATGGGATTCCGCCCGGGAGGCGACCGCCAGCCGGGTCTCCGGAGCCCAACTACGGGCTGTGATGGTGGTCGAGCAACACGACGGGATCAACCTACGCCGGCTCGCCACCCGCCTGGACATGTTGCTCAGTTCCGCCAGCCGGCTCTGCGACCGCCTGGTGGCGGCCGGCATGCTGGAGCGCGAGCCGGGCCGCTTCGACCGGCGGGAGATCTCCCTGCATCTCACCCCGGAGGCCCGTCGACTCCTCACGGAGCTGCGCGCGGACCGCCAGAAGCGGATTTCCGCCGTGCTGGCGGCGATGACGCCGGCAGGCCGGGCCGCCCTGGTGAGCGGGATGCGGGAGTTCGACGACGCCGCCCGTCGGCAGCAGGCCCGAAGCGGCTCGGCGCCGGATGACGGGGACCGGCCGCCGGGGCGGGACGACTGGCCGGACGACGCGGACCCGCGGGACCCGGACCGGCCCACCAGGCCGGCGAGGGACTCGTCGGAGCACCCGGAGCCGTCGACCCGAGCGGTGTGGCAGAGCGGCCCCGAGCGGGCGGTGGGCCCGGCCCGCGAATGGCCCAGCGGTGAACCGCCGGTGGCCCGGACCGCCTGACTCAGGCCGGCGTCGACGCGCACACCGCCAACATGGCGATGTCGTCGTGCGCCTGCCCGCCCAGCCATTCGTCCACCACCTGGAGCAGCCTGTCGACAAGCGCGGCCGGAGGCAGCCCGGCAGCGGCGGCGAGCGCGGCGCGCAGCCGCTGCGCACCGAACTTCTCGGCGTGGATCGGCCCGCCGTTCGCCTCGGTCACCCCGTCGGTGTACGCGAGGAGCAGGTCGCCCGGGTCGAGGTGCACCCGGGCCTCGGCGAACCGGGCGTCGGCCAGCGCGCCGACCGGCATTCCACCCACCGGAACCGGGACCACCGAACCGGCGGCGGTGACCAGCAGCGGCGCGGGGTGGCCGCCGCCGGCGATCCGGATGTCCACCCCCGCCGGCCCGCGCTCCAGTGACCCGAGCAGCAGGGTGGTGAGCTGGCTGCGCCGTGCGGCGTCGGGCGCGTCGAACAGGGTGCGGTTGAGCAGGTGGATCAGCTCCAGCGGTCGCTGCTCGACCAGTCGCAGGGTCTGCAGCGACTGGCGGACCCGGCCGGTGAGCACTGCCGCCCCGACGCCCTTGCCGGACACGTCGCCCAACGCGAACAGCGCGCCCCGCGCGTGCGGGAAGACCTCGTAGAAGTCGCCGCCGATGCGCAGCGTGTCCCCGGCGGCCCGGTAGCCACCGGCCATGCGCACACCGGGCACCGCCGGCAGCTCCGGCGGGAGCAGGCTGGTCTGCAACACCCGGGCCAGGTGGGCCTGCTCGCCGTACAGCTCGGCGGCGGCCAGCGCCGCGCCGGCCCGCGCGGCGAACTCGCGGGCCAGCTCGACGTCGCGTGGATCGAAGCCGGCCCGCCCGGCACGGCGGACCAGCACCAGCGCGCCGGCCGACCCCCCGGAACCGGGCATCGGGCTGACCAGCACCGCGCCCGGCGGGCCGAACCCGGCCGGAAGCACCGCGCTCAGGTCCGCGGCCTCGGCGTCCCGCCGAGGGCTCGGCTCGGTGGCTACGCCGTCGAGCGCCTCGCTGAGGCCGGGGACGGCGTCGGCCAGCTCCGGGCCGGCGACCCCGGTGACCGGCGCGGGGTCACCGTCGGCGTACCGCGTCCAGCGCGGGTGCGGCTCGGCCGGCGCGGGCGGCCGGAGCACCGCCACGGCCGCGTCGGCCAGGTACGGCACGGCGAGGGTGGCGGTGGAGCGGAGCGTCTGGTCCCGGTGCAGGGACAGCCCGAGCCGGCTGCCGGCCTGGGCGAGGAACGCCGTACGGGAGCGTTCGGCCAGCAGGGCGTCGGTGCGGGCGTGTTCCTCGGTGACGTCCCGGACGTACCAGGCGTACCGGCTGCCGGCGAGCTGCCGTCGACCACCCCGCAGGTGCCGGCCGTGGTGCTCGGCGTCGAAGCTCTCGGCGCCGTCCCGGACGGCCCGGGCCAGTGCCGCCACCTGACACTCGGACAGCTCGACGCCCGCGACGATCTCCGGGAGCAGGTGGGCGGCCCGGGCGTTGACGAGGGTGACCCGGCCGGTCTCGTCGGTCGTCAGCACGGCCTCGGCGAGCCCGTCGAGCAGTTCGCGGGCCAGCGGCGAGTCGGCCGGCAGCGCACCGCCGCCGGATTGGCGGGTCGGTCGGCGCGACGCCTGCCCGTCGCCGTCGACCGGACCGGCGATGCCGCCCCGTCGGGTCGTGGTCACGGCCCGACGCCGCCGGGTGTCCGACGACCTGTACGCATGCTGCTCCCGGCTCCTCGCCTGCCGATCGTTGCTCGACGGCAAGCGTACCGAGCCGTACCGACGCACGCCCAGAGCGCGTCAGGCGGAGCGGTTCAGCCAGCCTGCGGGGCGGGCGACGATCCGCCGTACCACCGAGCCGGCCGCGCCCACGGCTGCGGCCTCCGGACCGAGGGTCGAGGGCCGGACCGTTACGGGTGACCAGGCGGCGGTGAGCACCCGGGCCGCGATCTCGGCGAGCACCGGCGGGCACAGCCAGGGCGCCAACGGGGCGTACCCGCCGCCGAGCACGACGGTGTCCAGGTCCAGCAGGTTGACCACGCCGGCCACCGCCACCCCGAGTGCCGTACCGGCGTCGTGCAGCGCCCGCAGCGCGGCCGGGTCACCGGCCTCGGCCAACTCGGCCAGCCGCGCCGTCGCGGTGTCCGCGGGAAGCTCCGCGCGTACCAGCCCGGCGCCGGCCACGATCGCCTCCTGGCCGGCGTACTGCTCCAGGCAACCCTGCCCTCCGCAGCGGCACGGACGGCCCTCGGGGTGGACCGGGAGGTGGCCGATCTCGCCGCTCCAGCCGCGTACGCCGCGGAACAGCGCGCCGTCCAGGACGATCCCCGCGCCGATGCCGACCTCGCCGGAGATGTGCAGGAAGCTCGCCGGGCCGGGCGGGCGGGAGTGCAGCTCGCCGAGCGCCGCGAGGTTGGCCTCGTTGTCCACCACCAGGGCCGGTACGCCGGGCACCTGATCGGTCAGGGGCGGGTGCCCGCTGAGCAGTTCGGGAACCGCGACGTCGCGCCAGCCGAGGTTCGGCGCGAGCCGGACCAGGCCGGCGTCGTCCACCAGGCCGGGTACGGCGAGCGCGGCTCCGGCCAGGGTGAGGCCCTGGCGGGCCGCGTCGGCGCGGGCCTCCCCGGCCAGGTGGACGAGGCGGGCCAGCGCGTCGGCGGGGGCGACCGGGCGCAGGTCGGCCCGGTGCACGGTGCGGTGCCGGACCTGGCCGGCGAGGTCGACGACGCATACCGTCAGGTAGTCGACGTTGACCTCCAGGCCGAGCCCGGCCGGGCCCTGGTCGGCCAGGACCAGCCCCCGGGCCGGCCGTCCGGCGCCCGCCCGGGGCGCCGGGTCGGCCTCGCTGACCAGTTGGCCCGCGAGCAGGTCCTCGACCACCGCCGAGACGGTGGCTCGGGTCAGGCCGGTGGCGGTGGCCAGGTCGGCCCGGGACGGGGGGCGGTCGGCGGCGGCGATCCGGCCGAGAACCAGGGCGAGGTTGAGCTCGCGGAGGCTGCCCTGACGGGCTGCGCCGGCCGGGGCGTGGGTGGGGCTCACCCCTTGACAGTGCCATAGGGCGGGCAAATAATTCAATCGCTGAACAAATACCTGACATCACCACCCCGGAGGTCCCTCATGGCACCCCGTCCCACCCCCGCCGACAAGTTCTCCTTCGGGCTCTGGACCGTGGGCTGGCAGGCCCGCGACCCGTTCGGCGACGCGACCCGTCCCGAGCTCGACGCGGTCGAGGCAGTGCACCGGCTCGCCGAGCTGGGCGCGTACGGCATCACCTTCCACGACGACGACCTGATCCCGTTCGGGGCCGACGCCGCGACCCGCGATCAGCACATCGCGCGGTTCCGCAAGGCGCTCGACGAGACCGGCCTCGTGGTGCCGATGGTGACCACCAACCTCTTCACCCACCCGATCTTCAAGGACGGCGGCTTCACCAGCAACGACCGCGACGTTCGCCGCTACGCGCTGCGCAAGGTGCTGCGCCAGCTCGACCTGGCCGCCGAGCTGGGCGCGAGCACCTTCGTCATGTGGGGTGGCCGGGAGGGCTCCGAGTACGACCTCGCCAAGGACGTCCAGGCCGCCCTGGACCGCTACCGCGAGGCCGTCAACCTGCTCACCCAGTACTCGATCGACAAGGGCTACAACCTGCGGTTCGCCCTGGAGCCCAAGCCCAACGAGCCGCGCGGCGACATCCTGCTGCCCACCATCGGCCACGCGCTCGGCTTCATCTCCCAGTTGGAGCACCCGGAGCTGGTCGGCCTCAACCCGGAGGTCGGGCACGAGCAGATGGCCGGGCTCAACTACGCGCACGGCATCGCCCAGGCGCTCTGGCAGGGCAAGCTGTTCCACCTGGACCTCAACGGCCAGCGGGGCATCAAGTACGACCAGGACCTGGTCTTCGGCCACGGTGACCTGATGAACGCGTTCGCCCTGGTGGACCTCCTGGAGAACGGCGGTCCGAACGGCGGGCCGGCCTACGACGGGCCCCGGCACTTCGACTACAAGCCGTCGCGCACCGAGGACATGGACGGGGTGTGGGCGTCGGCCGCGGCCAACATGAGCACCTACCTGCTGCTCAAGGAGCGCGCCGCGGCGTTCCGTGCCGACCCCGAGGTCATCGAGGCGCTCGCCGCCAGCAAGGTCGGCGAGCTGAGCACGCCGACGCTCGGCGACGGCGAGGGCTACGAGGAGTTCCTGGCCGACCGGTCCGCGTTCGAGGACGTCGACGTGGACGCGGTGGCCGCGCGGGGCTTCGCCTTCGTCCGGCTCAACCAGCTCGCCGTCGAGCACCTGCTCGGCGCTCGCTGAGGCCCCGCCATGCCGTTGGTCGCAGGCGTCGACTCGTCCACCCAGTCGTGCAAGGTGGTCATCCGGGATGCGGAGACCGGCGCTCTGCTCCGGCAGGGCCGGGCACCGCACCCGGACGGCACCGAGGTCGACCCGGAAGCCTGGTGGCAGGCGCTGCGCAGCGCCGCCGACGAGGCCGGCGGGCTGACCGACGTCGCGGCGGTCTCCGTCGGCGGCCAGCAGCACGGCATGGTCTGCCTCGACGAGGCGGGCCGGGTGGTCCGCCCGGCCCTGCTGTGGAACGACACCCGCTCCGCCGACGCCGCCGCCGACCTCATCGAGGAGGCCGGCGGCGGCTCGGCCGGGCGGCGGTTCTGGGCCGAGGCAACCGGCAGCGTGCCGGTGGCGAGCTTCACCATCACCAAGCTGCGCTGGCTGGCCCGGCACGAGCCGGATCTGGCTGCCCGGGTGGCGGCCGTCTGCCTGCCGCACGACTGGTTGACCTGGCGGCTCGCGGGTGCGCCGGGGCTGGCGGGGCTGCGGACCGACCGGGGTGACGCCAGCGGCACCGGCTACTGGTCTCCGTCCACCGGTTCCTACCGTCTGGACCTGCTGGAACGGGCCTTCGGCCGGCAGCTCGTCGTGCCCGAGGTGCTGGGCCCGGCGGAGTCGGCCGGCACGCTGGCCGACGAGCTGGGTGGGGGTGGCGCGCTGCTCGGCGCGGGCACCGGCGACAACGCCGCCGCCGCGTTCGGCGTCGGCGCGGGCCCCGGTGACGTGGTCGTCTCGATCGGCACCTCCGGCACGGTGTTCAGCGTGGCCGACGTGCCGGCCGCCGACGAGAGCGGCGCGGTGGCCGGCTTCGCCGACGCGTCGGGCCGCTTCCTGCCGCTGGTCTGCACGCTCAACGCCGCCCGGGTGCTGGACGCCGCCGCCACGATGCTGGGCGTCGGCCTGGACGAGCTGGCCGAGCTGGCGCTCTCCGCGCCGGCCGGCGCGGACGGGCTGGTCATGGTGCCCTACCTGGAGGGTGAGCGGACGCCCAACCGACCGCTCGCCACCGGCGCGGTGCACGGGCTGACCCTGCGCACGTCGACCCCCGCGCACCTGGCCCGGGCCGCGGTGGAGGGCATGCTCTGCGCGCTCGCCGACGGCCTGGACGCGCTGACCGCGCAGGGTGCCACCGTCCGCCGGGTCATCCTCGTCGGCGGCGGGGCACGCTCGGCCGCGGTCCGCCGGATCGCACCGCAGGTCTTCGGCTGCCCGGTGGTCGTCCCGCCCGCGGGGGAGTACGTGGCCGACGGCGCCGCCCGCCAGGCCGCCTGGGTGGCCCTCGGCGGTCCGACGCCGCCGCAGTGGGAGATCAAGGGCACCGAGGAGTACGCGGCGGAGCCCGTCCCCGCCGTCCGCGACCAGTACGCCGCGGCCCGCGGACTGGTCCTCGATCGCCGCTGATCCGTCGGAGTCGACGCGGGTGGGAGCCGACCGGCACCCACCCGCGTCGCGACGTGCGTACCGGAGTCTGGTTGGCTGCCCGTCATGAGCGTGACCAGTGGCGGGCCCGGCCAGCGCCGGCGGGGCCGGGGCGGCGGCCGGGCGCACCGGCTGTACAGCGTCGCGGTGTTCGTGCTGCTCGCCTCGCTCGACAACGTGGCGATCGGGCTCGTCCCACCGCTCTACAAGCCGATCGCCGGCGCGTTCGACGTGTCGGGGCGGCTGCTCGGGCTGGTCACCGCCGTCAGCTTCCTGGTCAGCGCGGTGGCCGCGGTCGGCTGGGCGTACGTCGGGGACCGGAGCAACCGCAAACCGCTGCTCATGGTGGGCACACTGCTCTGGGCCGCGGGCACCGGCGGTAGCGCGTTGGCCGGCGGGTACCTCACGTTCCTGGCCGCCCAACTCGTCGCGGCGGTAGGTCTCGGCGCGGTCGGCTCGGTGGGCTTCTCGGTGGTCACCGACCTGATCTCGCCGGCCCGGCGCGGGCTGGTGATGAGCTTCTGGGGGCTCTCCCAGGGCGTCGGCACGCTCGCCGGCACGCTGGTCGGCGGCCTGCTCGGCGCGGCGGACTGGCGGCGGCCGTTCCTGCTGCTGACCGGGGTGGGCCTGGCCGCCACCGTGGCGTACCTGTTCACCTACGACGTCCGGCGCGGCCAGAGCGAACCGGAGTTGGCCGACGCGCTGGACGCCGGCGCGGACTACGACTACCGGATCAGCCGGGCCGACGTGCCGAGAATCCTGGCCCGGCGGACGAACCGGTGGCTGATCCTGCAGGGCCTGACCGCGCAGGCGGCGTTCGGCTCGCTGGTCTGGCTGCCGGTGCTGTTCGCCGAACGGGCCGAGGCCCAGGGCTACTCGGAGTCGACAGCAGTGGTGGTGGGGAGCGTCTTCGCCACGCTGTTCCAGCTCGGTGGTGTGCTCTCCATCGTGGGTGGGCTGGTCGGCGACGCGGTGCAGCGGCGTACCCCCCGGGGGCGGGCCCTGGTCGCGGCGGTCGGCATCCTCGCGGCGCTGCCGTTCTACCTGGTGTTGTTCTTCGTGCCGGTGACCATCGACGTGCCCGACGGTGGCAGCGCCGGCGCGGTGATCGGCGCGGTGCTGTCCAGCGTGGTCACCGAGCCGTCGGTGGGCCTCAGCCTGCTCACCGCCGTGGTGGCGCTCGCGTTGACCTCGGCCAACTCGCCGAACTGGTTCGCGCTGATCGCCGACGTGAACCCACCCGAGCACCGGGGGACCGTCTACAGCCTCGGCAACCTGGTCAACGGGGTCGGCCGGGCGGCCGGCAACGGGCTGGTCGGCGTGGCGTTCCAGGGACTGCGCGCGGCCTTCCCGCCACCGCTGAACTTCGCCGTCGGGCTGGCCGCGTTCCAGCTCTTCTTCATTCCCACCGGCGTCATGTACTGGCTCGCCTCGCGAACCTCACCACGGGACATCGACAACGTCCACAACCTGCTCCACACCCGCGCCAACCGCCTCTAACCCCGTCACCCACCCACCCCGCGATCTTGCACTTTCTGTCCCGACAATATGGGCGAAGTGCCTCATACCATCGACCGAAAGTGCAAGATCGGCGCGGGGTAGGTAGGTCAGGCGTGGAGCCAGACCGTCACGTCGGTCGGGATCGCGGACTGGTCGTCCAGGGGTGCGCTGGAGGCGAGCACCTCGGCGTTGGCCGGAACCGGCACCGGCGTGTCGCCGAAGTTGGTCAGGACCGTCAGCTCGCCGTTGCGGAAGGCCAGCACCTCGTCGTTGGAGGACAGCCACTCCAGCGTGCCCCGGCCCAGGCCGTGCGCGCGGCGCAGCCGCAGGGCCGAGCGGTACAGCTCGTACGTCGAGCCGGGCACGTCGCGCTGCCGGTCCAGCGCGTACTCCGCCCAGGACGGCGGTTGCGGCAGCCAGCTGGCGTCGGTGGGCCCGAAGCCGTACGACGGGGCATCGGCCTCCCACGGGATCGGCACCCGGCAGCCGTCCCGGCCCCGCTGGGTGTGCCCGCTGCGCGCCCAGGTCGGGTCCTGCCGGGCCTCGTCGGGCATCGTGGTGTGCTCGGGCAGGCCCAGCTCCTCGCCCTGATAGAGGTACGCCGAGCCGGGCAGGGCGAGCATCAGCAGGGTGGCCGCTCGGGCCCGGCGCAGGCCGAGCGCGGCGTCCGGCTGCGGGTCGCCGATGCCGATGCCGTTGGGCCGGCCGCCGCCGATGGCCAGTCCGAGCCGCGAGGCGTGGCGTACCACGTCGTGGTTGGACAGCACCCAGGTCGTCGGCGCCCCCACCGAGTCGGTCGCCTCCAGGGAGCGGGTGATCACCGCGTACTGGGCCGGCGCGGTCCAGGAGGCGAGCAGGTACTCGAAGTTGAACGCCTGGTGCATCTCGTCCGGGCGGACGTAGCGGGCCAGCCGCTCGGCCGGCTCCACCCACGCCTCCGCGACCAGCACCCGCTCGCCGGGGTAGCTGTCCAGGACCCGCCGCCACTGGCGGTAGATCTCGTGGACGCCCTCCTGGTCCCACATCGGCGGGCGCGGCTTGTCCACCTCGTTGCCGGAGAGGATCTCCTGGGGCTCCTGCCAGTTGGCCAGGTCGGCCTGCTTGACGAGGCCGTGGGCCACGTCGACGCGGAAGCCGTCCACCCCGCGGTCCAGCCAGAACCGCAGCACGTCCAGGAACTCCTGGTGCACCTCCGGGTTGTCCCAGTTGAGGTCCGGCTGGCCGGTGTCGAACAGGTGCAGGTACCACTGGCCGGGTCGGCCGTCCGGGTCGACCGTCCGGGTCCAGGCCGGCCCGCCGAAGACGCTCTGCCAGTCGTTCGGCGGCTGGTCACCGGCCGGGCCGAGGCCGTCGCGGAAGATGTACCGGGACCGTTCCGGGCTGCCCGCCGCGGCGGTCAGCGCGGCCTGGAACCAGCGGTGCGCCGACGAGGTGTGGTTCGGCACCAGGTCGACGATCACCCGCAGGCCGCGGGAGCGGGCCTCGGTGATCAGCTTGTCCGCGTCGGCGAGCGTGCCGAACAGCGGGTCGACGTCCCGGTAGTCGGCCACGTCGTAACCGGCGTCGGCCTGCGGCGACGGATAGAACGGGGAGAGCCACACCGCGTCCACGCCCAGCTCGACGAGGTGGTCGAGGCGGGCGGTGATGCCCGGCAGGTCACCGATGCCGTCGCCGTCGGAGTCGGCGAACGAGCGTGGGTAGATCTGGTAGATGGCGGCCTCGGTCCACCAGCCGGTGGTGGTCTGCTGAGTCGGGTCGGTGTTCAGTGTCGTCTCCTGTGTCGTGCTGCGGTTGATGTGTCAGTGTGCCCGCGGCGGCGCGGTGGACTCGCGGACCACCAGCCGAGTGGGCAGGATCACCGGCGTGTCGCCGTCGGCGGTCCGTTGACCGATGATCGGGCTCAGGTTGCGGGCGCCGAGCGGGTCGAGCAGCATCCGGGCGGCCAGCCGGCCCTGTTCGGCGGCGGGCTGGGCGACGGTGCTGAGCCCGAGCACGCCGGCGAGGTCGTGGTCGTCGATGCCGACCACGCTGACGTCCTGCGGTACGCGCAGCCCGGCGTCGCGCAGGGCGGTCATCGCGCCCATCGCCATCTCGTCGCAGGCGGCGACGATCGCGGTCGGCGGAACACCGCGGGCCAGCAGTTCGGCGGCGGCCCGGTTGCCGCCGTCGATGGTGAACGACGACTCGACGTCCAGGCTCGGGTCGGGTCGCAGGCCGGCGGCCCGCAGCTCCGCCTGGTAGCCCCGGCGCCGGTCGAGGTGGGTGGTGAAGGCCAGCTCGTCGTCGGGGTCCCCGGAGATGTGCGCGATCCGCCGGTGGCCGAGGTCGAGCAGGTGGCGGGTGGCCATCCGCGCGGCGGCCACGTCGTCGATCCGTACGCACGGCCAGTTGGGCACCCGGCTACCCGAGCTGATGGTCACGCCGGGCAGGTCCAGGGTGGCCAGCGCGGTCAGGTCCGCCGGGCGCAGCGGTGTGGCGACAAGCATCATGGCGTCGACCCGCTTGTGCAGGTTGGCGGTGCGCAGCACCCGCTGGCGGATCTGCTCCCGACCGCCCAGGTTGTAGAGCAGCAGGTCGTAGCCGGAGTGGTGCAGATACTCCTCGACGGCCTCGACGACCGTGCTGAAGAACCAGCGGGTGATCCGGGGTACGACCACCGCGACCGTGCCGGTGCGGCCACCGGCGAGCCGGGACGCGCTCGGCGACACCGCGTAGTCGAGCTGCTCGGCGGCGGCGAGGACTCGGCGTCGGGTGGCGGCCGAGACCGTCGGCAGCCCGCGTAGGGCCCGCGAGACGGTTGCCGTGGAGACCCCGGCCAACCGAGCCACATCATCAATCTTCGTCACGGTTCCCCCGCTCGATACCCCTCGCCCGCCGCCGCCTTCAGGGGCCGGGCGGCGGCGGGCAGACGGGTCAGCCCTTGACGCTGCCGGCGAGCAGACCTCGCACGAAGAAGCGCTGCAGGGACAGGAATACGACGAGCGGAACAACGATCGAGACGAACGCTCCGGCGGTCAGTCGCTGCCACTCGTTGCCCCGCGTACCGGCCATCTCGGCCAGACGGACCGTGAGCGGGGCGGTCTCGTTGCCGCCACCGGCGAAGATCAGCGCGACCAGCAGGTCGTTCCAGACCCAGAGGAACTGGAAGATGCCGAACGCGGCCAGGGCCGGGGTGATCAGCGGCAGCACGATGGTCCGGAAGATCTTCGGGTGGGTGGCCCCGTCGACCCGGGCCGCCTCCATCAGGTCTCCGGGGAGTTGCGAGATGAAGTTGTGCAGCAGGAAGACCGCGAACGGAAGCGCGAAGCAGGTGTGCGCGAACCACACCTGGGCGAACTTCTGTTCGTCGACCAGGTCCCAGGCCGGCATCAGGGTGACGCCGCCGAGGGTGACGCCTGTGGAGAAGAACTTCAGCAACGGCACCAGGGCCATCTGCAGCGGGACGATCTGCAACGCGAAGATCCCGATGTAGAGCCAGTCCCGTCCGCGGAAGTTGATCCACGCCAGCGCGTACGCGGCCAGGGATGCGAAGGCCAGGGGGAACAGCACCGACGGGATGGTGATCGCCAGCGAGTTGATGAAGTAGCTGGCGAGCTGCCCCGACGACGAGGATCGCCCGAACAGGACCTGCTGGTAGTTCTCGAAGGTGAACTGCGGGTTGGTGAACGCCGTCCACCAGCCGGTCGTCTTGATCTCGTCCTCCGGGCGGAGGGAGGAGACGAACAGACCGAAGGTCGGGATGGTCCAGACCAACGCGATGACGATCGAGACGAGCGTCGCGGTGCGGCTGTTCAGGCGCTTGCGGACCCGACCGGCAGTGGTGGTCGGAGTGCCCTCGGTCTGCTGTGCGCCGACGGCGACGGTGGGCGTTGCGGTGGTCATCTGCCCTCCCGCTGTTGACGGAGGTTACGGATCTGGTAGATCACGACCGGGATGACCAGGATGAAGAGGAAGACCGCGAGCGCGGAACCCCGCCCGTTCTCGCCGTACCGGAACGCCTGGTTGTACATCTCGTTGGCGATCACACTCGTGTCGTAGTTGCCGTTCGTCGAGGTCCGGACGATGTCGAAGACCTTGAGCGTGGCGATCGTGAGGGTCACCACCACGACGATCAGCGCCGGCCGGATGCTCGGCAGGGTGATCTGCCAGAACATCTGCCACGGGCTGACACCGTCCAGCCGGGCGGCTTCGACGATGTCGCCGGGGATGGCCTTGATCGCGGCGGAGAGCACCACCATGGCGAAGCCGGCCTGGATCCAGATCATGATGACGATCAGCAGCAGCGTGTTCAGGGGTGATTCGAGCAGCCACTGCTTGGGCTCACCACCGAGGCTGACGACGATCTGGTTGAGCAGGCCGATCTGGTCGCCGTCGCCGCGGTACGCGTAGATGAACTTCCAGATGATGCTCGCGCCGACGAAGGAGATGGCCATCGGCAGGAAGATCAGCGACTTGGCCACTGCCTCGAACCGGGCCTTGTCCACCAGCACGGCGTAGATCAGGCCGAACCCGGTCGCCACCAGGGGGACCAGGAGCACCCAGACCAGGGTGTTGATCAGGACTCGGACGATCGAGTCGTCGGAGAACATCCAGCCGAAGTTGTCCAGCCCCACCCACTCCGTGCTGGTCCTGTTCATCAGGGAGAGCAGCAGAGTGCGGATGGCCGGCACGACCAGGCCGATGGCGAGCAGCAACAGCGTGGGCAGCAGGAAGAAGAACGCGAAGATTCCTTCCCGTGGCCGCGTTCGGCGGGGGAGGGGAGCTCCACTCGCCGAGGCGGCGACGAGCTGCGCCTCCCGTCGCCGGGCGAACCAGGCCGGCACCGCGTCGAGCAGCAGGAGTAGACCACCCACCACCAGCACGAAGGCGACCAGCCCGTACATCAGCATGAGGAGCTTCGGCTGCTCGTCGGCGAAGTCGAACTCCATCAACCCTCCCTTCCGGGTCCACCTCGGCCGGTGGCCCGGTCCGCGCTCGCGGACCGGGCCCCCCCCCGGGTCCCCCTGGGCGCCTCTCGCGGTAAACGGGGGTCGGTAGGCTGACCGGCATGAAGGTTGCTGAGCGCTTCGGTCCCGGT
>NZ_JBNCKQ010000002.1:0-112789 GCF_049841615.1 Micromonospora sp. DT63 | reverse complement strand
TGGGGTATGTCTATCTCCAACACCCACCCCTTGCGGGCCCCCCGGGGCGGGTCCCCGGGACGGCGTCCGGGGCCGGGCCCACCGCCGGGATCACTTAGGCCAGCTGCTCTCGATGCCCTGGAGCACCGGGGCGGTCGCCTTGCCGTTCAGCCAGTCGACCATGCCCTTCCAGAACGTTCCCGCGCCGACGGCGGCCGGCATCAGGTCGGATCCGTCGAAGCGGAAGACGCCGGTCTTGTCCTGCAGGAGCTGGACGGAGAGCTTGTCGATCGGGCTGGCGACGTTGGCGATGTCCAGCTTGTTGTTCGCCGTGACCCAGTTGCCGAGCTTCGCGCGGCTGTTCACGTACTCGGCGGAGGCCAGGTAGGTCTGCACCGCCTGCACCTCGGGACGGTCGGCGTAGGCGACGACGAACTCGCCCGCGCCCAGCACCGGCTTGCCCTTGGCCGCGTCGATGGCCGGGAAGTAGAAGGCGAACGCGTCGCCGTCCTCGGCCACCTTGGTGCCCTCGGGGAACTGGTTGGCGTAGAACGACGCCTGTCGGTGCATGGCGCACTTGCCGGTGGTCACCGGCAGGCCCGCCTCCTGGAAGGCGGTGGTGGTGATGCTCTTGACGCCGCCGAAGCCGCCGTTGACGTACTTCTCGTTCTTGAGGATGCTGCCGGCGCGGTCGACCGCGTCGACGATCTTCGGGTCGTTGAACGGGATCTGGTGGGTGGTCCACTGGTCGTAGACCTCGGCGCCCGCCGTACGCAGGAGGACGTCCTCGATCCAGTCGGTGGCCGGCCAGCCGGTGGCGTCACCGGACTCGACGCCCGCGCACCACGGCTTCATGCCACTGGCGGCGATCTTGTCGCTCAGGGCGATGAGCTGGTCCCAGGTGGTCGGAACCTCCCAGCCCTTCTCCTTGAACGTCTTGGGCGAGTACCAGACGAAGGACTTGACGTTGGCGCCGAGCGGCACGCCGTAGAGCGTCCCGTTCACGGTGCCGTACTTCAGCCAGTCGGCCGGCATGTTCTGCTCGGCCAGGGCCTTGGTGTCGGCGCCGAGGGACTTCAGCTTGCCGGCGTCCGCGAACCGCTTCACGAGGCCCGGCTGGGGCACGAAGGCGATGTCGGGCGCGTTGCCGCCGTCGACCCGCACGGGGAGCTGGGCCTCGAACTCGCCGCTGCCCTCGTACGCGATCTCGATGCCGGTGCAGTCGGTGAACTGCGACCACGAGCGCTCGAGCAGGTCGGCCTCGGCGTCACGGATGGACGCGTAGATGGAGACCTTCTTGCCGTCGTTGCCCTGGTACTTCTCGTATGGGGCGCACTCCGCGGAGCCCGCCTTGTCGCTCTTCTTGTCGTCACCGGTACCGCAAGCGGTGGCGCTGAGCGCCAGCCCGAGCACACCGGCGATCACGAAGGCCTGGCGTGGTCTGGTAAAGACCGCCATGCCGTCCTCCTTCCTAGCCGGCGTGGTCTGGTGCTGGTGACCCTCGCCGGTCCGATTGGGCGTGCACACATGTAAGCGCTTGCATCCGGTCTGGTCCACCCCCTGTCAGACACGAGCGAGTAACAATCCCGAAACCTCGTGGCCGCTGGTTGGGCGCGCTCCCAGTCGGGAATCCCGCCTCTTTCGAAGATTGGCGATATCTGTCAGGCTGAGGCCACCTCATCGAAGGTTTTGAACATAGGAGGAGCTGGATGCGTAAGCGGTGGATCAGCCTGCTGGTGACGGGCCTGCTCGTCGGGGGAGTCCTCGCGCCGGCGAGCCCGGCGCTGGCCGCGCCGACCTTCAAGGTGCCGTTCCCGTGCGGCCAGTCCTGGTCGGGGCAGACCCGGTCGGATCACAGCCCGGCGAACGCGGTCGACTTCAACCGCACCGACGACGTCGGCGACCCGGTGGTGGCCAGCGCCCCCGGTACGGTCGACCGGGTGACCGACCTCGGTGGCACCAGTTACGGCAAGTACGTCCGGATCGACCACGGTGGCGGCTACACGACCTACTACGCCCACCTCCAGGGCTTCAACGTCTCGGTGGGGCAGACCGTCGGCTACGGCAAGGTGATCGGCTGGGTGGGCAGCACCGGCGGATCCACCGGCCCGCACCTGCACTACGAGCAGCGCCTCAATGGCAGCGACATCAAGGTCAGGTTCAACGGCACTTTGGCCCTGTACTGGGGCACCAAGACCTACACCAGCAACAACGGCTGCTCGTCGGGCACCGGCAACGCCACGGTCGACACCAGTGGCACGCCGCTGACCGTCCGCTCCGGCCCGGGCACGGGCTACGCCTCGGTCGGCACCGTCTCCGACGGCACCCGGGTGACCATCGCCTGCCAGACCAGCGGCACCACGGTCACCGGCACGTACGGCACCAGCTCGATCTGGGACCGCATCGGCAGCGGGCGCTTCATCGCCGACGCGTACGTCTACACCGGTTACGACGGCTACATCCCGGGCATCCCCCGCTGCTGAGCGGAGGCGCACGGTGGTCCCCGGTAGGCACGCGCCTGCCGGGGGCCTCGCCGGTCAGGTGTTCAGCCGCCAGATCGCCAGGTTGAGCGCGGCGGCGAACGTGACCCACGCCCAGTACGGCAGCAGCAGCGCGGTCGCGACCCGGGACACTCGGGCGAAGAGCGCCACGGTGAGGCCGATCGCCAGCCACATCACCACGATCTCGGCGAACGCCAGCCCGTACCGCCCCGCGCCGAAGAACAGCGGCGTCCAGATGGCGTTCAGGACGAGTTGCGCGGTCCACGCCCAGAGCGCGGGGGAGAAGCCGACCCGACGCCACACCAGCCAGCCGGCCAGGGCGATCAGCGCGTAGAGCACCGTCCAGACCGGGCCGAAGAGCCAGGACGGCGGTGCCCAGCCCGGCTGTCGCAGGCTCGCGTACTCGTCGGTGGTGCCCTGCACACCCAGTCCGCCGATCGCGGCCGCGACGAAGACCGCCGCCGCGAAGCCGGCGAGCGCCCAGCGCGACCGTCGGCCGGACGTGGGCCGTGCCTCGCGAGATGTCTCCATGGTCGAGATATTGCCGCTCGACCGTCGGGTCAAACCCACACAGCAGCGCCGGGGCCGCCGCGGCCGGTGCTTCTGTCGGGAGGACGAAGCTCCGGTCGCGGCGACCCCGACGGGTCCCGGTGTTCCGATGAGTTGTCAGAGGGTGCGAACGTCAATTGAAGATGCTGACACCACCCGGGCCGACCAACAGCCCGACGACGATGAGGACGATGCCCCACAGGATCTGCCGGCGGAACAGCGCGAGGATGCCGGCGACCACGAGTACGACTGCGAGAATCCAGAGAATCAGCTCCATGACCTCTGACTACCCGACCCTCCGATCGGGGAAACCTGGTCGGTGTCGAGTTGATCCCCGACATGAAAGACGCTGTACGCCTGCTTGATCACCGGGTGCGCCACATTGCGGACTCGTACGCCTCCAGGGGTGGTGCCGCGCTCGGTGCCGGCGTGGGCGTGCCCGTGCACGGCCAGCGCCGTGGGCGCCGAGTCGATCGCCTGCCCGAGCTGGTACGACCCCAGGAACGGGTAGATCTCCAGCGGCTCACCGACCAACGTGTCCGGGACTGGCGAATAGTGGGTCAGCGCGACGAGCATGTCGCAGTCCAGCGAGCGCAGGGCCGCACCGAGGCGCTCCGCGCTCTCGTTGGTGGTCCGGACGAACGACTTCATCTCCGGCTCGCCGAAGTCGCTCGCGCACCGGCCGGCGAACCCTCCGCCGAAGCCCTTCACGCCGGCGATGCCGAGCCGGCCGCCCGCGCAGTCCAGCACCACGCCGTCGCCCTCCAGCACGGTGATGCCCGCGTCCTCAAGCACCTTCACGACCTGCGGCACCTGGTCACACTGGTGGTCGTGGTTGCCCAGCACGGTCACCACCGGCACGGCCAACCCGCCGAACTCCTGCGCCACGCAGCGCGCCTCGGCCTCGGTGCCGTGCCGGGTCAGGTCGCCGGCCAGCAGCAGCACGTCGGCGCACTCCGGCAGCTCCTCCAGCGCCGGGCGGAACCGGCCGACCACGTCCTCGTCCAGATGCACGTCGCCCACGGCGGCGATCCGGATCACCATGAAACCTCCCTCAGGGCAGTTGCTCGATCTCCGTGGGCGCCTGGGCGCGGATCACACCGATGTCGCTGGAGATCGGCACGTCCGGGAAGCGCTCCGCCACCCGGCGCAGGATCTCCTCCCGCCGGTGCGCGCTCTCCACCTCGCCGTACAGCACGAGGGTGTCCTCCCGGCGGATGACGGTGATCCCCTGTTCGGCGACAGCCGGATCCTCGGTGAGCAGCCGTTGGATCTCCGCTTCGACGTACTCGTCGGGTGGCGCCGCGCCACCGGCCTGATCGCTCGTCACGGTGTCTCCTCTCCTGCCGTGGTGCCGGGCTCGGGCACCACCTCCAGCCGGTCCAGCAGCACCAGGAACGCCTCGGCGTACGGCGAGTGCTGCGTCTCCTTGCGTACCCGTTCCCAGTCGATCTGCTCCCGCAGCGACCGGGCCAGTGGCAGGCCGCGGGCGAAGTCGCAGTAGTGCTGGGAGAAGCTCAGCAGCTTGTGCACCATGAGCTGGGTGGCGGAGAGGACCGGCATGTGGATGGCGTCCACCGGCCGCACGACGGTGTCGGCGAACGTCTCCTCGGTCACCGGCGTCTCGATCGGCCGGTGGATCAGATCCACCATCCGCCCGTCGTCGAAGACCTTGACCAGCCAGTCCTCCGGCGGCCGCTCGGCGCGGAAGCCCGCTGCCACGAGCGCCTCCAGGGACCGCTCGACGTCGGCCTCGCGGATCAGGAAGTCGACGTCGTGGTCGCTCGAGTGGCCGCCGTGGGCGTAGACGGCGAAGCTGCCGCCCAGGGCGAACGGGATCTCGGACTGCTTGAGCACGGCGGCGACCTTCTTGAGGGTGTGCACCAGACTCTCGTCCCCGCGCTCAGCCATCTGGATCTCCCGTCGGTCGTGTTGGTGGACAGGCGGTTGGATTCGAACTCCCGTACCCGGCATTCCGGTCGCCCACACCTGCTGTCGTCGCGCTCGGGTGCCAACGGGGACAAACAGCCACAAAAAGCGCGGCGCGCAAGCATCGGTCGGATATTCTGTCGAGGGTGGCCAGATCATCGGGGATGCGACGCGGCCGAGCCCGATTGCGCACCGTCGCCCTGATCGGCATCGACGGCTCGGGCAAGACCACGCAGGCACACCGGCTCGCCGACGCGCTGACCGCCGCCGGCCGCCCCGCGACGTACCGCCGCAACGCCAGCGGGCGTCGCTGGCTCGGCCGCGTCGCGCACCGGCTCGGCCTCCCGGACGCCCAGCGGCTCGTCGGGCGCGACGGCGTGCTCGCGGTGGAGTCCGTGCTGCGCTGGCTCGCCATCGCCGTGGCCCTGCTCAGTTGCCTGCTCACCGGCCGCACGGCGGTGATGGACCGCTACTCGGCCTGCCAGTACGCCAGCATCCGCGCGCACGGCGGGCACCGCTGGGAGCGTCTGGCCCGGGCCGGCTACCGGCTGTTTCCGACGCCCCAGGTGACCTTCCTGCTCGCCGTCGACCCAGCCGTGGCGTACCAGCGCATCGAGGAGCGCGGCACCGACCACGAGTCGATGGGTTGGCTCACGGCGGCGGACACCGCCTACCGGACCCTGCCCGAGTACCCGAGCTTCGTCCTCGTCGACGCGGGCCGCTCGACCGAGGAGGTGACCGAGCAGATCCAGGCGCACCTGGCGACCTGGCTGCGCTCGGACGTCCGCCCGGATCCCACAGGTGCAGCGGCGGAGGGACCGCCGCCCCCCGACGAGCCGCAGCCGGCGCCCCCGCCCGCGTCGGCGCAGGCGGCGCCCCCGCCCGCCGCGCCGCCGCAGGAGCGCACCGGGCGCGGCGAGGTCGCGTCCCTGCTCGTTCAGGCGCGTCCGTAGACCGGAACGCTGGCCCCGGTGGTCGGCGCGGAGTCCGTCGAAGCGAGGAAGCGGATCACCGGCGCGATCTCGGCAGGCGTGACCCAGCGGGAGTGGTCGGCGTCGGGCTGCGCGGCCCGGTTCGCCGGGGTGTCGATGACGCTGGGCAGCACGGTGTTGCAGCGCACGTTGCGGGAGCGGTATTCGACCGCCACCGCGTTGGCGAACGCCAACACCGCAGCCTTGGCCGTGACGTAGCCGGCCGCTCCGGCGAACGGGGTGAGGGCCGCACGGGCCGAGACGCACACCACCGCGCCGCCACCGGCCGCGACCAGGTGCGGCAGCGCGGCCTGGGTGACCAGGTAGGTGGGTCGCAGGTTGACGGTGAGCATCCGCTCGAACTCCTCGACAGGTGTCTCGTGCACCAGGCCACCGCTCGCGTACCCGCCGACGAGGTTGACCACCGCCCGCAGCGGCGCCGCGGGGTCGCCGACGGCGGCCTCGACGACGCGGGCCGCGCCGGCCGGATCGGTCAGGTCCGCGACGAGCGGGACCACCCCGTCCGCCGCCGGCTCCGAGCCGGGCCGGGCGGCCCGCTGCGGTACGACCACCCGCCAGCCCGCCTCGACGAACGAGGCGACGACCGCCCCGCCGAGCCCACCCGTGCCTCCGGTCACCACCACGCTGCGCTCCGCCATGCGCCACACGCTAACGCGTCCACCGGGCGGGGTGCTGTCTGCCGAGAGCAGAGGGATTCGTCTTTCTGGTCGGCCTCGGCGCAGGATCGGCGGATGCGGATCCTGATTCTCGGTGGCACCCGGTTTCTCGGCCGGGCGGTGGCCCGGCTCGCCGTGGCGCAGGGCCACGACGTGACCTGCGCGGCTCGGGGCGTGTCAGGTGTCGTGCCGACCGGTGCGCGGTTCGTGCCGGTCGACCGCGACGACCCCGAGGCGCTGGTGCCGCTCGCCGGCGCCGGGTTCGACGCGGTGGTGGACGTGACCCGCCAGGTCAGCCATGCCCGGCACGCGCTCGCCGCACTTGCCGATCACGTCGGCCACTGGTCGTTCGTGTCCACGATCTCGGTGTACGCGGACAACACCACCCCGGGTCAGACCGCTGCGGACGCGCCGCTGCTGTCGCCCGCCCCGCCGGACGTGGACGCTCCGGTCGGCCCGGACCACCGCTGGTACGGCGAGTGCAAGGTCAGCATCGAGCGGCTGGTCCGCGAACTGAGGGGCGCGCGGCCGTCGTTCATCTGCCGGGCGGGGCTGATCGTCGGCGCGGAGGACCCGAGCGACCGCTTCCCGTACTGGGTGCGCCGGTTGGCGCGCGGCGGGGAGGTCTCGCGCCCGGACGGCCGACCGACCGGGTGCAGTTCGTGGACGTCGCCGACCTGGCCGGCTGGCTGCTGCACGCCGCCGACTCCCGCCTCGCCGGCACCTACGACGGCATCGGCCCGGCGATGTCCCGCGCCGATCTGCTGACCGGTGTGGCGGCCGGTCTGGGTGCCACCGACGCGCGCCTCACCTGGATCGATCAGGACTTCCTGTCGGCCCACGACGTACGCGAATGGTCGGGGGAGCGGGCGTTGCCGCTCTGGGTGCGGCTGCCGGAGTCGGCTGGCCTGATGGACCGGGACGCCCGGCCGGCACTGGACGCGGGTCTGACGGTCCGTCAGTTGTCCGACACCGTTCGGGCGACAGTGTCCTGGATGACAGCGCGGCCCGACGCCGTACGGCAAGGTGGACTCGACCCGGCGGATGAGGCGGCGATTCTCCAGGAGTGGCAGGCTGGGCGGAACGCGTGATCCCGGTCGTCGACACTTTTCCCACTACATGTGGTCATGGTTGACGCTCACGCCTCGTGAAAGTAAGTTTCATCCGTGGCGAAGAGTCCGAAGATTTCTGCGAGTCACGAGCCTGGTGGGCTGATCGTCCACATCAGCGGGCTGTTGCCATCGCTGTCGCCCGCCGAGCAGCGGGTCGCCCGGCTGGTCGTGTCCGATCCGGCCGCTGCCGCCCGGCGGACCATCACCGACCTCGCCACCGCAGCGGAGACGTCGGAGGCGACAGTCATCCGGTTCTGCCGGTCGGTAGGCATGGACGGCTATCCACAGCTGCGGATCCGGCTGGCAGCCGAGGCCGC
This sequence comes from Micromonospora sp. DT63, assembly GCF_049841615.1. Lineage (NCBI taxonomy): Bacteria > Bacillati > Actinomycetota > Actinomycetes > Micromonosporales > Micromonosporaceae > Micromonospora > Micromonospora sp. DT63. Next base: position 104,754 of record NZ_JBNCKQ010000002.1, on the reverse strand, counting down.
CCGCCGCATCGAGCCGCCGGACGCCCGGGTCGTCGGCGGCGACATCCCGCCCGGCGCGGACCTCGCCCAGATCATCGCCACCATCGCGTTCAATGACGCCCGAGCCGTCGAGGAGACCGCCGAGCAGCTCGACCCGGCCGTCTGCGAGCAGGTGGTCGAGGCGATCGCGGGCGCGGGCCGGATCGACATCTACGGCGCCGGCGCCAGCGGCTTCGTCGCCTCCGACTTTCAGCAGAAGCTGCACCGCATCGGGCGGATCGCCTTCTACTTCCCGGACGTGCACACCGCGTTGACGTCGGCCGCCCTGCTCGGCCGCGGTGACGTCGCGGTCGGCATCTCGCACACCGGCAGCACCTCCGACGTCATCGAGGTGCTGGAGCAGGCCCGGACGCGGGGCGCGGTCACCGTGGCGCTGACCAACTTCCCGCGCTCGCCGATCACCGAGGTCGCGGACTTCGTGCTGACGACCGCGGCCCGCGAGACCACCTACCGCTCCGGAGCGACGGCCAGCCGGCTCGCCCAGCTCACCGTCGTCGACTGCCTCTTCGTCGGGGTGGCCGCCCGCAACCGGTCCCGGGCCCGCAAGGCCCTGGAGGCGACCGCCGAGGCGGTTCAGTCGCACCGGGTGGGTGCCAGTCGGAGGCGGGCATGACGCCCGGTTCGGTGGAGCCGGACGAAGACATGTCAGCACCGCCAGCCCGCCCGACGGTCCGGGTGGGAGCGCCCACCGAACGGCGCAACCCCCTCAGCGCGGACCTCGACCTGATGTCGACCCGGGACGTGCTCACCGTGATCAACGAGGCCGACCGGCGGGTGCCGGCGGCTGTCGCCGCGGTGCTCGACGAGATCGCCACCACAGTCGACCTGGCGGTGGCGGCGTTGCGCGGCGGGCACCGGGTGCACTACTTCGGGGCCGGCACCTCCGGCCGGCTGGGCGTGCTCGACGCGGCCGAGCTGGCTCCCACCTTCAACTCGCCCCGGCACTGGTTCTGCGCCCATCTGGCCGGCGGCCCGGACGCCATGTGGCGGGCCGTGGAGGACGCCGAGGACGACGACCGGAACGGGGCGGACGAGGCTGCCGGTTGTGTGCGCGCCGGTGACCTGGTGGTCGGTCTGGCGGCCAGCGGACGCACCCCGTACGTCCTCGGGGCGCTCGCCGCGTCCCGCGCCGCGGGCGCCTCGACGGTGCTGCTGTGCGCCAATCCGGAGGCGGAGGCCGCCCGGTCGGTCGACGTGTTCATCGGGGTGGACACCGGACCCGAGGTGGTCACCGGGTCGACCCGGATGAAGGCGGGCACCGCGCAGAAACTGGTGCTGAACACGTTCTCGACCGCCGTCATGGTGCGCCTGGGTCGGGTCTACTCGAACCTCATGATCGATATGGTGGCCACCAACGCGAAGCTCCGGGGACGAATGATCTCGATCCTGGTCGAGGCGACCGGCTGCTCGGAGGAGGTCTCCCGGCGGGCCCTCAACGAGGCCGACGGCGACCTGAAGACGGCGCTGGTCTCACTGGTCTCCGGAGCCGAGGTGGCGGCCGCCCGAGCCGCCCTGGCGCGCTCCGCCGACCAGGTTCGCGGGGCTCTCGCCCTGCTCGCCTCCTAGCCCGTACCGCCTGGGAAGCGAACGGGGCTCCGGATTGTTCATCGGGGCGGGGGGTAATAACACCCCCGTGGATGAACCGACGGCTCCATCGCTGCGTATCTGGCAGTGACCAGGATCGCAGCACGGAGGTGACCCGGGTCGCTGTGCCGGCACAGCGGGCGGTGTTGCCATGGTGCGGGCGATCAGCGATTCGTCGACCCACCAACCCGTTCGAGGTGCCCAGCGGCGAGCCACCCGACGGGTGCTGACAGCAAACATGGACCGTGCTCTCAGCAACTACTCAGGCATTCGTGACACTTTCGACTCACGACATGGAATCCCCGACACGTCTCATCTGTTGTGTAGGTGTCAGCGACGGTGGGCACAGCAGAAGTTACCAGGGGCTGACCGGACGTGGGGAATGGCAAGGAACCGGGCAACCGGCGCGAGCGAGGGGACCGTGGGCAACGTGGACAAGAACATCGGCATGCGCACCGACGAGGTTGCCGAGGAGCGCGACCTGGTCGGCGTCTACCTGCACGAGATCTCCCGGACGCCACTGCTGGACGCCGCCAAGGAGGTCGATCTCTCCAAGGCGATCGAGGCCGGCCTCTACGCGGAGCACCTGCTCGGCGAGGACGCCGTCCCCGACGGTGTCGACCGGGCCGACCTGGAGCGGCTGGTCGTCGAGGGTGAGCGCGCGAAGGACCTCTTCATCCGCGCCAACCTGCGACTGGTCGTGTCGATCGCGCGTCGTTACGTGCGCTCGGGCATGCCCATGCTGGACCTGATCCAGGAGGGCAACACCGGCCTCGTCCGGGCGGTCGAGAAGTTCGACTACGAGCGTGGCTACAAGTTCTCCACCTACGCCACCTGGTGGATCCGCCAGGCCATCAGCCGGGCGATCGCCCAGCAGGAGCGCACCGTCCGTCTGCCGGTGCACCTGGTGGAGGACGTCAACCGGATGCGGAACGTGACCCGGCAGCTCACCCGTGAGCTGGGCAGCGACCCGGAGCCGGAGCAGATCGCGGCGTCGCTCGGCGTCACCGTCGAGCGGGTCAACGAGTTGCGCCGCTGGTCGCAGGACACCGTCTCGCTGGACACCCCGGTGGGCGACGACGGCGACACGAACCTCGGCGACCTGGTCGCCGACAGCGACGCGCCGTCGCCGGAGGACATCGTCCTCAGCGGGCTGGAGCGGCAGCGCATCGAGGGGTTGCTCAACCACCTCGACGACAGGTCCGCGGGCATCATGCGGGCCCGCTACGGGCTGGAGGACGGCCGCGAGCACTCGCTGACCGAGGTCGCGTCCCGCTTCTCGCTGTCCCGCGAGCGGATCCGGCAGCTGGAGATCCAGGCCCTCGGCCGGCTCCGCGAGCTGGCCCGCGCAGAGGGGCTGCAGGCAGCCTGACCTGGTAGTAATGACGGCGAACGGCCGGCGTCCGATAGGGGGACGCCGGCCGTTCGCCGTCACTGGGTCGGGCTAGCGGACCCGGCCGTAGCCGTGGATGGACATCATGTTCATGCCGCGTTTGAGCACGTTGCGACCGGCGCTCGGCGCGTCGATGACCTGACCGTCGCCCACGTACAGAGCGACGTGCCCGAGCCCGCTGTAGAAGATCAGGTCTCCCGGCCGCAGGTCACCCCGACCGATGTGGGCGACCGCTCCCCACTGCAGCCGTGCGCTGTGCGGCAGCGACCTGCCGGCCGCCCGCCAGGCCGCGAGGGTCAGTCCGGAACAGTCGTAGCCGTTCGGCCCGTCGCCGGCCCAGACGTATGGCTTGCCGATCGCCCCGAAGGCGTAGCGCACCGCCGCGCCGGCGTCCCCGGCCACTGCCGGCACGTTCCTGGCCTCGGCCTCCGCCGCCTTGGGCGCGGGTCGCTCGGTGGCGGCCCCGTACGCCTGCCGGCGCAGCTCGTACAGGTCGGCCAGGTCACTCTCGATGCGCTTCTTGCCCGCCGCCAGCTCGCGGGCCTGGGCGGCCTGCCGGGCCAGCGTGGCGTCCAGGCGTGTCTTCTCGTCGAGCAGCCGCCGCTGGTTCGCGGTGAAGCCGGAGATGCGCTCCTGGCGCTGGCGGGTCAGCTGATCGAGGGTGCCGAGCCGGTCGAGCAGAGCGACGGAGCCGCCGGGACGCAGCAGCGCGTCCGCCGTACTCAGGCCACCGCTCTTGTACGCGGTGTTGGCGAGTGCCGCGACGTCGGCGCGGCTCTGCTCGGCCTGCTGTTCCAGAGGGCCGATGCGGGCCTGTAATCGGGCCACCGCGGTCTTGTTGACCTTGATGTCCTCGGTGAGCTTGTTGTAGGACTCCACGATCCGTTCCAACTCGGCCGAGGAGGTCTCGATCCGGTGGGTCAGGTCGGCGGGGGACGGCTCGGCGTGGGCCACCGCCGTCGGGGCGATCAGTGCGGCCGACATGCCGGCCAGCACCGCGGTACGCAGCAGGGTTCTCAGGGATGACAAGAGCGAAGGGCCCCTCTCCCACGGTCGCCGACGGGGCTGCTGACGCCCTCGGCGACACCGGCCGGGGCCACCCGGGTGGACGGCACTGGGCCGGACCGGCTCGCCCAACCTAACCCGGGACGGTTGTGCCGCGCAGTTGAAGCAGGGGCGAATGTTGGCGAAGTGGCGGGAAGTGCCGCTGCTGTCGGTGACACCAGCGGGGCTGCTGACGCGGAACGGGGGATCGTCGTGAGTCCCTTTTCGCATTCACTGACCGATATCTGACTTTCGTCGTTCCGGGCGTATGCCGTCGGATGACCTCCGCCAATATCCGATAAAAGCTGAAATGGATGCTGTTTCGCGACGATGTCCCCCGGTCGGGTGAGCAGGTCGGAATCGTAAATGCCCAGGTGGAGTGGCGGTGCCCCAACACAATGGAGCCGCAGCCGGGAATCCCGTCCCCGGGCAGCGATGCCCGGCCACGGACCGAACCCGGCAGACCGCCCCACGGGAGGAACCGTGAATCGTGAAGGCGCAAAGACGCGACCGCAACGAACGGTGCCCGGAGCCAGGTCCACGCTGCTGTACGCGCGGCCCGGCATCATCGTCACCGTCGACCGGTTCACCGTCGGCCGCACCAGCTATCGCATCGTCGACCTGACCCACCTACGCACCACCCGGGGCCCGCACGACCGCATCGCCGTCCGGGCCGTGGTGATCACCGCATCCATGATCGGCGTGGTCGGCCTGCTCCTCGGCTTCAGCGGCGGCCTGCAACGGTTGACCGCCGAGGCGTACCTCATCCTCGGGGCGGTGCTCCTGCTGCCGGCGGCACTCGCCCTGGTCGGGGACCGCTGGCGCCCACCGCCGTACGAGCTGTGGGGATGGCATCGGGGCGCCGAGGTGCTGCTGTTCACCGCCGACGACGAGAGGCAGTTCGGCCAGGTCACCCGGGCGCTGCTGCGTGCCCGGGAGGTCAACCGGTACGGCGGCTGGGTCGACCCGCTCGCCTCGGCCGACCCCTGGCGGCCGAACCGCTGATCAGACCCGACGGTGGTGTGCCTGGCCCTGCTCGGCCCCCGGCGGCCGGTCAGCTGGCGACCGGCTCCGGCGTACGGGTCGCGGGCCGGTCCAGCCAGGCGGTGACGCGACGCTCGGCGTAGAACGAGACGAACGGCACGGTGCCGGCGAGCATCACCAGGAGCATCCGCTTCAACGGCCAGTCGGCCCGGCGGCTCAGGTCGAACGCGGCCACCAGGTAGATCATGTAGAGGAAGCCGTGCGCCGGCCCGACCGTCTCCACCACCACCGGGTTGTCGAACGCGTACTTCAGTGGCATGCCGACAACTACCAGCAGGATCAGCACCACGCCCACGATCCAGGCGATCACGCGGTACCGGGTAAGGGCTGCGCCCACCTTCGTCCGTCCTTCCGAGCCCCGGCTCAGCCGGGATAGTCACCGGGCCGGGCGCCCGGATTGGCGTTCAACCATGACAGGTAGTCGTTGTAGGCGGCCAGGTCGGCGTCGTCGCCGCGCGTCGCGTCGACCGGCACCCGGGCCACCCGCACCGGTCGGCGTACCGCCGGACGGGAGCCGACGGTCGCGGCCGGCGGCGGCTCGACGGCGGGGTCCGCCGGTGGCTCGGCGGCCACCTCCGCGCTGCGGCGGGCCAGCCGCACCTCGCGCCACCAGACGTACACCACGAAGCCGGCGAAGATCGGCCACTCGACGGCGTACCCCCAGCTGAGGTTGTTGCCGGCCGTGGCCCGGCTGATCTGCCACCAGCCCAGCCCGAGGAAGCCCACGACCAGCACGACCATGGCCACGTGACGTGCGATCCACGCCGGGGTCCAGAGCCACCTCATGGCGTCGAGGGTACCGGGAACGACTGCGGTCTCCGACACCGTGTCGTAGGTGCCACGTGGGTCCGATGGTTTGGCGTCACCCGGTGTGGGCATCCGTCTAGACGCCAGCCCAAACGAGACCAGGGGGGCGATGATGACCGGATCGGTACGCGAGGACGGCTTTGGGTCCAGCGGCAGCACGGAGATGAGCCCGGAGCAGCGGGTGCCCGAGTGGGGCGGCGACCACCTCGCCGACTCCGGTGGTGCCGATCTCGACGGCGACGCGCTCGGCGTCGACCCGACGGAGCTGACCGACGACGATCTGATCCGCGAGATGCACAGCCTGCACCGCACCCGGCTGGACACCCTCCGGCACGCGGCGGACTCCGCGCTCGCCAACCACCTGCGGCGCACTGCCGAACTGGAGACCGAGTACCTCGCCCGTCACCCGGGCCGGGAGGTCGACCCGAGCCGCCTGCGGGACGCCTGATGCCGGCGCGAGCCGTGCGCGGCGTGTCCGCGCCACCCGAGGTGGTCTTCAACACGGCCACCGACCCGGCTCGGGCGTCGGCCTGGTTGCCGGCGCCACTGCGCTCCGACGGGAGCCCACCCGCCGAGATCAGCGGCGAGGAAATGCGGGCCCGCTGGGGCGACGCCGACTGGGCCGCCGAGATCCGGGTGGCTCCGGCCGACTCCGGTGGCGCCCGGGTCCAGCTCGACCTGACCGACGGCTCGGACGCCGACCCGGACCAGTTGGCCGACGAGGCGCTGACCAACCTCGCCCGCGAGGTCGCCGACAACCTCCAGGCCGGCTGACACCGGCACCGACGGCCGCTTTCGCACCACGACGACATGTGAGGAGAACGGTGAGCGACACTGGCCTGCGACAGAAGGCGGCGCGGCTGCGCCGGGCGTACGCGCCGCACGAGCACCGGCCGCTCGGCGGCTACCTGGTGGCGATGGGCACCTACGCCGGGGTGACCGGGGCGCTGGCCGGTCTGGTCAAGGTGACCGGCCGCCCGGTGCCCGAACGTCCCGCAGCCGCCGACGTCGTGTTGCTCTCCATCGCCACGCACAAGCTCAGCCGGCTGCTGTCCAAGGACGCGGTCACCAGCCCGTTGCGGGCACCGTTCACCCGCTATGACCGGCCGATCGGCAGCGGTGAGGTGATGGAGCAGGTCCGCGACTCGGGCAGCTCCACCCGGCACGCCATCGGCGAGCTGCTCAGCTGCCCGTTCTGCCTGGCGGTCTGGGTCGCCACGGGGCTGACCGGGGGCCTGGTGCTCGCCCCCCGCCTCACGCGTCTGGTGGCCACCGCGCTGACGGCGGTGGCCGCGTCCGACTTCCTCCAAATGGCGTACGCCACGGCGCAGCAGGCCGCCGAGGGTGGGCACGACGACGAGGACTGAAGCGACCTGACGAGCGCAGCACAGCGGGGGCCGGCGGATTCGCCGGCCCCCGCTGTCGTACGCGTCAGCGCTGCATGCCGGACCAGCCGTGCGGCGACTCCGGCTCCCGTTCGTCCTCGTCCTCGCCGGTGATGATGTCCCGGTCCACCGCCGTGCGGTCGTGCTCGTTGGCGAAGTCCGGCTCGGGCGTGGTGTCCCGGCCCTTCGGCGGCTGACCCAGCGCCGGGACCTTCTCGTCATGGTCCTCGTGGTGCGTCATTGTGGTGTCCCTTCGGGTCGCTGGCTTCGCTTGTTGCGCTGGCGCGGCTCAGGCGACGGTGCCGCCCAGCAGGTCGCTGGCCTCGTCCACCGCGTACTCGCCCTCGGGCAGCGCGTCGATGCGCGCGAGCAGCTCCGCGGGAAGGTCGGCGGCCACCGCCCGGCGGTAGATGTCCGCCTGGGTGACCCGCTCCTGACCTCGGAAGATGTCGTCGAGCAGGTCGTCGAGGGCGCGGGTGTCCGGCTCGTCGGCCACAGATGCGTCGTCGGTCACGCCGATCAGCTACCCGGGGCGGAATCGGTCAAACGTCGCGCCGGTGGCCCGCGTTCCGGGCAGCGGCACAGCCCGCGTTCCGGGCAGCGGCACCGCAACACACAGCGCCGCCCCCGAGCCTTGTGGGCCGGGGGCGGCGCTGGTGTCGGTGTGTAGGTCGCCTCTCGGCGAGTGGCGCGACGCGGCTCCAGCCGAACGGTATTCCGCGAGGGCTATTTAGGTGAGGCCCGGGGACACTGAGCACACCGACACCTCAGTTAACCAGGCCCCACCGTCGCATGTTCCGCGCACCGCAGTGCCGGCCGTCACACAGTCACGCCCGGGTCGGCAGCGTGGCCCGGCGGGCCCGTACGGCGGTGGCCAGGTGGTCGAGCACCTCGGCGGTGTCGTCCCAACCGAGGCAGGCGTCGGTGACCGAACGGCCGTACACCAGCTCACGGGTCGGGTCGAGGTCCTGCCGGCCGGGCAGCAGGAACGACTCCAGCATCACACCGGTGATCCCGCGCTGGCCGGCGGCCATCTGCGCCGCCACGTCCGCGGCGACCAGCGGCTGGTTGCGGTGGTCCTTGCCGCTGTTGGCGTGGCTGGCGTCGATCACCAGGCGCTCCGGCAACCCGGCCGCCCGGAGCAGGTCCAGCGCGCCCGCCACCGACTCCGCGTCGTAGTTGGGCCGACCGCCACCGCCGCGCAGCACCAGGTGCCCGTCGGTGTTGCCGCGGGTGTGCATGATCGCCGGCGTGCCGGAGAAGTCGATGCCCGGGAAGACGTGCGGCACTCCGGCGGCGCGGATCGCGTCCACGGCGGTGCCGATGCTGCCGTCGGGGCGGTTCTTCATGCCGATCGGCATCGACAGGCCGGAGGCGAGCTGCCGGTGCACCTGGCTCTCCACGGTACGGGCGCCGATCGCACCCCAGGCCACCGTGTCCGCGATGTACTGCGGGGTGATCGGGTCGAGGAACTCGCAGCCCACCGGTAGGCCGAGGCGCAGGACGTCGAGCAGCAGCGCCCGTGCCCGGCGCAGGCCGGTGTTGACGTCGCCGCTGCCGTCCAGCCCCGGGTCGTTGATCAGGCCCTTCCACCCCACGGTGGAGCGCGGCTTCTCGAAGTAGACCCGCATGACGATCAGCAGGTCGTCGGCGACCCGGTCGGCGGCGGCGCGCAGACGCTCGGCGTAGTCGAGGGCGGCGGCCGGGTCGTGCACCGAGCACGGGCCGACCACCACCAGCAGGCGGTCGTCCTCGCGGTCCAGCACGCGGCCCACCGCGCGTCGGCCGGTCAGCACGGCGGCGGCGAGCGGGGCGTCCAGGGGCAGCTCGTGGTGCAGGAGGGCGGGTGTGGTCAGCGGCACGACACGGTCGATCCGCTGATCGCTGACCCGATCGGTCTCCGGGGTCGTCACGGTGGGCATCCTTCCGCCGACCGTGCCCGGGGCCGGTGCCCGGGACGAGCCGGCTGCTCGTACGCAAAAGGGCAGGAACGACAGCTCCTGCCCAGCCGGCTCGGTCCGTGGTGACGTCAGTTCATGGTGAAGTCACCGGCGTGGGAGCCGGCTGCCTAAACCATCGATAGGAACGCGTCACGGGGGCCAGCGTACCCGACCGGGCGGGGATGCCCGGGGCATCGTCCCAAGATGCGGGGTGAACATCGCGTGCCGAGGCCGGGCCCGGGGTAACAGCTGTGCCATGAGTGACGAGCAGAGCGATCAGGAGCGGGTGGAGTCCCGCGCGCACCACCTCCTCCCCGAGGAGGCGGCCGTGGGCAGCGATGACCCCCAGGCGCAGGCGGAGGCCATCCTGGCCGAGTCGGACATCCGCGAGGAGGACCAGAACGCGGCCCCGGACACGGTGCTGGAACGTCGTACCTCGGATCAGACGGTCGCCGCCGTCGAACCGCCGGACTGAGCCCGCGCGCCGCGGGCCCGGCGTGACCCCCGGTAGGTCTGCTCGCGCAGCCAGGTGAGTGGGCCGGCCGCCCGCAGCTCGGGTGGCAGGTTGCCCACCGGGTCGAACGCGAGCGCGGCGTCCTCCCCGGCGTCGAGCGGGGCACCGATGCTGACCTGGCCGACCGGCCGCCACGGCCCGACGGCGGACGCGACCGCGAGCACCACGCGCGGCGCGTCCGCCCGGGCCGCGGCGGCGACGGCGGCCAGCGTGCGGCCGAGGTCCACCGAGTCCGGGTCGGCCAACGCGGCCAACCAGAGGCGACGCCGGCCCACGCGGTAACACATGATCGTGCTGTACGTCCCGGTGAAGCCGCGGCGGGGCAGCGGCAGGTTCCGCAGCACCGGAGCGGCGCCGCTGGAGCTGACCAGCAGGTCGAACGGGCGGCCGGTCCGGGAGTGCACGCGCACCGCCAGGCCCAGCACGTCCGGCCAACCGCCCGGTGTGGGCGTACCCCTGGAGAGCCGGACCGTGGCCGCGTACCGGCCGGGGTCGTCCAGCAGGGCGACCCCGGTGGGCGGTCCGGGCGTACCCCAGATCGTCACCTCGCCGGCGAACGACAGCCCGGCCGGATGCAGCAGCCGCCGGCCGTGGCGCAGCCGGCCGAGCGCGGCGGTGGCGCGTTCGACGGCCCGGGCGGCCGGTCCGACGGTGCGGCGCGCGGGCGGGGTGGGGGTCGGTGGGGTCATTGCTCTGCGGTACCCCGACCGGCGGAGTCGATGCCGGCTCGCCGACCGGCGGCACGTCACCTTTCCGCCCGCGAGATCGGATAGCGTCGTGCCATGCCCGACAGTGGTTACCCCTGGCCCATCGAGACGTCCCGACTGGACAACGGCCTGCGTGTGGTGGTGAGCGAGGACCGCACCGCACCCGCGGTGGCCGTCAATCTCTGGTACGACGTCGGATCCCGGCACGAGCCGGCCGGGCAGACGGGTTTCGCCCACCTCTTCGAGCACCTGATGTTCGAGGGCTCGGTGAACGTGGCGAAGACCGAGCACATGAAGCTGATCCAGGGCTCCGGCGGCTCGCTCAACGCCACCACCAACCCGGACCGGACGAACTACTTCGAGACGGTCCCGGCCGAGCACCTGGAGCTGGCACTCTGGCTGGAGGCCGACCGGATGGGTGGGCTGGTCCCGGCGCTCACCCAGGAGACGCTCGACAACCAGCGCGACGTGGTGAAGAACGAGCGGCGGCAGCGGTACGAGAACGTCCCGTACGGGGACGCCTGGCTGCGGTTGCTCCCGCTGCTCTACCCGCCGGGGCACCCGTACCACCACTCGACGATCGGCTCGATGGCCGACCTGAACGCCGCCGACCTCGCCACCTTCCAGGCGTTCCACGAGACGTACTACGCGCCGAACAACGCGGTGCTCACCGTCGTCGGCGACGCCCCGGCCGCCGAGGTGTTCGCGCTGGCCGAGAAGTACTTCGGGGCGTTGCCCGCCCGCGACGACATCCCGCCAGCGCCCGACGGCCGCAGCGTCCCGGCGACCGGTGAGCCCGCCGTGGAGATCGTGACCGCCGACGTGCCGGCGCCCCGCGTCTACATCGCCCATCGGGGCCACCCGTTCGGCAGCCCCGGCTACGACGTGCTCACCGTCCTCGCCACAGTCCTCGGCAGCGGCCGGGGCAGCCGGCTCTACCAGCGGCTCGCCGACGGTGAGCGGATCGCGCAACCCGACCTGGTCGGCGCGTACGGGGTGGACCTCGCGCACGCCCCGGCGCCGCTGATCGCCACCGCCACCGCCCGCCCCGGCATCAGCGGCGAGCGGCTGGCCGAAGGGCTGGCCGAGGTCGTCGACGAACTGGCCACCGTGCCGGTGACCGCCGCCGAGCTGGACCGGGCGAAGGCGTTGCTGAGCACCGCGTGGTGGCGGCAGATGTCGACAGTGGACGGCCGCGCGGACACGCTCGGCCGGTACACGACCCAGTTCGGCGACCCGGCCCGGGCCGCCGACCGGCTGCCCGCCTGGCTCGCGGTGACCGCCGAGCAGATCGCCGAGACCGCCGCCGAGGTGCTCGGCGCCGCCGACCGGGTGACCCTGACCTACCTGCCCGAGGAGACCGCATGACGCTGATCGCCGACCGTCCCGGCCCGGGCGCCGCTCGCCCGTACCGGTTCCCGCCGGTGGTCCGCCGCGCGGCGGGTGGCGGCCAGGTGGTCGCCGCGCACCTGCCCGGGCAGAACCTCGCCGTCGCGCTGCTGCTGCTCGACGCCGGCGCCGGCCGGGAGCTGACCGGCAAGGAAGGGCTGGGCGGCGTGCTCGCCAAGGCCCTGGAGGAGGGCACCGCGCAGCGGGACGCCACGGCGTACGCGCTGGCCATCGAGGCGCTGGGCACCGAGCTGGTGACCGGGCTGGACTGGGACTCGTTCCAGATCAGCGTCCAGGTCCCGGTGGACCGGCTGACCGCCGCGGTGCAGCTCCTCGCCGAGGCCGTCCGGACGCCCCGGCTGGACCCGGCCGACGTCCGGCGCGTCCGCGACGACGAGGCCACCGCGTTGCGGATGGACTGGGCCAACCCCGGCCCGCGCGCCGACGCCGCGCTGCGCGCCGACCTGTTCGGCGCCGACACCCGCTGGGGCCGACCGATGTACGGCGATCCGGACTCGGTGGCCGCCCTGGACGTGGAGGACATCACCGTCTTTCACTCCGAGTGGTTCCTGCGCCCCGGCACGCTGATTGTCGCCGGTGACCTGGACCGGATCGACCTGGACGCGTTGGCCGGCGCGGCGTTCGCCGGCACCGGCGGCGGTCCGGCCGAGCGGGGCGGCCCGATCGAGGTCCCGCTGCACACCAACCGCCGGATCATCCTGGTGGACCGGCCCGGCTCGGTGCAGTCCACGCTGCGGCTGGGCCACCCGTCGCCGCACCGGGCGCACCCCGACCACGTGCCGATGACGCTCGCGAGCACGGTGCTCGGTGGGGCGTTCACCTCCCGGCTCAACCACCTGATCCGTGAGGTGCGCGGCTACACGTACGGCATCCGGGGCGAATTCGCCTCGTCCCGCCGGTTCGGGCGGTTCGCGGTCAGCTCGGGCGTGCAGACCGCCGTCACCGCGCCGGCCCTGGTCGAGGCGGTGGGCGAGATCACCCGTACGCAGGCGGGCGGCGTGACCGAGGACGAGCTGGCGGTGGCCCGTTCCTGGCGGGCCGGGCAGCTGTCGGTCGAGTTGCAGAGCCCCCGGGCGATCGCGTCCGCGCTGACCACGCTCGTGGTGCACGACCTGCCGGACGACTACCACGCCCGGCTGCGCGAGGAACTGCTCACCGCCGACGTGGACCAGGTCTCGGCGGCGGCGGCCACCCACCTGCACCCGGAAGCGCTGACCCTGGTCATCGAAGGCGACGCCGCAGTAATCCGCAACGACCTGGAATCGGCCGCCCTGGGAGACCTCCTCCCCTGACCCACGGTCCCTGTTGATCATGAAGTTGTTGTCACTCGTCACGGCGTGTCGCGGCAACAACTTCATGATCGACGGGGGAGGGGGTCGGGTGTGAGGTGGGACCCGGGGGGTGGGAAAGGGGTCCCGGTTTCGGCTGTGGGGTGGGTAGCCTCCGGGCATGAGGATCGGCATTGTGGGGGCCACCGGCCAGGTCGGTGGCGTGATGCGGCAGGTGCTGGCGGAGCGGGAGTTCCCGGCGGAGCAGGTGCGGTTGTTCGCCTCGGCGCGGTCCGCCGGGCGGACGCTGCCGTGGCGCGACGGCGAGGTGACAGTCGAGGACGCCGCGAGCGCTGATTACTCCGGGCTGGACATCGTGCTCTTCTCGGCGGGTAAGGGCACCGCCCGGGAGTTGGCGCCCCGGGTCGCCGAGGCCGGCGCCGTGGTGATCGACAACTCGTCGGCGTTCCGGATGGACCCGCTGGTGCCGCTGGTGGTCGCCGAGGTCAACCCGCACGCCGCCGCCGACCGCCCGAAGGGCATCATCGCCAACCCCAACTGCACCACGATGGCCGCGATGCCGGTGCTGCGTCCGCTGCATGCCGAGGCTGGGCTGGTCGGCCTGGTCGTCTCGACGTACCAGGCGGTCTCCGGCGCCGGCCTGGCCGGCGTCGCCGAGCTGGACGAGCAGGTCCGCAAGGTCGCCGAGCACGCCGCCGGCCTCGCCTTCGACGGGTCGGCCGTGGAGTTCCCCGCGCCGCGCTCGTTCGCCGAGCCGATCGCCTTCAACGTGCTGCCGCTGGCCGGCTCGATCGTCGACGACGGCTCGTTCGAGACCGACGAGGAGCAGAAGCTCCGCAACGAGAGCCGCAAGATCCTGGAGATCCCCGACCTCAAGGTCTCCGGCACCTGCGTCCGGGTGCCGGTCTTCACCGGCCACTCGCTCCAGATCAACGCCCGCTTCGCCCGTCCGCTCACCCCGCAGCGGGCCCACGAGCTGCTCGCCGACGCGCCCGGTGTCGCGCTTACCGCAGTGCCGACGCCGCTGCAGGCCGCCGGGCAGGACCCGACCTACGTGGGCCGCATCCGCGCCGACGAGACCGTCGAGTACGGGCTGGCGCTCTTCTGCTCCAACGACAACCTGCGCAAGGGCGCCGCCCTCAACGCCGTACAGCTCGCCGAGCTGGTGGCCGCCGAGCGACGCTGACAGTTGCGACAACTGCGGGCTCCCGGCCGGTCTCGGTGGGGGGCCCGCAGTCCGTGGCGGGCGGCGGCTCATCGGGGGCGGGAGCACGCCGGTCATGTTTGGATGGACGTAGCCAACCGTGCCACCTGGAGGAAGCCGTGCCGGAGGACCCCACCCAGCAGGCGTTGACCGACCTGATCGCCAGCCGCTCGATGGGCGTGCTGGCCACAGTCAAACGCGACGGGCGACCCCAGCTGTCCACAGTGGTCTACTCGTTCGACCGGGCGGCCGGCCTGATCCGGGTGTCCGTCACCGAGGGCCGGGCCAAGACCGCCAACCTTCGCCGGGACCCGCGGGCCAGCTTCCACGTCAGCAGCGAGGATGGTTGGGCGTACGCGGTGGTCGAGGCTCGGGCCGAGCTGACCGCTCCGGCAGCCGGCGTCGACGACGCCACGGTCGAGGAGCTGGTGGGGCTCTACCGGGCGCTTCGGGGCGAGCACCCGGACTGGGCCGAATACCGCAACGCGATGGTCGCCGAACGGCGGCTGGTGCTGCGCCTGCACGTGGAGCGCGTCTACGGGATCGCGCCCCGCGCCTGAGAGGGTCGGGAACCACGCCCGTGCCTGAGCGGCCGCAGACCGCGCTTCGCGACTGACGACCGCCCCCGCCCGGCTCAGCCGGGCTCGATCACTGTCACGCCGGGCCAGCGTTGCGCGGGCCGGTGGCGAGCCAGTCGCTGCCGGGACAGCGGGACGCCGACCCGGGCCGGGTTGTGCCGCCACACTCCGCCCAGCAGATCCGCCAGGCCGTACGGGGCGCACACCTCCAGCCCACCGCTCGGGCGTAGCCGCACGGCCACGGCTGTCGCGTACTCCGGCCAGGTGGCCACCGCCTCGGCGACGCTGCGGTACGGGGCGATGGGATCGCCGCCGAACTTCGACGCGTACCAGGTGTGCACCGCCGCCTGGTTGCGTGCCTCCCACGGCGGCACTGCCCACGCCGCGGCGAGTCGGGCGGTGGCCCGGCGGTCGTCGTCGCGGGACAGTCTCGTCGGGTCGAAGAAGACCACGTCCACGTCGCGGACCGTCGCCGGGTCGAACCCGTCGCCGTACCGCTCGCCCCACACCAGGTCGCGGAGGGCGCCCGCGCCGATCCAGGCGTCCGGCAGGCCGGAGTCGCGGACCACGGTCAGCGCCCGGGTCAGCCAGGCGTTGCCGCCGACGAGGTCCCTCAGCTCCCGCTCGCCCGTCAGCACCCCACCACGCTAGGCGGTGCCGCCCTCGGCGAGTTAGTGGGGTCTGTGCCATTAACTCGCCCGGCGTCACAACGGTTGTCGATCAGGCGGTGTCGCGGGGTTTCTTCCCGCCGCCCCACGCGAATGGCGGCCCGCACCGCACCGCCGCCGGCGTTACCCCCTCCCGGGCGGCGGGTAGACGGGGCGTGCCGACACCGAGAGGGGAGCACCATGACAACGGTCGGAGAGTTCATGACGACCCGGTTGGTGACGATGGACGGCAACGACACGCTCATCGCCGCCGCGCAGGAGATGCGCGACAGCGCGATAGGTGACGTGGTGGTGACCGATGGCGACAGTGTCGTCGGTATCGTCACGGACCGGGACATCACGGTCCGTGGTGTCGCGGAGAACATGGACCCGGGCTCGACCCGGCTGAACGAGATCACCAGCCGCGACGTGATCACCGTGAGCCAGTACGACGACGCGGTGTCCGCCGCGGACCTGATGCGCACGTACGCCGTACGCCGGCTGCCGGTGATCGACGACGGGCGCCTGGTCGGCCTCGTCTCGATGGGCGACCTCGCGGTCGAGCGCGAACCGCAGTCGGTGCTGGCCGACATCAGCGCGGACGATCCGAACAACTGACGACCCGCAGCCAACGCGCCGGCCCTCTCCCTTCGGGGGGAGGGCCGGCGCCGCCCTGCCCCCACCCCGCCCTCGGCGCCCCGCCCGGCCCTGCCCCACCTCGCCTTGCCTCGGTGATCAAGAGGTTCGCGTCACGACACGCCGGAAGCGGTGACGCAAACCTCTTGATCACCGGAACGGGGCGGGGCCGGGCGGGGCGGGGCCGGGCGGGGCGGGGGGTGGTGGGTGGGGGTGGGGTCACCCGATGTGGGCGAGGTTGGGCGTGCGCGGCTCGGGGACCCGTGCGGGGACGTGCAACGCCGGCCGTGCGCGCGACGCGAGCGCGCCGGGTGGGATCCCGGGCCCGGCCAACTGGGAGGAGTGACCCGATGGTGGACGCGACCACGAGGTTCTTTGAGGACCTGGACCGGCGGGGGTACGAGCCTCTGCTGGCGAAGACCTCCGGGACACTGCGGATCGACCTGCACGAGGGGGCGCAGACCCGGCACTGGCTGCTCGCGATCGACCACGGGCGACTCAACGTCAGTCAGGAGGACCGGGAGGCCGACACGGTGATCGGCGCCAGCCCAATGCTGTTCGACGAGATCGCGGCCGGCCGTGAGCACGGCCTGGCCGCCCTGTTGCGCGGGGACATGACGGTGTCCGGCGACGCTCGGCTGGTGGTGCTGGTGGAGCGGATCTTCCCCGGGTCGCCGGACGCCCGTGGGCCGCGTCGCCGTTTCGCGGGGGAGGTGCGCTGATGGGCCAGAGCAACACGATCCGGATCCTGGACGGCAACACGTTCGTCGTCTGTGAGGACACCGGTGACATCGAGGCGACACCGAGTGAGCCGACCGGCCTCTTCTCCATCGACACCCGGTTCCTGTCCACGTGGGTCCTGAGCGTGAACGGTGAACGACTCAACTCGCTGTCGTACGACGACCTGCAGTACTTCGAGTCGCGGTTCTTCCTGGTGCCGGGAATGGCCACGCACTACGTCGACGCGAAGTTGTCGATCATCCGGGAGCGTGCGGTCGGCGGCAGCTTCCGGGAGCAGCTCACCATCCTGAACCACGACGAGAAGGCTGTCGACCTGGAAATACGGATGGACGCGGCGTCCGACTTCGCTGACCTGTTCCAGGTCAAGGACGAGATCCTGAACAAGAAGGGCGAGATCTACACCGAGGTCGAGGCCGACAAACTGCGTCTGGGCTACCGCCGGGGCAACTTCCGGCGTGAGACGATCATTTCCTCGTCGATGGCGGCCCGGTACGACAGTCAGGGCTTCGCGTACACCGTGCACCTGGAGCCGAACGAGCAGTGGGAGGCGGCGATCGACGTGCAGACGCGCGCGGTCGGGCCCGGCGACCGGGACCTGCGGATGGGGCTGCGGGTGCACGGCGGTGAGCGGCTGGCCCTGCAACATGACCTGGAGCAGTGGATCGCGGACGCCCCGAAGGTCAACAGCGAGCACGGCCGGGTGGCCAGCACGTACCGGCGCAGCCTGATCGACCTGGCGGCGCTGCGCTTCTCGCCCCTCTCGCTCGGTGGCGCCACGCTGCCCGCCGCCGGCCTGCCCTGGTTCATGACCATGTTCGGCCGGGACAGCATCCTCACCTGCCTGCAGACGCTGCCGTTCACCCCGCAGTTGTCGAAGACGACCCTGCGCATCCTGGCGTCGCTGCAGGGCAGCCGGTTCGACGACTTCCGGGACGAGGACCCGGGGCGGATTCTGCACGAGATGCGCTACGGCGAGACCGCCGCGTTCGAGGAGCAGCCGCACTCGCCGTACTACGGGTCGGTGGACGCCACGCCGCTGTTCGTCGTGCTGCTCGACGAGTACGAGCGGTGGACCGGGGACGTCGCGCTGGTCAAGGAGTTGGAGCAGGAGTCCCGGGCCGCGCTGAAGTGGATCGACAGCTACGCCGACCTGGTCGGCAACGGCTACATCTGGTACGAGCGGCGCAACACCGAGACCGGCCTGGAGAACCAGTGCTGGAAGGACTCCTGGGACTCGATCTCCTACTCCGACGGCACCCTGCCGCCCTTCCCGCGGGCGACCTGCGAGGTGCAGGGCTACGCGTACGACGCGAAGGTCCGCGCGGCGCGGATGGCCCGCGAGTTCTGGGGTGACCCGGAGTTCGCCGACCAGTTGGAGCGGGAGGCGGCGGAGCTGAAGGAGCGGTTCAACCGGGACTGGTGGGTGGCCGACGGCGAGTACTACGCGCTGGCCCTCGACCCGGACGGCCGTCAGTGCGACGTTCTCAGCTCCAACATCGGCCACCTGCTCTGGAGCGGGATCGTCCTGCCCGAGCGCGCGGAGAAGCTGGCGGCGCACCTGGTCGGGCCGCGACTGTTCTCCGGCTGGGGGGTGCGGACGCTCGCCGAGGGGGAGACGCGGTACAACCCGATCGGCTACCACAACGGCACGATCTGGCCGTTCGACAACTCCTTCATCGCCTGGGGCCTGCGCCGGTACGGCTTCGCCGAGGAGGCCGCCACCCTCGCCAACGGCATCCTGGACGCGGCCACCTACTTCGACGGGCGGCTACCTGAGGCGTTCGGCGGCTACCCGCGGGAGCTGACGAAGTTCCCGGTGGAGTATCCGACGGCGTGCAGCCCGCAGGCCTGGTCGACGGGCACGCCCCTGCTGTTGCTGCGCACCATGCTCGGCCTCGAACCGCACGAGGGGCACCTGGCGGTGGAACCGCGGTTGCCGGTCGGGATGGGCCGGATCGAGGTGCTGGACATCCCGGGCCGCTGGGGTCGGGTGGACGCCTTCGCCCGGGGTCGGCTCGATCTGAACAGTCTCGCCGACTGAGCCATTGCCGGCGTACCGGCGGCGGGGCGCCACCCGCGTCGCCGCCGGGCCGCCACCCAGGCGATCCCCAGCCGGGCAGGGTAGATTCTGCGGATGCCGGAGCTCGTGTACCCGCCCGTTATCGCCGCCGCCAAGACGATGTTCCGGGTCCTCGACCTGAAGATCACCATCGAGGGCGCCCACCACGTACCCCGCACCGGCGGGGCGGTGTTGGCCAGCAACCACGTCAGCTACCTCGACTTCATCTTCGCCGGCCTGGGTGCCAACGCGTCGGGTCGGCTGGTGCGGTTCATGGCCAAGCAGTCGGTCTTCACGCACCGGATCTCCGGCCCGCTGATGCGCGGCATGCGCCACATCCCGGTGGACCGGGAGGCCGGTGCCGCCTCGTTCCGCTCGGCAGTCGCCGCGCTCAAGCGCGGCGAGGTGGTGGGCGTCTTCCCGGAGGCCACGATCAGCCGGTCGTTCACGGTCAAGGAGCTCAAGAGCGGCACCGTCCGGATGGCCCGTTCGGCGAAGGTGCCGGTGCTGCCGGTCGCGCTCTGGGGCACCCAGCGGCTCTGGACCAAGGGCCGGCCCCGCACCCTCACCCGTCGGCACACGCCCATCACCATCCTGATCGGCGAGCCGATCCAGCCGGCGGACTTCCCGGACCCGAACCTGCTGGCCGCCGAGCTGACCACCCGGTTGAGCGCGCTCGTCGAGCGGGCCCAGCGCGACTACCCGGACGCGCCGGCCGGCCCGGAGGACAGCTGGTGGCTCCCGGCGCACCTCGGTGGCACCGCGCCGACGCCGGAGGAGGCCGCCGCGCTGGACGCCGTCGGCGAGGAGCGCACCCCGAGCGTCTGAGAACGATCAGACCTGTCGCGCGGCGCGGCCTCACCAACGCCCGGACGCCGCGCCGCCTGCGAAACCGTCCCAGGAGGTCGGCTCCGGTCCCGAGCGGTAGTAGTCGTCGCGGGAGCGGAACTCCACCGGCAGCGAGCCGGGCAGGGTGATCCGGGTTTCCCCGGCGGGCAGCGCGGGACCGGCCCGCAGCAGCAGAACGTCGCGCTCCTGCGCGGAGAGGTCCACGAGTTGCGGGCGGGTGAGCCGGAACATGGCCACCGCCCGGCGCACCTGCCGGGCCAGGGCGATGATTTCACCAGGTGACCCGCCGAGGGCCAGCGCCGGCTGCTGAATGGTCCGCAACGCGTCGCAGACGATCATCAGCTGTGCCGGATCGGTGGGGGGAAGCTCCAGCCGGGACGGCCACTGCCAGCGGATCTGGCCGGTCATCAGCCCGGTCAGCCGCCCCGCCGGCCGGGGCCGCGGCGCGTCGTCGGCGACCAGGGACAGTTGCGAGCCGGTGCCCACCCAGCAGATCCGCTGGTCGGTGACGGTCACCGAGACCGGCCCCGGAAGCTGCCAGCCGCGTCGTGTCTCGGTCGGCCCGAGCAGGTAGCCCGCGACGAGCAGCCGGTGTCTGCCGAGCACCTTCTCGCCGGGCAGCGGGCGCATGTCGTAACGCCGGTCGAGGGTCGGGCCCACATCGTCGTCCGGCGCGTCGAACCGGTGTGGGCCGATGAAAAAGGGGGACGCGTCGGCGTGCATCGTCACGACCTCCCGGTCAGCTGGCTGTGGGTTGAGCCTCGCCGATCCGCCGGCCACTGTCATGACGCCCGTTAGGGGGTCGGCCGGTCGTGCGTCGCCTGTGACCGGTAGATGCCGATCTCCTCCGGGCGGACGAGCCCGTCCTCGATCGCACGGGCGAGCAGCGCCGCCTTTGTGGCTGCCGGCCGCCCCGCCCGGGTGTACTTGATCCGCGCACGGTCCACATACTGCTTCACCGTGTGCTCGCTGATCCGCATGCGACGGGCCACCGACGCCTTGGACATCGACTGGAACCACAGCAGCAGCGCCTCACGCTCCTTGTCGGACAGCATCGGCCGGTCCGGCCTCGGATCGCCGACCATCGCGCCGGCCAGCGCCGGTGGCACGTACGGGCGGTCGCTCGCCGCCGCCAACACGGTCGCCACGCAGTGCTCCCGACCTTCGTGCTTGGCCAGGAAGGCAACGGCTCCGGCGTCCAGCGCGGCGAGCATCGTCCCCGGGTCGGTGTGCTCCGAGTAGACCACCACCCGTCGCCCGGTGGCGCTCAACTCGGCCAGCTTGTCCAGCGCCATCCGGCCGTGCAGCCGCAGGTCGAGCAGGACGACGTCGGCGTCCGGTGCCGCGCGCAGCACCTCGTCCGGGTCGTCCCCGGTGGCCAGCACGGTCAGTCGCGGCTCGCTGGCGAGCCAGGCGCGCACCCCCTCGACGACCACCGGGTGGTCGTCGACGATCGCCACCCCGACCAGCCGGTCACCGGTCACCCCAACCACCGGGTCTGCGCCCATCTGATGTCCCCGTCCCGTTCGTAGAGGTGCTGCACCGGCCCGTCGTCGTGCTCCCCGGGTGGAGGGCCGGTCGCGTCCGGTCCCTCCCGGTCCGGCGTGACCAGACTGACCACCACCTCGTCGGGGCCGGACACCACGGTCAGACGCGCCCACCCCCGGGCGTCGGCGAGCAGGCCGGTGAGCGGGTCGGCCAGCCGGCGGCGGATCTGGACCGGCAGCGGCGGTGGGGTGCCGATGGCGATCAGGTCGATCGGCAGTCCGTTGCGTTCGGCCAGGTCGGCGGCGGCCCGCAGTTCGTGCAGCAACGGGTCGGGCACGTCGTCGGACTCGGCGATCAGGCGACGCAGCCGGGCCGCGGCCAGCACGCAGCGGCGCTGCGCCTCCGGGTCGTCCGGGTCGACCTCGCCGGCGGCCAGCTCGCCGAGCACCCGTCCGGCCGCCGCGCCGACCAGGGCGAGCCGGTCACGGCGTTCCTGCCGGCTCCGCTCTGCGGCCGCTCGCTCGGCGGCGAGCGTGTGCATCGCGGCAGCCGCGGCAGCCCGCTCCCGGGCCAGGCCGACGATCACCGCGCTGCCAACGAAGACCGCCACCGGCAGCGAGAAGGTGCCGTAGACGTACATGGTGTAGCGGGCCAGGTCGGCCGCGCCGGGGCCGTGCGCGAGGACGGCGGCGAGCGCGATCAGCGCGTGCGTGGTCAGCAGCGCGACCAGACCGCTGACCCGCCGACCCCACAGCGCCAGCACGAAGAACCAGCCGAGCGTGCCCCACACCCAGTTCGCGGCGGCGAAGAGCTGCCGTTCGCCGACCGCCGCGAAGACGGCCGCGTCGACGGCGAGCAGCAGCCCGGCGAGCGGCCAGGGCGGCAGCGGCGCTCCCCGCAGCAGCCGGACGCCCGCCACCGCGCCGGTCACGGCGACCAGGATCCAACCGCCGAGCACCACCGTCGGCGCGGTGAACTGCGTCCGCATCGCCAGCACCGCCGGAAGTCCGATCGCGACATGCCAGGCCAGCGCGATGGCGACGGCGACGATCCGGGCCCCCCGGTCGGAGGCGTGCGCCACCGCGGCCGGCGCGGCGAGCACCGCGGGCTCGGGCGGCGTGGACCCGTCGGCCGGGCCGGGCGGACCCGGAACGCGTACCTTGCGGGTGCGGATGCGCTCCGCCGAGGCGCCGAGGTCAGCCGACACCGGGCCACTCCAGTCGGATCCGGGTGCCCGCACCGGGCGCGGAGCGCACCTCGGCCCGCCCGCCGACCGCAGCCATCCGACCGCGGATCGACTCCCGCAGCCCGTACCGGTGCGCCGGGACGGTGCCCGGGTCGAACCCGGGGCCGTCGTCGACCACCTCGACCACGACGGCGACCGCGTCGCGGGTCAGCCGCAGGGTGGCCTGCGCGCCCGGCGCGTGCCGGACCACGTTGGACAGTGCCGCGTAGGCGCTCTCGGTGATCGCGTCGGCCACCCCGGCGGGCACCGCGCACGAGGCCAGCTCCAGGCCCACCGACAGTTCGGGCAGCCGGTCGGGCACCGTCCGCAACCGAGCGTCGAGGGGGACCGGGCCGTCGCCGGGCGCCGGACCCAGGTCGGTCAACGCGACGAGAGTACGCAGGTCGGTGGCGCAGCGATCGCGGAACGCGGCCGACGGCCCAGCCACCGCGCCGAGCCCCACCATGGTGAGCGTACCGAGCACTGTGTCGTGCAGGTCCCGATTCTGCTGGCGCTCCGCCTCGCGGGCGGCGCGGGCGACCAACGCCTCCCGGGTCAACCGCTGGTGCTCGGCGAACGCCCGGTCGGCCCGCCCGATCCGGCGGCGCATCACCCCCGTCATCATCGCCGTGCAGGCCGTCTGCACCAGCAGGGTGGCGGCGTGCGCCCGGGACTCGGCGGGGTTGCCGGCCGCCTGCGCGCCGACCACGTACGTCGCGGTGACCAGCAGCCCGGCCGGGACCGACCAGCGGGCCGGGGCGGTGGCCTGCGCGTTGATCACCGTGGTGCTGGCGAGCACCGCGATCCAACTGCCCTCGCCGGGCAGCACCTCGGGCGCCACCAGGCGAGGGATGAGCAGGCAGGCCAGCGCGGTGATCCCGACGTCACCGGCGACCAGTGCCGGGGTGATCCCGTGGCGCAGCGCGCGGCCGGCATACCAGAGCGACCATCCGGTGAGCGCGGCCACGCCGGGCCACAGCAGGGCCTCATCGACCGGCGGGGTACGCACCGACAGCGCCACCGCGGCGCCGACCAGCCCGCACGTCAGCCGCAGCAGCGCCGGCAGCGTGGTGAAGATGAGACTGAACGCCCCGCCGGCCGGACTGTCCAGGACGGGCGGTGGCACGGTCGGGGCGGCAGTCGCCGGCATCGGGAGCTGTCCTTCCGACAACGACCCGGTCCGGGTCCGCGCTGCAGAGATCGACATCGGAGAATAGCATGGCGTACGGTGAGCGTTCACCCACCGTACGCATGGTGTCGCCTTGTCGTCACTCTGCGCTGCGAGGCTGGATCAGGTCCCACCGATTGCCGTACAGGTCGACGAATACCGCCACCGAGCCGTACGCCTCGTGCCGGGGCTCCTCCAGGAACCGCACCCCGGCCGCGACCATCCGGGCGTGGTCCCGGGCGAAGTCCTCGGTGTGCAGGAACAGGCCGACCCGGCCGCCGGTCTGGTCACCCACCCGCGCCTGCTGCTGGGCGCTGCTCGGCCGGGCCAGCAGCAACGCCGTCTCCCGAGCCCCCGGGGGCCGCACCACCACCCAGCGCGAGCCGTCTGGACGGGCCGTGTCCTCCACCAGCTCGAAGCCGAGGCCGCCCACGTAGAAGTCGATCGCCTCGTCGTACTCGCGTACCAGTACCGAGACCAGTCCCAGATGTGCCATCGGGCCATCATGCCGACGGGCGAGGTGGTCCGACCGGCGGCGCCGCCCGGCGTCGGCGACATCACCCTTGGCCAGCGGCTGGCTCGTCTACTGGAAGGCGACCGGGTGGGACTGGACTGACCAACTCAGCTGACGATTGTCTCGGCCCGGCTCGGTCCAGTAGCTGAGCACGGCGTACCGGCGTCCCTGCTCGGGCACGGTGAGCCGCTGGTGTGTCTCGGCGCCCGTCGGCGAGGTGGCGGTCACCTCGTGGCTGCCCAGCGGGAGCTTGATGGGGAACAGGATCCAGTTGTGCTGGCCCTGCACGTCGAAGGGCTGATCGACGAGCCGGGTGCCGTCGATGCTGACCACGACGGTGACCCGGTCGTCCTCGAACGACTGATTGCTCACCCACAGGTGCAGGTCGGCCGAGTCCTCGTCGACGAGGCGGATGGCGGCTGGTGTCGCGCTGGGAGGCGGGTGCGAGACCACGGACCCTGGCGTTGCGCCGCGCGATACCGGGGGAGGCGGGTTCGTTGACGTGGCGAACCCTGCGCAGCCTGCCGCGGCCAGCAGCGGCGCAACGGCGAGAGTGGCCATCCGGGCGAGGGTCTTCGCATCCATTCCCATGCGACGCGGCAGGACCGGCACGCGTTCCCGCAGGGGTCGGACTCGCCAGTCGGGGTGAGCATCGCGCCGGCCGTCTCGACGGCCGGAACCGGGGAGCGGCACCCGCCGTCTCATCTCCTGGCGAGAGGTGGTGAGCCGGATGCGCTCGGGCGGAACGACACTTGCGGCGGCGCTGCTCGGCATGGGGCTGTGCGGCCTGTTACTGAGCGGCTGCGCGGGCCCGGCCAACACGCCCAACGATCCCGGTCCGGCCGAGGTCGTCGGGAAGTGGACCTCCTGCGCCGAGGTCGCGCCGCAGGCCGGCGTCGTGCTGCCCGTACCGCCGGGGTCGGACGGGCCCGCGGCGCCGACGCCCGCCAGGACCGAGCCGACGATCGGGCGGATCGACCCCGCGTTCGTTCCGGTCGCCGCAGTGCTCTGCGGCCGCGAGGTCCGGCCACGGGCCGGTGGCGGCCGGGAACAGGTGGCCACCGAGCGCCGCGCCGACGAGATCGCAGCGCTGCTGGCCGCGTTGCGCCTGCCCGACCAGGGCCGCGGTCGAGGGGAGATCGCCTGCACCCTCGACCTGCTCATCCCACCCTGGCTGGCGCTGCTCGACGACCGGGGCCGCTGGCTGCGGCCGTACCTGCCGACGGACGTCTGCGGCAAGCCGCGCCCGGAGGTGCGTGCGGCGTTGGACGGGCTGCGCCTGACCACTGTCGACACCCGCACGGTCGGGCTTGTCGAATCGTCGGCGGCCGAGACCGCCGGCTGCGAGCAGCGGTGGTCCGACATGGTGTGGGTGGAGACCCACCTCGGACATCCCGGACGTGTCGTGCCCGGCGCGAGTCCGAAGGCCGGGCCGCTGCGCCTCTGCGTCTACGAGGTGCCCCCGTCCGAGCGCGGCGGCGGCAAACCGGCAGGTGACTTCGTGTACGGCGGGCCGCTGCCACCGCAGCGGCAGGCGAAGGCGCTCCAAGCGCTGGCCACGACTCGACCGGCGGCCGACTGTGCCACCCCGGCGTCCCGCTTCGCGGTGCTCCGGTCCCTGGACGGGGGTGGGCCCGAGTGGTACGTCGAGCTGGACGCCTGCCGACGCTTCCTGGTCGTGGCCTCACCCGGTGGAACGCAACTCGGGCAGGGTGACGCCGCGTTGGCGGCGCTGCTGGGACCGATCTGACCCGCCTCAGCGGATCGGCAGCGCCTTCGTGCCGCCGCCAGCGATCGAACGCTTGATCATGGGGCCGCCGGACCAGTAGTAGCATCGCACGCCACGATCACCGCGTTCCCACAGCAGGCGGTTCGGGAAGCGGTACGAGGTCCCGGTGCGGTATTGCAGGTTGCTGTCCACGGGCACCTTCGCGTACCGGGCGATGACCGTCCGGCAGGCCGAGTGGATGGAGGGCTCGTCCCGGGTCGCGTCCGCCCAGGAGCGATCCGGCGCGGTCCAGGCGCCGGCGTACTCGAACTGATGCCCGGCAGTGCACGCAACCGGACGCAGCATCCCCCACTTGTCCTCGTTCATGCACCCGTAGTGCAGCGGGGAACTGCTGGCCAGGGCGTTGCGTAGCGAGCCGGACCGCTGGATCGCCGCATCGCTCTCGCCGTTCGGGCCGTTGATCTCGTCCAACTCGAAGATGTCGCACCGGTACCAGCGCGCGCCACCCGCCCAGGCGGCTGGCGACGTCGGCGCGACCTGCACCGATAGTCGGGCATCGCGCCATTCGCCGCCCACGAACTTCTTGGCGCGGCTGTCACAGTCGGCAAAGGTCGACCGCATCGACGCCGACTCCGTCTTGGGCGGCGCGGTCCGGGCGGCCAGAGCTCCGGTGAAGGTGCCGACGTAGAAGGTCTCCACCTTGTGGGTCTGGACGCAGTTGACGGGGGAGTAGCTGCTCAGGTACGACGTGGCCTCGTCGATCACGTGGCACTCGTCGGCCTTCGGGGTGAACTGCTGCGCCGCCGCCATCGGTCGCCAGTCGTCGGACAGGTCACCGTCCGTGCCGGCCGGCGTGCCGCAGCCCGCCAGCGCCACAGTGAGGAACGCAGCCGCGAGCGCTGCCCTGCCGTACCGTCGCATGTGATTCTCCCCGTGGCCCCCGTGTGGACGCGCGCAGCATATGGCACCGGCGCGACGGGTCGGCACCGGCTTCCGGTGGGGCTGAGCCGGCCTTACCGCCACTGTTCGTCCCTCGTGCGGACGACAAGCACCAGCAGGATGGTGCCGACGGCGGCGAGGAGGAGCCCGACCGGAGGGATCGTCCAGGACATCAGGAACGACAGCGAGCCATCGGTGTGCCCGTTTGCCGCCACGAACGTGCCAGGTGCGTCCGGGTCCACCCACACGTCCATCGTCGGGCCGGGAGTCCGGCGGCAGCCGGTCTCGCCAGCGCAGGGGATCCAGGTGCTGTACGACCTCGACTCGTAGAGGTAGGAGACCTCGATCCGGTCGACACCGCTGCCCCGTCCCTGGCCCCCGGCCCGATCGGAGACGTAGGCCGTGACCCGAACGCCCTCGGCCCGCAGACGGTCCGCCTCCGACGACACGCGCCAGCGGTAGGCGACCGCGCCGACAACGAGGCCCACACCTAGCAGCAGCACAGGCAGCGCGGTCAGCAGCACGCGCGTGCGCGGACGCAGACCGGTCGGAGCGGGTGGCGGCGACTGACGCCGTCGTCTGGTCATCCGGCCATCGTCCATCGCACGCGCAACAGTCGACGTCACCAGGAGTCGGGGTGGTCGACGTCGCCTGTCGGCCGTTGCTACAGGCAGATCCAGCAGTAGACGTGCTCCCCGTTCGTGCGCGCTCGTCGGGCCAGTCCAACGAACTCCCGCAAGCGCGACAGCATGACCTCCGGTCCCGTGTCGCTGTAATGGGACAGCTCCTCGATGCGTGACCACTGCTCGGCCAGGCTCGGCAAGCGGTCATCCGGAATCTCCGCAAGCACGTCCCGGGTGCGATCGCTCAACGCGACGACCCACGGTCCTTCGTACTCACGGTCCTCGGCAGCACCGTCCGGCCAGATAAGCCGCTCCCCGACAAGGTTGGGCTCCCACGGCACGTCGAGGGCGAACGAGACGACCTGGCCGAGGACGACGGGCGGATCGATCCCCTTGCCGTCCACCGCATCCTCGACGGAAGAATCTCCCTCGCACACCACCGGGCCGCCGTCGGTGACGGCCATCAGCTTCGCGACGGCCTCGTCGTCAGAAGCGCGGAAGTAGTCGTACAGCACACCCACGAAAGCCTCCCGATCGGCTGACACGTCACCATCTGTGGGGCGACCGGGAGAACGTACACGCGGGCTACGCCAATGTGCCGACTGACCGAGTCGACGCTGCCGCCCCGCGCTGAAGACCACGTCGCTCGCCGGACGTGACCTGAACGGCCCATCGTCCGAACCCACCAAGACCACGGGCAGCATGATGGCTCGGGTGCGCCCGGCAGGATTCGAACCTGCGGCGTTGTCATGAGAAGGACATCGCGGATGGTGGTGGCGGCATGCAGGAGGGGCGGCAATGACCGAGGACGACAACCGCCCGCTGAAGCGGGTCGACAGCCTGGACGACCTGGTTACCTGGCTGCGGTGGATAGCTGACGATGTCGCTCGCGATCCGGACACGGTCGAGAACATGACCACAGACCGCTACCTGGAGGCGTGCGCCGCGTACCTCCAGGACCGAAGCCGCCTGCAGAAGCGTGCCGGCCAACCTCTCCCGGCGCAACCGACCTGGCAACTCCTCGCGGACGCCCTGCACGCTGGATGCTTCTACGAGTAGGCGCTACGCCTTTCGCCGCAGACGAACGGAGTCGTCAGAGCTGCTGGACGATCTGGATCGGGTTGCCGTCCGGGTCGGCCGTCCACGCGATCAGCAGGCGATCGAGCCACCGGTGCGGTGCGGCCAGGGCCGGGGCGCCGTTCGCCGTGAGGGCCGCGTACGCGCAAGCGGTGTCGTCGGTCCAGAGGATCACCGCGGCCCGCTGCCCCTGCGGTACGGGGTCGAGTCCGTGGTCATCACGCGTGGAGGCCACCGAGGCGATACCGATCTTGTAGCCGTCGAGCGCCAGGTCGATGTGGATCGGCTCGCCCTCGGTCGGCACCCGGAAGGTCTCGGTGAAACCGAGGCCGGCGTAGAACTCGGCGGCGCGAGGGACGTCCTCGCTGAAGAGGATCACCTGCGGAGTCCGGAACATCGACACGCGACGACGCTATCAGCGTGGGTTTCGGCCGATCCGCGTCAGCGCCCCGTCCTGGTCGGGTCGAGCAGATCAGCCAGTCGGTACCGCGACGCCGCAGGGTGGCGGATCGCATATCGGAAGGTGAAACCGCTGCATTCGTGATTTCACCCCGTCGTTTTCAGTGGCAGCGCCGTGCGTCCTCAGCGCGTCCTGTCCGGACGCCGTGCGCGAAGGAACGCCGTGGCCATCGTGCGCCGCGTTGGTGTGCCGGCCGCAGCCAGAGCGGTCATGTACGTGTCGAGACGCTCGCGTTCGTCGTCGGTCAGGGCGGCGGCGATCGCTTCGCCGTACGTGGGGACCAGCGGGTTGGGCGCCACGCGCTTGAGTGTTTCCCAGTCCCCGACCGGGTCGGCGGGCACGTCGATCTGGGCGCGATAGTCCAGTTCCACCGCCTCGAAGCCGGCGGCCAACGCCCAGTCGACGAGATTCCGCTCGTCGAAGTCCATCATCGGTCGGGTGGTTTCCGCAGTGGTGCTCCGGTGGAAATCGCTGACCTTGGCGACCACGTCGTTGACGGGCGAGTCGCCCAAGCCGAACAGATCATCGGGCCGGAGCCGCTCCGCGAAGCCGTTGATCGGCTCGAACAGGGAGATCCGTCCGCCCGGCCGCAGGACCCGGAAGAACTCCGCGAAGGCGGCGGCCTTGCGCTCGGAGTAGATGAGCACCGACCGAAGGGTCACGACGTCGACAGAGGCGTCAGCGATTCCGACGAGATCATCGGCCGACGCGACCACGAAGCTGCACCGCCCGTCGCCATCGGCGGTACGCCGGCACTCGTCGAGCACATCCGGTGAGACATCACTGAAGATGACTCGGCCGTCCGGGCCGAGCCGATCCAGCGCGCCGAAACCGATCAGGCCCGTCCCGCAGCCCACGTCGAGGACCACGTCGTCGGCCGCCAGGCCAGCTCCCTCAAGGACGCCGTCCCGGAACGCCGCCAGATCCAGGGCGTTGCGGGCGCGCAGGCCTGCGCTGTCGCCGTCCCGGCGGGTCAAGAGCCACTGGGCCCACTTGTCCCTCGCCACCGGGTCAGCGTAACCCCCGATGCATTGTGGCCCGATCGGCGCAGGCGAGCCGCTGACCTGTGGTGGTAAGGGTGCGCCCGGCAGGATTCGAACCTGCGGCCTTGGGATTAGAAGTCCCCTGCTCTATCCGCTGAGCTACGGGCGCGCGGTGTGGATGTCGCGCCCAGAGGGTACCGCCGTCCGGCTGCCCGACGACGAAAAGGGTGCCCGCGTCCACGTTGCCGAGCAGGGTCTCACGGAGCCTCCCCGCCTGGCATCCGGGTTCCCGCCGAATGGCCGTGCGTCGGCCCGTACCCTCGGCTGGTGTTGCTGGACCCCGACGCCGAGAGCGGCGTCGCCTACGAGCTGTGCCAGGTCGTCGGCCGCGCCATCCTGCCGTACCGGACGGCCGACGCCTACGGCACCGCCTTCTTCTTTCAGGACGGCGACGACCCGGTGGGGGAGGCGCTGTTGACGGCCGCCGACCTCGTCGGCCCTGCGGGCGGGGAGCTGGGCCTGCGGGGGAGCGTCACCGAGCCGGCCGGCGTCGCCCCGGACGTCATCGCGGAGGGCGAGATCGTGCCCGGTTGGGCGCGCTTTGCGAGCGATGGCGTCGCGGTGCTGCCGACCGCTGGCCTGCACCGGTACGCCGGCGACGGCGGCTGGCGGTGGCGCGTGCAGCCGGTGCCGGCGGGGATCGCCGCCGGGCCCGAGGCCGTCGCCCGCCTCGGCGCCGACGGCAGTTCCGCTTTCGTGCTGGCCCATGGGGTACGCGAGGACGCCTCGCGCCCCCTGGAGGTGGGGATCGAGCGCGTGGTCCGCGACGGGGACGACGTGCGGATCACCACGGAACTGCCGTCGGGGTACGTCGGTGCGCCCGTCTTCGTCGTGCAGGCCGACGCCACCGGCGACGTCTCGCTGTACTGCCTGGGCCTGGTGCTGCCCGGCGTCGACGGTCACCCGGTGGCGACCTTCGACCGGATCCGGGCCGTCCTCCCGGCCACGCCCGGCGACGCCTGAACCCGGCTCGACTGACCTGTCACCGAGCGCCGGCGCTCCGGCGTGCGGTCGCCTGAGCTGCGGCGGGGTCAGCGGCCGTCGAGCGCCGTCGCTTCGCCGGGGCCGGTCGTTCGAGCCGGGGCGGGTCAGTCGCCGAACGTCGTGGCTTCGCCGCGGCTGGTCGTTCGAGCTGCGGCGGGGCGGCGGGGCGGCGGTCAGGTCGGCAGCGGGGGCGTCGCGCTGCGCGGCCGTGGCGGTCAGCTCGTCAGTCGCCGATCGCCGTCGTCTCGGCGTGGCCGGTCGACGGGCGTCGGCTCTGCGGCAGCGTGGGTGCATCGGCGGGATCGTCGGCGGTGGGGTCGGCGGCCGGGGCGGTGGGGCCGGCGGCCAGGAACGCCTCGGCCCAGCGGCCGACCTCGTCGAAGACCTTGGCGCGTACGGCGGGGCCGGAGAGCGTGAGATCGTGCAACCCGCCGTCGAAGCGGGCGACTGTGACGTGCCGGCCGAGGCGGGGCGCGTACCGCACCATGTGTTCGACGTCCAGCACGGCGTCGGCCACTGTCGCGTTGTCGTGCCACCTGGTGCCCCGGAAGGAGCGGGTCGAGCAGGCCAGCAGCACCGGGACCGGGATGTCCAGGCCGGCGCGCAGCCGGCGTTGACCGGTGCGGATCGCGTTCAGCCAGCCGGCCCGCACCGGGAACCCGGCCAGCGGCTTCCACGCCAGGTCGTAGGTCCACTCGCCGCGGTGGTCGGCGTGCAGGCTCTCGCCGTACACCGTGCCCAGGCCGAACGGCAGGATGCGGTGCGGCGCCCTGCGGCCCAGCCGGGAGACGGCGGCCGCGAGGGGTCGACGGACCGCCCAGGGAGCGTTGATGTCGAAGAAGGGGCTGTTGAGGACCAGGCCGTCAACGGTGCCGGTGTCGCGGCGGGCGTCCGCCCAGAGCGAGATGATCAGGCCGCCGGTGGAGTGGCCCATCACCAGCAGGGTGTCGTGCCCGTCGTCGGAGCGGATGATCTCGGCGGCGGCGTCCAGCTCGGGGAAGTAGTCGCTGATGTCGCGGCAGAAGTTCGGCGTCTGGTGCGCGAGCAGGCTACGACCGTATTTACGCAGGTCGAGCGCGTAGAAGTCCCAACCGCGCTCGGCGAAGAAGTCGGCCAGGTGGGTCTGGAAGAAGTAGTCGACGAAGCCGTGCACGTAGAGCACCGCCCGCCCGGTGGGGCGCTCGGCCCGCCGCCGGACCAGTGTCGCGACGACGGGGCCTTCGTCGTCGGTGCCCAGGTCGATCGTCTGCCGCTCGTACGGCGGCCCCAACACGTCCGGTTCCACGAACGCGACGCTACGCCGACCGACCTACCCGGCGGTAGCCCCCGCCCTCTTCCCCGCGATCTTGCACTTTCTGCCCCGACAGAACGGGGCAACAGCCTCGATTCGCCGTCCGAAAGTGCAAGATCGCGGGGCGGGGCGTGGGTTATGCCGTTTCCGCGTCGACGCGGGCCGGGTCCGCGGACTCGTCGACCTCGCCCTGCGGCTGGGGGATGTCCCGCAGGTGCTTGTTGTGCCGGGGCTCCTGGCGGGTCTTGGCGTCGTTGAGCCGCCGGCGCAGGTCGTCGCGGACGTCGTTGAGGGCGGCGTGCAGGTCCTCCTCCGAGGAGGTGGTGACGATCTTCTGACGGCCGGCGATCCAGCACTCCAGGGTGACCTTCTGGCCCCGGGCCTCCCGGTCCTTCACCGAAACCTCAAGCTCGGTGGCGTCGGCGTGGAAACCGGCCAGCCGGGCGTCGAGGGTGGCGAACTGCTCGGCGATCCAGTTGCGGTCGCCCTGGGAGAACCCCGCACCCACCCGCAGGCACTCGCCCACGGTCGCCGGGTTCGCCACGGCGCTCATCGCCGCACCTCGGAGACGGTTGCGGAGCCGAAAGTAGTGATCATCATGGCGCTGACCTCTCGTCGACGTGGAGCTTGTCGGTGGTGCGTTGATCAAATCCATACCCAGTTCGGGCGGCTCCGGAACCGTCGGTGTCCGGACAGATGGGTCGGGCGTACCACACCGGGGGTGTGATCAGGGCGTTGTCCACAGGTGGCCTCGTCATCCACAGGTCGGGGTGGTGGCGCTGGCGGCAGCCGACGAGAACGCACAGGCTCGGTGCCGAGTCGACTCGCTGGCAGACCCCGGATCCCCCTGGAGGGACGATGTTCGACACGTACGTCACGATTGTCGGCAACATTCTGACGGCGCCCGAGTGGCGGCGTACGACCCAGAGCAACACCCTGGTGGCCAACTTCAAGGTCGCCTCCACCGCCCGCCGGCTCGACCGCGACAGCGGTCGGTGGGTCGACGGCAACTCACTGCGCGTCCGCGTCAACTGCTGGCGCAAGCTCGCCGAGGGCGTGGCCGCCTCGGTGATGGTCGGCGACCCCGTGGTGGTGTGCGGCCGGCTCTACACCCGCGACTGGACGGACGACGCGGGCAACCACCGCACCCTCTACGAGCTGGAGGCGGTCGCCGTCGGCCACGACCTGTCCCGGGGGCGGGCCCGCTTCCTGCGCAACCGGCCGACCATGACCACCAGCACCGTCGAGGACGCCGCCGCCGAAAGCCGCGTGCAGGGCGAGCCCACCGAACCGGTGCCCGACGAGCAGGCGCCGGTGCTGCGCGACGACCGCCCGCTCGACGACGACTTCGAGTTGCCCGAGTACGGCTCGCCGCGGACCAGTCCGCTGCGCCACGGCGCGCTCGACGACGTCTCCCTCGGCGATGGTGACTCTTTCGACGACGGCTTCCCGGGCGGCGGCGATGGGCACGCGGTCCTCGACGACGAGCTGGCCCTCGCGGTGAGCACGGACGACTCCGACCCGGAGGTCGACCCCGACGACGAGTTGGGGCCGGTGCCCGAGGAGGGCCGGCCGGAGGTTCCGCAGTCCGGTCGGGGCCGGCGGGGCCGGGGGCGGGTTCCGCAGCCGGCGTGACGGACCGCGTCCGGCGCCTGCACCGTACGGCCAGGCCGCCTGAGGCCGGTGTCGACGACGGTACGCGCCGGCGGCACGACGGGGGCGGGGTGGCGACGCGATCGGCGTCGTCACCCCGCGTGACGGAAGTGGGGTTCGATGGAGCACGGCGGCCGCGGCTGGCGCACGGCGTGCTCGTCTAGGCTGGCCGGCCGGGGGGTGGTACGCGTGCGACGGACAGCGCCGGTGGCGAACGCGGTGGGCCTGGTGGCCGGTTACGCGCTGGACAGGCTGTTCGGCGACCCTCGCCGGTGGCATCCGGTCGCCGGGTTCGGGCAGGTGGCGGGCGCTCTGGAGAGTCGCCTGCACCGACCGGACCGGACGGCCGGCGCGGTGTTCACGGCACTGGCCGTCGGCGGGCCCGTGGTGCTCGGGGCGGTCGCCGCGGCGGCCACCCGGCACCGGCCGGTGAGCCGCGCGGTGCTCGTCGCCGCCGGCACCTGGACCGTGCTGGGCGGCCGTACGCTCCGACACGAGGCCGCCGTCATGGGCCGAACGCTTCGTGACGGTGACCTGCCCGCCGCCCGACAGCGCCTCGGCAACCTCTGCGGCCGGGACCCCTCGACGCTGGACGAGTCGGAGCTGGCCCGGGCCACAGTCGAGTCGGTCGCGGAGAACACCTCCGACGCGGTGGTGGCCCCGCTGCTCTGGGGCGCGGTCGCCGGCCTGCCCGGGCTGCTGGGCTACCGCGCCGCCAACACCCTCGACGCGATGGTCGGGCACCGATCGGAGCGCTACGCGCGGTTCGGCACCCCGGCCGCCCGGCTGGACGACCTGCTCAACCTGGTGCCGTCCCGGCTGACCGGGCTCCTCACCATCGCCGTCGCGCCGGTCGCGAATGGTGACCGGGAGCGGGCCTGGCGGGTGTGGCGACGGGACCGCAACGATCACCCGAGCCCCAACGCCGGCCAGTGCGAAGCGGCGATGGCCGGCGCGCTCGGCGTCCGCCTCGGTGGCCGCAACATGTACTTCGGGCGCTCCGAGGTCCGCCCGTTCCTGGGCGACGGCCCCCGTCCCGAGGCGCGGCACCTCAAGCGGGCAGCCCGCATCTCCGGCGCCGTCGGCCTGGCCGCACTCGGGCTGGCGGCCGCGTACCCGGTGACCGTCGGCCGCCTGGCCGGCGCGGTCGCTCGTCGGAGCCTGCGAGCCGTCGGAGCCAGGCCCGGGAGCGGCCTGCTGTCCGGCGGGGTCGGGTCGGAGCGCGGCCTGTTTCGCGGCGCGGTGCGGCGGGAGAGCGGGCGGTGAGCGGCGGGTTGCTGGTCGCCGGCACCACCTCGGACGCGGGCAAGAGCGTGCTCACCGCCGGCATCTGCCGATGGCTGCACCGGCAGGGCGTGAAGGTGGCGCCGTTCAAGGCGCAGAACATGTCGAACAACTCGGCCGTCGTGGTCGGGCCGGACGGGCGCGGCGGCGAGATCGGCCGCGCACAGGCCATGCAGGCCGCCGCCTGCGGCCTCGCCCCGGACCTGCGCTTCAACCCCGTTCTGCTCAAGCCCGGTAGCGACCTGGCCAGCCAGGTGGTTCTCCTCGGCACGGCGGTCGACACGATCACCGCCGGCACCTTCCGACAGTTGCGGCCCCGGCTCGCCGAGACCGCGTACGCGGCGCTGACCGAGCTGCGGGCCGCGTACGACGTGGTGATCTGTGAGGGCGCCGGGAGCCCGGCGGAGATCAACCTGCGGGCCGGGGACTACGTGAACATGGGCCTCGCGCGGCACGCCAACCTGCCCGCCATCGTGGTCGGCGACATCGACCGGGGCGGCGTCTTCGCCTCGATGTTCGGCACGGTGGCCCTGCTCGACCCGGCGGACCAGGCGCTCATCGCCGGCTTCGTGATCAACAAGTTCCGTGGCGACCTCGGTCTGCTCCAGCCCGGGCTGGACATGCTGCGTCAGGTGACCGGCCGTCCCACGTACGGGGTGCTGCCCTGGTCGCTCGACCTCTGGCTGGACGCGGAGGACTCGCTCGCCTACGGCCGGGTGCTCGGCCGCCCCGCCGCTCCGCACGGCACCGACTGGCTGGACGTGGCAGTCGTCCGGCTACCCCGGATCAGCAACGCCACCGACGTGGAAGCGCTCGCCACCGAACCGGGCGTGCGCGTACGCCTGACCGTCGAACCGGCCGAACTGGCCGCCGCCGACCTGATCGTCCTGCCCGGCTCGAAGTCGACAGTCGCGGACCTCACCTGGCTACGCGAGACCGGCCTCGCCGACGCGGTGACCAGACACGTGGCAGCCGGCAAGCCGCTGCTCGGCCTCTGTGGCGGCTTCCAGATGCTCGGTCGGGCGATCCACGACCCGGTCGAGAGCCGGCAGGGCAGCGTGCCCGGGCTCGGTCTGCTGCCCATCGAGATCACCTTCGATCCGCGCAAGACCGTCCGGCAGTCGGTAGGCACCGGCCCCGGCGACGTGGCGGTCCGCGGCTACGAGATCCACCACGGGTACGTCTCGCAGACCGACCCCGCCCTGACTCCGCTGCTGACCGGAGCCGACGGCAGCGGTGAGGGCGCGGTGCTCGGCGCGGTGCACGGCACGCACTGGCACGGGGCGTTCGAGTCCGACGGATTCCGCCGCTGGTTCCTCACCGAGGCCGCCCGGCTGGCGGGGCGTACCGGGTTCCGGGTCGCGCCGGGCACCAGCTTCGCCGCAGCCCGGGAAGGCTCGCTCGACCTGCTCGGCGACCTCGTCGAGGAGCACCTGGACACCGACGCCCTCTGGCGCCTCATCGAGAGCGGCGCACCCCCCGGTCTTCCCTTCATCCCACCCGGCGCCCCGTCGAGCTGAGCCCGACCCAGCGCCGGCCGACCTGAGCCCGACCCGGCGTCCCGTCGAGCTGAGCCCGACCCGGTGTCGGTCGAGCTGAGCCCGACCCGGGCGTCCCGCCGACCTGAGCCCACCCGGGCGCCGCAAGATCGTGCTCGATCCATGAAGTAGTGGTGTCGACGACGCCGGGATGCCACTACATCCATGTTCCAGCGCGATCTTCAGCGGCGGGGGCGGACGGTGTCGTGCGGGCCCGCGATCAGCGCGGCCTCCAGCGGCGGGTGCGGACGTGTCGCGCAGGCCCGCGGTCCCAGGGCCGCCTCCAGCGTCGGGGCGCGGCCGACGCGGCGCGGGTGCGGTGGACGCGGCGC
This sequence comes from Micromonospora sp. DT63, assembly GCF_049841615.1. Taxonomy (NCBI): domain Bacteria; kingdom Bacillati; phylum Actinomycetota; class Actinomycetes; order Micromonosporales; family Micromonosporaceae; genus Micromonospora; species Micromonospora sp. DT63. Next base: position 67,536 of record NZ_JBNCKQ010000002.1, on the reverse strand, counting down.
GGGCGTGGTGGACGCGGCGCGGGCGCGGTTCAGGGCCGGATGTCGGCGGGGCGGTCAGTGGTGGGCAGCCCGGCGGCGAGCCACGCGTCGACGCCGCCGATCATGTCGGTGGCCCGGCGCAGGCCGAGGGTCTGGAGACTAGCGGCGGCCAGGCTGGAGCTGTAACCCTGGCGGCACACCACCACGATCTCCCGGTCGTACGCGGTGGCCTCCGGGATGCGCCAGGCGCTTGCCGGATCGAGCCGCCACTCCAGCACCGTGCGGTCGATGACGACCGCCCCGGGCAGGTCGCCCTGTTCGCGGCGCTGGGTGTCGGTGCGGGTGTCGACCAGCAGGGCGCCACCGCGGACCGCCTCGACGGTCTGCTGTGGAGTCAATCGGTGCAGCCCGGCGCGGGCCTGTTCGAGCAGGGCGTCAATGCCGGGGCTCATCACGTCTCGGAGCACCACCCGATCATGCCGACTCGGGTACCAAGCCGCGCGCCGAACGGGCCGCCCGTCACCCGTCGCCGCCCCAATTCCCCCGGTCGTGAGAGTGACCGGTCCAGGGCCGTCAGCCGGACGTGTCAGGCTGGCGAAACCGGGGTGATCGACTCGGTTTCCGTGATGTCGGGGTGTCCTGGCCGACGGGATACCCCGACATCAATGATGCCGAGTTGATCTGGGCGGTGAACCGCCGGCGCGGGGGCTTGCGCGAGGCATACTTCGGTCGTGCACGGACTCGTCACCAGGGAGCCTGCCCGCAGGGGCCCACAGCGGCGCAGCCCCGACGGCACGTGCCGGAACGGGGATGAGGGCGTGGGCGAGGGCGGGTCGCAGGACGGTGACGGGGGCGCGGGGAGCGGGAACGAAGGCGTGACCGGGGACAGGGCGGGGAGCGGGAACGAAGGCGTGGGCGAGGGCGGGTCGCAGGGCGGAAACGAGGACGGGCACGGGGGCGTGGACGTCGGCGGGCCGACCGGGCGATCCGCCGGGCAGGTGCCGCCGGTGGTGGTCGTCGAGGCGTACGCCGAGTTGGCGCGTCGGGTGCTCGCGGGCCCGGCGCGGTTGGGGCGGACCCGGCTCGTCGCGGTCGACGGGCCGAGCGGCGCGGGCAAGAGCCGGTTCGCCGCGCACCTCGCGGACGCCCTGGCGGCGCTGCCCGGCGGGCGTCCGCCGGTGGTGCACACCGACGACCTGCTCGACGGCTGGGACGATCAGCTCACTTTCTGGCCTCGTCTCGACAGCGAGGTGCTGACCCCGCTGCGCCAGGAGGAGCCGGGGGCCTACCGGCGCTACAGCTGGGTGCGGCGGTGCTTCCTGCCCCGCCCGGTGCCGGTGCCGGTGACGCCGGTGCTGATCATGGAGGGGGTCAGCGCGGCACGTGCCGTCGTCCGGCCGGAGCTGACCCTCGCCGTCTTCGTCACCGCGTCCGCGCCGCTGCGGCTGGCCCGGGCGGTCGAGCGGGACGGGCCGGAGATCCTGCCCGAGCTGCGCCGCTGGCATGCCGGGGAGCGGGCGCACTTCGCCGCCGACGACACCGCCACGCGCGCCGACCTGGTGGTCGACGGTGCGCCGACGGTGCCGCTGGACGCGTCCCGCTACTACGTGCGGGTTCGCTGACCGGGCATGGACGTTGGCCACCCGCTGGGGCACGATGCGAGGACTCACGGCGAACGGGGACCCATCATGACGGCAGCGGACGCGCCAGCGCGGCGCCGGATCACCCTCACCGGCATCAGCTCGCGGGCCTGGGAGCATCCGGCCGACCGGGGCGCCCTGGTCGCGTTGCGCGAGTTGCGTGGTTTCGACGACGTGGTGCGGGCGTTCTTCGGCATGTGGAACGAGCGGGGTTTCCGGCTGTCCGTGCTGGCGTCCGGCATCCGCGTCGATCACCGGCAGTATCCGGCGGTGTGGCAGCGCTACACCGAGGCCGCGGCGGCGCTGGACGTCGCCGAGCTGCCCGAGCTGTACGTGACGCAGTCGCCCTGGCTGGGCGCCGAGGCGGTCGGTCTGGACCGGCCGTTCATCGTGCTGAACTCGGCGTGCGTGCAGCAGCTCGACGAGGACGAGCTGCGCTGCCTGCTCGGCCACGAGTTGGGGCACGTGGGCAGCGGGCACGCGGTCTACAAGACCATGCTCATGATCCTCACCCGGTGGGCGGCCAACCTGAGCTGGTTGCCGGTGGGCGCGTTCGCGCTGCGGGCGATCATCGCGGCGATGCTGGAGTGGTGGCGCAAGGCGGAGCTGTCCGCCGACCGGGCCGGCCTGCTCGCCGGGCAGGACCCGGCCGCCGCGCTGCGGCTGCTGATGAAGCTCGCGGGCGGCGGCGACCTGTCGCAGATCGACACGACAGCCTTCCTGGAGCAGGCCGCCGAGTACGCCGGCGGCGGCGACCTGCGCGACAGCCTGCACAAGATCCGGATGACGGCGTGGAGCACCCACCCCGCGCCCGTGGCGCGGGCCGCGCAGGTGCGGCAGTGGATCGACTCCGGGGCGTACGGGCGGGTGCTGGCCGGGGACTATCCGCGCCGCGACGACGACGCCTCGACAAGCGTCTCGGAGGAGATCAAGGCTGCCGCCGAGTCGTACCGGGAGGAGTTCAGCAGTTCCACCGACCCGCTGGTCGGGTTGCTGCGCCGCCTCGGCGACGGGGCCAGCGACGTCGGCGAGTGGGTGGGCGGCACGGCCGGCCGGGCCCGCTCCTGGATGGATGCCGCCACCGACGCGGCCGCCCGCGCGCACCGCGCCGGCCGAGCCGCCCCGGGCGCGCGGGCGGGCTCCGGCCCAGCGAGCGGCGGTGACGGTACGGGCTCGGCCCGCATGCCTGAGTAAGGCCAGCATACGATTCCGGTCATGACCTCACCGATCATGTCCGAGTCCGAGGTGCGGGCCGCCGTCGAGCGGGAGATGCCCGGCGTCCGCGCTGACCTGGAACGCCTCGTCCGCATCCCCGGCATCGCCTTCGAGGGCTTCGACCACTCACACGTGGAGCGTTCCGCCGAGGCGGTCGCCGAACTGCTGCGCGGCTGCGGCCTGGACGTCGACATCGTGCGCTCCGGCGGGCAGCCCGCCGTGATCGGCCGTCGGGCGGCCCCACCCGGTGCGCCCACCGTGCTGCTCTACGCCCACCACGACGTGCAGCCGGTCGGTGACCGGTCGCTGTGGGAGTCCGACCCGTTCGAGCCGGTCGAGCGCGACGGCCGCCTGTACGCCCGGGGCGCGGCCGACGACAAGGCCGGCATCATGGCGCACGTCGCGGCCCTGCGGGCGTACGGGGACGCGTTGCCGGTCGGTGTGGTGCTGTTCATCGAGGGCGAGGAGGAGTACGGCTCCGACTCGCTGGAGCGGCTGCTCGTCGAGCACCGCGACGAGATCGCCTCGGATGTCATCGTGATCGCCGACTCCGCGAACTGGGACATCGGCGTACCGGCGTTGACGACCTCGCTGCGCGGCATCGTGAACTGCTTCGTCGAGGTGCGCACGCTGGACCACGCCGTGCACAGCGGCATGTTCGGCGGGGCGGTCCCGGACGCGCTCACCACGCTGGTGCGGCTGCTGGCCACGCTGCACGACGACGCCGGTGACGTGGCGGTCGACGGGCTGATTGGCCGGGTGGGCGCCACCGTCGACTACCCGGAGGACCGGTTCCGGGCCGAGGCAGGGCTGGCCGAGGGCGTGCGGTTGATCGGCACCGGCCGGATCACCGACCGGATCTGGACCAAGCCGGCGCTGGCCGTGCTCGGCGTGGACGCGCCGTCCACCGGCGAGGCGCCGAACGCCCTGGTCCCGGCCGCGAAGGCGAAGCTCAGCGTCCGCCTGGCCCCGGGTGACGACCCCAAGCGGGCGTACGAGGCGGTGCGCGCGCACCTGGAGAAGCACGCGCCGTGGGGCGCGCAGGTGACGGTCAGCTTCGAGCACGACGGCGACCCGTGTGTGATCGACGCGTCCGGGCCGATGTTCGACGCCGCGCGGTCGGCGTTCCGGGCCGCCTGGGACGGCACCGATCCGGTGGACGTCGGCATCGGCGGGTCGATCCCGTTCATCGCCACGTTCCAGGAGATGTTCCCGCAGGCGGCGATCCTGGTGACCGGCGTCGAGGATCCGCACGCCCGCGCGCACGGCCCGAACGAGAGCCTGCACCTCGGGGAGTTCGCCCGGGTGTGCCTCGCCGAGGCGCTGCTGCTGGGCAAGGTGGCGGCTGCCGCCGCCTGACAACGGAGAGTTTGCGTCTGATCTGCCCGTATGCGGCGTGTCGCCGATGGGATTGCTATAGGCTTTCGAACATGAGTACGAACGAGGTGATGGCCCGGTTGGGGGCCGCCGTCAGCGCACTGGGGGACGTCGACGTCTCCGCGTGGTCCGAGGACACGCTCAACGACCAGCTCGGTGAGCTGTCCGCCGCCCTGGTCGCCCTCGACTCGGTGCTCTCCCGGGTCGCCGGCGAGGTCCGCGCCCGAGGGTTGCGCATCGAGGAACCCGTCTCCGCCTGATTCCCGCCGCCCTCCGTGGGCTGCGGCACCGCGCCGACACCGCCCGGGCACGGCAATGCCCGGGCGGTGTCGGAGGTGGCTGGCAGGATGGGCTTCGTGCGGTTCATCGACCTGGCGGCCACCTCCGCCGCCGTGGGCGCCACCAACGGCCGGCGGGCCAAGGTGGAGCTGCTCGCCGACGCGCTGCGCCGGCTCGACCCGGCCGAGGTGGAGCCCGGCGCCGGCTATCTCGCCGGTGAGCTGCGCCAGCGACAGACCGGCGTGGGCTACGCGAGTCTGCGTGACCTGCCGCCACCGGCCACCGAGCCGACGCTGACCGTGGCAGCCGTCGACGCGGCCATCGCGCAGATCGCCGCCGTGCAGGGCGCCGGGTCGCAGGCCCGCCGCCGGGCTCTGCTCGGCAGCCTCTACGCGGCGGCCACCGCCGACGAGCAACGGCTGCTCACCGGCCTGTTCGGCGGTGAGCTGCGCCAGGGCGCCCAGGCCGGGCTGCTCGCCGACGCCGTGGCCCGGGCCGCCGACGTACCGGTGGCCACCGTCCGTCGGGCCCTGCTGCTCGCCGGTGACCTGCGTGCCGTGGCGGTGGCCGCGCTGGCCGGCGGCGAGGCCGAGCTGGCCGGGTTCGGCCTGCAGGTCGGCCGGCCGCTGGCGCCGATGCTCGCGCAGAGCGCCCCCTCGGTCGACGAGGCGCTGGCCGCGACCGGCACGCCGGCGGTGGTGGACGTGAAGCTCGACGGCATCCGCATCCAGGTGCACCGCTCCGGCGCCGACATCGCCGTGTTCACCCGCAGCCTCGACGAGATCACCCGCCGGGTGCCCGAGGTGGTCGCGGCGGTCCGCGCCCTGCCCGGCCGGGAGTTGGTGCTCGACGGCGAGGCGATCGGCCTGGACGAGACGGGCCGCCCGTTGCCGTTCCAGCAGACCTCCAGCCGGGCTGCCCGGCGCACCACCCCGAGCACCACCGGGCGCACTCCGGTCGCCCCGGCGGTGCTCGCGGCCGCAGCCAGCACCGGCGCGACGGTGCTCACCCCGTACTTCTTCGACCTGCTGCACCTCGACGGTGAGGATCTGATCGACCTGCCCGGTCGGGAGCGGTGGGCCGCGCTCGCCGGCGCGGTGGACGCGTCACTGCTGGTGGGGCGCATGGAGGTTGACGGGCCGGAGCAGGCCGGCGCGGCGTTCGCCGCCGCGCTCGACGCCGGCCAGGAGGGCGTGGTGGTCAAGGACCCGGACGCCCCCTACGACGCCGGCCGGCGCGGGGCCGCCTGGGTCAAGGTCAAACCGCGGCACACCCTCGACCTGGTGGTGCTCGCCGTCGAGTGGGGCAGCGGCCGGCGCAAGGGCTGGTTGTCCAACCTGCATCTGGGTGCCCGCGACCCGCGCACCGGCGACTTCGTGATGCTCGGCAAGACGTTCAAGGGGCTCACCGACGAGCTGCTGCGCTGGCAGACCGAGCGGTTCCTCGACCTTGCCGTGGAACGCGGCGACTGGGTGGTCCGGGTCCGCCCGGAGCAGGTGGTGGAGATCGCTTTCGACGGGGTGCAGACGAGCACCCGTTATCCGGGTGGGATGGCCCTGCGCTTCGCTCGGGTGGTGCGCTACCGGGACGACAAGTCCGCCGCCGAGGCGGACACGATCGACGCGGTCCGCGCCATCCACGCCGGCCGCCCCGGCGGGTGACGGGCCCCGCCGACCCGGGCGGGCCGCCCGGTCAGGCGGACGCGCTCGGCGTCGGCTCGGCCGCCCGGTCCAGCGGGGTGCTCGGGCGGTCGAGCCCGGCGGCCCGCCGTGCCTCGCGTCGGGCCACCCAGCCGTAGCCGAAGATCGCCATGGCGGCGAAGAGCCACCACTGCACGACGTAACCGAAGTTCTGCCAGTTGTTGGTGTGCCCGACCGGCACGGCCTTGAACACCGGGTCGGCGGCCGGGGTCTGGTCGTCCAGCAGCAGGTAGCCGCCGTAGACCGGGTAGGGCAGCTCGCGGGCCAGCCGCGGTACGGCGATCCGCCGCGTCTCCAGCCGGCCGTCGCGGCGGTCCACCGCGCCGCCGCCGCTCTCGGTCTCGTGCACCCGACCGCTGACCGTCACGTCGCCGCCCGGCGGGGTGGGCACCGACGGCTGGGCGGTCGCCCCGCCCGGCGCGGGCGGGATCCAGCCCCGGTCCACCAGCAGCGCGCTGCCGTCGGCGAGCACCAGCGGGGTGAGCACCTCGAAGCCGACCCGGCTGTCGACAGTCCGACCGCGGACCAGGACGGTGTTCGACGTGTCGTACCGGCCGGTGGCGGTGATCCGGGTCCAGACCTTGTCCTTCGCGGGGGCCGGGCCGGCGGTCCCCGGACCGCCGGTGGGCGTGCGGAACGCGTCGGCCAGGGGCCCGGGGGCCATCCGCTCGCCCGCGTCGATCCGCTCGTTGATCTCGGTGCGGCCCCGGTAGCGGTCCAGCTGCCAGTTGCCCAGCCACACCATGACGGCGGCGGCGACCAGGGTCAGCGCGAGGGCGCCCAACCAGCGTGGGCTCAGCAGGAACCGGTACACGGCACCGAGGCTACCCGTATGACCGGGGCCACTCACCGCGACCGGGCCGGGACGGTCCGCCGACCCCCGGTTGGCGGTGCTCGCCCGTCGGATCGGACGGGTATCGTCACGCCGACGGATCGACCTTTTCGGTTGTCCGTCGCGTACCCGCCGCCGCCCGCGAGGAGTCGATGATGACCGTCGTGCCGCGCCTGGTGCTCAGCGCACCGTCCTCCGGGCACGGAAAGAACGCGCTGGCGATCGGGCTGCTCGCCGCACTGGCCGAGCGGGGTGTCGACGTCGCCGGGTTCAAGCTCGGCCCGGACCATGTCGACGCCGCGTACCTCGGTCTCGCCGCCGGTCGGCCCGGTCGGGTGATCGATCCCCGGCTGGTCGGCGTCGACCGGCTCGCCCCGCTCGTCGCACACGGCGCCGCGGGCGCCGCGCTCGCCGTGGTGCAGGGCAGCATGGGCCTGTACGACTCCGTCGGTGGCCGCCCGGAGCAGGAGTCCACGGCCGCCGCGGCCACCGCGCTGCGCAGTCCGGTGGTGCTGGTGGTCGACGTGGCCGCGATGGGCCAGTCGGTGGCCGCCCTGGTGCACGGTTTCCGCTCGTACGACGAGCAGTTGTGGCTGGGCGGGGTGATCCTCAACCGGGTGGCGTCGTCGCGGCACGAGGCGATGCTGCGGGAGGCGCTGGACGACGTCGGCGTGCCGGTCTACGGCGCGTTGCGTCGCCAGGACCTGCCGGCCGTGCTGCCGTCACGCCGGCACGGGGTGGCGCCGGTGGTCGACTCCTCGGCCGACGCGGGCCGTGCGGTGCGCCGGCTGGGCGAGGCGGTCGCCGCCACTGTCGACCTGGAGCGGCTGCTCGGCCTGGCCCGTTCCGCCCCGCCGCTGCCGGCGGCGGCGTGGTCGCCGCAGGAGGCGCTCGGTGAGCTGGTCGTCCCGGCGCAGCGTCCGCTGGTGGCGCTGGCCGGCGGGCCGGGTGGCAGCTTCAGCCACCCGGAGACCGCGGAGCTGCTGACCGCCGCCGGCGCCGAGGTGGTCACTGTCGATCCGCTGCGCGACGAGGCGCTGCCGGTGGGCACCCGCGCGCTTGTCGTCGGGGGTGCGCTGCCCGAGTCGTACGCCGAGCAGTTGTCGGCCAACCGGCGGCTCTGCATCGCGGTGGCTGAGCTGGCCCGCACCGGGCGGCCGGTGGTCGCCGAGGGCGCCGGCCTGCTGTGGCTGGCCCGGGAGCTGGACGGACTGCCGATGTGCGGCGTGCTGGATGCGGTGGGCGTGAGCCGCGACGGCCTCGTGGTGGGCTACCGGGAGGCGACCGCCCAGACCGACAGCGTGGTCGCCGCGAGCGGCACTGTTGTCGTCGGGCACAAGGAGCACCGGGCGGTCCTCACCCCGCGCGCCGGTCAGCGGCCGGCCTGGAGCTGGGACGGCGGCACGCCGGAGGGTTTCGTGTGGCGCAACGTGCACGCCTCGCAGCTCACCCTGCACTGGGCGGGGCACCCGGCGACCGCCGCCCGGGTGGTTGCGGCGGCCAGCGAGCCGGCTGTCGAGGCGGTGCCCGCGCAGACTCCCGTGGTGCCCGCGTGATCGGTGAGTTGGCGGTCCGCCGGTTTCCGGCGTTGACCGTGTCCACCCCGCGCACCGAGGTGCGTCGGCTCACGGCGGCGGACGCGTCGGCGGCCGGGGAGATCTTCGCCGACAAGCTGACCCGCAGGTGGCTGCCGCTTGCCGACGACTCCGGCCCGATCGACGGGCACGCCTGGTGCACGGATCTGGCCCGGCAGCGACGCGACAGCGGCGAGGGCGACCACTACGCGGTGGTCCGCCGGGAGGACGACCAGGTGGTCGGCTCCCTCTGGACGCGGCGCACCGACTGGGGCGCCCGGCTCACCGAGATCTCCTATGCGATGGCCCCCCACGCGCGGGGCTTCGGCCTGGCCGCCGAGGCGGTGGACGCGGTGGCCATCGCGTTGATCCTGGAGCACGGCTTCCAGCGGGTCGAGCTGCGGGTGGCGCCGGGAAACCTGGCGTCCCGCCGGGTCGCCGAGAAGGCCGGCTTCAGCTACGAGGGGCTGCTGCGCAACGCCGGTTTCGTCGGCGGTGGACGGGTCGACCTCGAACTGTGGTCGTTCGTGGCGGCGGATCTGCGCTGATCCGCGTCGTCATCCGACGATGGCGTCCGACGGTGGCGTGAACTGTCGGGTCGGTGTGCCCTTCAGGCCGTCGCGCAGTGTCTCGGCCACCGCCGCGATCGGGATCTGGGACTGCCCGTCACCGACGGCGTTGAACGGGTTGTCCGGGTCGGAGATGAAGCTCGCCGCGGCCAGCTCCGGGGTGTAGCCGACGAACCAGGCGGACCGGGTGCTGTCGGTGGTGCCGGTCTTGCCGGCGACCGGGCGGCCGACCGTGCCCCGGACGCTGTCGGCGGTTGACCAGCCGCCGCAGCCGCCGCGTGCCGGAGTGTCCCCGGTCGGGCAGCGGGCGGCGTCGGTGGCCGCCCTCGCCGCGTCGGCGCTGACCACCTGCCGGCAGCGCGGCTTGGCGACCTCGCGGTGCAGACCGCCCGGGGTGGCGTACGTGGCCGGGGTGCCGTCCCGGTTCATGATCGCCTGTACCGGGATCGCCTCGCAGTAGCGGCCGTCGGCCGCCACTGCGGCGTAGGCGTTCGCCATCTCCAGCGGTGTGGCGTCGGAGACGCCCAGGGTGAACGCGCCCCACTTCTTGGCCTTGCCCGGGGACGCCTGTTCCCGGTCGACGTCGGTGCGCCAGCGCAGCCCGAGCTGTTCGGCCAGCCGGACCGCCCGGTCTGCGCCGACCTTTTCCTCCAGCCACACGAAGTACGTGTTGACGGACTTGCCGAAGCCGGACCACATGGTCTGCTGTCCGGTCATCGCGCCGCTGGCGTTGGAGGGCGCCCAGCCGTCGTAGACCGACGACTTGTAGCGGTACGGGGCGTTGAACGAGGTGGACAGCGTCATCCCCGAGTCCAGCGCGGCCAGCATCGGGAACATCTTGAACGTCGACCCGGCCTGGTAGCCCGGCAGGTCGCCGCCGCCGAGCAGCGGCGCCACGGTGTTCGGATAGTTGGCCTTCACCTTGGGTCCGGCCTCGGGGTTGGAGCTGGGTGGGTTGTCGGCCAGGTCCAGGGAGTAGTTCCGGTTCACCGCCATCGCCTTCACGCGCCCGGTCCCCGGCTCGGAGACCACGATCCCGTTGGCGAACGGGCTGCCGGTGCCCTCCTTGGCGCCGACGTTCTTCTCGGCCGCCTCCTGGATCTTGGGGTCGAGGCTGAGCACGATGCGGTAGCCGCCCCGACGCAGCTTGTCCATCCGTTCCAGCCGGTTGGCCCCGAACGCGGGCTGCGAGCTCCACCAGTTCTTCAGGTAGTCGCAGGCGAAGCCCCAGCTCCGGTACTTCTCGATGAGCGAGGCGCAGTCACTCGGCGGGGTGGTGAGCTTCAGCCGGATCGGCTCGGTCTTCGCGGCGGCGGCCGAGTCGGGGGAGAGGTAGCCGAGCTGACTCATCCGGTCCAGTACGTAGTTGCGCCGCCCGGTGGCGTCCTTCTGGTCGGTGTCGGCCGGGTCGTACTCGGAGGGGGACTTGACCAGCCCGGCGAGGGTGGCCGCCTCGACCGGGGTGAGGTCCTTCGGGGTCTTGGAGAAGAAGATCTCGCTGGCGGCGTAGATGCCGTACGCCCGGTGGCCGAAGTACGCGGAGTTCAGGTAGCGCTCGAGGATCTGCTCCTTGCTCATCTCCTTCTCCAGGTCCAGCGCCATGCGCATCTCCTTGACCTTGCGCAGGCTGGTCTGCTGGGTGGCCTCCTGGACCTCCTTGGGGGTGGTCGCGCTGTCCCGCAGGGCCATCCGGACGTACTGCATGGTCAGCGTCGAGGCGCCCTGGGAGCCGCCGGAGCGGGCGTTGGACACGAAGGCGCGGGCGACGCCCTTCGGGTCGACGCCGTGGTGCTGGTAGAAGCGGTTGTCCTCGGCGGCGACGATCGCCTGCTGGATGTTCGGCGACATGTCCGACAGCTTCGTGTACTGCCGGTACTCCTCGTAGAACATGGTCAGCACGGTCTTGCCGTCCGGGGCGTAGAGGTAGGAGGTCTCGGCGGGCAGGGCGGTGGTCAGCAGTCTGGTCTTCTGCTCCGTGGCGTGCGCGGTGGCCTTCGCGCCGAGCCCGGTGAAGGCGACCACCGGGTACGCGACGGCGGCGATCACGATGCCGGCGATGAGCCCGGCGCGGAGAAGAGGGACGAGTCGACCAGCGGCAGCAAGGGGTCGGGTGCTCACGTGGCCAAGTTATGACATTTCCGATTCGTACATGAGAAGAACTCATAAACCCGTGAGGTGGTGACATGGCTTACGCCGACAGTGACTGTCCCGCCGGCCACCTTCCCGGCAGGATCGCGGACATGCGTGATCAGTTCGAGGCCGTCGCCCCGCCCACCGGGGCCGAGCCGGACCTCGCGCACCACGGGGACGCCGAGGTGGGCGCCGGTCTGATCGACCTCGCCGTCAACGTCCGCCAGGCGCCGCCGCCGGCCTGGCTGGCTGATCCGATCGCCGCCACCCTCACCGACCTGGCCCGCTACCCCGACCCGGCGCCGGCCCGCGCCGCCGTCGCCGCCCGGCACCGGCGTCACCCGGACGAGGTACTGCTCACCGCCGGCGCCGCCGAGGGCTTCGTGCTGATCGCCCAGGCGTTGCGGGGCATTCGCCGACCCGTGGTGGTGCACCCGCAGTTCACCGAGCCGGAGGCGGCGCTACGGGCCGCCGGTCATCCGGTCGAGCGGGTGTTGCTGGACCCGGCCGACGGGTTCCAGCTCGATCCGTCAGTGGTGCCCGACGACGCCGACCTGGTGATGATCGGTAACCCGACGAATCCCACCTCGGTGCTGCACCCCGCGCGGACGGTGGCCGCGCTGGCCCGCCCGGGTCGGGTGCTGGTGGTCGACGAGGCGTTCGCGGACACCACCGGCGGTGCGCACTCCGGCGAGCCGGAGTCGCTGGCCCAGCGGCGGGATCTGCCCGGCCTGCTCGTCCTGCGCAGCCTCACCAAGACGTGGGGCCTGGCCGGCCTGCGGATCGGCTACCTGCTCGGCGCCCCGGAGTTGCTGGCCCGCCTGGCCGCCGTGCAGCCGCTGTGGGCCGTCTCCACGCCCGCGCTGGCCGCCGCCGAGGCCTGCGCCACCGCAGTCGCGGTCGAGGCCGAACGCGCGATCGCCGCCGACCTCGCCGCCGACCGCGACCACCTGGTCGCGCGCCTGGCCGACCTGCCCGGCGTACGCGTCGCGGGGCGTCCGGCCAGCGCGTTCGTCCTGCTGCACCTGCCCGACGCGAACCGGGTCCGGGAGGGCCTGCGCGATCGGGGCTGGGCGGTACGCCGGGGCGACACCTTCCCCGGGCTCGGCCCGGACTGGCTGCGCGTCGCGGTACGCGACCGAAACACCACCGACGCGTTCATCGAGGTGCTGCGCGAGACCATGGAGGCATGATGCTGGAGACCACGATTTCGGCCATCCGGCCACTCGACGAGGCGGCGATGGCCGCCGCCCGCGAGCTGCACGGCCGGCTGACCAAGCCGGCGGGCTCGCTGGGCCTGCTGGAGGATCTGTCGGTACGCCTCGCCGGGCTGGCCGGGGTCTGCCCACCGCCGGTGCCCGAGCCGGCGGCCGTGGCGATCTTCGCGGGCGACCACGGGGTGCACGCCCAGGGGGTCAGCCCGTGGCCGCAGGAGGTCACCGCGCAGATGATCGGCAACTTCCTGGCCGGCGGCGCGGTCGTCAACGCGTTCGCCCGCCAGGCCGGCGCCTCGGTCACGGTTGTCGACGTCGGGGTGGCCAACCCGCTGCCCGTCCCCGAGGCTTCCGGGCCGGTCGACGCGTCCGCGCCCCGACTGGTCGCCGCCTCCGTGCGCCGGGGCACCCGGGATCTCACGGTGACCGCCGCGCTCACCCGGGACGAGGCGTTGGCCGCGGTGTCGACAGGCATCCGGATCGCCGACGAGCTGATCGACGCCGGGGCGGGCATCCTGCTCACCGGGGACATGGGCATCGGCAACACCACCCCGGCCGCCGCGCTGATCGCCGCGTTCACCGGCGTCGACGCGCTCGACTCCACCGGCCGGGGCACCGGGATCGACGACCCGACGTACGCCCACAAGGTTGCAGTCGTGCGGGCCGCGCTGGCCCGGCACACGCCCGATCCGGCCGACCCCCTGGGCGTGCTCGCCGCCGTCGGTGGCCTTGAGCACGCCGCGCTGGCCGGGCTGATCCTGGGCGCCGCGGCCCGCCGTACGCCGGTCCTGCTGGATGGTGTGATCGCGGTGTCGGCGGCGCTCGCCGCCGCCGCGTTCGCACCGGACGCGGTCGGGGCCATGGTCGCCGGGCACCGCTCGGCCGAGCCGGGCGCGACTGTGGCACTGCGCCACCTCGGCCTCGACCCGCTGATCGACCTGGGACTGCGCCTCGGCGAGGGCACCGGCGCGCTGCTGGCGCTGCCCGTGGTCACCGGGGCGGTCCGCGTGCTGCACGACGTGGCCACCTTCGACTCCGCCGGGGTGGCCGAGAAGTGACCACGTTCGGCGGTCGGTCGGGTGGCGCCGGATGAGCGCCAGCCCGTACCCCCTTGGTCTGCGGCTCGACGGCCGGCGGGTGGTCGTGGTGGGCGGCGGCGCGGTCGCCACCCGGCGGGTGCCGGCGCTGCTGGATGCCGGCGCGGACGTCCTGCTGGTGGCCCCGGAGCTGACCCCGGCGCTGCGGGCCCGGGTGGACGCGGGCCGGCTGCACTGGGTGCCGCGCCGGTTCGTGCCCGAGGACCTGGACGGGGCCTGGCTGGTCCAGGTGGCCATCGACGATCCGATGGCGGCGGCTGCGGTGAGCGCCGTCGCCGCCGAGCGGCGGATCTTCTGCGTCCGGGCTGACGACCGGACCGCCGCCACAGCCTGGACGCCGGCGGTGACCCGACACGGCCCGGTCACCGTGGCGGTGCTCGGTGGCGGAGACCCCCGCCGCGCGATGACCGTCCGCGATGCCATCCGCGACCTGCTCGCCGTGCGCGACACCGCGCCCACCCGGGCCCGCCCCGACGTCGAGGCCACTACCGGTGCGACAGCCGGGCGGGTGGCGCTGGTCGGGGCGGGGCCGGGAGACCCGGAGCTGATCACCGTACGGGGCTGGCGGTTGCTCACCGAGGCCGACGTGGTGGTCGCCGACCGGTTGGTGCCCGGTCTGCTCCTGGACGAACTCCGCGCCGACGTCGAGCTGGTGGACGCCTCGAAGATCCCCTACGGCCCGTCCCGGGCCCAGGAGGAGATCAACCGGATCCTGGTCGACCGTGCCCTGGCCGGCGCGGTGGTGGTCCGGCTCAAGGGCGGCGACCCGTACGTCTTCGGCCGCGGCGGCGAGGAGTTGCTCGCGTGTGCGGAGGCCGGCGTGCCGGTCACCGTCGTTCCGGGAGTGACCAGCTCGATCGCTGCGCCCGCGGCGGCCGGGATCCCGGTCACCCATCGGGGGGTGGCGCACGAGTTCACCGTCGTCTCCGGGCACGTGGCACCCGACTCGCCGGCCTCGCTGGTGCGCTGGGACGCCCTCGCGGGCCTGCGCGGCACCCTGGTGATCCTGATGGGGCTGAAGAACCTGGCCGCCATCACGGCCACCCTGATCGCGCACGGCCGGCCGCCGCAGACACCGGCCGCCGTCGTCCAGGAGGGCACGACGGGCGCCCAGCGCGTGCTCCGCGCGACCCTCGCGACGGTCGCCGCCGACACGCTGGCGGCCGACCTCCGTCCGCCGGCCGTCGTGGTGGTCGGCGACGTGGTGGGTGCCCTCGACCGGTGACCGGCAGCACGCTCCACGCAGGTGCTTCGCGGCCCTGGTAGAGCGGCGCGCAGCGGGCCCTTCGGATGCTGCGGGCGGCAGGGACCGACTGGTCCCCGCGCGTCCTTTGCTCTGCTTCAACCGAGGAAACACGGAGAAGGCGTTTGTGTTGCCTGGAGTGAAGCAGAGCAAAGGACGCGCAGGGGGTGGCGGGCGCGAGGGTGGTGACGGCGGCGCTCGGGTGACCGGCGCCGTCGACGCGGTCAGACCGTGGCGCGGCACCGGCCACTACGACGACGGGCCGGAGCAGCGCTGCTCCGGCCCGTCGTCGTAGTGAAGAACAGTTACTGCTTGAGCATGTTGTCCAGCAGCAGGGCGCAGCGGATCAGCCCGAGGTGGCTGTACGCCTGCGGGTGGTTGCCCAGACCGCGCTCGGCGAGCGGGTCGTACTGCTCGGGGAGCAGGCCGGTCGGGCCGGCGGTGAGCACCATCTGCGCGAACAGTTCCTCGGCGTCGGTGCGGCGGCCGGTGCGCAGATACGCCTCGATCAGCCACGCCGTGCAGATGTGGAAACCGCCCTCACGCCCGGGCAGGCCGTCGTCCCAGTGGTAGCGGTAGACGACCGGGCCGCTGCGCAGGTCCGCCTCGATCTTCAGGACGGTGGACAGGAAGCGCGGGTCGTCACCCGGGAGCAGGCCGGAGAGGCCGATCCAGAGCGACGAGGCGTCCATGTCCTCGTCCCCGTACGCGACGCTGTACGCCTCGACGTCGTCGTGCCAGCCGTGCTCCAGCACGTTGGCGCCGATCCGGTCGCGCAGGTCCTTCCACTCCGGCCGGTCCTCGCCGCCGTGCTGGCGCATCACGTGCAGCGCCCGGTCGACTGTCATCCAGCACATCACCTTGGAGAAGACGTGGTGCCGGGGTGGCAGCCGCGCCTCCCAGATGCCGTGGTCGGGCTCGTGCCAACGGCGGCGGACCGCCTCGACCATGTTCTCCAGGACCCGCCACTCGTCGTCGCGGACCGAGCCGCGCGCGTCGGCGACCGCCGCGATCAGGTCGGCGATCGGGCCGAACACGTCGAGTTGGAGCTGGTGGTTGGCGAGGTTGCCGACCCGGACCGGCCGGGAGCCGGCGTACCCGGGCAGCGTGTCGATGACCGCCTCGGCGCCCAGCTCGTAACCGTCGATGGTGTAGAGCGGGTGCAGCCGCTCCGGGTGACCGCCGGTGCGCTCGATGCAGCCGTCGACCCAGCGCAGGAACGCCTCGGCCTCGTCGATGGACCCGAGGTCGACAAGCGCGCGGGCGGTCAGCGCTGCGTCGCGCAGCCAGCAGTAGCGGTAGTCCCAGTTGCGGACGCCGCCCAGCTCCTCGGGGAGAGAGGTGGTCGCCGCGGCCAGGATCGAGCCGGTCGTCTCGTGGCAGAGGCCGCGCAGGGTGAGCGCGCTGCGGGCCACCAGGTCGCGGGAGGTGGACGGCAGCCGCAGCGAGGCCACCCAGTCCTTCCACGGCTGCTCGGCCGCGGCCTGCCGCTCGTGGATCGGCACCCGGTGGTGCTCCAGGCTGTGCGTGCCGAAGCGCAGCTCCAACACGACCTGCCCGCCGGCGGCCGACAGGTCGACGGTCGCCTTGGCGGTCTCGTATCCGCCGTCGTTGTTGACCTGCCACTCGACCCCGGGGGAGTAGAGGGCGACCGGCTCGTTGGAGCCGAGCACCAGCAGGCCGTCGCCGAGCGGCTGCAACTGCACGGCGACCTGACCGAACTCGGGGCGCGGGGCGAACTCCACCCGGACCCGACCGCTGCCGGTGAGCACCCGGACCAGGGTCGAGTCGCCGGTGACCACCGCCGGGCCGTCGGGGGTCGTCTCGCGGGCCGGCTTGTCCAGCCAGTCGGTGACGGTGAGCCCCGACCACCGGGTCTCGACGGTCATCGTGCCCGAGCGGTAGCGCTGGCCCAGCGGGATGCCTCCACGCTCCGGGGCGACGCTGAAGTGGCCGGCGGGGCTGCCGCCGACCAGGTCGGCGAAGATCGCCGCCGAGTCCGGCTTGGGGTGGCAGAGCCAGCTGACCTTCGCCTCGGGCGTGAGCAGCGCGACCGTACGACCGTTGGCGAGCATGGAGTGCCGCTCGATAGGCACCGCCCGCTCGCCGAAGAGCCAGTGGCGGCGGGTCTCCAGCAGCAGCCCGAGCGCGCGGGCGGCCTCGATGGGCTCGGCCACCCGGAAGCCGGCCTTGGTCTCGCCGGGGCCGATCTTGATGCCCAGGTCCGGCCCGTGCAGGTTGCCGAAGGCGTTCTCGTCGGTGACGTCGTCGCCGATGAAGAGCACCGCGCTGGCCGAGAGCTGGGTCCGGAGCTGGTCGACTGCGGTGCCCTTGTGGGTGGCCACCACGGACAGCTCGATGACCTCCTTGCCCTGCGTCACCGTGACGCCGTCGAAGGTGGCCGGGCCGTTGCGGACCGCCTCGATGGCCGCGGCGGCGACCTGCGGGTCGACGCCCCGGGTGTGCACCGCGACGCTGGCCGGCTTGCGTTCCAGCCGGATGCCGGGGTGGTCGGCGGCGATCTCCCGCAGCGCGTTGCGCACCTGCTGACGCACCGCGACCAGCTCGGGGGAGAGGCGCTCGACGAAGCCGATGTCGAACTCGGAGCCGTGACTGCCGACGAGGTGCACCTCGCTGGGCAGCCGGGAGAGCGCGGCCAGGTCCCGTAGGGCCCGGCCGGAGACCACTGCCACGCTCGTCTGCGGCAGCGCGGCGAGCGCGCGGATCGCCGCCACCGACTCGGGCAGCGGTACGGCGGTGCTCGGGTCCTCCACGATCGGCGCGAGCGTGCCGTCGTAGTCGCAGGCGATCAGGAGCTGCGGAACCCGGGCGATCCGGCCGATGGCGGAGCGCAACTCGGGGTCCATCACCCCGGTGGTGATCGCCGCTCCGTCGTTGACGGACGTGTTCACTCGGCCTCCGCCTCGGGAACTCCGAGTTCGGAGAGGAAAGACTTGGCCCAGTGCCCCACGTCGTGGGTACGCAGGTGACGTTGCATTGTCCGCATCCGGCGGCGTGCCTCGGTTTTCTCCACGTGCACGGCCCGGAGCAGGGCGTCCTTGACCGCGTCCGGGTCGTGCGGGTTACACAGGAAAGCCTGGCGCAGCTCCGTTGCGGCGCCAGCGAACTCGCTGAGCACGAGCGCACCGCCCTGGTCGGCGCGTGATGCGACGTACTCCTTGGCTACCAGATTCATACCGTCTCGCAGCGGGGTCACCATCATCACGTCCGCAGCAACGTACATCGCGGCCAGTTCACTGCGACTGTACGACTGATGGAGGTAATGCACGGCCGGCACGCCGACTCGGCCGAATTCGCCATTAATCCGACCAACTTCGCGCTCTACCTTGACCCGTAGTGCCTGGTAGTGCTCGACGCGCTCGCGGCTCGGCGTGGCCACCTGCACCATAACGGCGTCCGGAACTGTCAACTTTCCGTCAGCGAGCAACTCGCGGAAGGCCTTGAGCCGCAACTCGATGCCCTTGGTGTAATCCAGCCGGTCCACGCCCAGGATGATCGTCTTCGGGTCGCCCAGCTCGGCGCGGATCTGCTTGGCCCGCGCCTGGATCGCCGGGTCGGCGGCCATCCGTTCCATCTCCTGCGTGTCGATGGAGATCGGGAAGGCGCCGGCCTTCACCTGCCGACCGTCGACCTGGATCATCTGCCCCTCGTAGCGTAGCCCGAGCAGGTGCCGGGCCAGCCGAACGAAGTTCTGCGCGGCCAGCCGCTGCTGGAAACCCACCAGATCCGCGCCGAGCAGACCCCGCAGGATCTCGGTGCGGAACGGCATCTGCATGAACAACTCGATCGGCGGGAACGGGATGTGCAGGAAGAAACCGATCCGCAGGTCCGGACGCAGCTCGCGGAGCATCGCCGGGACCAGCTGAAGCTGGTAGTCCTGCACCCAGACCGTCGCGCCCTCGGCCGCCACGTCCGCGGCGGCCTCCGCGAACCGGGCGTTGACCAGGCGGTACGCCTCCCGCCAGCGCCGCTTGTACGCGGGCGTCTCCACCGCGTCGTGGTAGAGCGGCCAGATCGTCGCGTTCGACTGGCCCTCGTAGTAGCGCTCCAACTCCTCGGCGCTGAGCGGGACCGGGTGCAGCCGGATGCCCTCCAGGTCGAACGGCTCGGGGGCGGCGCCGGTGCCGCCGGCCCAGCCGACCCAGGTGCCCTGGTGTTCGGCGAGCACGGGATGCAGCGCGGTGACCAGCCCGCCGGGGCTGCGTCGCCACTGCCGTCCCTCGGGTGTGCTCACCTCGTCGACCGGCAGACGGTTCGCCACTACGACAAAGGAGCTACGGACGGTCACGATCGGCCACCTCCGGGTGCTGACGGGTCCACCGCGATGAGCGTACTGAGCGTAGCTGCGGCGTCTTGTGCCCCGTGCCGGAGTCTCCTACCCGCCTCGCCAGCGCCGAATCCTAACGGTGATCTTGTCGACAGCCGCCGCCGTCGTACTCCTCGGGCGGGGTGATGTGGGCGAAGCGCGCCGTACCTGTCAGGATTGACGATGGCGTGCGCGCGGCCGGCTCCCGGCCGGCGGCGGCGGGTGCAGGTCCCAGCCCGCGCCGCGCCGCCGACTCAGGCGACAGCAAACCGACGGAGGTAGCCCGCACCGTGGCCCAGTACATCTACGTCCTGGAAAAGGCGCGCAAGGCGCACGGCGACAAGGTCGTGCTCGACAACGTGACGCTGAGCTTCCTGCCGGGCGCCAAGATCGGTGTGGTCGGCCCGAACGGCGCCGGTAAGTCCAGCCTCCTCAAGATCATGGCAGGGCTGGACAAGCCGAGCAACGGCGAGGCCCGGCTGATGCCCGGCTACACCGTCGGCATGCTCGCCCAGGAACCCCCGCTCAACGACGCCAAGACCGTCCTCGGCAACGTCGAGGAGGCGGTCGCCGAGACCAAGGCCAAGCTGGAGCGGTTCAACAAGATCGCCGAGCAGATGGCTACCGACTACTCCGACGAGCTGATGGAGGAGATGGGCCGGCTCCAGGAGGAGCTGGACCACGCCGACGCGTGGGACATCGACTCCAAGCTCGAACTCGCCATGGACGCCCTGCGCTGCCCGCCGCCGGACGCCGACGTGACCCAGCTCTCCGGTGGCGAGCGCCGCCGCGTCGCGCTCTGCAAGCTGCTGCTGGAGGCGCCCGACCTGCTGCTGCTCGACGAGCCCACCAACCACCTGGACGCGGAGAGCGTCTCCTGGCTGGAGCAGCACCTGGCCAAGTACGCCGGCACCGTCATGGCGATCACCCACGACCGGTACTTCCTGGACAAGGTCGCCGGTTGGATCCTGGAGCTGGACCGCGGCCGGGCCATCGGGTACGAGGGCAACTACTCCACCTACCTGGAGAAGAAGGCCGCCCGGCTCGCCGTCGAGGGTCGCCGCGACGCCAAGATGAAGAAGCGCCTCACCGAGGAACTGGAGTGGGTCCGCTCCAACGCCAAGGCCCGCCAGACCAAGTCCAAGGCTCGCCTGGACCGGTACGACGAGATGGCCACCGAGGCGGAGAAGACCCGCAAGCTGGACTTCGAGGAGATCCAGATCCCGCCGGGCCCGCGCCTGGGCAGCACGGTCATCGAGGCGAACGGCCTCAGCAAGGGCTTCGGCGACCGGCTGCTGATCGACAACCTGTCGTTCTCGCTGCCCCGCAACGGCATCGTCGGCATCATCGGCCCGAACGGCGTCGGCAAGACCACGCTGTTCAAGACCATCGTCGGGCTCGAGGAGCCGACCGGCGGCGAGGTCCGGGTCGGCCCCACCGTCTCGCTGTCGTACGTCGACCAGAACCGGCAGGGCCTCGACGGCGACAAGACCGTCTGGGAGGTCGTCTCCGACGGGCTGGACTACCTGATGGTGGGCAAGGTCGAGATGCCGTCGCGGGCGTACATCGCCGCGTTCGGCTTCAAGGGCCCGGACCAGCAGAAGCCGACAAAGGTGCTCTCCGGCGGCGAGCGCAACCGGCTCAACCTGGCGCTGACCCTGAAGATCGGCGGCAACGTCATCCTGCTCGACGAGCCGACCAACGACCTGGACGTGGAGACGCTCTCCAGCCTGGAGAACGCCCTGCTGGAGTTCCCCGGCTGCGCCGTGGTCATCTCCCACGACCGGATGTTCCTGGACCGGGTCGCCACGCACATCCTGGCCTGGGAGGGTGACGACCAGGACCCGGCCAAGTGGTTCTGGTTCGAGGGCAACTTCGAGGCGTACGAGAAGAACAAGATCGACCGCCTCGGCGCGGAGGCTGCCCGGCCGCACCGGGTGACCTACCGCAAGCTGACCCGCGACTGATGTCCGACCGGTTCGTCTACCACTGCACGTTGCGCTGGTCCGACCTGGACGCGTACGGCCACGTCAACAACTCGCGTTTCCTCACGCTCTACGAGGAGGCGCGGGTGGCGTTGATGTTCGCCGGCGGCCGGGCCTGGGGAGTGGGCTCGTTCGCCGACGGCGTCGTGATCCGTCGGCACGAGGTCGACTACCTGCGCCCGGTCGACTACGCGCTGGGTCGGGCCACCGCGGAGGCCGCGCCCACCGTCCGCATCGAGCTGTGGGTGGAGGAGATCAAGGCATCGCGGTTCACCGTCGCGTACGAGCTGTACGACGGCGACGTGCTCGCCAGCCGGGCCCGCTCGGTGCTGGTGCCGTTCGACCTGACCCGCCAGGTGCCCCGGCGGATCACCACCGAGGAGCGGGACTTCCTGCTCACGTACGCCCCGCAGGGCGGCGGCGCGTGACTCGGCCGGGCACCGCCGGCCCGGACCGCGTCGCGGCGTCACCGTCCGGGCACGGCCTGACCGGCGTGGCCGACGCGGGTGCGTTCCTGGCCCGGCTGGTCCGGCTGGACCCGACGGCGCCGGTCCGGCTGCGGCCGGCCGGCGCTCCCGGCCGGGTCGCGCTGTTCGCCCGGCTGCCCTGGCAGGTGCTGGTGGCCCGGACGGTCGCCGGAGCGGCCGCCGGTGACGTCACAGTGGGCGCCGCCGACCTGCTGGCCGAACTGGAACGCGGTGGGGCGACGCTGCCGGCCCGCCGCGACGCGCAGTGGCGCTGGCCGCTGCCACCGGTGCGCAGCGAGCCGGTGGAGGTGCTGCCGGCCGTCGAGGTGCGGCGGATCGCCGACGCGGCGGCGGGCACCCTGCGCACCGCGAGCGAGCAGGGGGTGGCGGGCCGCGCGGTGGGTCAGCGCGCGCTTCGCGACGCGCTGCTCGACCACGTGGCCGTCCTGGTCACGCCGGACGATCCGCCGGGCCCCGCCGTCGAGGTGTCGCAGCGGCTCGTGCAGGGGCTGGTCCGGATGGGCTTCCTCGGCGCGGTCGACGAGCCGGCCGGGCCTGGCGGTCGCTCCGAGGTCCAGGTGCGGGTGGCGGGCCGTTGGGTGGGCCTGGTGGGACCATACGGAGCGGCCTGGTTGCAGAAGGCCACCGACCTTGCCGTGACACCCCTCGCTACTCGTCCGAACGGCTGACCCCTGCTCATTCTTCTGGGCCGGTGCGGTCGTTGGGGGGGTGCTTCAACCCGGCTGTCCGGGTACCGTCCATCCTCGGATCCAACGCACCGTAGGCGGCTGGATCCGCTGGGGAGTGAGGTGCGACGAGCGATGCCGTGGTGGTCATGGCGCCCCGGTCCCGCCGACGGCGGCGATCCGGAAACCCGAAGCGGGATCACAGTGGAGAGCGCGGTCCGGGTCGGCCCGCCGAGTCCTCGCCAACCGGGGGACGACTGCCCCGGCAGCGACCGTCCCGTCCTGACCGAGATGCCGGCGACAATCGAGCCGGTGAGCCTGCGCCGTGTCTGTGACGCACTCGACCTGCTCGACGTGCGCTACCTGGCCGACGGCGACGGCAACCTGCTGGCCATGTGGGAACGGCACGCCGTGCTGGTGACCCTCGAAGGCCCCGAGGACGAGATCCTGGTGATGCGGGCCCGCCCGCACGCCACGGTTCCGCCGGACTGGGCCGACCGGGCCTATCGGGTGGTCAACGAGTGGAACCACACCCGCCGCTTCTGCAAGGCGTACATCGGCGACCCGACCGAGCGCGGGCAGCTGCCGATCTACGCCGAGTTGCAGGTGCCGCTGGGCGCCGGCACCCACGACGCTCTGCTGGTCGAGATGCTCGACTGCGGCGCGGCGGTGGCCGCCAGCTTCGTGGACTGGCTGCACGACGAGGGCGCCCTGCTCTGAGGCGCCCCGCGGCGTCCGTGCCGGAACGCGCCGTCAGGCGCGCTCGGCCGGGTCCTCCATGACGTTGACCATGAAGAACGCGGCCCGCTCCAGATAGTCCCAGAGGGCGACGGCGAGCTGCGGCTCCAGGTCGAGCCGGTCGACCGCCTGGCGCATGTGCCGCAGCCAGGCGTCCCGCTCGGCCACGCCGATCCGGAACGGCGCGTGCCGCATGCGCAGCCGGGGGTGCCCGCGCTGTGCGGAGTACGTGTTCGGCCCGCCCCAGTACTGCATCAGGAACAGGGTCAGCCGGTCGGCAGCCGGGCCCAGGTCCTCCTCCGGATACATGGGTCGCAGCAGCGGATCGGTGGCGACGCCGACATAGAACTCGTCCACCAGCCGGCGGAAGGTGGGTTCGCCGCCGACCGCCTCGAAGAGGGTCATCGACGCTTCGGGACTGTCGGATTCACCTGCGGGGTTCACCGTTCCATCCTGCCAGGTGCCCCGGCCGCCGACCCGACCCGGAGGCCGTGCGCCGGCTCACGCCGTGGATCAGGTGACCGCGTGCCGGCGGTGGCCGTCGGCGGGCCGGAGGTCGGCGCCGGCCGGCGTGCCGTCGGCGACGGTGGCGCCCCGACCGGGGCTCGGGTCGGCGTTGGCCGCGGCGGCCCTGGCTATGGCGTCGTCCACCGTCTGCCTGTCCGGCCAGCGCAGGGCGACGATCGTCATCAGCACCACTCCAGCGGCGCTCCAGACCCCGACCACCACCGGGATGGAGAACCGCTCGGCGAGCAGCCCGGTGACCAGCACCGCGAAACCCTGGATGACCTGGACGCCGGTGGCCATCACGCCGAACGCGCGGGCCCGGAACCCGTCCGGCAGCGCCTGGACGAAGAGCCCGTTGGCCATCGGCATCATCCCGGCGACCGCGAACCCGCACAGGGCGGCCAGCAACGCCACCACCAGCGGTGGCGGATCGAACAGCGCCGGCACCAGCACCAGCGGGGAGAACACCGCGAGGGGTCGCATCAGGCTCAGGCGGCGGGTCGGGCCGAACAGCCGGCTCACCAGCAGCCCACCCAGGACGTAGCCCACCGGGTTGGCGACCATGATCACCGCCTGCGCGGTGCCCGCGTCCATGCCACCGTGGGAGCCCTTGTTGGCCCAGGCGGCGGCCAGCCCCTCCGGGATGATCGAGAACAGCAGCGCGCTGAACACCAGCACCGCGATGGCCCGCAGCACCGGGGTGCCGAACACGATCTGGAACCCCTGAGCGGTCTCCCGGAGCAGGTGGGAGCGGTGCGCGATGGTCATCGTCGCCGGCCGGTTCCGCACGCCGACGCGGACCAGCAGCGCCGAGAGGCCGAACGTGGCCGCGTTGAACAGCAGTGCGACCGTCGGGTTGATCGAGGCGACGGCGGCACCGAGCAGGTAGCCGACGACCTGGGCCGCCTGACCGATGCTGGCGTTCAGCGACAGCCCGACCACCAGCCGGTCCCCGGCGAGGATCTGCGGCATCAGCGCGGACTTCGCGGCCTGGCTCGGCGGATTGGCCAACGTGGCGGCGAAGATGAGCACCAGCAGCGCCGGAACCGGCAGGTTGGGGAGGGCGATGAGCAGCATCAGCGCCATCCGGATCACGTCGCACGCCACCATCACCCGGCGGTACGGATGCCGCTCGGCCAGGGCGGCGAGCAGCGGGCCCCCCAGCAGCCACGGCAGGTAGCTGACCGCGAACGCGGCGGCGGAGAGCGCGACGGACCTGGTCTGCTGATAGACGAGCAGGGTGACGGCGGCCTTGGCGACGTAGTCACCGACCCAGGACAGAGCCCCGGCCGTGAAGACAACCCGGAACTCGCGCTGGGCGAACACTTCGCGAAAAGTGGCCGGGCCTTCCGCGGAAGGTCGCTCGTCAGGCACCGTCGCCTCCATCGGCCCCCGGAACGACAGCTCGTGGCGGCCGGGCCGGGAACACTCGTCAGATCTCCGGATCAGCGAGGATGTGACCACGCTCCGGCGGGAACGCGTGCTCCGGATTCTGCCCGATCGTCTGACAACTAGCTAGGGCGAACGGATCGTTCGTCGCATCCCCGACTGAACGAACGGACGATACTCCAGGGGCCGGGCGGCTCGCGACCCCTGTATTGCCGGCCAGTCTCGCCGGGGTCAGGTGGCGCCGCCCTGGCCGGTCTCACCCTCGGGCAACGGCCGGCTCGACAGACCGGGATAGATGCGGGCGGCGGCGATCTGCGCGGTGATCCCCGAGTTCTCCAGCGCCTCCGCCAGCCTGCGGCGCAGCTCCCGGCTCACCGCGAACTGGCCGTCGGCAGTCGTCTTCACCACCGTACGGATCACGGCGCCATCCACAGTCACCTGCTCGACGCCCAGCACCTCCGGGGCCTCCACGATCTCCGGCGACAGCTCCGGGTCCAGCGCCACCGAGGCCGCGGCCGTCCGCAGCACGGCGGTGGCCTCCTCCGTGCCGCTGAAGCCGATCGGCAGGTCCACGACCACGAGCGCCCAGCCCTGGCTCTTGTTGCCCACCCGGATGATCTCGCCGTTGCGGATGTACCAGAGCACGCCGCGTCCGTCCCGGACCGTGGTGACCCGCAGCCCGACCGACTCCACGACACCTGTCGCCTCGCCCAGGTCGACGTTGTCGCCCACGCCGTACTGGTCCTCGATGAGCATGAAGAGCCCGGCGATCAGGTCCTTGACCAGGCTCTGCGCGCCGAAGCCCAGGGCGACGCCGGCGATCCCGGCGCTGGCCAGCAACGGGGCGAGGTCGAAGCTGAACTCGCGCAGGATCATCAGCAGCGCGATGCCGAAGACGAACGCGGTGGTCAGGCTGCGCAGCACCGAGCCGATCGCCTCGGCCCGTTGCCGGCGGCGCTCGGGCACGAACTCGGCCGGGTCGACAGCGGCCGTGGGCACCCGCTCGCGCAGCGGCCGCAGCATGGTCGGCACCGCGCCGTCGGTGGTCGTGCGGACCAGCCGGTCGATCGTCCGGTGCAGCGCCCAGCGGGCCACCATCGCCAGCGCCACTATCACCAGCACCCGCAGCGGCTTGAGCAGGATCCAGTAGCTGCCCTCCGCGAACCATTCCGACCTGGTGATCCCGTAGATCCACTCGCAGGAGGTGCTGCCCTGACAGTTCACCGACACGGCGTCGGGCAGGGCAAGGGGCGTTCCGCTGGCGGCACTCACCCTGTCTTCGTACCGCAACGCCCCGGACCGGTCGCCGCCGACCCACCGGCCGGGTGAGATGCGCCCGAGCGGCGGGTCGGACCGGGGCGAACCGGCCATCGTGACAGGTGCGGGAAAGAGCTTCATGTCCGACCCCGGATTAGTACGTGCAATCCGGGGTCCGATCAGGGACTATTGGCGCAACGGACGTCGGTGATCGAACGGGCGTCGACGGTGCGGGCCCTCGTGCCCGGCCCCGGTCGGCGGCGTTTCGCAGCAGCCGCTGAACCGGGAGGGTGAGCGCGATGCCTGACATACGACCCACGGTGGGCTCCGGCGCGCTGGTCCTCAACGCCACCTACGAGCCCCTGTGTGTCGTGTCGGTGCGTCGCGCCGCGATCCTCGTCCTCTCCGCCAAGGCCGTCTGCGTCGCCGATGGCGACGGCATCCTGCACAGCGCCCGGGACGCGCTGCCCGTGCCGTCGGTCGTGCGCCTGACCCGCTTCGTCCGGGTGCCCTACCGCACCCACGTGGGGCTGTCCCGCCGAGCGATCTTCGCCCGGGACGGCTGGCGGTGCGCCTACTGCCGAGGGCCGGCCGAGACCATCGACCACGTCTTCCCGCGCAGCCGGGGTGGGCGGCACGCCTGGGAGAACGTGGTCGCCGCGTGCGCCCGGTGCAACCACACCAAGGGCGACAAGACCCCGGCCGAGCTGGGCTGGCGGCTGCACGCGTTGCCGGCCGCCCCGAAGGGCACCGCCTGGCGGGTCCTCGGGCACCGCGCTCCGGACCCGCGCTGGGCCGACTGGCTCGACCTGCGCGAGCCCGAGGCAGCCGCCTGACCGCACCTGCGCGGCCCCGATGCGGCCGCGCGACCTGACCTCCCGCGCTGACCCCGAGGCGGCCGCCCGACCCGACCTACGCTGGCCTGATCCGACCTGCGCTGGGCTGAGGCGGCCGCCTGGCCCGACCCGACCTGCGCTTGGCCTGACTCGACCTGCGCTGGGCTGAGGCGGCCGCCCGACCCGACCTGCGCTTGGCCTGACCCGACCTGCGCTGGGCTGAGGCGGCCGCCTGGCCCGACCGGGGCCGCGGCGGCCGTCAGCTCGGGAGCGTCGTCGGGCTCAGTCCCGCTGGTCGGTCGCTCGACGGGTCGCGCGCTCGTGCCGCTCGACCGCCCGGGCGTGCGCGACGGCCAACAGCCGGTCGATCTCGGGCAGCATCTGCGGCCCCGGCATCACGATGCTGGCGAAGCCGTACAGCGCGTACCCCGGATGCGGCGTGACAGTGTCCAGCCGGGCGAAGTCGAAGGCGTCCCGGTGCTCCTCGAACGCCTTCGGTGCGAAGCCGAACATCCTCTCGAACTCGGCCCGGCCCAGGTCCAGGTTGAGGCGGAAGACGCCGGGGCGGTCCAGCTGCCCGGCTTCGTCGAAGCCGGGCACGTCGTGCTCCACGATGGTGGCGAACGGCTGGCGGCGGTCCGGGCCGACGTGGAAGAACCGGTCGCCCCAGGCGCCCTCGGGTGAGCCGTCCTCCTCGCTCGCCACCACCTGCTCGACGTCGGGCAGCGCGCTGATCCGGTCGGCGAGCACTGTCGCGTCGAGGCCGGTCGGGATGTGCAGTACCGCGTCGGCGTGGTCGATGGCGGCCTGGTCCAGCGGGAAGTAGCGGTAGTCGTGCGTCCTTCGCTCGGCCGGCTCGATCTCGGCCGCCCGGACGTACCCGGGGAGGGTGAGCTTCTGTGAGAGCCGGCCCTCGTAGGTCGTCGCGGCGGGTACGTCGATGCCGAGCGCGGGGCTCGCGCCGAGGCTGCCGACGATCACCGCGTACCGCTCGCCCAGCAACGCTCCGACGATCGCGCCGGCCCCGGCCCACGACACCTCTGTCGCGCCGATCGTCATCGTGCTCGGGTGGCGCTGGAGGTGCGTGTTGTGCGCGAAGACCAGCGTGGGTCCACGGTGTGCCTCGACCGCCCGGATCGCGAGCAGGTTCTCGGCCATCAGCGCGTCCCGGACGGCGGCCAGGCGGGCGAAGCGTTCCTCCTGGACCAGTGGCGCCGCGGCCGCCGCGTGGTAGCGCAGCACCGCTACCGCCGACGTGGCGTGGACGAAGGCTGCCTGCCAGCCCTCGGGCCGTAGGTGTGCCCGCAGGTACAACTCGGTCAGCAGGTCGTCGGCGAGCACCCGCAGCCGCTGGGCGTCGGACGAGCGTCCAACCGAGCGGCCCGGCTCCCAGATCGCGGCCGTGTCGCTCCAGCGGGCCTCGTCCCCGACGAGGTCGTCGATCTCGGCCGACCTGTCCAGGTCGAGGAATTCGCACACCCGCACCAGGTGACGCCGGGGGCTCGGGACGCCCTCGATCTCCAGCGGGGCGTCGAAGCCGTGAAAACTCAGGCGCTCGGCGGCGGGCCGTCCGTCGTTCCACTCGCGCATCCGCAGCAGCAGGTCACGGTTGGCCGGCGCGGCGCCGAACCCGTGGCTGAAACCCTCGGCGAGCACGCGGTCGAGCGGCACGGCCGCGCCCTGCACGAACGCGTCGGCGAGCAATCCCGCGGCCCGGTCGCTCTCCAGGGCGATCGACCGGTAGCCGTGCTCGGCCAGCGTCAGGAAGGCGTCGTTGCGGATCTGGAGGAACGCGGATTCACCGTGCGTCGGCTCACCGAGCGCGAGCAGCGCCGGCGAGCCGGCAAGCACTTCAACAAGAGTGGTCATTGCATCAACCGTATCGTTGCACCAGCGGTGGAGACTTCAGAGCGAGGGAGCGCAGGTGACAACCACAAAACCCTCAAACCCGGGGGTACGCCGACCGGTCGACCTCGCGCGCCGGCACGGGCTGTCGGCGCAGGCCGTCCGCAACTACGAACGGGACGGCGTGCTGCCACCCGCCGAGCGCACCGCGACCGGGTACCGCCGGTTCACCGAGGTGCACGCCACCGCACTGAGCGCCTACCTCGCGCTCATCGTCGGGCACGGCCACGCGGCCAGCGGCGACATCATGCGGGCCGTCAACCGGGGTGAGATCGACACGGCGTTGCGCACGATCGACAGCGGTCACGCGCTGCTGCAACGCGACCGGGAGACCCTGGACGCGGTCGAGGCGGCCCTCGCGACCCTCACCGCGTCGGAGCCCGCGCCGCAGGGCCGGAAAGCCGTGCCGATCAGTGTGCTCGCCCACCGGCTCGGCGTACGACCCGCGACCCTGCGCAAGTGGGAGTCGGCAGGCATTCTGCGCCCGGAGCGCGATCGGGTGACCCGCCACCGC
Source organism: Micromonospora sp. DT63 (assembly GCF_049841615.1). Lineage (NCBI taxonomy): Bacteria > Bacillati > Actinomycetota > Actinomycetes > Micromonosporales > Micromonosporaceae > Micromonospora > Micromonospora sp. DT63. The sequence goes on along the minus strand of NZ_JBNCKQ010000002.1, from coordinate 38,076 downwards.
GTCTACTCGCCCGACGACGTCCGGGACGCCCAACTCGCCCACCTGCTGCGTCGGGGCGGATACCGGCTCGACCACATCGCCGACGTGCTGCGTCGGGTCCGCGACGCCGGTGGCGCAGAACCGCTCGCCGCGTCGCTCGGTCAGTGGCGCCGACGGCTCACCGAGCGCGGCCGGGCCATGCTCACCGGGGCCGCCCGGCTCGCCGAGTACCTCGACGCCGGCGCCGGCGATCAACCACCACGGGCCTTGACCAGCGAGGCGAACACCACCAGGTTGTCCGAGTAGCCCCGCTCGCCGCCCACCCACCGGCCGCCGCAGGTGATCAGCCGCAGGCTGGGGCGGCTGAAGTCGCCGTACACCTCGTCCACCGGCAGTCGGTCCTTGTCGAACCGCTCCACCGAGTCGACCTCGAAGACCGCGACCCGGCCGTCGGAGCGGGTGACCTCGATCTGGTCTCCCGCGCGCAGTTCCCGGAGCTGGTGAAAGACGGCCGGGCCGGTCGTGGTGTCCACGTGTCCCACGATCACCGCCGGCCCGTACTGGCCGGGGGTGGGGCCCTGGTCGTACCAGCCGGCCTCCTGGGCGCGGCCCACGTCGGGCACGGCGATGGTGCCGTCCGGGGCGATGCCCACGTCGTGCAGCGGCGCCCGCAGGTCGATCTTGCTGATCGAGAGAGCGGTCGGGCGGCTGGCCGGCAGCACCGGGAACTTCTTCGGCGGCGGTCGCAGGCCCGCGCTGATCCGGTCCGGCAGCAGACTGACCCCGGTCACCTGCTCGATGCCCAGCATCGCCACGATCAGCACCATCAGCGTGGCCACGGCCAGGACCGGCAGTCCCGGCCCGGTGCCGAGCCGACGCCGGGTCAGCGGCGACCCGACGGGACGGCTCGGCGGCAGCGGGCGGGCGTCCGGATCAGTGGTGGCGACGCTTGCGGACACCGCCTGCCCGGCGACCCGGCGCAGCCGGACCGAGGCCCGGGCCACCAGCCGTCCGGTGGCGCGCAGGGCCGCCGCGGCCCGGACGCGGGCACGGTGGTCCGACCGCGCACGCGCGGATCTGCGGGTCATGGCAGCTCCGGCTCAGGAGCCGGCTCCGGTCCGACGCCGACCGCCCGCCATGCCGAGCGCGACCGCGGCGGCCACCAGGGCCACGCCGCCGAGGACCAGGACCGAGCCGGTGCCCCGGCCGCCCGCGGTGCCGCCGCCGCCCGTCGCCGGTCCCTTGCTGGGCGAGGCCATGTTGAGCACGGTCAGCATCGTCTGGGCCGTCTGGTTGTTCTGGCAGCGCAGGTCGACCTGGTAGTCGCCGGGTTCCTTGTTGCCCGGAACGGTGACCTCCCCCTTGAGGAAGCCGTTGTCCGGTCGGAGCATCACGTGCCCGAACGCGTCGGATTGCACGTTGGCCTGTCGATCGTTGTTGTTGTCGCAGCTCGCGCGGATCGTGACGCGGCTGCCCGCCGGGACGCTGTTCGGCGTCACCTCGACGAAGGTGTTCTCACCGGCACGCGCCGGTGCGACCGACAACAGGACGAACGCCCCGATGAGCCCCACCAGTGTCAGTGCGGACGAGAGTGCGCGGTTGATCGTGCGAAGTCCCTGCATGATTTCCCCCCAACCGGCGACGACCGCCGGAACCCTCCCCTGGGCACGCGCGTTGAGTTCCCGCCACCCCAACGACAAACCCCACCCCCGCGCGCCCCCGCCCCCCGCGCCCGCCCCCCAGCCGGCGTCGATCATGGAGTTGTGGCGCTCCGCAAAAGGTGCATAGCACCCTCATCTACCCACCACGACTCCATGATCGACCCGGGGTGGTGGCAGGGCTCCCGCGATCTTGCACTTACTGTCGCGGCATACGGGGCATTCCTCGCACTTGGGCGACAGGAAGTGCAAGATCGCGCAGGCGGGGGCGGGGGCGGGGGTCTTAGGGGAGGGGCTGGGGGGTTATGGGGTTGTAGGGGAGGGGGGTGGACAGGACCATGGTGCTGGACGGCTGGCCGTACGGGGCTAGGCGGTCGATCACCCGCTCGAAGTCTCCGATCGAGCCGGCGGCCACCTTGAGCATGCTGCACGCGTCACCGGTGATCCGGTGGATCTCCAGGATCTCGGGCCAGTCGGACACGTCGGGGTCGTGCAGGATGCACCGCGCGCCGTAACAGGACATCCGGATCAGGGCGACCACCGTACGGCCGGCTCGGGTCAGGTCCACGTGGGCGTGGTAACCGGTGATCACCCCGGCCTCCTCCAGTCGGCGGACCCGCTCGGCCACCGCTGGTGGGGACAGGTGCACCCGGCGGGACAACTCGCTGAAGGAGAGCCGGGCGTCGGCCTGCAACTCGCGCAGCAGCGCCCAGTCCATGTCGTCCACGCTCGAACCTTACTTTCGTGAACTGGATTCGCCCAGCTGCCTTCGGTTCGTCAACTCAGGCCGGCAAGTGCCGTTGATGCGGCATTCCGCAGGCCGATCCAACCGCGAGATCATGACGTCGGCAGCTTCGGGGGAAGGGAGACGACTGGTGGATCAGACGGACCGGCGGGCGCCGAAGCGCGTCGCCACGGTACGACCGGTGACCCCGCGCCAGCGGGCGGCCCGCGCGGCGCGCAACGGCGGCGAGCCGACGCTGGAGTTCGCCGAGCTGGTGCCCTACGACGCGTACGTGCGGGCCAGCGCCCTGCACCAGTTGCAGCAGCCCCTGAGCGACGACCCCGGCGAGATGTCCTTCCTCATGGTCAGTCAGATCATGGAGTTGTACTTCGGGCTGACCTGTCACGAGCTGCGCGAGACCCAGCGTCTGGTGCGCGCCGACCGGATCTGGGACGCGCTGGCCCCGCTGCGCCGCGCCACCCTGCACCTGGAAGGGCTCAACGCCGCCTGGCAGGGCCTGCGCTGGATGACCCCGGCCGACTTCAACAGGTTCCGCAACCTGCTCGGCGAGGGCTCCGGCTTCCAGTCGGCGATGTACCGGCACCTCGAGTTCCTGCTCGGGCTGCGCGACCCGGCGCTGATCCGGCCGTTCCGCCGGCAGAGCGAGGTGCACGGCGCGCTCAGCGCCGCGCTGGCCGCCCCGAGCCTCTGGGACGACGTGGTCGCGCTGCTCGCCCGGCGCGGCTTCGACATCCCCGCCGACCTGCTGAACCGGGACGTGGCGGTCGAGCACGACCCGCAGCCGGCGGTCGAGGCGGCCTGGGTGCGGATCTACGCCGACGGCGGGCCGGACAACCACCTGCGGCTGCTCGGCGAGGCGCTCAGCGGCGTCGCCGAGGAGTTCGGCGACTGGCGGTGGAACCACGTCAAGGCGGTGCAGCGGACAATGGGCGCCAAGGTCGGCAGCGGCGGCTCCGCCGGGCTGGCGTGGTTGCAGCGCAGCATGGCCCGGGTGGTCTTCCCGGAGCTGTGGTCGGCCCGCACCGCGATGTGACCGGAGAGCGAGACATGCACACCCCAGAGAGCGAGGCCCACCGCCTCGACCAGGCCGACCCGGGCCACCGACACCTCTTCCACGTGCCGCCCGCCGACGGCGGCGACCACCCCGAGTCGGCGTACCTCGCCGGCAACTCGCTCGGCCTGCAACCCCGGGCCACCCGCGACGAACTCCTGGCCGACCTGGACGCCTGGGGGCGGCTCGGCGTCGAGGGGCACCTGGAGGCCGAGCGCGCCTGGCTGCCGTACCACGAGCTGTTGACCGCGCCGGCCGCCCGACTGGTCGGCGCCCTCCCCGCGGAGACCGTGGTGATGAACTCGCTCACGGTCAACCTGCACCTGCTGATGGTCAGCTTCTACCGCCCGGCCGGCGCGCGCACCCGCATCGTCATCGAGGACAGCGCGTTTCCCTCGGACAGCTACGCGGTGCGCAGCCAGGCCCGCTTCCACGGGCTGGACCCGGACGACACGGTGGTCCGGCTGCGCCCGCGTCCCGGCGAGGATGCGCTGCGCACCGAGGACGTCACCGACTACCTGGCCGCCGAGGGTGACCGGGTGGCGCTGGTGCTGCTGGGTGGCGTCAACTACCTCACCGGCGAGCTGCTGGACATTCCGGCGATCACGGCCGCCGGGCGGGCGGCCGGCGCGGTGGTCGGCTGGGACCTGGCCCACGCGGCGGGCAACGTGCCGCTGCGCCTGCACGACTGGGACGTCGACTTCGCCGCCTGGTGCTCCTACAAGTACCTGAACTCGGGGCCGGGCGCGCTGGCCGGCGTCTTCGTGCACGAGCGGCACCTCGGCGATCCCGACCTGCCGCGCTTCGAGGGGTGGTGGAGCACCGCGGCGGCCACCCGGTTCGAGATGACGCCGGTGTCCCGGCCACCGTCCACGGTGGAGGCCTGGCAGATCTCCAACCCGCCGATCTTCGCGATGGGTCCGGTGCGTACCTCGCTGGAGCTGTTCGACACGGTAGGCATGCCGGCGTTGCGCGCCCGCAGCCTCCGACTCACCGGCTGGCTGGAGGCACTGCTCGACGAGGTCACCGCCGACCGGCCGCTGCGCGTGGTCACCCCGCGTGATCCGGCCCGCCGGGGCTGCCAGTTGTCGGTACGCGTAAGCGCCGGCAACGCCGCCGAGCTGACCAAGCGGCTGCGGCACGAGCACGGCGTCATCGCCGACGCCCGCGAGCCGGACATCATCCGCTTCGCCCCGGTGCCGCTCTACTCCACGTACCTGGACTGCTGGCGGGCCGCCGCGGCGCTCACCGCGACCGTGGGGCAGGTGAACCCATGACCGCCCGGCGCGACGAGATCGCGATCATCGGCGCCGGCCTGGCCGGCTGTCTGGCCGCCTGCTTCCTGGCCCGGCGCGGCTATCCGGTGGCCCTCTACGAGCGTCGGCCGGACCCGCGTGCCGGCGCGGCCGAGCGGGGACGCTCGATCAACCTGGCCCTCTCCGAGCGCGGGTTGGACGCGCTGCGCCGGATCGGGCTGGCCGAGCAGGTGATGACCGACGCGCTGCCGATGCGCGGCCGGATGATCCACCCGGTGGAGGGGGAGCAGCAGTTCCAGTCGTACAGCGCGGCCGGTGACCGGGCGATCAACTCGATCAGCCGGGGCGCGCTCAACAACGCCCTGCTGGACGCCGCCGCCGCGCTGCCCGGGGTCCGGATCGTCTTCGACCACCGGCTCGTCGGGCTCGACCCGGCCGACGGCACCCTGAGCTTCGACACCCCGCAGGGCACGGTCGGCGCGAAGGCGTCGGTCGTGTTGGGCGCCGACGGCGCCGGCTCCGCGGTACGCGGACAACTGCTGGCGTACGGGCTGCTGCGCGAGAGCGTGGACTTCCTCGACTACGGCTACAAGGAGCTGACGATTCCGCCGCTCGGCGGCGACTTCGCCCTGGATCCGGACGCGCTGCACATCTGGCCGCGCGGCACCTCGATGATGATCGCGTTGCCGAACCCGGACCGTTCCTTCACCTGCACGCTGTTCTGGCCCAACGAGGGCGTCGGCAGTTTCGCGGCCCTGGACAACCCGGCCGCGATCAGGGCGCACTTCGCCGAGCAGTACCCGGACGTGGTCCCGCTCGCCCCGAACCTGGTCGACGACTACCAGCACAACCCGGTGGGCGTGCTCGGCACGGTGCGCAGCACCCCCTGGCAGGTCAACGGCACTGTCGGCCTGCTCGGCGACGCGGCCCACGCCATCGTGCCGTTCTACGGCCAGGGCGCCAACTGCGCCTTCGAGGACGTCGTCGAGCTGGACCGCTGCCTCGACGAGTGTGCCGACGAGTGGTCGGCGGCGTTGCCGCTGTTCCAGCGCCGCCGGCAGGAGAACGCCGAGGCCATCGCGCAGATGGCGCTTACCAACTTCGTGGAGATGCGCGACAAGGTCGCCTCGCCGGTGTTCCAGACCCGCCGGCGGGTGGAGCACGCACTGGAACGGGCACTGCCCGGCCGGTACGTTTCCCAGTACGAGCTGGTGTCCTTCTCCACCACCCCGTACGCCGAGGTGCGCCGCCGGGTCCGCCGGCAGCACCGGGTGCTCGGCGCGGTCGTGGGTGGGGCCGCGCTGCTGCTGGTGGGCGCGATCACGGCGGGGCTCAGCCGAGGGAGGCGTACATGACCGGCACCTGGGACGCCACGCTGATGACCGGCCGCGCGCCGGCCGGGCCGTCGCGGCTGCGCAACTTCGTCGGCGGCGAGTTCGTCGACGGCGGGTCGACGTTCACCAAGGTGAGCCCGGTGACCGGCGAGCCGGTCTTCGAGGTCGTCGAGGCGACGCGGTCCACTGTGGACGACACGGTTGCCGCAGCCCGCGCGGCGCTGCGTGGGCCGTGGGGCCGGATGGGGGAGCGCGAGCGCGCCGAGGTGCTGCGCCGTGTCGCGGACGAGCTGGAACGTCGCTTCGACGATCTGGTCACCGCCGAGGTCGCCGACACCGGCAAGTCCATCGCCCAGGCCCGCACGCTGGACATCCCGCGTGGCGCGGCGAACTTCCGGGCGTTCGCGGAGATCGTCGCGACCGCGCCCACCGAGTCGTTCACCACTGTCACCCCGACCGGCGGCCGGGCGCTGAACTACGCCGTCCGCAAGCCGGTCGGCGTGGTCGCGGTCATCGTGCCGTGGAACCTGCCGCTGCTGCTGCTCACCTGGAAGGTCGCCCCGGCGCTCGCCTGCGGCAACGCCGTGGTGGTCAAGCCCAGCGAGGAGACGCCCGCCTCGGCGACGCTGCTCGCCGAGGTGATGGCCGCCGCCGGCGTACCGGACGGGGTGTTCAACCTGGTGCACGGCTTCGGACCGGACTCGGCCGGCGAGTTCCTCACCCGCCACCCGGGCGTCGACGCGATCACCTTCACCGGCGAGTCGGCCACCGGCGGCGCGATCATGCGGGCCGCCGCCGACGGCGTGAAGGCGGTGAGCTTCGAGCTGGGCGGCAAGAACGCCGGCCTGGTCTTCGCCGACGCCGACCTGGACGCGGCGGTGGCCGGCTCGATGCGCTCCAGCTTCACCAACGGCGGCCAGGTGTGCCTGTGCACCGAGCGCATCTACGTGCAGCGGCCGGTCTTCGACGAGTTCACCGCCCGGCTGGCGAAGCGGGCCGGCGAGCTGGCGTACGGCTGGCCGACCGACGAGGCCACCGCCACCATGCCGCTGATCTCCCCGCAGCACCGGGCGAAGGTGCTCGGCGCGTACGAGCTGGCCCGCGCCGAGGGCGCCGAGGTGCTCACCGGCGGCGGCACGCCCACTTTCGGTGACGCCCGCGACGGCGGGTCGTACGTGCAGCCGACGGTGCTCACCGGCCTCGGCCCGGACGCCCGCACCAACCGGGAGGAGATCTTCGGCCCGGTCGTGCACGTGGCGCCGTTCGACACCGAGGACGAGGCGTACGCCCTGGCCAACGGCACCGAGTACGGCCTGGCGGCGACGGTGTGGACCCGGGACGTGGGCGTCGCGCACCGGGCCGGAGTCCGACTGGACGCGGGCATCGTCTGGGTCAACACCTGGTTCCTGCGGGACCTGCGCACGCCGTTCGGTGGGGTGAAGGCCTCCGGGATCGGTCGCGAGGGCGGCGTGCACTCGTTGAACTTCTACTCCGAACTCACCAACGTCTGCGTGGACCTGTCGTGAGCCGTAGCGAGGGAGCGGGCATGGAAGCCGACATCGAGGCCGCCAACCGGGAGCTGGCCGACGCCCGCAGCACCGGCAAGCCCTGCCCGCCGCTGCGCGGTCGGCTGCTGCCGGAGGGCGACGTCGAGTCCGCGTACCGCGTGCAGCAGCTCCAGACGCGGGCCTGGCAGGGCCGTGGCGAACGCCGCGTGGGCGCGAAGATCGGGCTGACCTCCCGGGCGGTGCAGGAGACCTTCGGGGTGTTCCAACCGGACTTCGGGCTGCTCACCGACGAGATGGCAGTCGGCGACGGGGTCGAGGTGCCGATCGACAGGCTGCTCCAGCCGCGGGTCGAGGCGGAGATCGCGTTCGTGCTCGACAAGGATCTCCCCGATCCGCAGGTCACGACAGTCGACCTGATCCGCGCGGTGGATCACGTGCTGCCGGCGATCGAGATCGTCGACTCGCGGATCGCCGCCTGGGACATCTCCATCGTGGACACTGTCGCCGACAACGCCTCCAGCGGGCTGTTCGTGCTCGGCACCACGCCACGCCGCCTCGCCGACGTCGACCTGCGCCTGTGCGGAATGGTGCTGGAGCACGGCGGTGAGCCGGTCTCGGTGGGCGCCGGCGCGGCCTGCCTCGGCAACCCGCTGCACGCCCTGCAGTGGCTGGCGAGCACCCTCGCCCGCGCCGGTGACCCGCTGCGCGCCGGGGACGTGGTGCTCTCCGGGGCGCTCGGCCCGATGGTGCCGGTCACCCCGGGGGCCGCGTACGAGGCACGGATCTCCGGGCTCGGCTCGGTGCGTACGGCCTTCACCCGAGGGGAGTCAGCGTGAGCGTCGGCGTGGCGGTGCTCGGTTCCGGAAACATCGGCACCGACCTGATGATCAAAGTTCTCCGGCTCAGTGACAGCCTGCGGATGGTGGCGATGGCCGGCATCGACCCGGCCTCCGACGGCCTGGCCCGGGCCCGCCGACTCGGCGTGGCCACCACCGCCGATGGCGTGGACGGGCTGGTCGCGATGCCCGAGTTCGCCGACGTCGAGCTGGTCTTCGACGCGACCTCGGCGGGCGCGCACCGACGGCACGACGAGGTGCTGCGCGCGCACGGCAGGACGCTTGTCGACCTGACCCCGGCCGCGCTCGGCCCGTACGTGGTGCCGCCGGTCAACCTCGACGAGCACCTGCACGAGCCGAACGTCAACATGGTGACCTGCGGCGGGCAGGCGACAGTGCCGATCGTCGCCGCCGTCCGCCGGATCACCCCGGTGGCGTACGGGGAGATCGTCGCGTCGATCGCGTCGAAGTCGGCCGGGCCGGGCACCCGGGCCAACATCGACGAGTTCACCGAGACCACCGCTCGCGCCATCGAGGTGGTCGGCGGGGCGGAGCGGGGCAAGGCGATCATCGTGCTGAACCCGGCGGACCCGCCGCTGCTCATGCGCGACACCGTCTACTGCCTCTGCCCGGACGTCGACGCCGACACCGCAGCCATCGCCGCCTCGGTCGCCGAGATGGTGGCGACGGTCCAGGAGTACGTCCCCGGCTACCGGCTCAAGCAGGACGTGCAGTTCGACCGCGTCGAGGCGTACGTGCCGACGCTCGGGCGGCAGCTCACCGCGTTGCAGGTGTCGGTCTACCTGGAGGTCTCCGGAGCGGGCCACTACCTGCCCGCGTACGCCGGGAACCTGGACATCATGACCTCCGCCGCGCTGCGCACCGCGGAGCGGCTGGTCGCCAGGCGTTCGACGGGAGCGGTGGCATGACCGACCTGTACATCCAGGACGTGACGCTGCGCGACGGCATGCACGCCATCGCCCACCGGTACACGGTCGACCAGGTACGCACCATCGCCGCCGCCCTGGACGCCGCCGGGGTGGCCGCGATCGAGGTGGCGCACGGCGACGGGCTCGCCGGGTCGAGCGTCAACTACGGCCACGGCGCGGCCAGCGACGCCGAGTGGATCTCCGCCGCCGCCGAGGTGATGACGAACGCGAAGCTCACCACCCTGCTGCTGCCCGGCATCGGCACGATCGCCGACCTGAAGGCGGCGAAGGCGCTCGGGGTGACGAGCGTCCGCATCGCCACCCACTGCACCGAGGCCGACATCTCCGCCCAGCACATCTCCTGGGCGCGGGAGAACGGCATGGACGTGTCGGGCTTCCTGATGATGTCGCACATGAACGATCCGGCCGGGCTCGCCGGGCAGGCCAAGCTCATGGAGTCGTACGGGGCGCACTGCGTCTACGTCACCGACTCCGGCGGCCGGCTGCTGATGTCCGACGTGGCGCAGCGGGTCGACGCGTACCGGCAGGTCCTCGACCCGGCGACGCAGATCGGCATCCATGCCCACCACAACCTGTCGCTCGGCGTGGCCAACAGCGTGCTGGCGGTCGAGCACGGCCGGATCACCGGGTCCGCGCCGGCCGGTCCCGACGCACCCCACGGCCGGACGGTCCGCGTGGACGCCTCCCTCGCCGGAATGGGCGCGGGCGCCGGAAACGCACCGCTGGAGGTCTTCGTGGCGGTCGCCGAGCTGCACGGCTGGAAGCACGGCTGCGACGTGTTCGCGCTGATGGACGCCGCCGACGACATCGTCCGCCCGCTGCAGGACCGGCAGGTCCAGGTGGACCGGGAGACGCTCTCCCTGGGGTACGCGGGCGTCTACTCCAGCTTCCTGCGGCACGCCGAGCGGGCCTCGGACCGCTACGGCGTCGACGTCCGGTCGATCCTGGTTGAGCTGGGCCGCCGTCGGATGGTCGGCGGCCAGGAGGACATGATCGTCGACGTGGCACTCGACCTGGCCGGCAAGGAACAGGCTGTGAGCGCGAGGAGTGAGCCGGGTTTGCGAGCCCCGCAGTCGCGAACGGAAGGTGACGCAGCATGATCGGCGTGGACATCACCGGGATCGCCGACAAGCTCGGCGCGGCGGCCGACACGGCCACCGCGATCGGTCAGCTCGCCGCCGAGACCGGTCTCGACGTGGACACCGCGTACGGCGTCCAGGCCGCCCTGGTGCAGCGCCGACTGGAACGCGGCGAGCGGCTGGTCGGGCTGAAGATGGGGCTGACCAGCCGGGCGAAGATGGCCCAGGTCGGCGTGGACGAGGTGATCTGGGGGCGGCTCACCGACGCGATGCGGGTGCCCGACGGCGGCACGGTCGACCCGGCCGCGTACATCCATCCCCGGGTCGAGCCGGAGGTGGCGTTCCTGCTGGATCGGCTGCCGGAGCCGGGCGAGCCGGTCGGCGACTTCACCACTGCGGTCCGCGCAGTCGCCCCGGCCATCGAGCTGATCGACTCCCGGTACGCGGATTTCCGCTTCTCGCTGCCGGACGTCGTCGCCGACAACACCTCGGCCGCCGCGTTCGTGATCGGTCCGTGGTCGCCGGTGCCGTCGGGGCTGGACAACCTGGGCGTGCTGCTGGAGGTCGACGGTCGGGTGGCCCAGGTCGGTTCGACGGCGGCGATCCTCGGCGATCCGCGTCGGGCGCTCGACGAGGGCATCCGGCTGGCCGGCCGGCACGGGGTGCGGTTGCAGTCCGGCTGGGTCTTCCTGGCCGGTGCGGCCACCGCCGCGGTGCCGCTGCGTCCCGGCGCGCACATCCGCGCGGTCGTCGAGAAGCTCGGCACGGCGTTCCTGCGGGCGTCGTCATGAGCGGGGTCGTCGTCGCCGGCAAGGCCGTCCCTCGGGGAGCATTTCCGCACGTCAAGGTCGCCGGTGGGTTCGTCTTCGTCTCCGGTACGTCGTCGCGACGCCCCGACAACAGCTTCGCCGGTGTCGAGGTCGACGAGTTCGGCACGACGAACCTCGACATCCGGGTGCAGACGCGGGCCGTGATCGACAACATCGGCGATCTGCTGCGCTCGGTCGGCGCGGACCTCACCGACCTCGTCCAGGTGACCACGTATCTGGTCAACATGAACGACTTCGGCGGTTACAACGAGGTGTGGGCGGAGTTCTTCGACGCGTCCGGGCCGACCCGCACCACTGTGGCGGTGCACCAGCTGCCGCACCCGCACCTGCTCATCGAGATCCAGGCCGTGGCCCTTCTTCCCTCGGGAGGTCAGTCGTGAGTGAGATCGCCGAGCCGTTCAGCTTTCCGGGCTGGATCGCCGACAACCAGCACCTGTTGAAGCCGCCGGTGGGCAACAAGGAGATGTTCCCCGGCGGGGACGACTTCATCGTGATGGTGGTGGGCGGGCCCAACCAGCGCACCGACTTCCACGTAGACCCGTACGAGGAGTTCTTCTACCAGGTCAAGGGCAACATGCACATCAACCTGATGACCCCGGAGGGTCCGCGTACGGTGCACGTGCGCGAGGGTCAGATGTGGATGCTGCCGCGCAACACCCCGCACTCGCCGCAGCGCCCCGAGGCCGGCTCGATCGGCGTGGTCGTCGAGCGGGTCCGCGAGGAGGGCACCCTGGAGACGTTCCAGTGGTACTGCCCGGAGTGCGGCAACAAGGTGCACGAGGTGGAGTTGCAGGTCCGCGACATCGCGGCCGACCTGCCACCGGTGTTCCAGGCGTTCTACGCGGACGAGAAGGCACGCACCTGCGCCAACTGCGGCACCCTGCACCCGGGCAAGGGCTGATGCCCGCAGGTGTCGTCGACGTGCACACGCACGTCGTACCCAAGGGGTGGCCGGACCTCGGCGCGGCGTGCGGCGGGTCCGGCTGGCCCTGGTTGCGGGTCGACTCCGAGCGCGCCGCCATGATCATGGTGGGGGAGACGGAGTTCCGTCCGGTCGGCGCCGAGTGCTGGGACGCCTCGACGCGGCTGGCCGACATGGACGCCGACGGCGTGGCCGTGCAGGTGGTGTCGCCGACGCCCGTCTTCTTCAGCTACGACCGTCCGGCCGACCAGGCGGTGAAGGTCGCCCGGATCTTCAACGACCTCACCCTGAAGGTCACCGCTGCCGGTGGCGACCGGCTGGTGCCGTTCTGTCAGGTGCCCCTTCAGGACCCGGACGCGGCCTGCGCCGAGTTGGATCGCAGTCTGGCCGCCGGGCACGTCGGCGTGGAGATCGGCAACCACGTCGGCGACCGGGACCTGGACGACGCCGGGGTGGTCACGTTCCTCACGCACTGCGCCGAGGTGGGTGCGCCCGTCTTCGTCCACCCGTGGGACATGCCGAACGGCCCGCGCCTGGACCGCTGGATGGCCCGCTGGCTCACCGGGATGCCCGCCGAGACGCACCTGTCGGTGCTGGCGATGATCCTGGGCGGCGTCTTCGACCGGGTACCCGAGACGCTGCGGATCTGCTTCGCGCACGGCGGCGGCAGCTTCCCGTTCTGGCTCGGCCGCGCCGACAACGCCTGGCACCGCCGTGGTGACCTGGTCCGTGGCGCGTCCGTCGCCCCGCCCAGCAGCTACGTCGACCGGTTCAGCGTCGACTCGGTGGTCTTCGCGCCGCCCGCGCTGCGGCTGCTTGTCGACACGATGGGGGAGGACCGGGTGCTGGTCGGCAGCGACTACCCGTACCCGCTGGGCGAGCGGCCGGCCGGTGCGGTCGTCGACGCGGCCGACTTCCTCACCGACGCCCAGCGCGACAAGCTCCGATCCACCAACGCGCTGCGCTTCCTGTACGGGCAGCGCTGACGGCGTACCCCTGGTAGCGCCCCTCGGACGACGGACGGCTGCGACGGGCCGACGGACCTGTTCTGTTGCCTTTGCTCTGCTTCAATCCAGGCAACACCACGTGTCCGATAATCGGACATCGGCTGTTTCCTCTGTTGAAGCAGAGCAAAGGACGCCGGCAGGGTGGTGCGGTCGACCGCAGTCCGACGCCGACGCCGTGTCGGTCCGCTGGCAGCCGCTCCCAGCGGGCAGGATGAGGGCATGGCCGAGCCGCACGACCTGACGGCGCTGGAGCAGGCCGCCGCCATCGCCCGCGGCGAGCTGTCCAGCGTCGAGCTGGTCGAGCACTCCCTGAGCCGGGTGGCGGCGCTCGGCGACACCGTGGGCGCGTTCGTCACCGTCACCGAGGACCTCGCCCGGCAGGCCGCCCGCGCCGCCGACGCCGCCCCGAGCGAGGCGCGTGGCCCGCTGCACGGCGTGCCGACCGCCATCAAGGACCTCACGCTCACCGCGGGGGTGCGCACCACCTTCGGCTCGGCGGCGTTCGCCGACTTCGTCCCGCCCGTCGACGCCGACGTGGTCCGGTTCATCAAGGCCGCCGGCCTCGTCAGCCTCGGCAAGACGACCACCTCCGAGCTGGGCTGCTCGCTCTACTCGGAGGGCCGCGTCGCGCCGCCGGCCCGCAACCCGTGGCAGCTCGCGTACACCGCCGGTGGTTCCAGTGGCGGCGCGGCGGCGGCGGTCGCGGCCGGCCTCGTGCCGATCGCCCAGGGGTCCGACGGCGGCGGCTCCCTCCGCATCCCGGCGTCGCTCTGCGGCCTGATCGGCTACAAGCCCAGCCGCGGCCTGGTCTCCGGCGGGCCGCTCGGCTCGGGCGCCTTCGGGCTGCCCACCAGCGGCCCGCTCGGGCGGACCGTCGCCGACATCGCCGCACTGCTCGACGTCATGGCCGTGCCGGTGCCGGGCGAGCCCTACCTGCCGCCGCCTGCGCCGCCCGGTGGATACCTGGCCGCGGCCCGCCGGGCCGAGCCCGGCCGGTTGCGGATCGGCCGGTTCACCACACCGATGCTCGCCGACGAGCCGGTGCATCCCGACTGCGTGGCCGCCGCCGAGCGGGCCGCCGCGCTGCTCACCAGCGCCGGCCACGAGGTGGTCGAGGTGCCGCCGCCGCTCACGCCCGCGGTGTGGCCACTGTTCGAGATCCTCTGGTACGTGTTGGCGCTCGCCCCGGTGCCGCCGCAACGGGAGGCGGAACTGCTGCCGTTGACCCGGCTGATGCGTGCCCGGGGTGCCGAGATCAGCGCCGGCACGCTCGCCGCCACCCTGGGGGAGTTGCAGTCGCAGGTACGTCTCGGCGCCGCCCGTACCGCCGGCTGTGACCTGCTGCTCTGCCCCACCCTGGCCGCGCCGCAGGCACCCGTCGGCTGGTTCACCGCCGACGGCGACCCGGCGGCCGATTTCGACAGGCAACGCCGCTTCTCGCCCTACTGCGCGATCTTCAACGTGACAGGCGATCCCTCGGTGTCCCTGCCGGTGGGCGCCACGGCCGACGGCCTGCCCGTCGGGGTGCTCCTCACCGGCCGGTACGGCGACGACGCGCGGCTCATCGCGACCGCTGCGCAACTGGAGCACGCCAGTGACGGATGGGATCGGCACCCCGCAATCTGGCGGGCCGTCGACTCCGCTAACGTGAATGGCGACGGAGTTGGCCGGTCGCCATCATGATCGTCCATCCGACCCGATTGTTCGAGGTCCTTCTTCCGCCTGGGGGCGTTGGGATTGTCTGTTACCGAGACGTTGCTGGTCTTCGTCGGCATCCCGTTGGCCGCGGTGCTGGTCATCGCCGGCCTGTCGTACGCCGGTAGCCGTGGTGGTGCCACCGGCGGCGGCGGTGGCGCCAAGCGCTACCGGCCGGGCCGGCCCTTCGACTTCACTCCGGTCTGGTTCCTGGGCCGCCCGGAGCAGCTGGCCGACTCGGCCGGCACCGCGCTGACCGCGGGGGCGCAGGCGCCCGCGCTGACCAGCCACAAGCTAGAGCAGGCCAGCGTCGAGGCGCCGGCCGGTGGAACCGGAGGCGCAAGTGACCGTTGGTGAGAAGCAGGCCGGGACGGACAACCCGCCCGAGGTGCTGGACGGGCCGTTCTCGACCCGCCAGCTGCTGCGCATCGACGAGGCCCTGCGCCTGGCCGACAGGGGCACCGGCCTGGTCTTCTCGGTGTTCGTCGGCGGCCTGGACGAGCCGATCCGTGAGCACGCCCAGCGGCTGCACCGCCAGCTCGCCGAGCCCGACAAGTCGGTGCTGATCGCCGTGTCGCCCAACCAGCGCCAGTTGGAGATCGTCACCGGGCGGCACGCCCGCAAGCGCATCCCCGACACGTACGCCAAGCTGGCCGCGCTCTCCATGGTCGGCGCGTTCAGCGGCGGCGACCTGGCCGGCGGCATCATCAACGGCCTCGACCAGTTGGCCAGCCACGCCGGCAAGGGCTGAGCCCTTCTCGTACGTCGAAGCCCGACCCGCCGCACGGCAGGTCGGGCTTCGTCGCGTCACGCCGCGCCAGGTCAGCGCGCTGCCCCTGCTTCAGGTCAGCGACATGGGGGTGGCCGCGCGGGCGGCCACCCCCATGTCGGCGATGTCAGTGCTGCTGGGCGTCCTTCGCGCGGGCCTTGAGGGCCCGCACCACACCGTCGCGGCCCTCGGCGACCAGTCGACGCAGCGGACCGGGGTTGCCCTCACCGGCCAGCCACGTGTCGGTCGCCGCCACCGTGTCGTCGTCGACCAGGTAGGTCGGGTACGCCAACTGGGCGAACTCCTGCGCCGGCTCGCTGTCCCGCGTGGCCCACACCTGGCCGATCGCCGCGAAGTACTTCTCCCGGTACGGGGCGACCAGCTCCACCTGCGCCGGGTGGGCGAAGCCCTGCAACAGCGCCCGGTGCCGCCAGTTCGGCAGCGCGTCCGGGCCGGTCAGCAGCGCCCACACGGCCGCCTTGTTCTCCGCCGTCGGCACCAGCGCGTGCGCGTACGCGGCCTCCCGCTCGCCGCTGGCGGTACGGTCGCCGGCCAGCTCGGCCTCGATCTCGGCGGCACCTGCCGCGCCGTTGGCCACCAGCGCCCCGAGCACCGTCCAGCGCAGCTCGGTGTCCACGGTCAGCCCGGCCGGCACGCCGGTGCCGTCCAGCCAGCCTCGCAGCGTGGCCAGGTCCTCTTCGGACCGGGCGGCCGAGGTGTACGCCCGCGCCCAGGCCAGCTGGAAACCGCTGCCCGGCTCGGCGGAGGCCAGCGCGTCCTTCGCCGAGCGAGCCAGCCCCGCCCAGCCGGTGGGCGCCCACTCCGGGTCGGCGTAGAGGGTGAGCGCGGTGGTGGCCTGGCGCAGGGTGGCGGTCACCAGGTTGATGTCGGTCTCCGCGGAGAGCCCCGCCAGCACCAGCGCCACGTAGTCGCGGGTCGCCAGCTCGGCGTCCCGGGTCATGTCCCACGCGGCCGTCCAGCAGAGGGCGCGGGCCAGCGACGAGTCGAAGCCGCCGATGTGCTGCACCACAGTGGCCATCGAGCGGTCGTCGAGACGCAGCTTGGTGTAGCTCAGGTCGTCGTCGTTGAGCAGCAGCACGTCGGCGGCTCGGACGCCGCGCAGGTCGGCGAGGTCGGTCCGCTCGCCGGTCACGTCCACCTCGTGGCGTTCGCGGCGGACCAGCTGCCCGTCGGTCAGGTCGTACAGGCCCACGCCGATCCGGTGGGTGCGCAGCGTCGGGTACGCCGTCGGCGCCTCCTGCCGCACGACCACCTGCTCGTACGTGCCGTCGGCGGCGATCGTCACCTCCGGGCGCAGCGTGTTGACCTGCGCGGTCTCCAGCCACTGCGCGGCGAACTTGCGCAGTTCCCGGCCCGAGGCCGCCTCCAGCTCGGTGAGCAGGTCGTCGAAGGTGGCGTTGCTCCAGGCGTGCTTGCCGAAGTACGCCCGCAGCCCGGCCACGAACGGCTCCTCACCCACGTACGCGACGAGCTGCTTGAGCACGCTCGCGCCCTTGGCGTAGGTGATGCCGTCGAAGTTGACCTCGACGGCCTCCATGTCGGGCATCTCGGTGTAGACCGGGTGGGTGGAGGAGAGCTGGTCCTGCCGGTAGCCCCAGTTCTTGCGGATCGACAGGAACGTCGTCCACGCCTCGGTGAACCGGGTGGCGTGGGTGTTGCACCAGTGGCTGGCCCACTCGGCGAACGACTCGTTGAGCCACAGGTCGTTCCACCAGCGCATGGTGACCAGGTCACCGAACCACATGTGGGCCATCTCGTGCAGGATCGTGTTGGCCCGCTGCTCGTACTCGAAGTCGGTGACCTGCGAGCGGAACAGGTAGTGCGACTCGGCGTGCGTGACGCAGCCGAAGTTCTCCATCGCGCCGGCGTTGAAGTCGGGCACCCACAGCTGGTCGTACTTGGGCAGCGGGTAGCGCACGCCGAACTTCTCGTGGAAGAAGTCGAAGCCCTGCTTGGTGATGAGGAACAGGTTGTCGGAGTCCAGGTACTGAGCCATCGACGCCCGGGAGAACACGCCGAGGTCGATGCCGTCGTGGCTGTCCCGCACCTCGTGGTACGGACCCGCGCACAGCGCCGTGATGTAGGTGCTCATCCGGGCCGACTCGGTGAAGTGGAGGGTCTTGAGCCCCTCGCCGGCCGGCTCCTCGCGCTGCACCGGCATGTTGGACACGACCCGCCAGTGCGCCGGCACTGTTGCGTGCCAGGTGTAGACGCTCTTCAGGTCGGGCTGGTCGAAGCAGGCGAACACCCGCTGCGCGTCGGCAGTCTCGAACTGGCTGTAGAGGTAGGTCTCGCCGTCCACCGGGTCGACCGTGCGGTGCAGACCCTGCCCACTGTTGGAGTAGGCGAAGTCCGCGTCGACGACAAGGGTGTTCTCGGCGGCCAGCCCGGTCAGGGTCAGGCCCTTCTCGGCCGACCAGTCGGACAGGTCCACCTGGGCGCCGTTCAGGGTGGCGGACCGCACCGTCTCGGCGGCCAGCTCGATGAACGTGCTCGCTCCCGGTTCGCCGCAGCGGAACCGGACCTCGGTCGTCGAGGAGAACGTGCGGCCGTCGGCCGCCAGCACGGCGGTCGACAGGTCCAGACTGATGTCGTACCCGGTCACCTCGAGCAGGCGGGCCCGCTCGGTCGCCTCGACCTGCGTCAGGTTACGCACTCCCGGCACTGTTCGTCTCCATCCCACGTCTCGCCGTACGCCCGGCGGCGCCCGTCTGCCGACCGCTCGTGACGTCCGGCCCGATCCGAGTCTTCCACGTACGGGCACCCGGCGGTGGGCGAGGTCACGCTCTCATTCGGGTGCCGGTCGATGCGCCGTGGGGTGAGGATCGAGGTGAGACGCCGGACTGCCGGCGCCACCCGTCGCGAAGGGACCTCACCGTGACCGATCGTGTCACCGCCGACATGTGGTTCGACCCGATTTGCCCATGGGCGTGGATCACGTCCCGCTGGCTGCTGGAGGTCGAGCAGGTCCGTGACGTGGACATCCGCTTCCACGTCATGAGCCTGTCCGTGCTCAACGAGGGCCGGGACGAGCTGCCCGAGGAGTACAAGGCTCTGCTGAGCACCGCCTGGGGCCCGGTACGGATCTGCATCGCCGCCGAGCAGCGCTACGGCAACGACGTGCTGGGCAAGCTCTACACGGCGCTCGGCACCCGCATCCACCTCGGCAAGGAGGAGCGGGGTCAGGAGCTCTACGTGGCCGCGCTGACCGAGGCCGGCCTGGACCCGGCGTTGGCCGCCGCCGCCGACAGCACCGAGTACGACGAGGCGCTGCGGGCCAGCCACGAGGCCGGCATGCGCCCGGTCGGGCAGGACGTCGGGACCCCTGTCGTCCACGCGCCCGGCCCGGACGGCAGCCCGGTCGCGTTCTTCGGCCCGGTGATCACGCCGCGCCCCAAGGGCGAGGCCGCCGGACGGCTCTGGGACGGCGTCCTCCTGGTCGCCGGCACCCCGGGCTTCTACGAGCTCAAGCGCACCCGCGAGCAGTCCCCGATCTTCGACTGACCACCACCGCCACGCGCCCCCGTCCGGACTCCGTCGGTTGTCCGGGCGGGGGCGCGTCGTGTCGCACGCGGTCCGGGCGGGGTGTCTCGCGTCGGACCCGGGGTGCGGCTGCGCGGGGTCGGGAACTGTCACAGCGTCACCGCTGGGCGGGCGGCGTCGTTTCCCTCGGTGTCCGCCGCAGCGACCCGCAGGGCCGCACCCCGCAGCTCGTGGAGGCAATCCCGATGGCCAAGCACCGTGCGTCCGGTGACGATCAGCTGACCCGACAGGGGGTGATCGAGACTCCCGGCGCGGCCTACTGGTCGGTCGACGACTCCCGCTGGCCGACGGTCCGCCCCGACCTTCCCGCAGACGTGGTGGACCTGCTCGCGCCGCCCATCGTGGTCGGCGTGGCCCGGGTGCCGGTCACCTCGCGGCTGACGCCCGCACCCGTCACGCCCGCACCTGTCACGCCGGCACCGGCGACGCCCGTCGTGTCGACGCCGGTGGTGCCGGCGGCGGTCGTACCGTCGGCCGTGGAACTGGTGGTGGTGGCGGCCGCGCCGGCCGAGCCCGCCCCACCCCCGCCGGCGCCCACCGCCCCGCGGCCGGTGCCGACGCCGCCGCTGAACCCGCGTCCCGTTCCGGCCCCACCGCCGGAACCGCGTCCCGTGCCGGGGCCGCCGGCCGCGCCCCGACGCAACGCCATCACCGGGCCCGTCGCCAACGGCCGGCGCGGCAACGCCGGACCGGTCGTGGCCGGCCGACACCGGCGGCACAACGGCGCGTCCGGCCGCGCCGGCTGACAGTCCGTCCGGGCCCGGCACTTTCATCTGGTGGACGCCGCGCGGGTCCCCGTCGCCGGTGACGTCGCCGCCGGTAGCGTCAGTGGGCATGACGGTCGTACATCCGATCGCCCGGGCCTGGATCACCACTGGCGGCACCGGCGCGCAGAACTACGACGAGTTCGCCGACGACGCGGAGATCACCGCGATCATCGAGGCGAACCCGCACAGTGCCCTCGGCATCGAGATGCCGCATCGGGCTCCCGGCAGCCTGGGCAAGTCGTTCCTCGACGCGCTGCCGGACTCGGTGGCCCGCCTCGCCGAGGCCAAGGCCGACGGCAGCTACACCCCCTCCGAGCAGGTGGTCGTGCTGTACCGGATCAGCGCCCCGGGCGAGGAGACTGCGTACGGGCTGTTCGCGATGGTGGACACCGACCAGATCTCCACCCGCGCCGACGAGCCGGGCCTGGTCATCCGCAACGAGGACGTCTTCATCGCCAAGGTGCGCGAGCGCGTCGCGCTGGCCGAGGCGCTGGGTCACCTGCTCTCGCCCGTACTCCTGCTGCAGACCGGGACCGGCGACGAGCTGCACGCCGCGCTCGCGGCGGCGACCGACGCGGCCGGGGCGCCCGCCGCGACCGACACCGACCAGGCGGGGCGCACCCACGCCATCTGGCTGCTCGGCCCCGGCCCGGAGCAGGACGCGTTGACCGCTCTCGCCGGTGGCGGCGAGCTGGTCGTCGCCGACGGCAACCACCGCAGCCTGGCCGCCCAGACCGGCGGGTTGTCGCGCTTCCTGGCCGTGGTGACCACCCCCGCGTCGGTGGCCATCCAGCCGTACAACCGGCTGGTCAGCGAGCTGACCACCACGCCGGCCGAGCTGCTCGACAGGCTGCGCGCGGCGGGGGCCGAGGTCGAGCCGATCGACGGCCCGGTCGAGGTCCCGGCGGCCGGCGGCACCGTCCATCTCCGGCTCGCCGGCCAGGGGTACGCGGTACGCCTGCCCGCCACCGCCGACGCCCGCCTGGAGAACCTGGACCACGCCCTGGTCGAGCGGCTGCTGCTGCGCGACGCCCTGGGACTGGATCCGGGCGACAAGCGGATCACCTACGTGGGCGGTGACTACCCGGCGAGCTGGCTCACCGGGGAGGTCGACGCCGGGCGGGCCGAGCTGGCCGTCCTCATCGCGCCGGTGACCGTGGCGGACTTCGTCGCGGTGAACCTGGCCCGGGAGAAGATGCCCCGCAAGAGCACCTGGTTCACCCCGAAGGCGCGCGGCGGCCTGGTGGTCGCCGAACTGCCGCGCTGAGTGAGCATCCGCACGACCGTGTGACGAACCCGGCTCTCCGACGCCGCCGCTGCGGCGTCGGAGAGCGCGGCCTGACAGACTGCCCGGTATGCGCGTCTACCTGGGATCCGATCACGCCGGTTTCGAGTTGAAGGTGCACCTGGCCAACCACCTGGCCAAGCAGGGGTACGACGTGGTCGACGTCGGCCCGCACAGCTACGACCCGGACGACGACTACCCGACGTTCTGCCTGCACACGGGTGACCGGGTGGTGGCCGACGAGACCTCCCTGGGGGTGGTCATCGGCGGCTCCGGCAACGGCGAGCAGATCGCCGCGAACAAGGTCGCCGGCGTACGCGCCGCGCTGGCCTGGAGCGTCGAGACGGCTCAGCTCGCCCGCCAGCACAACGACGCGAACGTCGTCGCGGTGGGCGCCCGCCAGCACACCCTGGACGAGGCCACCGGCATCGTCGAGGCGTTCCTGAGCACGCCGTTCTCCGGCAACGAGCGGCACGCCCGCCGGATCATCCAGGTCGCCACGTACGAGCAGACCCGGGAGCTGCCCGACCTGCCCTGACCCGGGGTCACCGCCCTCAGCGCGGCGAGCGGGGCAACTCCTCGCGGGGCACCCAGTTGCGGCGGACGACCACCACCCGGGCTTCTGCCTCGGCGAGGTCGTCGTCGGTGGGCCGGGCGGCGTCCCGGGCCCGCAGCGCGGCGCTCAGCCCCACCTGGGACGAGCCGGAGCCGACCAGCCCCCGTAACCCCCGCTCGCCGTCGCGGTCGTCGCCGCCGGACCCGCGACGTCGCGGCGGCGACTCCACGCCGTCGTGGACGCCGGCCGTGCTGGCCGTCGAACCGTCCGCGCCGCGCCCGGCCGGGTCGGAGTCGGACTGGTGGCGCAGCCGTCGCCTGCGTCGCTCCGGATCACCCATCAGCCGACCGTACCGCGCCGGGTGGGGAATTCGGCGCGTCGTGCCGGGTTCGCGCCGGACGGCGGTCGGCGACCGATTTGCCGGCTGGCTACCCTCGGATTCGGGCGGTGATCGTGCCGCCGGTCGGGTTCGCCGGCTGGCTACCCTCGAATGCGGGGTGCCGCCGGTCAGGGGGAGGACGAGATGGCAGACCAGACGCAGCCGTGGGCGGAGCGAACCGTGGAGGTCCCACCGCAGGCAGGCGTCGGGGTGCCGCCGCAGCGGGACGGGTTCCGCCGGGGCGTGGCGCCGGTGGGCCAGCCGCGCACCCCGCGGACCGAACCGTTCCCGGTCGTGGAGCAGGAGCCGACCGGTACGGGCTGGCCGGGGGAGCCGGCGCCACGCCGACCGTTGAGCTGGCGCCTGGCGCAGTTGCGTCGCGGCGGCGAGTGGAGCGCGGCGGGTGGCCTGTTCGCGTTCGTGTGCTGGGGGATCTGGGCGCTCTCCGGTGGAGGCGATCTGTCCGGCCCGCTGCTGGTGCTCGTGTTGAGCCTGCTGGTGGCGGTCGGCCTGTTCGCGTTGGCCCGGGTGATCGGTCGGTTGGTGCTGGAGCGGCAGCTCGGGCGGGTGCGGCGCAGCGCGTGGGGCGCCCACCTGGCCACCGCGGTCTTCCTCGTCGGTCTCGGCGTGGCCTGGCTGCAGCAGACCGAGTGGGTCGTCTCGGCCTGGAACTGGGTCACCTCGAACTGACCCGGCGCGCACGGGCGGGCCGGCCAGGCCGCCCGCCCGTGCTCGACGTCGCGGGACACCGCGACACCGGTCGTCTCCCCACCAGGCAAGGCCGCTGCTTACCCGGCCGGCCACGGTTCATCCGTGGCCGGCCGGTGCGTCCGTCGTTCGGGTCTGCCCGAACCGCGGGGTTAGCGGTCGTGGCCTCGCCCCTCGGCGTCGCCGCGGGGCGAGGCGACCCGGTCGGCTCAGCCGGTGGCCGCCTCGGCGGCGGCGTGGTCGCGAGCCACCCGGACCAGTTCGACCAGGCCGCCCGCGTACTCCTGGGACTCGCCGTGGGCCTCGTCGAACGGCGGCTGGAAGCCGACGCCCTCCCACTCGCCGGTGGTCGGGTTCCACCTGTCGTTGCCGACCTCGAAGTCCCAGGCGAAGATGCCCAGCTCGTAGTAGAGCTGGTCGGCGGAGTTGCCGGCGGCGGAGTAGAGCACGTCGGCGACCGGACCGGTCTGCGACGGCCAGGTGACGGTGCCGCGTTCCTGCGCGATGGCGCCGACGATCCGCCGGGCGCTGTTCAGGAACAGCGTCGACTCGTCGATCGACGGCCGGGGCAGGGTGATCCGCCCATCGGCCCGGTACGCCCCCGGCGGCCACATGAAGTACCCGCCGTAGGAGTGCACGTTCATCGCGAACCTGATGTTCGGGTGGGCCTTGGCCAGCGCGATGACGTTGCCGCTCTCCGCCTCGGACAGCTCTGCCGTGCCGGCGTAGGTGCCGGAGAGGCAGTTGTCGCTGGCACCCACGTACCCGTCGAAGTACGACCCGACCGTGTAGTTGCGGTTGACGTCGACGCCCCACGAGTTGCGGTAGCGCGGGTCGCGGGCCGGCCCGGTGCAGTGGTTGACCAGGTTCTTGCGCTGGAAGTTGTAGTCGTTGAACGAGTAGTTCGCGCCGTCCGGGTTGACCGTCGGGATGACGAAGATGTCGACCTGCTCCAGCAGCTCCCGGGTGGCCGGGTCGGTGCGGGCGTTGGCCAGCATCCGCTCCGCGAACTCCAGGGTCACCAGCGGCGTGGCCCACTCCCGGGCGTGCTCCTGGGAGTACGCCAGCACCCCGACCCGAGAGCCGTCGCGGTGCACGCCGAGGCGCAGCGCCTGGACCGTCCACGGCTTCGCCGGCACCTCGGTGCCCTGCAAGCCGTCGTCGAGGCGGGTCGGCCCGGCGACCGGCATCGGCAGCCCGGTCGAGCCGTCCTCGACGGTGGCCCGGAACCGGTTCGGTTGCCGGGCGTTGATCGCCGCGGCGACCTCGTCGGTGGTGCTCACCGTCTTGCCGCCGGTGTCCGTGGCCAGCGAGACCGTGAGAACCCGGTCGCGGTAGCCGACGGTCAACGGCCGGTTCCGCCGGCCCGGGTCGACGGTGCGCACCTGCACGCCGTTCATGCCCTGGTCGCCGAAGCGGACCGACTCGACGACCACGGCGGCGGCCGCCGGATCACCGAGGTACGCGACGGCGGTGCGCCGGTATCCCTGGGTCTTGTTCGGCAGGTCGATGACGTCCACCAGGTCCCGGTACTGGCGGCCGAGCCGCTTGATCCGCGCCTGGATGTCCACCGGCGTCAGGTACGCATCGATGAAGTCCTTCTGGTAGCCGGCGGGCAGCGACGGCGGGGTGGCGTTCGGCCACAGCGCCGGGGTGACCACCCGGCTGACTCCGCCGAGGCTGGAGGTGGCGGTCAGCTGGACCGGCCGGCTCGGCACCGGCTGGGGGAGGTTGTAGTGGTACTGGTATTCGCCCGCGTCCTCGAACCGGTAGAGCGGGAACGACCCGGTGGCGCCGTCGGCGGTCCGCCAACTGACGGTGATCTCCACGTCCGGGTCGTCGGTGGCGGTGGTGGCGACCTGCGCCTGCAGGAAGGTTTGCCCACCTGTCGTCCACCAGTACGCCTGCTGCACCGCGAGGGTGTCGACGGCGGCAGCGGTGGTGGTCCGCTGCCCGGCGCCCGGGGCGCGCAGCCCGGCGGCGGTACGGGCCTGCGCCGCGCGGACGCTCTCGGCGAAGTGCCGGCTGCCGTCCCCGGCGCGCTGCACGATCTGCGTCGCGGTGGCGCCCTGCGTGGTCAGGTCGGCGAGTTGGGCGCCGGTCAGCACCAGGTCGGCGAGGATCCGCCCGTCCCGGGCCCGGGGTCGGTTGGCCAGGTCGACGCCGGCGGCGACGAGCCTGTCGAGCTGGGCCTGATCGCGCAGCTGCACCCGGACCAGGGCGGTCTCGGTGGCGGTCAGGGTGATCGGTGTGGCATCGGCGGCGGGTCTCGCCGCCGCCGGACCGGGATGGGACAGCGCCGCGCTGATCAGGATCGCTGTGGTGGCGGCAGCCATCCACCGTCGTCGGACGATCATGTGCCCTCCTGTGACGGACGTTGATGTGCGTGGTCCTTACACCAGTGCACAGATCGACACCTGTCAAGGGATCTCGCTGACGACCGGCACCAGGCTCTGGCGGCTCGACGTGGGGTCGGACGTCACCGGGGAAGCCGTGCGCGGTCGCCGTCACGGTTTGACGCGCAACCGGCCTCGACTCCGGCGAGTTCCTCTTTGGCGATGCAACCCGCTGGGCCGGACCCGGCGTGACTATCTCGAATCGGGGATCGGAGGCCTGAATGAGCGATCGCGACGCGGCGTTCGCCGACTACTTCGCGGCGAGGTCGGACGCGATGCGCGGCACGGCGTACCTGCTGTGCGGTGACTGGCATCGGGCGGAGGACCTGGTCCAGACCGCGTTCGTGAAGCTCTACCTGGTCTGGAACCGGGTCTCCCGGCACGAGGTGCTCGACAACTACGTGCGGCAGATCCTGATCCGGACGTTCCTCGACGAGCGCCGCCGCGGCTGGTGGCGGCGTGAACGCGTGGGCGGCGACAACGCCGAGCAGGCCGCACCGTCGGACTCGCCGGAGACCCGTCTGGTGCTGCTGCGGGCGCTGGCTTCGGTGGCGCCGCGCCAGCGGGCGGTGCTGGTTCTCCGCTACTGGGAGGACCTTTCGATCGAGGACGTCGCGGCGCTGCTGGACTGCTCTCCGGGGACGGTGAAGAGCCAGGCGGCGCGCGGGCTGGACACGCTGCGCGGCCTCTTGGCAACCACACACAGCGGGATCGAGATGGGGCAATGATGAACGGAGAAGACCTGCGCGAGGCGCTGCGCCGCGAGATGGCGGACGCCACCTCGCCACCACCATTGAGTACGGCGGCCGCGCTCGGGGCGGGACGACGCGCCCGTGGTCGCCGCCGTGCCGCCTGGGCGTGCGCCGGGTCGGCGGCGATGGTGCTGGCGGTCGCCGGCCTCGCGGCCGTGGGCACACCCAAGGGCGACATCTACCAGCCGGCGGGCGGTCCGCAGGCCATCCCGAACCCGTCGACGTCAGACACCAAGAAGCCGTGGCCGGCCGGGCCGGACGGTCAACCACAGGAGGACCGGACCGCCCGGGCAGGGTCGAAGTACGACCAGGGGGTACGGCTGCTCGACGAGGTCGTCTCCGTCGTGCCCGCCGGCTACACCGCGCCGGCGGACCCGCCGAACCAGCCCGCCGACCAGAGGACGCTGCGGACCCACCAGGCGCAGTTCGAGGACACGGTGAACGGCGTCGACCTGTGGAGCTATTTGACCTCGGTCGCCGTTGCCCAGGGGCAGGACACCGGGCGTGTGGTCGTCGAGGTGCACGACGCTGGCAACCAGCTACCCGCTGAACCCTGCGCGCTGGCCCGCCAGTTCTGGGGCATGCAGGGAGAGTGTCAGGTCGAGGCCGTCGGGGCGGCGCAGGTCGGCGTGGTGGTCCGGCCGGGCGTCGACGACCGCCTCGACCAGTGGTCCGCCTATCGGCACCCCGACGGCGTGGTGGTGTTCGTCGCGCAGGGCAGGCAACTCACCGAGACCCGGCCGGAGTTGACGAAGCTGCCGTTCTCCGTGCCGCAGTTGGCGGCCCTCGCGGTCGACGAACGGTTCCACCTGAGGTGACACGGTGACCCGGCCCTCCTGGGCCACCCGCCGATAACTCGGAGGCGGGCCCCGCCGCCGGTGCGGCAGCATGATCACATGACGTGGACGCCGGGGCACTGCGGAGAAACCAGCGCGGAGACGAAAGCGGCGCTGGAGGTGGCGATCGCGGCGGCCACCCAGCGTTCCGCCGCCGGCCGGAAGACCGTGGAGCACCTCACCTTCCTGGTGAACGGTGTCGTCGCCAACGCCGACCACGACCTGGGCCGGGCGGCACTGCGGGCGCTGGCTCGTTCCCCGAAAGTGGTGGCCCGGCTCGACGAACACGCCCGCCAGGTGCTGTGGTGCCTGCCGGACCAGTCGCCACCGCTCGTTCGGCTGGTGGCCGGTCTGACCCGACCCACTGTCGACCCGCTCGCCGTGGCGATGGCCAGCACCCACCGCGACGGACGCGTCCGCGAGCGCGCGGTCCGGTCCATGCTGGACGATCCCCGCCCGGATCTGGTGCCGTTTCTGGTGCTGCGCACCGGCGACTGGGTCCAGCAGGTGCGGGACCGGGCCCGCGCTGGCCTCGCGCTGCTGCTGGCCGACGACCCCGCCACGTACCTTCCGGCGGCGATGCCGATGGCACTGCTGGTGGACGCCCGGTCGCGCGGCGGCTTCGCCGCCAACCAGGTCACGGCCACGCTGCTCAGCGCGCCGCCGGCCGTACGCCGGATGGTCGGAACCTCCGGCTCCGCGGCCCAGCGGCGGCTGGTCTTCGAGATGGAGGTGGCGCAGCGCTGGCTGCGGATCGAGGACCTGGTCGCCGCCGCGGAGTCCGAGACCGACGTACGTATCCGCTCGCTGGCTGCCGAGGCCGCCTGTCGGGAGGCGGTGTGGACCGGGCGGCTCCCGATCCTGCGGCGGCTCGCCCGCAGCCGCCGACCGGAGGTACGGGCGATCGCCCTCACCGGCCTGCTGCGGGTCGGAGAGCCGGCCGAGGTGGCCACCCGTCTCGATGACCCCGCGTCGCTGGTGCGGGCCATCGCCAGGGAGGCCGCTCGGCGCGTCGGCACCGACGCGCTGGCGCACTACCGGGCGGCGGTCACCGGCCCCGCGCCGACACCGGGTGCTGTCCACGGCTTCAGCGAAAGTGCTTCGGAGGCCGACGCGCCGCTGCTGAACGGGCTCCTCACCCACCCGGCCGCGACGATCCGCGCCGCGGCCGTACGCGGGCTTCGCCAGCTCGACGCCGTCGACAGCGGCCGGGTCCTGCCGTTGCTGACCGATCCCGCACCGTCGGTCGTTCGCGAGGCCACCACGGCCCTCCGACCCGTCGCGGCAACCCTGCCGGCGGAGCTGCCCTGGCAGTTGCTCACCGGCGCGCGGGTGGAACTGCGGCGCGCAGGCTATCGGCTGCTCGGCACGGCACCCGTAGCCGTGCGGTTGCGTGCCGCCCTGCTCCTGGCCGTCGACCCCGATCCGGGGTTGTCCCGACGCGGTCGTGCCGACGTGACCGGGCTCGTGCGGGACGCCAGCCGTACGACCTGGCGCCGCACGCCGCTGCCCACTCTCGATGTGACGACCGACCACCGTGCGGACCTTCTCGTGCTGGCCCGGCGCGCGGCGCCCGCCCTCGGCGAGGAGGTCAGCGACCTGCTCGCCGCCTGGCTCACGAGGTCTGCCTAGGCGCGCTTCAACCGGCCATGGTCGAGGTGGGGTCCGTCTTCATCGGCGGCCGGCAGGGCACGCTGCTAGCAGCCCGGCATCGGGCGGCCGGGCATTGAGCGGCCTGCAAGATCAGGGCGGGAAGTGACCGACCGGGCCCAGGATGGGGAGGCAGCCTCTGGCCTGGACCGGAGGTTGTTGGAGCGGGCGACGGGAATCGAACCCGCACCCGTCAGTTTGGAAGAGTGTGCTCAAGCGGCCGTGATTCCCGGAACGCCTGTAGGCGACGGCCGGTCCGGTGGCGTCTCGTGCCCGCTCGTGCCCGCTCCGCGCCACGGTTACTGGCCCGCAGATGGCCCATGCCGGCGTTCGAGTTAGAAGAAGATCACGGATGGTTGGTCGTTTGGTGATCGCATGGTGCACTATCGCGCATGACGTGGCGAAGGACCGGGCTGGTGTCGGCGGTCATCCTGGCGGTAGTGGCCTTCGTTGGCTGCCGCTGGTGGCACAACCACCCGCCGTACGGCCCGGAAGCCCTGGCCATTAAGTCCTCACTTCAGATCGTCAGCCACGAGGAGGCTCAGGCCGCGCTCGGCGAGAAGGTATACGCCCCGGTGTCCAACGGACGCGACCAGTTGGTGCTCGGGCGGGTTTCTTGGCAGATCCCGCCCAAGCCACTCGATGGCGGATACTTCGCGATCTTTCTCATTGACAAGCGCACCAACCTCAAACCGGGAAGCTTCAGCGCGTCGTCACCACTGCAGGAGGCCGTCGGCCTCGGGAGCGCCGGAGTCGAGAACAAGATTCCCGAGCGCTATCCCTGGCTACGGGGCGCAGGCGACGTCAAAGAGGGAAACACCTGGTGGAGCTACGGCTCCAGACTGGCTGTGTCCGACGGGAACGCTTCGCCGCTAACGTTCGTCGCGCCCTTTCCGCATGTGGAGGGGCCCCTACGGACGGCAGTTCGCGTGCCCACCGCCCCGGTTGCGATCTCGGACTTGCTGTTGGCTCTGGTTTATATGGGGCCGGACGGGCAGGTGTACTGGGCGCAACGGCTCCAAGGGTAGATAGCGGATCTCCTCGTCGGGCAGTCGTAGACCGTTCGGAGAGGCTGGTAGCCCTTGTGGTGCCCGGCGAGGTGAGCCGCGCGGCATCTGCGGGTGCACCTGGCCGAGTTCACCGCCGTCGACGCTGACGCCCTGGTCCTCACCGGCGACAAGGGCGCGCTGCTGCGATCCGGCAACTTCGGCCCTGCGGCCAAGTGGACGCGGACGGTCACAGCGCTCGGGCTGCCCGGCTTTCACTTTCACGACCTGCGCCATACCGGCAATATCCTCGCCGCAGCCTTTGGCGCGAGCACTCGGGAACTGATGCAGCGAATGGGGCACGCGAGCATGCGGGCGGCGTTGATCTACCAGCACGCGACCAGCGAGCGGGACCGTGAGATCGCCTCAGCCATGGACCGGCGGATCGCCAGGCAGACGCGGCGCAAGGGCGGCCAGAGCAGCTAGTGGCCCGCGGATGGCCCACAAGATCGGAGCGGGGGAGTGGCCGACCGGCCCAGGATCGGGGGAGGCAGCCTCTGGCCTGGGCCGGAGGTTGGTGGAGCGGGCGACGGGAATCGAACCCGCACCGTCAGTTTGGAAGACTGAAGCTCTGCCATTGAGCTACGCCCGCGCTCCGCCCCGCCGAAACGGGACGCGCCGACAGCGTACCCAATGGCCGTGTCCGGTGCGCAGCCGCGCCACCGCCGCGCGCTGCCGCGCGGTGGTGGCGCGGCCACCCGCCGTGGTGCGGATCTTGACGCGAGGGTGCACGGCGCGACTTTCGGGCGATGTGTCCGGGTGGGGGACGCCCCGGCACCGCTTGCGGGGCGGCGACGGCATAGACTGCACGTCGCCACGGGGTGTGGCGCAGCTTGGTAGCGCACTCGCTTTGGGAGCGAGGGGCCGTGGGTTCAAATCCCGCCACCCCGACTGTCGTCCGCGTCCGGGTCGCCCCGGGCGCTAGCAGCCGGCCGGGCCGGCTCGCCTACACTCGATGGGCCAATCGAAGGCCCAGAATCAAAACCCAGATCCGTCAAGGAGTACGCCTGTGAAGAGCACCGTCGAGACTCTGAGCCCGACGCGCGTGCGGCTCGCCATCGAGGTGCCGTTCGTCGAGCTCGAGCCGAGCCTCAAGAAGGCGTACCGGGAGATCGGTTCGCAGGTCCAGGTCCCGGGCTTCCGCCGGGGCAAGGTGCCGACCGCGGTGATCGACCAGCGGGTGGGCCGGGGCACCGTCCTCAACGAGGCGGTCCAGGACGCCATCCCGGAGAACATCATGGCCGCGGTGCGCGAGCACGACCTGAAGACGCTGGGGCGTCCCGAGGTCGAGATCACCGAGTTCAACGACGGTGACTCGCTGAACTTCACCGCCGAGGTCGACGTCCGTCCGGAGATCACGCTCCCCGACGCGACGACCATCGAGGTGACCGTCGACGAGCTGCAGATCGACGACAGCGAGATCGACGAGCAGGTGAAGAACCTGCGGGAGCGGTTCGCCACCCTCAAGACTGTCGAGCGGGCCGCCGCCGAGGGCGACTACGTGCAGATCGACCTGAACGCCACCGTCGACGGCGAGGACGTGCCGGGCGGCCAGGCCAGCAACATCTCCCACGAGGTCGGCAGCAAGCAGCTCCTGCCGGGCCTGGACGAGGCAGTGGTCGGCCTCGCCGCCGGCGACAGCACCACCTTCACCACCCAGCTGGTCGGCGGCGACTTCGCCGGCCGGGACGCCGACGTGGCGGTGACCGTGCGTACGGTCAAGGAGAAGGAGCTGCCGGAGCTGAACGACGAGTTCGCCCAGATGGCCAGCGAGTTCGACACGATCGAGGAGCTGCGCGGCGATCTGCGGGCGCGGGTCACGCAGGGCAAGCAGGTCGAGCAGATCTACGCCGCCCGGGACAAGGCGCTGGCGCAGCTGGTCGAGGCCGCCGAGGTGCCGGCGCCGGAGGGCGTCGTCCGCGAGGAGGTCGCGAGCCGCAAGCAGGCGATGGTCGACCAGCTGGAGCGGATCGGCGCCTCCATGGAGGAATACCTCGCGGCCGAGGAGAAGACCGAGGAGCAGATCGACGCCGAGCTGACCGAGGCGGCGACCGAGGGCGTCAAGGTGCAGCTCCTGCTCGACACGCTTGCCGACGCGGAGGACGTGCAGGTCTCCGACGACGAGTTCGGGCACGAGATCGTGCACCGGGCGCAGCGGGCCGGGATGGCCCCGCAGCAGTACTACGACCAGCTGGTGCGCTCCGGCGCGGCTGCCGCGGTCTTCGGCGACGTGCGGCGGGGCAAGGCGCTCGCGGCCGTCATGGAGCGCATCTCGATCAAGGACTCGGCCGGCAACGAGGTCACCCTGGACGCGCTGCGCGCCGCCAACGAGGCGGAGCACAACCACGAGCACTGATTCGTCGGGTGCGGCCGCCGTCTGCCGCTGTGCGGTGGGCGGCGGCCACATCCGTTTCCCGGGTACGCCCGGACGCCCGCGCCGCGGGTGCGCCCGACGCAACTGCGCTGAGAGCGAACAGTGCCCCGACCGGGACTCTGCCGCCCCGCACAGCGGTTAGTGTCGGGAAAGACGGTACGGAGAGCGAAGGGCTGCCATGACCGACATGCACATCCCCAAGAAGTCGCTCCGGGCGATTGACGCGCGCGGTGGCGACTCCATTGGCAACCTCGACGACTCGGTCTACAACCGGTTGCTCAAGGAACGCATCATCTTCCTGGGCAGTGAGGTGACCGACCAGGTCGCCAACCGCATCTGCGCGCAGCTGCTGCTGCTCGCCGCGGAGGACCCGGACCGCGACATCAACCTGTGGATCAACTCGCCGGGTGGCTCGGTCTACTCCGGCATGGCGATCTACGACACCATGCAGTTCATCGACAACGACGTGTCGACCGTGGCGATGGGCATGGCCGCCTCGATGGGCCAGCTGCTGCTCTGCGCGGGCACCAAGGGCAAGCGTTACGCCCTGCCGCACGCTCGGATCATGATGCACCAGCCGTCCGGTGGTCTGGGCGGCACGGCGTCGGACATCGCCATCCAGGCGGAGCAGATGCTCTACACGAAGCGGATGTTCCAGGAGCGCGTCGCGCACCACACCGGCCAGAGCCAGTCGCAGATCGAGGCCGACTCGGACCGGGACCGTTGGTTCACCGCCCAGGAGGCCATGGACTACGGCTTCATCGACAAGGTGATCATCGGGGCCGCTCAGGTTCCGGATGGCGCCGGGACCCTGAGCTGAGGAGCTGACGATGACCGATCTGAGCTTGCCGCCCCAGTTCGCGGCCGTGCACAACCGGTACGTGCTGCCGTCGTTCGTCGAGCGCACGTCGTACGGGGTCAAGGAGTCGAACCCGTACAACAAGCTCTTCGAGGACCGGATCATCTTCCTCGGTGTCCAGGTGGACGACGCGTCGGCCAACGACGTGATGGCCCAGCTGCTGACGCTGGAGGGCACCGACCCGGACCGCGACATCATCATGTACATCAACTCGCCGGGTGGTTCGTTCACCGCGATGACGGCGATCTACGACACCATGCAGTACGTCCGTCCGGACATCCAGACGGTCTGCCTCGGGCAGGCCGCCAGCGCGGCGGCGGTGCTGCTGTCGGCGGGTACTCCGGGTAAGCGGATGGCCCTTCCGAACTCGCGGATCATCATCCACCAGCCGGCCACCGAGGGCGGCTACGGGCAGGGCTCGGACATCGAGATCCAGGCCCGGGAGATCCTGCGGATGCGGACGCAGCTGGAGGACATGCTGTCCCGCCACTGCAACCGCCCGATCGAGCAGGTTCGCAAGGACATCGACCGTGACAAGATCATGACGGCCGAGGAGTCCAAGGAGTACGGGCTGGTCGACACGATCCTGACCAGCCGCAAGAAGGGTTTGCTGGCCGCTCAGGCCGCCAGCTGAGCACTACCGGGTCAGAGGTTGGCCGGGGCGCGCGTTCCCGGCCGACCTCTGACACACCCGTTTTGGGGGTCGGAGAATGCTCCGCCAGCGGGTAACGTCGGGTCCGTACCGCTTCGCCGGTTGGGCCGGTGGGGTGAACGAAGTCGGGCGGCAGGCAGCGCCCGCAGGTCAGGGCCGGGTCTCCGGCCGATGAGTGCAGGGAGAACGTAGGTGGCACGGATCGGTGACGGCGGCGACCTACTGAAATGCTCCTTCTGCGGCAAGTCGCAGAAGCAGGTGAAGAAGCTCATCGCGGGCCCTGGGGTCTACATCTGCGACGAGTGCATCGATCTCTGCAACGAGATCATCGAAGAGGAGCTGGCCGAGTCCGGCGAGGTGAAGTGGGAAGAGCTTCCCAAGCCGATGGAGATCTGCCAGTTCCTCGACAACTACGTCGTCGGGCAGGATCAGGCCAAGAAGGCGCTCGCCGTAGCGGTCTACAACCACTACAAGCGCATCCAGGCCGAGGCGGCCGGTGCGCCGGGCTCCGGCAGTGACGCCGTCGAGCTGGCGAAGTCCAACATCCTGCTGCTCGGGCCGACGGGGTGCGGCAAGACCCACCTGGCGCAGACCCTCGCCCGGATGTTGAACGTCCCGTTCGCGATCGCCGACGCCACCGCGCTGACCGAGGCGGGCTACGTCGGCGAGGACGTGGAGAACATCCTCCTCAAGCTCATCCAGGCCGCGGACTACGACATCAAGCGCGCCGAGACCGGCATCATCTACATCGACGAGGTCGACAAGATCGCCCGCAAGTCGGAGAATCCGTCGATCACGCGCGACGTCTCCGGCGAGGGTGTGCAGCAGGCTCTGCTCAAGATGCTGGAAGGCACGGTGGCCAACGTGCCGCCGCAGGGTGGTCGTAAGCACCCGCACCAGGAGTTCATCCAGATCGACACCACGAACGTGCTGTTCATCTGTGGTGGTGCGTTCGCCGGTCTGGATCAGATCATCGAGTCCCGCACAGGCCAGGGCGGCACCGGTTTCGGCGCCCGGCTCCGGTCGGTGTCCGAGCGGTCGACCGATGACATCTTCAGCCAGGTCATGCCGGAGGACATGCTCAAGTTCGGGCTGATCCCCGAGTTCGTCGGCCGGCTCCCGGTGATCACCAATGTGCGCAGCCTGGACCGCAGCGCTCTGGTGCGCATCCTCACCGAGCCGCGCAACGCGCTGGTCCGGCAGTACCAGCGGCTCTTCGAGCTGGACGGGGTCGAGCTGGAGTTCGACGAGCCGGCGTTGGAGGCGATCGCCGACCAGGCGATGCTGCGGGGCACGGGTGCCCGCGGTCTGAGGGCCATCATCGAGGAGGTCCTGCTCTCCGCGATGTTCGAGGTGCCGAGCAACCCCGACGCCGCCCGGGTGCTGATCACCCGAGAGGTCGTCCTGGAGAACGTCAACCCGACAATCGTTCCGCGCGAGTTCACCGGGCGTCGTGCCCGGCGGGACCGCGAGGAGAAGTCGGCCTGATCGTCCCCGCGTCACGCCGGCCGTTCGCTACTGACGCGGCCGGCGTGACCGTGTTCGGCGGTCCCACTCGCCCGACGGCGTGACAGTCACCATCATCAGCCGGGCCGGTTCCTCGGCGTCGTTGCGGTAGCCGTGCGCCCGGTCGGCGTGGAACTCGATCGTCTCGCCGGCCCGGACGGCGTGATCCTGCCCGTCGACGTGGACGATCACCGCGCCGGCCAGGACGTGCAGCACCTCGCGTGTGCCGCGCGGGTGGTCGGAGGAGCGGTGTCCTTCGCCGGGCTCCAGCCGCCAGTCCCAGAGCTCGACCAGGTCGGGCTCGCCCAGCCCGCTGAGCAGCTGGCCGGTGCCGCCGTGCTCACCCTGCCAGAGCACGGGCGCCTCGGCCGTGGAGCTGATCCGCACTGTCCGCTCCTCGTCCGGCTCGACAAGTCGGGCGATGTTGACGCCGAACGCGTCAGCGACCCGGCACAGCGTGCCGACGCTCGGGTTGGTGCGGGCGCTCTCGATCTGCACGAGCATCGCCTTGCTCACCCCGGAGCGGCCCGCGAGTTCCTCGAAGGACCAGCCCCGGGCGGCGCGCAGTTCCCGTACCTGCCGGGCGACGGCGGCGGTCACCGCGCCCACCCGGCCACCTGTGTCGGTCATCAAACTATCCTTCGCGGTCACTATTATGGTACGACAGTCGCATGCTACCCATTCTCCTGGCAGCGGTGTCCGCGATCGCCTTCGGCACCGCCGACTTCTCCGGCGGCAAGGCGTCCCGCCGGGCCGACCCGATCGCGGTGACCGTGGTCTCCCAGCTGCTGAGCGTCCCCCTGTTGGTCGCTCTGGTGCTGGTGGTGCCCGGGACGCCGACCGTCGCCGACATCGCCTGGGGGCTGCTCGCCGGGGTGGCGGGCGCTGGTGGCGTCATGCTGCTCTACCGGGCGCTCGCCGGCGGAATGATGGCCGTGGTGGCGCCGATCACCGCGATCACCGCCGCGGTGGTGCCGATCGTCGCCGGCCTGTTCACGTCGAGCTTCCCCGGAGCGCTGGCGCTCACCGGCGCCGGCCTCGCCGTGGTGGCGATCGCCCTGGTCAGCCTGGGCGAAGGGGGCAGCCGCTCCGGCGTTCCGACTCGGCTGGTCGGTCTGGCCCTCGCCGCCGGCGGGCTCTTCGGCGTCTTCTTCACGCTGCTCGGCCAGGCCAGTGAGAGCGCCGGCATGTGGCCGGTGGCGGCGGTCCGGGCCAGCTCGATCGCGTTCGGCCTGGTCCTCGCCGCCGCCACCGGGGTGCGGCTTCGGCTCGACCGGCGGGTGCTGGGTTGGGCGGCCGTCGCCGGTCTGCTCGACAGTGCCGCCAACGCGCTTTTCATGGCCGCCGCCGCGCGAGGTCACCTCAGCATCGTGGCGGCGATCGCCGCGCTCTATCCCGCCAGCACGGTGCTGCTTGCGCTCGCCGTCGACCGGGAACGCCTGCGGCCGGTCCAGATCGCCGGCCTCGGATTCGCCGCGGGGGCGCTGGTGCTGGCCAGCATCTGACGCTGTCCGCGCCGGCCGTCGCGGCCGTACTCTGGGGCCATGCGCGTCGCCGTCTGCCAGCTCAACGCCCGGGATGACCGCAAGGCAAACCTGGCCGCCGCCGAGGTGCTGCTGGAACGCGCCGCCGACGGCGGCGCGGACCTGGCCATCCTTCCGGAGTACGTCGACTATCTCGGCCCCGCGGCAGACCTGCCCGAACCGGAGCCGGTCGACGGTGAGGTGGGCACCTTCTTCGCGGCGGCTGCCCGGCGGCTGGGCATGTGGGTGGTGGCCGGGTCGTTCCACGAGGCCGGGCCGGACCCGGAGCACACCTGGAACACGTCGCTGGTCTTCGACCGTGCCGGCAGCCTGGCCGCGAGCTACCGCAAGATCCATCTGTACGACGTGGAGATCCCGGGTCGGGTCTCCTACCTGGAGTCGGCGAGCGTCGCGCCCGGCGTGCAGCCCGTCGTCGTGGACGTGGAGGGTCTCCGGGTCGGGCTGTCGATCTGCTACGACCTGCGCTTCCCGGAGCTGTACCGGCGGCTCGCCAGCGAGGGCGGCGCCCACCTGCTGGTGGTGCCGGCGGCGTTCATGCTGCACACCGGGCGGGACCACTGGGAGGTCCTGCTGCGCGCCCGGGCCATCGAGAACCAGTGTTTCGTGGCGGCCGCCGGTCAGACGGGCGACCACGAGCCCGGTCGGACGTGCTTCGGGCGCAGCATGGTGGTCGACCCGTGGGGGACGATCCTCACGCAACTGCCGGACGGCCCCGGGGTGGCCGTCGCCGACCTGGACCTCGACCGCCTCGCCGCGATCCGGGCCGAGCTGCCCAGCCTGGCCAACCGCCGGCTCTGAGCGCTCACCCCTCCAACAGGACGCCGATCGTCGCGAGGCCGGCGATGACGACCGCGGTGACCAGCAGAGCGGTGGTCATCCGGGATCTGCCCCGGCGGGCCAGCCGTCCCACCGAGAGCACGAGGACCACCAGCACGACCGCGCCGATGACCAGTTGCCAGAACGGCAGGAGGACGCCGAGCAGCGCTTCCTCGGCAAACACCGTGGCGTCCAGCCCGGACTCATCCATGCCTGACACTCTGGCACGCCAAGGTGCGCGGCGTCGCCGACCGCAGAGCAGACCGCGCCGATCCGTTCGGCCAAACCAGTGATGAACCCTGATTTGCCTTCTACCGGCCGGCCGCGTAACTTTCTCTCTGCACGGGGGAGGCCGGACAAACCGGCCGAGAACGGGCGCCAGGCTCGTGGCGGGAACGCCGAGCGAGACTGAGGATCGGGCGGTGCGGGACACTCCGGTAACGGGGTTGCGAACGCGAAGCCGACCGGGTAGAGTTCTGAAGCCGGCAGGAGCCGGGCGGAGAGCCGCGAAGCGGCGATCGGCCGGTCTGCGGCTTCCCACGACAGAAACGACCGCCGGGTACGGCGTGCGTCATCGTGGGTCCGGACGAACCAGATTGATCACCTCGGATACGAGGTTGACAATGAAAGTTCGACCAAGTAGGTTTGAGCGGTTGCCCCGAAATGGGGTTCCACGAATGTGGAGCTTCGGATCGGTGTGTGGTTGTTCTTTGAGAACTCAACAGGGTGCTTGTAAAGCCAGTGCCAATTATGATTTATACCCCGGA
>NZ_JBNCKQ010000001.1:1465598-1520638 GCF_049841615.1 Micromonospora sp. DT63 | reverse complement strand
CGTCGTTGAACACGGTGATGGTGCGGGTCACCGTGGCGTTGCGGGCGTAGCTGGGTACCGCCTGCGGTAGTGGGAAGGTGCCGTTGGAGTCCGAGTTGCCGGAGGCGGACCAGTACGGGAGGTCGACCGCGGCCACCGGGTTGAACGCCGCCTGCACACGCTGGATCTGCGCGTTGCTCCACGGATCGGGCAGGTTGTCCGCACCGTAGACCGGGCGACTGTTCTCCTCCGTGGTGAAGTCGGTGGTTCGCACGCCGGGCACGACGCTGGCCCAGGCGGACAGCAGCGTGTACGGACGCAGGTCGCTGGCGTCCTTGCCGCGCTTGGCAGCGGTCGCGGTGGCGAACCACGTGAAGCCCTGCTTGGTGCTGCAGGCAGGCCAGATGTACTCGCCTTCGCCGTCCGGGCGCCCGGAATTGCGATTCAGGGCCTCGCCGTAGCGGCCGACGCCGTCCAGGTAGTGCGCGAAGATGGCGAAGTTGGGGTAGTTCATGGCCGGGTATCGGCTGGGCGAGTCCGCGCCAATGCCGGCGTCGATGCTGATCGGCCGGGTGCCGTCGTTGCCGTTCATCGCCGCGTACAGGTCCTGTTGGAACTGCTGCGAGTCGTTGTTGTTGGAGCTGGGCTCGTTGATCTGGCTCCAGCGGATGATCGCCGGATGGTTGCGGTCGCGCAGGGTCAGCGCACGAGCGTGGGCCACCATGTTGGTGCGTCCGGACACGAAGTCCTGGGAACCACTGCGGATGGCGGTCTCGTCGATGACCATCAGGCCCATCTCGTCGGCCACGTCGAGCATGTACGGGCTGACCGGTTCCATGTGCATGCGTACCACGTTGTAGTTGAGACGCTGGTAGTTGTCCACCGCCTGCGGCCAGCCGCCGTTGCCGGACGACGGCGGCAGGAAACCGGGCAGGGTGTCGTACGCGTCGCCCTTACCGCCGTAGTTGACCCGGTCGTAGTCGGCGCCCTGCAGGCTGTCGCCACGGAAGTTCACCCGCACGCCGTTGAGGTAGTAGTACTCGCCGTTCTGCGTGCTCTCCCGGAAGCCGAAGCGGTACGTGGCGTCACTGCTGCGGCCGTCGTCAACGGTGGCGTGGATCGCCAGGCGGTGCAGTTGGGCGCGGTACCCGGACCGGTACGGCACATTGGGCCACCAGTACGAGGTGGCGCCGAGGTCCCACGCCACGGGGCCCACCGTGACCTTCACGGTCGAACGGGCCGCCACCGTCACGGTTTGCTGTGGCAGCTGCGGGTAGCTGAAGGAGCCCGCGCCGTCGGACGTGATCGACCCGCTCAGGGTGACGGTTCTGGTCGCGGCCGAGGAGTTGGTCACCGACACGTCGTAGCTGAGGGTGCGGTTCGCCACCGAGGTACGGACGAACGCGTCGCTGACATACACCGCCGGGTACACCCGCAGGGACGCGGACCGGTAGATGCCCTGCGGTACCGCCTCGGACCAGTCGGCCGCTATGGGG
This sequence comes from Micromonospora sp. DT63, assembly GCF_049841615.1. Classification (NCBI taxonomy): domain Bacteria; kingdom Bacillati; phylum Actinomycetota; class Actinomycetes; order Micromonosporales; family Micromonosporaceae; genus Micromonospora; species Micromonospora sp. DT63. Next base: position 1,519,163 of record NZ_JBNCKQ010000001.1, on the reverse strand, counting down.
ACCAGGTACTTGCCGTCGGACGACCTCAACGCGCCGCGGCCCTTCACCTGCACACTGATCGTGTGGGTGGTGCCCGGTGCGGCGTAGGCGCTGATGTCGAAGTTCGACGGGGTGAACGCCGTCGTCTGGGTGGCGACCACGCGGCCGTCGACCGACAGTGTCGCCTGGTGGTTGACGGCGCCGAACTCGATCCAGGTCGACTGCGGCTGCCCCGAGTCCGGCACCGTGATGCTGCGCGAGTACACCGCCTCGTTCACGTCGGTGAAGCCCTGCTTGTACCAGCCACCACCAGGCACCGCGATCGAGGTCGTTCCCCGACCCGCGGGCGTGAAGGCCCACGTCCCGGCCAGATCGACCGAGGCGATCGCGCCGTTACCGGCCGCCACACCGTCAAGTCCGGCGGCCGCGACACTCTGCGTCACGACCGGCGCGGCCAGGGCCGGCCCCGGGGTCGCCAGGGTCAGGCCACCCAGCGTCAGAGGCAGGCTGAGCGCCACGGTCGCGGCCAGCCCTCTGACCGACGCCGACAATCGGCCACCCCAGCGGACGTTCGTACGATGCACGGTTACCTCCTGCGACTCACCCGACAGCCATGAAGGCTGCGGACCAAGGCCTCGTCGCTGACGGTGGTCGAATCGATTCGACGGACCGCCGGCGTCGTCAGCCACCCGGGAGGGTGGACACGGCCGACACGTAGATGTGATTAACCGGCAACGCGGGCGCTGAGTCAATGATTTGGATTCATCTATCTTGTGCCGAAGCCTGGAACTCCATCAATCCGCACAAAAGCCGCAGCAAAGGTAGGACGAAAGGCCCGTCGACGCAGCGAACTCCGACTGAAGCGCCGACGAGATCGACGCCTTCGACCACAAGGTCGCGACCGCCTACCGGTGGCCACGCGACGCGTTCTCCGAGCGACTCACCCATGCCGGCTTCCGGAGGGAACGCCTACCCCGACCCGGCGACGACCAGCGCTGGCCGTACGCCGTCATGGCCGCGGTCGGGGTGTGATCACGCCGAGGGCCGGCCTCCCATCGCGGGAGGCCGGCCCTCGCTCAGCTGAGCACCCCCGTCGAGGAGGCGTCCGGTACGGCGGCAGCGCGCTCAGGCGGCGAGCTTCCCGGCGATCTTGACGACCCGCTCGGCCATGTGGTCGAGGGCCGAGAACTGGGCGTCGCCCAGCGGGGCGTCGTTGCTGCCACCGGTGACGTGCGAGACGCCGTACGGGTTGCCGTCGGCGAACTTCAGCGGGTCGGTGTAGCCCGGGGCGACAACCAGGCCGCCGAAGTGGTGAACGGTGTTGTAGAGCGCGAGAAGGGTCGACTCCTGGCCGCCGTGCGCGGTCATGGACGCGGTGAAGCCGGCGTACACCTTGTCGGCGAGCAGCCCCTGCGCCCACTGCGGGCCGAGGGTGTCGATGAACTGCTTGAGCTGGCTGGCGACGTTGCCGTAACGGGTGGGCGTGCCGAACAGCACGGCGTCCGCCCAGACGACGTCGTCGGCGGTGGCCTTCGGCTCGTTCCTGGTGGCGTCGAAGTGCTGGCTCCAGGCGGCGTTGGAGGCGATGGCCTCCGCCGGGGCGAGCTCCGGAACCTGACGCAGCCGCACCTCGGCGCCAGCCTTCTCACCAGCCTCGGCGAGGCGCTTGGCCATGGCGTGGAGGGTACCGGTGGACGAGTAGTAGATGACGGAGAGCTTGGTCATCGGAGGCATCCTTCCCAAAGTAGTTGCCGCTGATAAATTTGCTGCAGCAACAATCTTGACTGTAGCAGCCACCGCGCGGCACCCTCAACGGCCCGGCCATGCCCAGCTCCGTGACGGAGCGCACCAGGCGACGGGCTCGGGCTGTGGCCCTCCAGCCGACGAAGCGGAGGTTCTGGCCCCGCGATGAGGCGATGGACCCCCGCGGCGCCACACCTGCGGGCCTCGCCGCTGGCTGTCCGCTTCACCGCGATCTGCCCGGCCTGGACGGCGAACAACGCGCACCATCAGTTGCGGGGGCAGACGAGCGCGCCGCTGCTGGTGCTCAACGGGCGGTACGACCCGGCCACCCGTACGACGGGGCCCAGCGGGTGGTGCGGCAGCTCGGCAGCCAGGGTCTGACGCGTCGACGTCGTGACGGTGACACCCCAGCTCACGGTAGGTAGTGCGACCGACTGGTCAGTCTCCTACCCGCCGGTCGGGGCGTCGCCGGTCATTCGCTGCGCATCGGTGGATCAGGAGTCGTCGGACGGGTCGGCCGGCTGCTGTCCCGGCCAGAACGGCCACTCCTCGAATGACCGGCACCGGCCGTCGTCGGCGAAGCGCATGACCCACAGGTCGCGGTACTCCTGGTCGACCGGGTCACCGTAGCGAACCTCTTGGCGCGACACGGCGGTGTCGCCCTCGACCGCGACGATCTCCGTGGTCATCCGGAACACCTCGTCGGGACCCTTGCGCTGCTTCTCCCACATCCGGGCGATGGCCGGCAGACCGACGACCGGCGTCCAGTATGGCCCCTGCCGGTAGCTCGCATCCTCAGTGAAAAGCGTGACCAGCGCGTCCGTGCCCGGCGTCCGCCAGAGCCGCTCGTAGGCGGCGAGCCAGTCCTCGACGTGCTTCCTCTCCATGGACATCACCTTGCCACCGGAGCGGCGGCCAGCCGGGCGAACCGCGAGCTGGGGTCGCGCTCCCACCGATCCGGTGAGTGGGTGAGCAGCGGCAGATGGCGATCCGCTTCGCCGTCTTCGCTAACGTCCTCGATCTGGACGAGCACGGGGATCCGCTCAACGAGAAGTACGCCGAGCGCCGTGCCGGCGACCTGGTTCAACGGTGCTGCCCTGCAGTTGCTGCACGGATATCGCTGGCCCGGCCGACATTCGTCCGGCGCGATCGCTCCGGATCGGCCGCTGATGGAGTGGCTGACCGTGGGTTGCTCAGAGGCCACTGGTCCAGGTGCCACAGGCTGCACGGACCCGCGAATCGGCGGTGACCGTCCGGGCGAGGGTCACCGCCGATAGCGTGGTCGAACCGGTCAGGCGGCCGAGCAGGCGGTGTCCAGCTCCTTGATGGCGGCTTCCAGGGCCTTCTTGCTGGGCTTGGCGTCGGCGGACTTGTTGTACGCGTCGCTCAGGCTCATCATCTCGTTCTGAATCTTTTCGGAGGCGGCGGTGACTGCCTCGTTGGCGCTCATCGAGTGCGCCAGGATCGCTACCGAGCCGGCGGCCCACTGGGCGCTGACCGCGAAGTGCCCGGCCGGCGGGCCGATCTTCTCGGCCTTGGTGACCTTAGCCGCGTTGTCCTTGATGTCCTTCTTGATGTCGGCGCAGGCCTTCACCGTGGCCGCGTCGTTGGCTGCGGTGCTGGCCGCGGTGGTGGCCGCACCGCCGGTCGGAGCGGCGCTCGAGGCCGCCGGCGACGGCGAGGTTGCGGTGCCCTCGGATTCGGGCTGCGGATCGCAGCCGGACGTCGCGATCGCCGCCGTAACAGCCAAGCCGGCCAGGACGAATCGAGTTCGGTTCATCGATGTTCCCCCGTGATCTTCATGTTCGGCGCACGCTACCAGCCCCGGTCGAACGGGTGGGGGCAGTTTCGTGGCCGACGCTCCACACGAGTCACCAGCTCGCCAGAATCGTCAAGAGGGCTTGTCGGGAGCGGTAGCCGGTGGCCCTTGTGCCGGTCAGCGGTGGCTGACGACGTTCACCACCTTGCCGTCGGGGTCGCGGACGAAGAAGCGCCGCACGCCCCACGGCTCGTCGGTGATCGGGTGCACGATCTCTGCGCCCGCCGCACGTACCGCCTCGTAGGCGGCGTCGACGTCATCGACTTCGACGCTGAGGTCCGGGTTGACGGCTGCCGCCGTGTCTCTGGTGACGAGGGTGACCTGGGCGGTGGGGTTGGACGGTGAGGCCAGGGTGACCACCCAGCCCAGGTTCATGTCCTCCCGGAAACCCAGAAGCTGGTAGAAGCCGCTGCTCGCGGCCGGGTCGGCGGTGGTGATGTCGGGCACGGCGCGGCGGATCGTCATGCCGGATTCTGGCATGCGATGTGCCACGGCATCCTGACCTGCGGCTGCCATCAGGCGGATTGCCGGTGACCGCCGAGTGACAGGAGCAGGCCGGCGGCGGCCAGGGCGATTCCGGCGGCGGCGGTGTATTCAGGGAGTTGGGCGGGGATGCCGAGGTAGACGGTGATGCCGAGGATGCGGGACAGGCCCCAGGGCAGCAGCGCGAGCTGGTCGTTCCACACCGTCAGCGCGCGTTCCAGGCCCACCACGGCGACCAGGGCGGAGAGCACGCCGAGGGGCACACCCGCGGCGGTGAGGGTCAACCCGACGGCGCTTCGGCGGCGCCTGCCGTACCGGTCCCGCAGGACGACGGCGACGACCACGAACAACCAGCAGAACGCCGCGAACGCGACGGTGACGTACGCCGCGCGCACGCTCGGCGCGGTCCAGAAGGCGAACCAGTAACCGCCCGGTCCGCGCCCGGCGAGCGCCGCCAGCAGGAGCACGCTGCGCAGCAGCGCGACGCCGCCGAGCGCGGCCCACAGGTGGTACGGGTCCCGGCGGCCGACGACGAGGCGTACGACGAGTGTGAACAGCGCCCACCCACCGAGGGTGACCAGCAGGTGCGCCGGCGCGGCGAACCAGGTCAACACGAGCCGGCTCGCCACCAGCACCAGGGCCGGGACCAGCCACACCAACACCCGATCCGCCCGCGTCGTGGGCGTCGGCAGCGCGGCGACCCGCCACGGCCGGAGCGCGCCGAGCAGCAACCCGCGCGCGGCGGCGGCGCCGAACCCACGCCCGTAGAGGCCGAGCAGCACCACCAGCAGGATCGACCCGAGCATCGCCCGGGCCGCCCAGGCCATCGCCGGGTCCCGGTCGGCACGCCGGGCCCCGAGGTCGGCGGCGGTGAAGTTGTACGCCGGCAGGTCCACATCGGCGCCGTAGCGCTGCCGGTGCGCGTCGCGCGCGTGGTGGTATGCCGCTGTGGCCAGCCGCCAGTCGTGGCGGGCCGCCGGGGCACCCGTGTCCAGCCACTGCGCGTGTCGCAACACCATGGCCCGGTACGCGCTCAGCGTCTCGAACAGGTCGACCTGGTAGTCGAGAGTCGCGGTGAAACGCCCGCGCAGTTCGGCGTCCCGCCAGGTCGCCGGTTCGGTTCCGGCGACCAGGTCCCGCATGCGCCGGGCCAGTACGACTGCCTGCCGGCCCTCCTCGATCGCCTCGTCGACGTGGCCGCCGGTCACCGCGTAGATGCTGTCCAGTGCGGCGGAGTCGCCGGTCGGGATGTCCCACTCGAAGATCCACATCATGGGCGGCGGTTCCAGCCCGAGCGCCCGCACCGACCGGTCGGCGTACGGGCCGATGTAGAGGCCCTTGGTGACCGCCTGCCGGGACAGCGCCATGGCCTGACCGATCGCGGCGACGGTGCCGGGATCGCCGGAGAACGTGCGGTACGCCCAGTCCGCCGTGATCTGCGCCGGGTCGACGTTCGGGTCCCAGGCCAGGCGGCCGACGGCGTACGTGTTGAGGTCGTAGAGCTGCCAGAACCCCGCGCGCAGGTACAACGACATGGGCCCGGCGCGCAGGGGACCGCCGTCCTGGGTCCAGTTCCAGACACCCTCGACATTTCCGTTGGCGGCGAGGAATGCGCGCAGCGCCTCGCCGTGCAGCGGGCCGAGATCGTTGGGCAGCGAGCCGAACCCCTCGAACTCGCGGCGGGCCTGGAACTCCACGATGCGGCGATGCCCGCCGCCCAGCAGGGTGGTGTTGAGCGGCAGGTGGCTGTAGAAGTCGCCCAGGGTGTACTTGGTGGACACGATCAGGTGCGGGTCGTCGAGCCCGCCGAGGACCTGCGCGTACGACTCCGGGTTGGTGTGCAGGTCGCCGACGGCGCCGACGCCCACCGTCCACGTGCGAAAGATGATCTCCTTTCCGGCCGTGCCAGCCGTGTCCAGCAGTGCCCGTAGCATCGCGCGCACGGACGCCGCCGTGTTGACCGCGAGCTTCGACGAGTAGTCCCAGCCGGCCCCGGCGTACACCTCGCCGCCCTCACCGACACGGACCATCAGGCCGTCAACGAACGGCATGCTCTCGAACAGCTCGGCCAGACCGGCCTGGTAGACAGTCCACAGCCGAGGGTCGGCCGTGTCGAGGCCGCCGACGGTCCGCGTCAGGTACGCCTCCAGCGGCGGCGACACCGCGAGCATGTCGGTCAGCAGGAAGACCCGCACGCCCATGTCCTCGGCGTACTTGAAGACGGGGCCGAACGCGGCGACCATCGCCCGTGCGCGGTCGACGTGCGGGTCGCCGGGCGGGTAGACCGCGTGCCCGTCGCCGACCTTCGCGAACGTGACGTACTCCAGGAAGCCGGGCACGACGACTCCGTTGAATCCCTGCGCCACCGAGTGGTCGACGAACTGCCGGAACTGCGCGTCGATGCGGGCCACCGCGGCGGCGTCCACCCACGGCGCGCGAGGCAGGACCGCCGTCCCGACCACGTCGGTGTTCAGGCCATAGTCGTCGCCGGCGGCGAAGACGGCCGGGTCGGGCTCGCGCCCCACCGAACCCGCGTCGGTCAGCCGCAGGCCGAGCCGGGGGATGACCACCCGACCCGCGTCCGCCGCTGCAAGCGCCTCGGCGCCGGAGCGGATCCGGTCGGCCAGCCGGTACATCCCGGCTGCCACGCCCGCGACGTCGCCGCCCTCGACGGTCAGCTCGGCGCCGCGCACGTCGAGCCGGTACGACTCGGGCGTCCCGCCGAGGGTGGACAGCACGCCCGCCCGCAGCGCGGTGACCGCCGACAGGTCCGGGGTGGCGACCGGTGCCGTGCCGGGTGCGGCCGTCGCGGGCTTGGCCGGGTGCGGCGCGGCCGGGACGAGCACCGGCCGGGGCAGGCCGCGAAAGACGACCGCGTCGGCGACGGCGGTTGCGGCCTTTTTCAGCCGCAGATCATCGGGTACGACGAGGGACGCCAACGGCGGCACCGGTGCGGGCGTCCGCGCCGGCGCGGCGACAGCGTCCTCGCGCGGCACGGCGGCGGGGGCGTGGCTCAGCCCCAGCGTTTCGCCGACCCCCCAGGCGGCGGCCGCGCCGAGCGCCAGCAGGACCGCCGCGGCGACGAGCAGCGGGTACGGCCTGCGGGCCTGGGCAACGTGAGCCACGCTCGCATCGTAATCGCTGCACCGGCCCGCGCCCGGCGCCCCCGCGGTGAGGATGCCGGGCAGCGGCGGTGCTCAGAGAGCGATCCGGTCGAACTTCTCCCAGGCGCCGATCGCCGTCCGGTTGGCGATGAGGGGTTTGGTGCCGCCGCTCTCCGCCACCACGTACCTGCCGTTGGTCGCGGCGCGCAGGCTGATCGTGTCGTCCGAGTTGTTGATGATGGTGAACTTCTCCCAGGTGCCGACCTTGGTGCGGTTGGCGATCAGTGGTTTGGCGCCGGCGCTCTCCGCCGTCACGTACCGACCGTTGGCACGCGAGCGGAGCGCGACATAACCGCCGCCGGCACTGATCACGTCGAACTGCTCCCACAGTGCGACCGTGGTGCGGTTGGCGATCAGCGGCTTGCCGCCGGCGCTCTCCGCCACCACGTAGCGATTGTTGGTCCGTGAGCGGAGGGCGACCGGAGGCGCGGCCACCGGTGCGCCGGTCAGCCCGGTGAGGGCCGCGTGGGTGCCGTTGAAGACGTTCTGGCTGTAGTTCCCGGGCTGGCTCGGGTTGCCGGCGGCGTACTGCCAGATGGTCTCCGCGGTCCAACCCGCCGGCAGGGGTGGACGAGTGGTGGTGTAGCCGGCGATGTCCAACGGGTTGGCGCCGAACGACGCGTTCTTGCCGGTGCACGGGTTCCAGTAGTTGGTGTTCGTGTAGATCATCACGGGCCGGCCGATGCGTGCCTTGACCTGGTCGGTGAAGGACCGGATCCAGTTCGACATCTCGGTCGGGGTCAGCCCGTAGCAGGTGGGCGCGTCGCTCCAGTAGGGCCACTCGATGTCGACCATCGGCACGAGGGTCTGGCCGTCCTTGGTGAACATCGCGCTGTCGACAAAGAAGTTGGCCTCGTTGATCGGATCGCGCTTGTCCGGACGGGCGAAATGGTAGGCCCCGACGAGCAGACCGGCGTCCTTGGCCGCGGCATAGTCTTCGGCGAAGTACGGATTGAGGTACGTCCTGCCTTCCGTCGCCTTGACGTAGGCGAACTTGACGCCGCTTGCCGCGACCGCGGGCCAGCTGATCGGGCCCAGGTTGTGGTCGTGGCTGGAGACGTCGATGCCCCTGACCGTGTAGCCCGCCGGGATGGCGGCACTCGTGGACGTCGCGGCGCTGCGCGCGCCCGGGGTGATGCCAGCGTTCGCTCGGCCGCCACCATCGGCGGTCGGGTCCGCGGCATGCGCGGGCTGCGTGACGCCGAGCGCCGTACCGACCGCGAGGCCGGCGGACATCAGCACGCAGAGCAGTCTTCTAGGCATGGTGAGGTGAGTTTCTCCTTGCTCGCGGGCCGAGTTGACCACCGGCGCGGCGGGCAGAACCCGCCACGCCTGTGTCGCGCGCCGAGAGGCGCGGCTGGCTGCCTCCATCGGCGTGGGTCCGCAGGAGTATTTCTTGTCGACGGGAGATCGCACCGTCCCGGAGGAGCGAAATCAGATCATCAGCAGGACGCGTCGAGCCGAACGGTGGAATTCGAGAGTCGGGGACACCGCCACGGCGGCCGCGAGCGGTGTGCCGGCCAGCAGCACGCCCACGGATGTGTCAGGTCCGGTCCCCGGTCCAGGCCGCTTCGAGGATCGCGGTCAGGCTGGCGGTGTCGGTCGGGCCCGGATGGTTCTGGATCAGGCGGGTGACGCCACTGGCCATCTCCGCGAAACGCGGGAGGTCGGCGCGTGCCACGCCGATGTCCGCCAGGGTGGCAGGAATGCCGATGTCGGCAAGGAGTCCGTCGAGCCAGGTGAGGAACGTTTGCGCGGCCTCGGCATCCGAGGCGTCGGTCACGTCGAGCCCGCACACCCCGGCGAGGATGGCCAACCGGTCGGCGATCGCATCCCTGGCCGCGTCCAGCGCGTAGGGCAGGAGCAGCCCGACACCCAGGCCGTGTGGCGTGTGCGTGGCGGCGCCGATGGGGTACTGGAGGGCGTGCGGGGCCGCGTTGCCCGCGTGGGAGAAGGCGAGCCCGGCGAGCATGGACCCGTAGGACATGTCCGCGCGCGCGTCCGTGTCGCCGCCGTCGGTGACCGCGCGACGCAGGCTACGGGCGATCCGCTCCGCGGCCCGGAGCGCGTAGTGGTCGGTGATCGGGTTGCGGCCGAGGAAGACCTGCTCCACCGGGTCGCGCGGTCCGTGGGGCCGGGGTCGCGCGGTGTAGCTCTCCACCGCGTGACAGAACGCGTCGATTCCGGAGTGGGCGGTGACGGTCGCCGGGCAGGTGTAGGTGAGTTCGGGGTCGACGATGGCGAAGTCGGGCACGATGTGGACGCTGGAGACCCCCACCTTCAGCGCGCGGTCCGGGTCGGTCAACACCGAGACGGGTGTGAGCTCGGAACCGGTGCCTGACGTCGTCGGGACAGCGACGAGAGGAATCGTCGGCCCCGGCACCTTCGACTCGCCGTAGAAGTCGCGCGGTGTCCCACCGTGGCGCCGGATGACGCCGACGATCTTGGCGAGGTCGATCACCGTGCCACCACCGATGGCGAGGATGACGTTGGCGTCCACCTCGGCGGCGGCCGAGACGGCCAGGGCGACATCGGTGAGCGGCACGTCCGGAGTCGCGTCGGAGAACACCGCGACGACCTCGACCGTGTCCCGCACGGCGGCCACGATCTCGGCCACGCCCGGCTGCCCCAGCAGAACCTGGTCGGTCACGATGAGGACCCGCGAGCCACTCTCGGACACCACCCGTGGGATGTTCTGCGCGACCCCTTCGCCGACGATCAGCTGGCGTGGTCCGCGGACGGTCTCAAGCATGTCAGTGCCTCTCTCGAACGTCGGCGGCGATGTGCTGGGCGAGCGACCGGGTCACCCGCGCGACCCCGACGGCGTCGGTAGGGTTGGCCGCAAGGATGGCGCGGACGCGCGCGCCGGGCGGCCGGAGCAGCAGGGCGGTCACGGCAGGTCGATCGCCGCGTAGGTGAGATCGAGGTATTCGAGGATGCCCTCGTGCGACCCCTCCTTGCCGATCCCGGACTGCTTGACGCCTCCGAACGGGGCCGACGGGTCCGATATGAGGCCGCGGTTGATGCCGATCATCCCCGTGTCCAGCCCCTCGGTGAACCGGAGCGCCCGCTGGAGGTCCCGGGTGAAGACGTATCCGACCAGGCCGTGTTCGGTGTCGTTGGCCTTCGCCAGCACCTCGTCGTCGGACGTGAACGAGATGATCGGCGCCACCGGACCGAAGATCTCCGCCCGCAGCATCCGCGCGTCGTCGGGCACGTCGACGAGGACCGTCGGCGGGTAGAAGTGGCCCGGCCCGTCCGGACGCTCGCCGCCCACCAATACCCGCGCGCCACGTTCGACAGCGTCGGCGACCAGCTCGTCGATCGTGGCGACCGAGGCCTCGTCGATCAACGCTCCGACGTCCACGCCGTCGTCGAGACCATGGCCCACCGACAGCGCGCCCATCCGCTCGGCGAAGCGCGCCGTGAACTCCTCGCGCACCGGCTCCTCGACGTAGATCCGGTTGGCCGCGATGCAGGACTCCCCGATGTTGCGCATCTTGGCCACCATGGCGCCGTCGAGCGCGACGTCCAGGTCAGCGTCCGCACACACGATCAAGGCCGCGTTGCCGCCCAGTTCCATTGACGTACGCAGCACGTTGTCCGCGGCCTGCCGGAGCAGCACGCGCCCGACCTCGGTCGACCCGGTGAACGAGAGCTTGCGGGTCCGACTGTCGGCCAGCAGCGCCGAGACCACCTCGCCGGAACGCTTGGTGGTCAGAACGTTGACGACGCCCGGGGGGACGCCAACCTCCTCCATGATGCGGGCCAGGAACAGCATGGTCAGTGGCGTCTGGGCGGCTGGCTTGGTGATCGTCGTGCAGCCCGCTGCCAGCGCAGGAGCGATCTTGCGGGCACCCATGGCCAACGGAAAGTTCCAGGGCGTCACGAAGACGCACGGTCCGACCGGCTTCGGCACGGTGAGGATGCGGTACCCACCTGCGGGAGCGACGCTGTAGCGCCCCTCGACGCGCACCGCCTCCTCGGCGAACCAACGGAAGAACTCGGCGCCGTAGGCCACCTCCGCCCGAGCCTCGGCGAGCGGCTTGCCCATCTCGAGCGTGATCAGCCGGGCGACCTCCTCGGTTCGCTCGGTCAGCGCCCGGTACGTCGCGGTCAACAGCTCTGACCGTTTCCGTGGCGGGGTCGCCGCCCACCGCGCCATTGCCGTGCTCGCCGCGTCCAGAGCGGCGAGCCCGTCACCGACGTCGGCGTCCGCCACCTCGGCGATGGTCTTGCCGGTGGCCGGGTCCTCGACGACGAAGGTGGCTCCGCTTGCGGCGTCGCGCCAGGCGTCGCCGATCCGGAGCCGCCGGTGTTCGGGGGCCAGGACGTTCATCGGGTCACTCATCGCGTCGCCTCCTGTGATCTTCTTGGTGATGTCCGGCGTGCCGCAGCGATCGCGCTGTGCGCGCAGACGGACGGGTCACCCGCCCTCGTCGGGGGCGAGGTTCGTCGAGCGCGTCGAATGGGGCAGTGGCCCGGTCGGCGGGGCGACGCCCGGCACCACCGATCGCCACTGCCGTCTCGGCGTCCCGGTTACCGCCCAGCCTCGGACAGCGACAGCCCGGTGTCCGCGTCGAACAGGTGCGCCCGATCCAGGTCGACCGTGACCTGCAGCCGTTCGCCCGGCGTACCGGTGACGGTGGGCCGGGCCTTGACCTTGACGATCTTCGTCCCCACTCGGACGTCGACAAGCGTCCGGTCACCGAGCGGCTCGAGCCCGTAGAGTTCCCCGGACAACGACGCGTTCCCACGCTGCTCGACGGACAGGTCCTCCGCTCGCAGGCCCAGCAGCAGCGCACGACCGTCCTCGGCGGTGGTCCAGCGGGGTCGTGGCAGCGTCCAGCCCTCCGCGCCGACCAGACGATCTCCCTCGGCGCGGCAGGCGAGCAGGCTGATCGGCGGGCTCCCGACGAATCCCGCGACCCACTGGTTGGCGGGACGTTCGTACACCTCGGTCGGCGTTCCGACCTGTTGCACCTTGCCCTCCTTGAGGACCGCGACCTGGTCGGCCATGGACAGCGCCTCGACCTGGTCGTTGGTCACGTAGACGAACGTCGCTCCGAGGCTCCGGTGGATGCGGGTGAGCTCGGTGCGCATCTCGACGCGGAGCTTGAGGTCGAGGTTCGTGAGCGGCTCGTCCATGAGAAACGCGCGCGGGCGACGGACCAGCGCCCGGGCCAGGGCGACACGCTGCATCTCACCGCCCGACAACTGCGCGGGACGACGCTGCAGCAGACGTTCGATGTGCAGCAGGCTCGACATCTGCTCGACCGCGGCGGCGATCTCACTGGAAGAACAGCGGCGTGCCCGCAGGGGCGACGCGATGTTCTCGTACACCGTGTGTCGCGGGTAGAGGGCGTAGCTCTGGAAGACCATCGCCAGGTCGCGTGCGGCCGGGGTGTCACCCGTCGCGTCCCTCCCGTCCAGGTGCACCGACCCGGCGTCGAGCTTCTCCAGGCCGGCGATCGCTCGCAGGGTCGTGGTCTTGCCTGCCCCGGAGGGCCCGAGCACGACGAAGAACGAGCCGTCCGGCACGTCCAGCGTCACCCCGTCCAGGGCCTGGACCTTCCCGAAGGACTTGCTCAGCCCGCGCGCTGCCACGGTTCCCATCAGGCCACCAGCTCTTCCGTACGCACGTCGTAGACCGCCGGGGTCCCGCCGGTGTGCCGCAGCCCGACCTTCGCGTCAGCGGCGAAACGGACGGTCGGTGGCATCCGAACCCGTACGTCGCGCTCGCCGCCGTGGTCGACCACGTAGATGATTTCGTCGCCCAGCCACTCCGCCGAGACCACGCGGGCCGGGACAGTGCCGTCCGCCCCTGGCTCGGTGACTTCCAGAGCCTCCGGCCGTACGCCCGCCACCAGGCGAGCGTCGCGCGGCAGACCGGGCGGTGGCGTGAGGACCAGACCGCCCTGACCGCGCAGCTTTCCGTCGGCCACCTCCACCTCGATCAGGTTCATCGGCGGGGAGCCGATGAACGCGGCGCAGAAGAGACTCGCCGGCCGGTCGTACACCTCCAGCGGCGTGCCGATCTGCTCGACGCGGCCCTTGTTGAGGATGGCGATCCGGTGACCGAGCGACATTGCCTCGACCTGGTCGTGGGTGACGTAGACCATCGTCGCCCCCAGTTCCCCCTGCAGGTGCTTGATCTCCGTGCGCATGTCGGCTCTCAGCTCGGCGTCCAGATTGGTGAGAGGTTCGTCCATGAGGAATGCGCGCGGCCGTCGCACCAGGGCGCGAGCGAGCGCGACGCGCTGCTGCTCCCCACCGGACAGCTGGCGCGGTCGCCGGTCCAGGAGCGGTCCGAGCCGCATCAGCCGGGCGGCCTCCTCGACCCGCCCGCGCACCTCCGCCTTGGGCAGCCCCTCGGCCCGCAGGGGGAACGCCAGGTTGTCGCGGGTCCGCAGGTGCGGATAGAGCGCGTAGAACTGGAACACCATGGCGATGTCGCGCTCGGCGGGCGGCAGGTCGTTGACGAGCGTGTCGCCGATGCGGATGTCGCCAGTCGTCTGCCTTTCCAGGCCGGCGATGGCCCGCAGCGTGGTCGTCTTGCCGCAACCCGAAGGGCCGAGCATCACGAACAGCTCGCCATCACCGATGGACAGGTCCACGTGATCAACCGCTACCGTCCCGTCCGGGTAGCGCTTGTGCAGTGCGTTCACCTCGATGCCCGCCATCAGCGTCGCACCGCCCCGAGCGTCACACCGGCGATGAGATGCTTGCGCACCAGGTACGCGAAGACGAGCACCGGTAGGGCGAACACCACGGAGGCGGCGGCCACGAGACCCCAGTCCGTCGTGGTGCCACCGATGAGGCCGGCGATGGCGGGCGGAGCCGTCCGCACGTCGTCGCTGGAGGTGAGGAAGATGGCGAACACGAACTCGTTCCACGAGAAGATGAGCGCGAAGACCGCCGTCGCGGCGATGCCGGGCACGAGCAGGGGGAGGGTGAATTTCCAGAACGCCTGCAGACGGGTGTAGCCGTCGAGCATCGCGGCATCCTCGTACTCCGCGGGCACCTCGTCGACGAACCCCTTCATCATCCAGATCGTGAACGGGACGTTGAACGCGGCGTAGATGAGGATCAGCCCGAGCTTGCTGTCGATGAGCCCGACCTGGCGGTACATGAGGAAGATCGGGATCACCACCACCACGGGCGGCATGAAGCGGGTGGACAGGATGAAGAACAGTTGGTCCTTCTTGGCCTTCACCGCGAAGCGTGAGTAGGCCCAGGCCGCCGGCACCCCCAACACGGTGGCCAGCACCGTGGAGACCCCCGCGACCACCGCGGAGTTGAGGAACGAGACGGACAGGGCCGAGCGACCGCCATCGGGAGCGACGAACACGTCCCTGTAGTGCTCCAGTGTGACTCTGAAGTCGAAGAACTTCGCCGGGATGGCGTAGACGTCGCGGTTCTCCTTGATGGACGTCTCAATCATCCACAGCACCGGAAAGAGCATCACGACGGCCAGCATGATCAGCAGCGCGACCTCCAGCCCGGAGCGGCCCCGGCCGCCGAGGCGGCGCGCGGGGGGCGAGTGATCCCGGGCAGGACCTGTGGACACGGCCTCGTCGACGGAGACGGCCATCAGTCCTCCTTGAGCTTGTTCAGGTAGCGCAGGTACAACTGCGTGAGGACGATGACGACGAGGACCATGAGAATCCCGTACGCCGACGCGGTTCCGGTGTTGAAGCCCAGGAACGCCACCTTGTAGACGTGGAACGACAACGTCTCGGTGGAGACGCCCGGGCCTCCGTTGGTGAGGATGTAGACGAGGTCGAACAGCCGGAAGGCCTCGATGGCCCGGAACATCACGGCAATGAGGAGCAGCGGCCACACCAGGGGAAGAGTGATGGTGCGGAACCGGAACCACTCGGACGCCCGGTCGATCGAGGCGGCCTCGTACAGGTACTTGGGAACCGCCGTCAGGCCCGCGAGCGCGATGAGCATGATGAACGGCGTCCACTGCCAGGTGTCGACCACGACCAGGGAGATCAGTGCCGTCCGCTGCCGGGTGAGCCACTCCACCTGCCCCAGGCCGAGCGAGCCGAGCATGCTGTTGATCACGCCGAACTGCGCGTCGAGCATGAATCGCCAGAACAGCCCGACCACTACCGGCGACAGCATCATCGGCACCAGGAACAGAGTGGTCAGCACTCCTCGCCCGTGCGTACGCCGCGAGATCAGGTAGGCGATGCCGAAACCGAGCACGGTCTGCAGGCCGACCGCGCCGATCACGTAGATCAACGTCGTCAGGGCCCTCTGGTGGACCTGCGCCGACGTCAGGATGGCGGTGTAGTTCCCGAACCCGATGAAATTGGCGGGCCCACCGCGGGTGGCCGAGTAGTCGGTGAAGGACAGGTACAACGCCCACAGCAACGGGAACACCGACATGGCGAGCAACAGCAACAGCGCGGGGGAGATGAAGCCCACGGCGAGCCCGCGGTCGGTCAGCCGGCGGGACCGACCCGGCGCAGGTGGCGGCACGGACGCCACCTGCCCGGGGTTGTCGGTCGTCAGAGGGACGGGGTCACTCACAGCCCGCCGCCGCCCTTGCGGCCGCTGGAGTCGAGCACACCCTGCTGCTCCTTGGCGATGTCGTCGAGCGCATCCTTCGGCTTCTTCGCGCCGTTGAGGGCCGCGTTCACGTTGGTGTTCTCGATGTCGACGAGGCGCGCGTACTCGGGCACGTTCCACATGTCCCGCATCCGCGGCACCGAGTCCGTGTACACCTGGTTGAAGGGCCCGGCGTTGAGGAACTCGGGCGACTGCAGGGCGTCCGTACGCGAGGGCACGCCACCAGCCGCGGCCCACTTCTTCTGAACATCAGCCTGCTCGAACCACTTCATGAAGTTCAGGGCCTCGGCCTGGTTGGCCGCGGAGGAGTAGGCCGACACGTGCATCCCCATGCCGCCGAGGGGGACCAGGTTCGTCTTCTGGCTCGGCAGGGTGGCGAAGCCCAGCTTGTCGAGAATCTGCTCCCGCGTGGTGCCGAGCGTCGACTGCTTCGGGTCCAGCAGCCCGCCGCTCGCGGCGATCCAGTTGAACGCGATGCAGGCCTTGCCCTGGGCGACCGCCGCGTTCACCTCGTCGATGAACCAGTTGCCGGAGCCCTTGGCGGTCAGCGGCTTCATCTTGTTGACCAGGACGTCCATCGCCTCCTGGCCGGCGGCGTCGTTGAGGACGCCGTTGATCTTGCGGGCCTTGGCGTCCCAGAGGTTGCCGCCGTAGACGCCGTTGACCGTGTTGTAGGTGACGGCCGCCGCGTCGGAGCCGTTGGCCTGGTGGAACGCCAGCCCGCTGACGCCGGGATTCTCCGCCTGGCACTTCTCGGCGACTGAGATCATCTGGTCCCAGGTCTGCGGAGGCTTGTCACCGATCAGGTCCTTGCGGTAGATCATCGTCCAGGTGTCGCCGAGCAGCGGCAGCCCGTACAGGCTGGCGTTCTCGTCGCGTTTGCCCGTCTCCGCCTGGGGGAACTGGCCGTAGGCCGCCAGGAGGTACGGGTTGTAGGCCGCGACGTCGATGTTCTGCTTGACGAAGTCGGTGAGGTCGAGGATGTTGCCGTTCGTCACGGCCTCGCCGATGTGCTGCGAGTCCAGGATCGCGATGTCGAAGTCGGTCTTGTGCGCGGCGAACTGGGTGAACATCGCGTCGTGCCAGTTGGCGTTCGGCACGGTGTTGACCTTGATGGTCGTGTTCGGCCGCTCTTTCTTGTACTCGGCGTTCGCGAAGGCCTCCAGTGCCTTGGCGGGGGGCCAGTCGAACCAGATGAAGCTGAGAGTCAGCGGGTCCTTGGTGAGTTCCGGGATGGTCGCCGGCGCCTTGGGGGCGCTCGCCTTCTCGCCGTCGTCCTTGCCGTCGCCGCATGCCGTCACGGTCGTGGCGACCAGCAGCAGGGCCGCCGCCGCCAGCCGCGCCTTCCGGCCGGGAACGGACATGATTCCTATTCGCTTCGGATTCCGCATGTTCTCGCCTGCTTTCTGGGTGGGAACTTCCAGAGCCTCGCTATGCGCTTCGCCGAGCAGTTGCTGGGTTGTTCAGGCGTGTCGCTGGACTGTCGCGGGGGTCGACCCGGGGGTCGGCGTCACGAGTACGCCGCCATCTGCTGGGTCTGCAGACCGTCGGGCAGTCCTCCAGGTGATCGAAGTCGCCGTGGCGGGTGGTTCCGCGATGGTGGAGGATGAAGATCATCCGTCGCGTTTCCTATACGATCCGGGTGGGGGCGTCAGCATGCCGCAGCGTCGTGACTGGTGTCAACAGGTTCCCGAAGGCGCAAGAAAGGACCTCAGGTCACGATGGACGACGAAGCGATGAGCGGGCGGGGCCGGCGGGCCGTGCCGGGTGCGATGCCGCCGGGAAGATCTCGCGGCCGGCTCGCCGACGAGGTGTACGACACGCTGCTCGGACAGCTGATGTCGCTCCGGATCGAGCCTGGTTCCCGCGTCACGATCGACGTCCTGGCGCGGGAGCTGGGGGTCTCGCAGACGCCGATCCGCGACGCCCTGAACCGTATGGAGGCCGAGGGCCTGGTCGTGCGTGTGCCCCATGCCGGCTACCGCATCCCACCCCAGATCACCCGTCACCGATTCGAGGACATGCTCGAGGTTCGCCTGCTCCTGGAGCCGGCGGCGGCACGCAGATCCGCCGAACGGGCGTCCTTGGAGCAGGTGGCCGGTCTGCGGCGGATGCTGGAGGAGATGGCCGAGCTTCAGGGGGGCAGCGGGCTGCTGGCCTACGGTGCCTTCGGGCTACGCGACGCCGCTTTCCACGATCTCGTCGCCCAGAGCGCGGAGAACCAGGTCATCCGGGAAGCGCTCGCTCGCCTGCACAGCCACGTGCACCTCTTCCGGCTGCACCACGACACCCAGGTCACGCACCTGGCCATGGCCGAGCACGAGGACGTTGTGGCAGCGATCGCCGCGCGTGACCCCGACGCCGCTGCTTACGCGATGCGTCGGCACATCCTTCGGTCCGGCGAGCGTTTCCGTCGATTGTTCGACGAGGTCAAGGACGCGGACCCGATGACGGTGGAGGGTTGACGGGCGGGCTGGGCCGAGGAATGCTAACTCGATCAGATCGGATTGGATCTGATCCACCCCGCCCGTCCCCACATGCGAGGAGAAGCAGGTGCCCAGAGCGCTGCTCCTGACCGGCGACGCCGCCGAGGAACTCGACACCATGTATCCCTACTACCGCGTGCAGGAGGGCGGCTGGGACGTCGACGTCTCGTCCCGGACGATGCGTGACGTGCAACTGGTCATCCACGAGTTCGACCCCAACTCCGACGCCTACGTGGAGAAGAACGGCCGGAAGCTGCCGGTCGACGTGCCCTGGGCCGAGGTCGACGTCGAGCGCTACGACGCCCTCATCATCCCCGGTGGACGTGCCCCCGAGTGGATCCGGGTCGACGCCGACGTCCGGCGCATCACCGAGCACTTCTTCGCACGCAACCTCCCCATCGCGCTGGTGTGCCACGGTGCGCAGGTGCCGGCGGTGTACGGGCTGCTGAAGGGCCGGAAGACGGCGTGCTTCCCCCCGATCACCGGTGACATGGAGAACGCGGGCGCGACGGTCATCGACGCTCCCGACGTCGTGGACGGCAACCTCGTCTCCTGCCGGGGTTGGCCCGACATGCCGCAGTTCGGCCGGGCGATGATGGAGCTCTTCTCGAAGTCCGTCAACTCCGCCTCGGCATGAGCGCACCTGGTCTGCCCCGGTGACGGCACTTCGGACCGTCACCGTCGACGGTTCCCCCGTTCACGTCCTGGAGAGCGGCACCGGTCCCGCGGTGCTGATGCTGCACGGCTCCGGACCCGGCACGACCGGGTCCGGCGCCTGGGCAACGACGGCGCAGGCGCTCGGCACGTCCTGGCACCTGGTGGCTCCGGATCAGGCGGGGTTCGGCCGTACGCCCGTCCCGGCGGGCTCCAGGGGCGGGCTCCGGCTGTGGACGGAACAGGCCGCGGGCCTGATGAATGCTCTCGGCATCGACCACTACGCCGTGGTGGGTCACTCCATGGGCGGCGCCGTGGCGCTGGCGTTGGCGGCCGCCCGCCCCCAGCAGGTCACCCGTGTCGTGGCGGTCTCGACGATGGGCGCCCCCGGGGCGCCGCTGTCCGCCGATCTCGACGCCGTCTGGGCCGCCCCGGCCGGCCCGACCGGGGCACGGGACATGCTGAGTCGCCTCGTCCTCGACCAGGCGCTCGTGACCGATTCGGCAGTCGATGCCCGTGCCGCTGCGATGCGAGCGGGGGCGGACGCCTTCGCGTCGTTGTTCCCTCCACCCAGGGCACGATGGGTCGACGACCTCACCCTCTCGGCGCAGACGCTTGCCGCGATCCGCGCGCCCGTGCTGCTCGTTCACGGCGCCGAGGACCGGGTCACCCCGCTCGAAACAGCAGCCCAGCCCCTGCTCGAACACCTGGCGGACGTCCGTCTGCACGTGTTCGGGCGATGCGGGCACGTGCCGGCGATCGAGCACCCGCACGAGTTCAGGCGACTGCTGTCGTGCTTCCTCGGCCGAGAGCGGGCCCACTGATCGCGCCGGCCGGCTCGCCGGCGCCCGAGCGGATCAGCCGGGTGCGCTGGCGCGACCGTACGACCAGGTCAGAGTCGCTCAGCCGGGGCGCCCGACGGGCTCCTTGGGCGGGCAGTTGTGGACGGCCTCGGAGAGGAGCTTCAAATGCGGTTGGTGGGCGGGCATGACGAGCCCCAGCTCAGCGATGGCGTTGACCCAGTGAGCCTTCTGGTCCGTGCTGATCCGGCCCTGGTTGGTCGCGATGAACCTCTGCGCGTCCTCGAACCGCCCGGACGTGATGTCGCTGATCAGTTCGAGCAGTTGGACGGTCACCGACACGGCGTCCGGCAAACCGCCGACAGCGGTGACCATCGCGGTCAGCCGGGCGGTGCTCAGGCCACCGTCGACAGTCGTCGCGAACTGCTTGGCGGTCTCCAGCTGCCCAACCGAACCGAGCAGCGTGGCGGGGCGATCCGCCTCGGTGGCGGTGGCGGTGGCGGTGGCGTAGTCGAAGGCGATATCGGCGTGGCCGGATACGCCGAGATCCAGGACGGGAGCGAACACGCTCAGCGCCGGCTGATCGGGCACCCGTTGGATCATCCGCTCGACCTGGGTGAGATGGGCGGCCATCTGCTCCGCCGACCAGCGTTCCCGCAGCCGGCGGAAGATCACCGGTGCGCTGAGCCGGATCAGCGCCGGGACCTACGGGGCCTGCCTCAGGACGTCGGCGCGAAGATCCCCAGCCGGTCAGAACGGCGAGAGCGGGTAGGTGACCTCCAGCACCGGGCCCCGCCGACGCGGACCGAAACTCGCCGTGAGCCACCGGTCGGCACTCGTCCGCACCGCGATCTCCGCCGCCACGTGGAACCGACCCAGCAGCGCCGTTCCCGGTGGCAGTTGGGCCACCAGTGTCAAGTCCCGCACATCGCCTTCGAGTGGATGGTTCGTCGTCGCCTGGAGCCGCCAGCCCACCTCCGAGAAGTTGATGCCGTAGCCGTACAAGCGACGGACGACGCGTACCCCGTTGCGCTCCAGGGAATTCTCCGCGGCCATCTTTGCGATCAGCTTGCCGATGCCGGCATCGGCCTCACCGCCCACCTCGTAGCTGTGGCCGGTGTACAGGCTGTACGGGAGTTCCTCGACCACCTCTGTCGGCTGGACGTCGTAGGCGGTCGGGCGGCTCATGGCCGTTTGGGTGAGCGGCGCGGCCCACAGCTCCAAGCTCAGTTCGGCGGCCACGAACACGCAGTCGCGGTCGGGCAGGAGAGTGATGGTGGGCCGTACGAGTTGGAAGCCGTAGCCCTCGGCGCGGCGTCGCTCCAGCTCCTTCGGGAGGGCGGACGACTCGGCCAGCACCTCGGCGAGATAGTCGTCGTACCGCGGCGCACCCAACCGGATCACGTTGCGCCTGCCGAGGAACGTGCGCATCTCGGCCTGGTCCTCACCCGGCCCCTTCGCTCCGTCCGGTTCGATCGGCACAAGCTCGACGTCGAGGTCGACATCGTTCACGCTCAGCTCCCCGTGGGTGTCGGTCATCGCCAGTCGCCAATCAGCACGAACGGCGCCCAGTAGAACGACGACCGCTCGCCGACCTGCGCCATCACCTGCAACTGGGCCTGGCGTAGTGCCTCCGCCTTGTCGATCCGGCCGCTCTCGACCCAAGCCTGCCGGAGATTCCGGTAGAAGGCCACCATCAGGGTTCGGGTTGTCTCCGCGTCGACCGACCAGAGGCTCGCGGTGACCGAAGGCGCACCGGCGTACAGGAAGGCGCGAATCAGCCCCAGCAGTTCATCGCCCTCACTGACCTGACTGATCGCGGTCTCGCACGCACTGAGACAGACCAGTTCGGTGTTCAGGCGCATCCGCATGATCTGGCGCGCGGTGAGCAGACCGTCGACGTCGGAAATCGTCCGACGTCGACCAGGAGTGGGACGCAGCTCTAAGCCGGATGACAAGGGGTAGTGTTCGTTGAATCGGGCGTGGCAGGAGAAATGGCAGACATCCTTGTCGGCACACAACTCCGCTATCGTTTCCGGGGAGATCTCGGTCAGCTCGACGGCCTCGGTGCCGAACAGTTCGGCGACCTCCTGTGCCTCCTCGGTGAAGACCGCGCCGATCGATACGCACGACTCCAACCGTCCGCTGCCCTTGGCGGCGTTCTGGCTCAGCGGCAGTAGCCCGGACACCGGGGCGTAGGCAACGGGATGCCGAGCCACCAGCGGTGCGCCGCCCACCAGAAGGGCGTGCAGGGGCAGTCCGTGGAGCAGCCGGTGTGGCACCAGGTAAACCAGGTCACCCGGACGCAGATGCTCAGCCAACGGTTCGGTCAGCACCTGGGACAGCGCGGTCCACCCGTTGCCGCCGGCGTTGCGGTAGCGCACAACCTGGCGCTGGAAGTCCGCGTACCCGACGCGCAACTCCTCCAGGGTCAATGGTCGCCGGTACGCGACCACGCTGGTCCACCCCGCTCGCATGAGGAACACCGTCAGCCGGTCACCCGACAGGAAGTACTCGACGAGCAGTACCGGCCGTCCCTGGGCGGCGAGCCAGGCCCGCAGCTCGGCGAGGCCAACCGGCGTTCCGCGCCGCATCGACACGTACTCCGGGTCGTACGCCTTCATCTCGTCGTAGACGACGTTGAGATCGGCGATATCCGCGGGCGGCGCAACGAGGTCCTCGTTCACCGCGTCCGCGACGGCGTGCTGGGCCGCGCGTAACCGGGCCAGGTGCTCCCGCTCTTGGGCCAGGAGTTCGGCGAAGCGCCCAACTGCCGGCTGTGACGGCTGCACGTCGGCCGTGGCGGCGATCTCCAGCAGTGCTCGAGACTTGGACATCTGCGCCACGGCGAACGCGTCGTCGTACGCGCCGCGCTCGGCCAGCAGGTCGGTCAGGGCCGCGTAGGCCCCGCCCTTGTTGTGTGCGAATCCGACCCGGTACCGGTCCGCGAGCGGAACCTGGACACGGGCCGCCTCGATCATGCCCACGGCTTCCGCAAGGTCCGCCTCTGCCGCGGCCGCGTCTCCGCCGTCCAGGCGCAGTTGAGCGCGCGAGACAAGGGACTGGGCGGCAAGTTCGATCAGGCCCGAGTCGCGCGAGATGTCGAGGCTCCGCCCCAGCGCGTCGCTCGCCGCAGCACGGTCGCCGAGCTTTCCGTACGCCATGGCCAGGTTTGCCAGTGCGACTGCTGCGCCAGGCAGGTCACTGGTCGCCTCCTTGCGGGCCAGCACCTCGGTGAGAATGTCCACCCTGCGCAGGGCCTCGGAATCCGGCACGAGGTTGGACAGGTTGAGCCGCACGCTGGACCACCCGGCCTCGTCCTGGATCTCCTGGTATATGCCGCCGGCGCGCTCCAGCAGCGCCTGGGCCGCCGCCTCCAGGGTGAGCCCGCGTGGCCAACTGGTCAGCGTCGGGTCGGCTTGGTACATGGCGTCGAGGATGGTCACGCGGTCGGCTACCGACAGCGGAACGCGTAGTGACCCTGTCGCCAGCTTGCCGAGCAGGACGCCAAGTGCGGACAGCTCGGTCGCCTCGCCGCGCTTGTGCCCAATGGACCGCGCCAGCCGGAGGGCATCGCGGGTCGCCTCGACCGCACCGCGGACGTCGCCGACCGTCTCGTACACCCGGGCGAGTGCGGAGAGGGCGGAACCCTCCCTCGTCCGCGCCAGCTTGCCGTCGATCGCGCGGGCGGAGCTGACGGCTTCGTGCAGGTCTGTCAGTGCCTCGGCGGTCCGACCCAGGCTGGACAGGTAGATCGAGCGGGTGATGAGCGCGGCTACCCGGTGCTGATCCTCGTCGGGCCGGGCAAGCATCTTGTCGCACCACCCGATTGCCGCCTCGAACCGGCCACGTTCCCCCTCTGCCTCGATGAGGATAGCCAGCAGCGAATAGTACTGCGAGGGATCATCCTGCTCGGTGTAGAACCGCAGCGCACGCTCCGCCCGCTCGACCGCGCGTTCCAACTCTCCGCTGGCACTGTGCACGACGGCTTCGAGGTGCCTGAGCATCGCCTCAGCACGCTCATCGGGGACGAGCCTGATCGCCCGTTCGGCCGCCGCGAGCCAGCGCCGCGCGTCGGCGAGATGCTCCGCGTCGACATAGGCCTGGTATTCGGCAGGATCGTCGCCGTCCAGACTGCGCAGGTACACGGCCTCACCCTGGCTGCCGATCACCACCGACGCCGCGCAGCCGAGAATCAGCTCGACCATGTCCGTACCGTCCGCGACGGGGTGCGCGGCCCACATCTCGACCAGCCGTTCGACCGGTTCGAGCGCCCTTGCCGTCTCGTTCCGGTGAATCAGCAGGCGACTGAGCGCCTGCAGGAGAGCCGGCACCCGTTGGGTCTGGCCGGCGTTGGTCCGGTGCTTCACGGCGAGTTCGAGGTGCGCCAGCGCGCCGTCGTCGTCACCCCGATCCAACAGGAGGTGCGCGATGCTCTGGTGCGTCGGCCCGAGCAGCGCCTCCCCGTCGCCTGACTCGGTCAGCAGTCCAACGGCCCGGCGGTACGACGCTAGGGCCTCGTCGTCTCGGTTCAGTTGACGCAGGACTTCGCCAGACATGCTGGCGACACGACCAGCCTCGAAATGATGCCGATGCGAAGTCCAGTACTCCATGACAACGGTGAAGTCCCGCAGTGCACCCGTGAAGTCATTGCTGACGTAGGCCAGCGCGGCGCGTTCCGAGAGGCACCGGTTACGTAGTTCGTCCGAGTCGATGACGTCGGCGATACGCATGAGCGTGGGCAGCAGCGCGCCCGCGAACCGGAGTGCCAGCGCGGACGGGTACGGAGAGGAGCTGTTGATGAGCGATCGCACCTCGGCCAGGCCCTGCTCGACCGCCTGCGGCGTGGCCAACTCCGGATGCTGGCGCAGCACCGCCGCGAACTCGGCTGGGTCGTCGGCGCTCAGCAGCGCCTGCATGCCGGTCTGCTTGACGATCAACCGGTCAACCTCGTCATACCAACGGCGTAGCCTTTCGGCGTCCACAACTCGCCCCTCTGCGGCGAGCCTCCCCACCGACGCAAGCACCGCCTCGGCCACTGAACGTTGCCGCATCAGCGGCCCGTACTTCTGTACGGCTTCGCGCCAGGAGTCGGGATGTTGCCCGCTCAACACGGCGCTAACGATGGTCTCGACGAGGGAGTCGCTCCCGGTCACCATGCCCTGCCTTGGCGTGGCGAAGGTGCGGTGCCCCGCTCCGGTGTGGAATTCACCCCACCCTCCAGGCCTTCGGGGTGCAGCCGGATCCGTCAACTCGACCAGCGAACGCGGCTGCCACCCCACGCTCGCGACACTCCCGCAGTACGGCCAGGTGGTCGGTCAGCGTCGCGACCGCGTCATCCAGGCCGTTGTCGTGGGTGCGGTCGATACCGCGCCTGAGCACGATCTCGGCCTCACGGGACAGCAGCAGGTCGCGGTGCGCTTCCACGGCCGCGCGGGCCTGCTCCCAGCTGCTGCAGTGCAGGAACAGGTCCATCGCGTGGCGCAGCGACGGGTCCCGGCCGCCGGCCAGCAGGTCGGGGTTCACGTCCACCACCTCAGGTAGCCGGTCCCGCTCCACCACGTACACATCGTTAGCGAGTCGGTCGTCCCAATCCGGGCCGAGTTGCCGGCTCAACGCCGCGAGCAGCATCTCGGCGTGCATGTCACGCTGTTGTGGGTTAGCGATAGGCACCGGTGAATACAGTACGGGTACCGGCTCGCCGGGTCGGTACACCAGAAGGGGCATGCCGAAGCTCATGATCACCCCGCAGTGCGGGCAGATCGCGCAATGCAATATGTCGTCCTTGATCCGCTGGACCAGGTCGGGGCGCTCCGTCGCATCGACGACGACGTGCAGCTCCGGGGCGTACGGGGCGCCGCAGCCGACGCATCGGGTCGGCGGGTACTGCGGGAGGCTCACATTTCTCGCCACCAGTACTCCTCACCGTGGACACCGTATGCGAGAACATTCTGCTATTTGCTACCAGACCCCCACGTTGGTCGACGTGAATCGGACAGACCGTCGGACGATCGACGCTGAGTGCCCGCCTTGCCGCCCGGTGTTGTGCTGTCCTAGACCACACGATGCCGGACCCGCCACACCACCACACCGATCAGGACCGCCGCGGCGGCGACGAACAGGGCCGCCTCTACGAACTGGAACGTTCAGAACCGGTCGGCCGGGTGGTAGACCCCGAACTGCTGGACGCCCCGCTCGTGCAGGAACTGGTTGAGGTTCGTGCCGGCCCGGTTGGTGGCGTCCTCCAGTTCGAAGTACTCGACGCTGCTCAGCCTGCGTCCGGCGGCGTCCGCGTAGCCGCGTTCGATCACCCAGTCGGCTACGCCGGGCACGAGCCGGTGCCGCGCCTGCTCCGTCGGCCCGCCGGCGGGGACCGGCCCCATGGTGGTGAGCGGCGTCGCGTACGCGGGACGGGCCAGCAGCGCCACCGACATCCGGGCGGCGAGGAACGCTCCGAACGCGACGCCGAACGCGGGCAGGCTGCGCCGCAGGATCGCCCCGGCGGCGGTGGCGACGCCGAACGCGAACAGCGCGTACGCCACCGGGACGAGTCCCTCCAGGTCGAAGGCGTCGTACTGGAACCGCCCCTCCCACGCGTCGAACGGCTGACGGAACCAGGTGAGCACGGCGGTGAACATCCCGGTGAGCGCGACGGTGACGCCGGCCAGCGCCACGAGCTTGGCCGCCAGCCAGCGCAGCCGCGGCACGGCCTGCGTCCAGGCGAGCTGCCAGGTGCCGTCCTCCAGTTCGCGGTCGAGCAGCGGTCCCGGACGGTCGGGACCGTCCGGGACCTCTAGGTGCGGGTGCGCCCATCAGGGCGGTCGATCTCAGCCGCGCGCGGCCCAGTCGCCGAGGGCCCAGTCGCGGACCTCGGGCATGTCCTCCAGGTGTTCCACCACGTACGTCTCGTGGCGGTCGAGCTGGCTCTGGCACCACGCCTTGAGGTCCGCGGCGCCGCGCGGGAGGCGCTTGGCGTTGTTGATGGCGTCCATCACGAGGTGGTACCGCGATGCCTTGTTGCGCACGGTCATGTCGAACGGGGTGGTGGTCGTGCCCTGCTCGATGAAGCCGCGGACGCGGAACCGGTCGGCGTCGGGGCGGCCGTGCACGAGCTGGTGGATCGCGCCGGGGTAGCCGTGGAAGGAGAACACCACGTCGACGTTGTCGGTGAACAGCTCGGTGAACAGGGTCTCGCTCATGCCGTGCGGGTGGTCCTTGGGCCGGACGAGGGTCATCAGGTCGACCACGTTGACCACGCGGACCTTGAGGCCGGGCAGCTTGTCGCGCAGGATCTGCGCCGCCGCGACGGTCTCCATGGTGACGACGTCGCCGGCGCAGGCGAGGACGATGTCGGGGTCGCTGGTGCCGTCGTCGGTGCCGGCCCAGTCCCAGACGCCCGCGCCGCGAGCACAGTGTTCGACAGCCTCGTCCATGGAGAGGTACTGCAGCTGCGGCTGCTTGTCGATCACGATCAGGTTGATGTACGACCGCGACCGGAAGCAGTGGTCGGCCACCGACAGCAGGGTGTTGGCGTCCGGTGGCAGGTAGACCCGGGCGACATCGCCGCGCTGGGTGAGCACCACCTGGATCAGGCCCGGCCCCTGGTGGGAGAAGCCGTTGTGGTCGTTGCGCCACGCCGTCGAGGTGAGCAGCACGTTGAGGCTGGGCACCTTCTCGCGCCACGGCAGGTTCTTGGCCTCCTGCAACCACTTGCCGTGCTGCACGGTCTGCGAGGCGCTGACCATGGCGAACGCCTCGTAGGTGGCGAACATCCCGTGCCGGCCGGTCAGGTTGTAACCCTCCAGCCAACCGTGGCAGTTGTGCTCGCTGAGCACCTCCATGACCCGGCCGTCGCGGCTGATCGCCACGTCCTCCGGTGTCACGCGCTCCATGAAGGCACGGTCGGAGACCTCGAAGACGCTGCCGAGCCGGTTGCTGTTGGTCTCGTCCGGGCAGAACAACCGGAACCGGTCGGCGTTGCGGGTGTAGATGTCGCGCATCATCTCGCCCAGCTTGCGCGTCGACTCGGCCCGCTGCTGCGCGGGCCGGGGCACGTCGATCGCGTAGGCCCGGAAGTTCGGCAGGTCCAGATCCCGGGTCAGCACCCCGCCGTTGGCATGCGGGCTGGCACTCATCCGCAGGTCGCCGTCGGGCGCCTGGTCCCGGATGGCCGCCACGGGCGTGCCGGCGGAATCGAACAGCTCCTCCGGACGGTACGACTTGAGCCAGCTCTCAAGCAGCGCGAGATGCTCGGGGTTGTCCTTGACGCCGGACAGCGGCACCTGGTGGGACCGCCACGTTCCGGTGACGGTGATCCCGTCGACGGAGTCCGGCCCGGTCCAGCCCTTCGGCGACCGTAGGACGATCAGCGGCCAGACCGGGCGGGTGCCGTCCCAGGAACCGTCACGGGCGGCGGTCTGAATGTCGCGGATCCTCGTCCAGGCGGTGGCGAGGGCGGCGGCGAAGCGGTGGTGCATGCCGGGCAGGTCGGAGCCCTCGACCTCGATGACGTCGTAACCGTGGCCGCGCAGCAGGGCGCGTACCTCCTCGGGGTCCTTGCGACCCAGCACCGTGGGACCGGAGATCTTGGCGTCGTTGAGGTGCAGGATCGGCAGGACCGCGCCGTCGCGTTCGGGGTTGAGGAAGGACACGCCCTTCCAGGAGCCCTCGAGGGGCCCGGTCTCGGCCTCGCCGTCGCCGACGACCGCGATGGCCAGCAGGTCGGGGTTGTCCATGACCGCGCCGAACGCGTGGACCAGGACGTAGCCCAGCTCGCCACCCTCGTGGATGGAGCCGGGGGTGGTCACCGACACGTGCGACGGGATACCGCCCGGGCTGGAGAACTGCCGGAACAGGCGCAGCATCCCGGCCTCGTCCTGGCTGACGTCCGGGTAGATCTCGCTGTAGGTGCCTTCCAGATAGCCCGCGGCCACCAGCGCCGGCCCGCCGTGACCCGGACCGGCCAGGTAGATCGCCTGCTGACCGGTGTGCCGGATCAGCCGGGAGACGTGCGCGTAGATCAGCGACAGGCCGGGGCTGGTGCCCCAGTGACCGAGCAGGCGCGGCTTGATGTGCTCAGCCGACAGGGGTTCGCGCAGCAGCGGATTGCCCTGCAGGTAGATCTGCCCGATGGTCAGGTAGTTGTTCGCCCGCCACCACGCGTCCAGACGAGCGAGTTCGGTGTCGTCGAGTTCGGCGAGCGTACGGAGTTCGGATACGGCCGCGGTCACTGTGGTCCTTTCGCTGATCTCGTCTCTGCCAGGACCCACGTTAGGCGCAGCCGTGGTCGGCCACCCGGGGCCGCAAGCCGGAAACCGAGGGACCTTCGGCCCCCAATACCCTGAGGTTCCCCCCGGATGTGGACAGCCCGGCGACCGTGGCCACGGGGAAGCCACGGTCGCGGAAGTTGTTCGGCTCACCGGTTGGACCTCCGGGGCCGCAGGTGCGGGAGCGGCAGGCTTCGCCACGCCCGGCGGCGACCGGGCAGCACCAGAAGGGCGAACAACCCACCGATCAGGGTGCCGATCGCGGCCACGATGAAGCCGATGTGCAGGCTGTCGGTGAACACCGGCGCCACCGCGTCGAGCAGCGGGCCGCGCAACTCCTGCGGCAGGCAGTTACGCGCCCTCGTGGCTCGGCCTACCAGTTGCGTCCGGTGGGCAGATCCGCCAGCCCGGGTGCCGACAGGTGGAGGACCTCGTAGCGTTCGGTGGCCGCCTCGTCGTGAGCGACGGCGCCGTTCCAGAGCACGAACCGCATCAGCTCCCAGTGCTGGGGGTCGATCGCAAGGGCTGCGGTGTGTACGTCCTCGTGTCGGGCCAGCGCGCGAAGGTCCTGGATCTCCTGGTCGATCGCGGCGGCCAGCCCCAGGCCGGTCCGGCCCGGATCCGAGTCGGCAGGGATCGGGGTGAGACGCCGCGAGGCTGCCTGAGGGAACGCCGTGCGTGCGGGGCCGGGGTGGCAGGCGACGCCGGTCCAGTGGCGGACCACCGGACGTCCGAAGTCGCGGATGATGTTCTGGAATCCGCCGCCGAGCAGGAAGTGGGCCATGGCGCCGATGTCGTTCCAGAGGTAGAAGGGGGCGTACTGGTTGACGGGGGAGTCGTTGATGCCGCGTTCACGGATGACGTACGCCTTCAGCCCCAGTCCGGCGCGGTCGTCGAGGAGATGGCCGCCGTCGGCTACGCGTTTGCGGATGATGCGCATGTCGTAGTCGGCGGGCAGGGTGATGTCGTACTGCTTGGCGTACACGGTGTCGCCTTCCCAGGTCGGTATGCAGCTGGCCAGGTGGGTCATGAAGGTGGCCGGCCTGGCTCCTGTGCCAGTGCCACTCGCCGGGATGGCGGCGCTACGAGCCGGCGGGCGCGACGTACGCGGCCAGCAGGTTCAGCACACCGGTGATCGCCTGGTCGAACGGTGCCGTGGAGTCGGCGGCGCGGGCCAGCACGTAGCCGCCCTGCAGAACGGCCACCACTGTCGCGGCGGTGGCTGTCGGATCCATGGTGGCGGCCAGCTCTCCGCGGTTCCGGCCCTCGGCCAGCACCTCGCTGAGGCGTTCGCGTAGCCAGGAAAGTGTCGCGTCGACCGGGGCGCGCAAGGTCGGATCGCCCATGACTTCGGGATCCTGAGTGAGGCGGCCGATGGGGCAGCCTTTGAGGACGTCCCGTTCGCGCCGCAGGTAGGCGGTGATCCGCTCCATTGCCGTGCCTGAGGTGGCGAACTGCGCCTCGGCCTTGGCCCGCATCTCCTCGGCCGTGCGGCTGATTGCCGCGAGCGCCAGGTCGGGCTTGCCGGAGAAATGGTGGTACATGCTGCCCTGGCCGGCCCCGGCTCGCTGTTGGATGGCCTTGGGACTGGTTCCGGTGTAGCCGCGTTCCCACAGCAGCTCCCGGGTGCTCTCGACGAGTCGTTCGACAGTGCTCATTCGAGCACTGTACCTACTAGTAGGTTCAGTGCTCGACGGTGGGACCGAGCGCCGAGCACGGCCGGTCAGCCCCGAGAACACGCCCGACGCCGGTGCCTCAGTCCGCGCCCTCGGTCTCGGCCAACCGGTCGGCAGGCGTCTGTGTCACCGGGTGACCGGTGTCGTCGACCAGCCCCGGCGCCATGCTGCCGCCATGGGCGTCCTGAACCTCCCGGGTGTCACGGGCCGCCTCGTCCTGCGGCACCCCGGGCTGCTCCCCGTCACGCCGTTCTTCCCGCTCGGTCATGGGCCTCCCCTTCCTCGGTCCTGACCAGCGGCGGTACCCGTACGAGCGGCAGGGAAACCGATCAACGGCCGGTCCTTCGTCCCGCCCGCCACCGGCGGGCGAGTACGGAGGTCCGTCGGCTCGGCTTCGGTCGGTGGCGACCGCGGCGATGACAGCGCGCGGACGACGAGTGCCGTCAGTCGGCCGACGAAGGTGCTCGATGTCCGTGACTGCGGCAGGCGTTCAGGCGGCGGCCCGGCTCAGGGGTTGCTTCTGTTGGTAATGGCCCAGCTCGATCGCCGCACGCGTCAACTCGGCCTTGTTGCTGACGTTGAGCTTCGCGCGAATCCGCTTCGCGTACGTGTTGACTGTCGCCGGTGACAGCCCCATGCGCGTGGCGATCTGCGCGTGCGTGAAGCCGGCGGCGATCAGGCGCAGCGTCTCGATCTCGCGTGGCGCCAGGCCACTCGTCTCCTCGCCACCGCCGCGGGCCAGCTCCTCCTGGAAGCGGCCGACCAGCCGCGGGCAGACGTAGAACCCACCACCCGCGATGACGTGCAACGCCTCGCGGATGTCCCGCTGCTCGGTGCGGTGGCCGACGCAGCCGCGTGCTCCGGCGCGTACCGCTGTCAACAGGCCGGTGCGCCGCCAGCCGGCGCTGACCAGCGGTGAGCCCAGCGACGCGGCCAGGGAGATCTCTGCGGCGTCGGCGTACTCCGGCAGGTCCAGGACCACAACGTCGTAGTGCCCCGCCATCTCCAGGAGCTCCTCGACCGTCGCGGCGGCGGCGGTGACGCGCATGTCGGCGGCGTCGGACGCGAGCTTCTCCAGGCCGGCCAGGGAAACGGGCTGCTCCGACACGACGGCGACTTCGAACACCCCGGGCTCCTTCGACTCGGCTACGCCCGCGCTGTCGCGCGGCCGCCCTAAGACGGACGATGTCGGGTCGCGGTTCACGCCGGCCGCAGAAAAGTGCTGCCGAGCGGGTCAGTCCGTGGGCGGTGCGGAGTTGATGTCGGCCGCGGCGTAGATCTGGGCGGTGTTGTTGAGCTTGGCGACGTACTGGCCGACCAGCTCGAGCACGCCACCGACGCCCTGTAGCAGCTGGTACTGGTTGTACTGGATCTGCTCGGTCTGCTCGGGGTGCGGGTCCTTGACGCTCGGGTAGTACTCGTCCGGGCCGGGAGACCACGCGGCGTAGTGGTTGCCCCCGATGGGGTCACCTGCGTGTTTGGAGACCTGGGTGGCCGCGTAGCTCGGGGCGTAGAAGATCCAACTGGCCCGCTGCATGACGCTGTCGCGGAACTTCTCGAACTCGTCGATCTCGGTCTGCGTCAGCTTGAGGATCCTGTTCTCGGCGTCGTGGATATCGCCGGTGCTGACCTGCCAGTCGCTGAGGTCCGGCTCGGGCACCGAGCCGTCGGCGGCCGGCAGCGGAGCGCCCTCCTCGGTGACGGGCTCGCCGTCGCTGTTGACCCATCCACCCTTGCCGTCGGACTGCGGGATGTCGCGGCCGTACTGGTCGACCGGGTTGCCCTCGGAGTCGACGTAGCCGCCCTTTCCGTCCGACTTCGGCGGCGTGAAGACGATCGAGGAGTCCTTGCCGTCGACGCTGCGGGCCTCCCGCCAGGTCTGCGTGAGATCGACGGGCACGGCGTTGGTTTCCATACCGCACTGTTGCGCGCGGGTGCGGACAGGTTCAACGTCCCCGAAGTGGGGTCTCGAAGACTGGCCGCATGCGCGGCTAGCGTCTCGGCGACGGGGTGGACCAGGAACGCAGCAGGGGTGACGAGTTGGCCGATTACAACCTGACGTCGACCGAGATCAACGTGTCACCGCAGACGATGCATCGGTACGCCGCGCAGCACATGAAGGTCGTCATGACCAACCTCGTCGAGCACTGGGACGCCGTCGGCAAGACCTGGGAGAGCCTCAAGCTCGGCTGGATCGGCGACAGCGCCGAGGCCGCTGACGAGTTCAACGCCCGGCTCAAGGACATCCAGGAGCGGCTGTTCGGCGTGCCGAGCGCCGACGGGCAGACAGTCGAGACGCCGGGCCTGCTCGACAAGGTGCGCTCCGGGGTCGTCGTCGCAGCCGCGAACTACAACAACGCCGAGCACTCCGTCACCGACATGTGGGACGCCTTCTGCGCCCAGATGCGGCAGGAGGCTGAGAGCACCGGCGACAGCGCGCCGCCGCCGAGCGACGACACCACCCTCGACCCGATCAAGGCGGACTACTCGGCCAACCCCTACCCGTGGCACAAGCCGGAGCAGAGCTGATCCGTGGGCGATTCGAAGGACGGACGTCCGGATCCCGCGGCGCTGCGCCAGCTCGCGAACGACTGGCGGGCCGAGGGCGACCGTCTGGAACTCCTCGGCGACAACGTGCTGGCCGCCTACAACGACGTCAAGTGGACCGGATTCGCCAGCCTGTCCGCGGACATCGCGACGAACATCGTCGACCTCAAGCTGCGCAAGATGAAAGACGCGGCACACGAGTTCGCGAAGTTCCTCGACGAGTACGCGGACAAGGTTCAGGAGCAGATCGACAAGGAGAAGGCCCGTACGATCATCGAGATCGTGCTGGCCATTCTGGGCATCCTGACCATGGGTCTCGGCGCCGTCCTCGGCCCCATGCTCGCGGCCCTCGGCCGCCTGCTGGCCGGCCTGCTCACCGCGATGAGCCAGGTCATGGGCAAGATCGTCACCGCGGTCATCGACGTCGCCATCGGCATGCTCGTCTGGGGCTCGCTGCAGGTCGCCATGGAGTTCGGCACGACGGCGGTGGTCTCCAGCATCATGGGCGTGCCCGCCGAGTACACCGCCAGCATCGCGATCAGCACCGTCATCGCCGGTGTCATGGGCGGTCTGTTCTCCATCCGGGGCGTCAACAACGTGCCGGTCAAGGGCTCGGCCACTGGTGCCAAGCCCGGTCCGATCCCCAGTCCCGCACCCACACCCAAGGGCGGTTCCAGCACCGACGTGACCACGAACGGCACGCTGGTCACCGGGCCGAAGCCCTACTCGAACACCACTGT
Source organism: Micromonospora sp. DT63 (assembly GCF_049841615.1). Classification (NCBI taxonomy): domain Bacteria; kingdom Bacillati; phylum Actinomycetota; class Actinomycetes; order Micromonosporales; family Micromonosporaceae; genus Micromonospora; species Micromonospora sp. DT63. The sequence continues at coordinate 1,485,223 of NZ_JBNCKQ010000001.1, read as the reverse complement.
GGACAGCAGCGCGGTGAGCATCGACGGGGTTGGCGCGAGCGCTACCACCATCGCCCCTCCGGTCGTCCCCGGCGCCGGCCGTGGCGCCCCCGTCACCGGCGTGGGGGACCAGCGGGTCCACTCCGGCGCAGGGTCGGTGGGCAGCGCCGGGCGTACGGTCGAGCACGCCAACCCGCAGGCCGCCCCCCGCACCGGGGAGACCATCACCACCCCGGCGACGCCGATGCCGCAGACCACCACCGCCGCGCCCGGTGGCGCCACTCCAGGTAAGACCATCAGCGCGCCGCCCGGTCCGGGGAAGGCCGGCACCTTCGAGGTGCAGACCGCCCCGCCCGGCACCGTCGCAAGTCGGCCGCCCACGGTGTCGGGAGCCGACACCCCGCCGGTTGCCAACCTCGATCGCGGCGCCAACCTGGACCGGCAGCCGCCGCGAGTCTCCACTGGTGGCGAGGTCCCCCCGCTCGCCTCGGTGGGCGGCCGCGGCAGTGTGGACCTGGGGCAGGTCTCGCCGCTCACGCCCCAGCCGTCCCGCCCCGGCAGTGTCGACCTCACCATCTCCGGCCACGGCGACCTGACCGCGACGCCGCAGCCGAAGACGGGCTTCGCGGGCGCCGACGTCGCCGCCTCGTCAGTCGACACGCACGGGCCGGGCCGTACCGTCACGCCGGACAACCGCGCGACGGGCTTCGCGGGCGGCCGGGAGGCCGTGACCGACGTGCCCGCCACGTCGACAGGCGGGAACGTCGTCAATCCGGCCACCGGCCGTCCGGATGCCGCCGGTACGACCCTCACGCCGCCGCATCTGGGCGAGAACGTGCCCGCGGGCGCGGCACCCCGGTCCGGCGCGGTCAACGCCACGCCGCCAGCGGTGCCGGAGCATGAGGCGGCGGCGGCCGGCGCGAACGCGGCGCGCGGCGGGTCGACTGCCGAAGGTGCGGCAACCGGGCAGAACCGCGGACTGCACTACACGACGACGAGCGGCCCCGCGGCTGTGCCGCACGGCGTCAACCTGCCGCCGGCGATGCGCCCCGGTGCGCTCCCGGACCTGCCCGCCGGCACCCACGTCACCGCGCCGCCCGCGCGCGTGGTGGGTGCCGAGCACCTGCCGTCGGCCACGCCGGGCCGGTTCCCGGACGCCCCCGTACACGATCCCGGTCGAGGCCCGGCCCCGGTCCGCGACGCGGTGTCGTCGTCGACCCCCGGTAACACCGCGGGCGTGAATGCCGGGCACGGGATTACGCCTCCGCGCGAGGCCGGCACGTCCGCTCCCGGCGTCGCGCGGCCCGGCGAGGTCGTTCCAACCCGCGACATTCCCGCCGGCACCGATGCGCCGCGGCCGGCGGAGGCCTCCACCACCCCGCGCAGCAGCACGGACCTGACGTCGACCGCGGCATCGCCGCGCACGGGCAGCCCGCAGCGCTCCACCGACGTCGGTTCGTCCACGGTGCGGCCCGTCGACTCCGGTCCGGACGCCAGCGCGGCGCGTCCGGCCGATGCCAGGACGCCGGCCGGACGCGCCGGCTCCGGCCCGCACGGCAGCGCACCCCGACTTGCCGACGTCGAGACGCCGACGGGTCGTCCGGTCGGGCCGTCGTCGCGGCCCGACGCGGCCGAGGTTCCGACCGCGACACCGCCCCGTCGGTCGATGTCGGAGTCCCCGGTGTCGGAGTCGTCGGCGACTGCGCGTGTCGATGCCGGGCAGGGCAGGTCGTTGGAGGAGCGGTTCGAGGCGTTGGGTGGGCCTGGCTCGAAGGGGTCGAAGGGATCGGATTCGACGTCGATCAGTGGGTTGGAGCAGCGTCTGGAGGCGCTGGGCGCCGGCCGGAGTTCGATGTCGCACCCGGACGCGTTGAAGGCGTTGCGAAGCGAGGAGCTCCAGGTCCCGAAGACCGCGCCGAAGGAACCCGAGTTGCCGGAGTTCCCGGCTGTGCCGACCGGCACGGAAAGGCAGCGAGCGCTCGTCGAAGATTTCGGCGAAGCGGCCGGGTTGCCACGGAAGGAGATCGACGAGCTGCTGACGAACCTGAAAGCCAAGTACGGCGACAGTGTGCTGGACAAGGGCGCCGATGCGGCCGCGACCCGTGAGCTGATCAAGGACATCGGCGTACGGGCGGGGATGGACCCGAGCGTGGCCCGCGGCTTCGCCGAGCGTGCGACATCACCGAACACCGCCACCGCGCAGGTGTCCCGCGCCGAGTTCCGAGCCGAGATCAGGGCGTTCGCGGATGACAACCGGATGATCGAGCGTCTGGTCAACCTGCGTGTCGGACGGGCCGAGGACCTCGGCGTCACGATGACGCAGGGCCCCCGTAGGGAGCTGACCCAGGCACTGCGGGCCGGCGACGAAGCGGCATCAGCCAAGATCAGCGGTGACCTCGACCGCGCCATCGAGGTCCGGACGACCACGGCGAAGGCGACGCACGACAATGCCATGGAGAACCTGGAGCGCCGGGTGAAGGAACTCACTCAGTGGCGCGCGGACCGGGAGGCCATCGCCGCGTCGGACGCCGCCGCCGAGAAGGCCGCCCAACAGAAATTCACCCAGGACTTCCGCGAGGGACCGCTCGCCGAACTCACGTATCGTGTCGGCGCCGCCGATGGCGCGAGCCCGGCGAAGGCCATGAACCTCCGCTCGCCTGCAGAGCCGACGCGAGTCGAACCGTCGGCGCGGCAGCGACACGACGACATCGTGGCCTCCGAAAAGGAGTGGGCGCAGTACCAGCGGGACCCGCAGGGCGGTGAACCGGAGCTCCAGCTCGAGACGCCACCGCATCAGCGGGAGTTCGACGAGCTGCTGGCCTCGGCCGATGACCTCGGTGCCAAGGCCGGGCTGTCGCCCGCTGAGATCACCCAGATCCGCGGGGACATCCAGGCGCGCTACCGCGAAACCCTGTCGTTGGACGAGGCGAAGCGGACGCTGCTGGAGAACACCGCCGTACGGGCGGGAATGGACCCGGATCGTGCGGCGACGCTCGCCGCGCGCGACATCGACGGTGGCGTCGGTGGCGGCAACGCGCGGCAGGTGTACGGCGACGAACTGGAGAAGCTCGGGGAGGGCAACCACCTCATCGACCGCTATGTGCGGCTGCTCGACGACGACTTCCGGCGCTTCGGGCTGCCGTTCGACGACGCAGCGCGGGAGCGGCTGACGCTCGGGTTGCGGCAGGGGGACGAGGCCGCAATCAGGGAGGTCACCGACCCGCTGGACGAAGCGCGGACCGTCGCGGACCAGCGTGCGACCCGGATCCAGGACCAGGAGCAAGAGGATCTCGAAGGCCGGCTCGAGGCGCTGGGGAAGCCCAGCGAGCGGCCTGCATCGGCGGCGAAGGTCGAACCGGTGGAGCCCACGCCGACGCCTGCGGCGACGCGTACGCCGGAAGAACTCGAGGCCCTGGCAACCGTGCGGGAGGTGTTCCGCCGGGACGTGCTGCCCGAGTTGCACGCCGGAACCACGCTCAAGCCCTCGCCCGGTCCGCGGCCCGAGCCGTCCGTCTCGGACCGCATGGGTCGCACCGACGAGATCACCGACCCGGAGATCCGGGCGCGGGACGAGGAGCACCAGCGGCAGGTGCAGGAGTTGACGCCGCCGGCAGACGTGCCCGAGCTTCCGGTGCTGCCCACGGTGCCGACCAACGGTGAGAGGCTCGACTCGCTGCAAACCTTCGGCAAGGGGCTGGCCGAGGACGCGGGGCTCGACGACTCCGCCACCACGCAGCTGCTGAAGACCATCGAGGACCGGTGGGGCTCGTCGCTCCTGGACGACACCAGCGCCGCCGCGGCGCGCAGGACGCTGGTCGAGGAGATGTACGGCCGCTACGACCTCACACCGAACAAGGTGCGTACCCAGGACCTCGTCGGCGGTGACGCCGAGCTGCGTGAGCTGGCTCGGGCGGGCTTCCGCGCTGAGCTCATGTCGGCGCAGGAGACGAAGGGCCTGGGCGACCGGCTCGCCGACCTCACGATGCCGAACGGCTACAACCTCGCCGATGACTTCGTGAACAGCGCCCGGAGCAGGCTGGCGGAGGCGTACCGCTCGGGCGACCCCGACGCGGCCGGCCAGGTTCACCTGGAGATCGCGGAGAAGGTTTCCGAAATCACGGCGAAGCAGCACGCCGACGAACTGGCTGCGCGGGCGGTCCAGCAGACCGAGGTGAACCGGGGCGCCTTCGGCAAGGTGATGGACGACCTCACCGCACGGCTGAACGCGGAGGACGTCAAGCCGCTGCCCGGCAAGCAGACCCGGCCCGAGAGCATCCTGCCGGAGGGGCCGGGCGAGGGCCTTCTCATGGCGAAACCGCAGCCCCGCGACCCGAACGCCACGCCGCCGACTGCGAGTCGTGCTGACGTGTCCGACGATCTGCCACGCGGCGGGACGGATTCACCGACGCCTGTCGAGCGGGCCGAGCAGAACATTGAGGGCCGGAACGTCGCTGCCGCCGCGGCTGAGCGCGACCTGCACGCGGCCGGCCTCGACCCGGACAGCCGATTCCGGGCCGGGGTGGCGGAGTTCCGTACGGCCAATCCTGAGGCGCGCTTCGACGTGGACGCCGTCCGAGCCGAATACGACGCCCGCATCGTCGACGCCTGGCGCGACAAGCCGGAGGCCGACTCGTGGAGCCCGCACGTCGCCGCCGTGGCATCCGCTCTGCCGCAGATCATCGCGCAGGCCGTCACCGAGGGCGTGCCGACCGCGACCGTCGACGTGGACGAGCCGGTCGTGACCGTCGCCGACGCGGAGTTCACTGTCACGCTGGACGCGCTGCGGGACCCGGAGTCGCTCCCGTCCGCGGTCCGGGACCTGTTGCGGGACCGGTGGATCGGCGATCCGGCGCGATTCGCCCGGGAACTTGAGGCGGCCGAGATGGCCGACGACCTCTTGACCCGTGCGGTGGGCGTGGTGGACTACGACTACGGCTTGGACCTGCCCACAAGCGTGCTGGATGGCATGCGCCCCACAGTCATCGCGGATGTCCTGCACCACCACGACGTCATCCGGTACCAGGGCGACGACGCACGCTTCGCCGAGGACGGCGGCCGCGAAGCGGTGTGGGAGGCGTACGAGGACCGGCAGTTCACGAGCATCAAGGCTGACGTGATCCTGGCGCGTAAGGCCTGGATGGCGGCGCAGAGCGCTGCGGAACAGTTCCACCGACTGGTAGGCGCGGGCACCACGGACGCGTTGAATCTGGACCTGTCGGAGGTGTCCCTGCGCGCCCTCGGCGAGCGGTTCGCCGCCGAGCAACTCGCCCTGCGCGGGAATCACTTCTACGGCTTGGAGGACCTCCAGCGCCAGGCGTTCCAGGAGCGACTGGACGCGCTGCTGCACCCGGTGGACGAGATCGCGGCGCTCACCGACGCCGAGCGGGCGAAGCGCTGGCAGCAGGAGGCGAGTTCCCTGCAGGCGCAGTACGCCCAGCGTCTGGAGACGGCCCGGCTGGCCGAGCGGCACCGCCCGGACCTGGTCGCTGACTTCGACACCGTGCTCGCTCATGCCGTGGCGGAAACCGAGCGCACCGGCGTGGCGACGCTCGACGGGCTGCGCCCGGGAGTGCTCGACGCGTTCCGGGCGGACTTCGTCACCACCGGCCGGCGGTGGTTCGAGGAGGTGTTCGCCCCAGCGGTCACGGCGGGTGTGCGCGGGTACGACGCGCTCTTCGTCGACGCCGAGGCCCAGTGGGGCCACCAGTACGAGCACCTGCGCACCAGCATCCGCCAGGAAGCCTTCGTGCACCTGCAGTCGCACCGGCACGACGCCGCGTTGGACGCCGCAGCTGCGAACCACAGGGTGGTGTCCGCGGAATCCGGCCGGGATCCGCTGCCGGAGTCGGCCTACACGATGGCCCGGGAGGAGTTCCTCGCCGCCGCCGGGGCGAAGCTGCGTGCGACGGTGAAGGAGCAGCTCGACCCGTTCGCGAAGAGTCAGGGCGCACACTGGGACACCGTCGCCGCCGAGATCGAGCGCGATATCGCGCGCTATTTCGACGACGAGAAGCTGCGCGAGTACGGCGCCCGCGCCGCGACGGCCGACGCCGACCCGAGCGCCCCGGCACTGCCCGAGTCGGCGGGGACACCCGGGACCGCGTACGACAGTGCGGCGGCACCGATCCTCGAAGCCGTACGCGCCGGGGTGTCGGCGGCGCTGCACCGCGACGGCCGGGAGGTCCCGGCCGACGTCCGCGATCGCATAGCCGGCGAGATCGAGGCGGTGCTGCGCGAGGCGGGCACCACGGCCCGAGCCCGCGCCGAGCGGGGCGGCAACACCGAGATCGCGGTCGCGGCGGCAGTCGCCGAGTTGGCGGAGCGTACGGCAGACCTCGCCCAGTCGGTGCCCGCACGCCTCCTGCACCACGCGCAGGTCGGCGCCGAGCTGCATCACGCCGAACGTGCCTTCGAGGGCCTGCTGGCCACCCGCGACGCGTTGCCGTCGAGCGTCGTCGCGACGCTGTCGGTCGCCTTCGCGTACGAATGGCTGACCCGCTACGACAGGCTCTTTCGAGGCGCGACGAGCCAGGGCGAGGCCGCCGCGACCGAGACCGGCCTGCGGGATCTCGCAGAACGGGTGAGCATCGAGCTGCCGAACCACGACCTGCTCAGCCCGGCCGCCCTGCGTAAGGCGCTGCTCGACGCGGCCGCGACGCTGCCCGGCGGTTCCGCGGCTGTCGGTTCGGGCCTGCTGCTGCGCCAGCCGGGCGCCCCGCCGGTGAACGGGATGGCCATGGTCGCGGACTCCTTCGTCCCGATCCCGGGGGAGCAGCGTGTCATCGTGGCTCCCGGCGCCGACCTCGCCGGCTTCCTCACCGAGGTCACCGGCCGGGTCACCGACCCCGCACAGCGCGCCAAGATCGTCGTGCATGCCCCGACGGTGCCCGAGGCGGTGCTCAGGACGCTGGGCAACCGCTACGGCGTCACTGTCGCGTACACCGAGCGGCCGACCGACGCGCGGCAGGCACGCCGGGCGGTGCCGGTCACCGCGGACGGTACGCCGACCCTGCAGCGCTGGGCGGAACACTGGCTCGTCCGCCCGGCCACCCAGGAGACCCCGCCGCCGTACGGGCTCCGGCAGGGCAGCCGCTCCGGGCTGTTCGAGCTGCCCGAGGGCTGGGTGCTGGAAGACCTGCCGCAGCGGGTGTGGGCACGGCCCGCCGGGTCGCCCGATCCGGAACTCGCCACACGGGTCCGCTCGGGTTCCGACGGTGGGAACGCGTCGATAGTTGTCGGCGTACCAGGCGTGCCGGTCCCCGAGGCCGTCGCGCGGGCCGGTCTCGACCTCATCGAGCGCCTTCCGGTCGAGCCGGGGCGGCAGGGGGTGCAGTGGCTCAGCCCGCTCCCCGAGGTGCAGCGCCCGCCCGTGCCGATGCTTCAGAGCGCGCCCGAGCTGGACGCGACGTCGGGTGGGCTGACCGGCGTACCGACAGTCGACACGCACGCCGGTCCGGCTCACGACGCCCTGACCACGCTCCGGGCCGCGGGTCACGGGGACGCCGCGGCAGCGTTCCTGGCCGAGCCGGACGCGGCGGCGCGCGACCGGATACTGCTCGACCTGCTCGGTGCGGGCGACGCCGTCCGCGGGGCCCTGCCGGAGCTCCATCTCGGCCTGGCGAACCCGGATCGCTCCGATGTGGCGCTGGCGGCGGTCCTCGGTTACGCCCAGACGGCGCTGCGCGGCGAGCCGGTACCTGCCGACCGGGTCCTGGGCGCGGCGAACGGCCTGTCGGTCGGGACGAAGAGCCCGCTGATGAACGCCCTGCTGTCCCTCGCCGGCCCGGCGAGCGCGAACCGTGCGGTGCTGGCCAGCCTCGCCGAGCTGGTTTTCGACTGCCCGTGACGAGGTCGCCGGCGAGGGCGTACCGCCGGGTCCCCCGTTCGCGGGGGTTGGCCGCGCCCCCACGGCCCGCGCGACGATGCGCGGTGCCCGTTCACCGGGCCGGCACCTGAGGGGAACGAGGAACATGGACAGCATCGACGACAACGCCCACGTCCATCGGGTGCTGCGGACCGACGTCCCGGCCCCGGGCGAGGTGATGCCGCCCGTGCTGGACCTCACGGCCGCGACCGGGCCGCTCTGGGCCGCGGCCACCGACGACTACGACGACGCTGTGGTGGCGGCGGTGCTCGCCGCCCCGGGCACGTCGGCGCTCTGGCGCTCGTGGCGTTTCGCCGCCGACGCGACCGACGGTCCGGGGACCCGCGTCTACCTGCTTGAGGCGGAGGAACCGGAAGTCGCCGCCGCGGCGGTGCGTTCGGCACTGGCCGAGGCCGGTCCCGACACCACCCTGCTGATCGAGTTCGCGACCGGGGACCTGGTGCCTCCGGCGGCCCACGCGGCGCTCGGCGCCTCCGCGCTGCTCTGGGCGTTCGACGCCGACGAGCCGGTCCAGGTGGCGCGGGTTTTCGACGGCGTCGACCCGTATGCCGGGCCGTACTTCGACCAGGGGCATCCGCGGTTGGAGGGCCCCGAGCGCGACGCCGCGCTCGGTTTCCTCGAGAGCGGCCAGACGTTGTTGCTGACGCCGCAGACCCAGGACGATGTGGTGGACCCGCAGCGCGGCCCCGTCGTACCGACGAACTTCCGTACCGACGGGGCCTGGGTCTGGACCGACGCCGTCGCCTACTACCTGCGCGAACACGGCATCGCGCCGGACGAGGGGCTGCTCAGGCATGCCCGCGACGCCGGCTTCGTGGCGGCCGAGGCGGGTGCCGTCGGGCTGCACCGCGCGCTGTCGTGCCTGTTCCTGCCACGAAATGTCGAGCCGGCCGAGGAGGTTGGCGCCGGGTAGCGGTACGGGAGCGGAGAAAATTCGGGCGGGCGTGAACCCCCACGTCCCACGAGCCGTCTCAGTGCGTCACGGACGTCGAGCGAAGCGCGAAAGACCAACATGACTGGACCTGTGAGCACGGATCCCGCGGCTGAGCAGCCGGTGCGCCGGGCGACGGTGGCGGCGCCGCCGGCACCTGAGCATCGGGCGTCGGCAGAGGTCAGCCAGCGGCGCGAGTTCGTTCGCGCGTTCGTGGAGCACGCCGCGGAACGCCCGGCGAGCGAGCGGGTGACAGTACGCCTGCCCACCCTGATCACCGTGACCGCCGCGGTGGCGGTCGGCGCGCTCGTTGTCGGGGTGTTCTGGCACCTCGTCCGGCCGATGACCCCGCAGCAGAAGGCGGCGGCGAAGGGCACCACTGTCGCACCCAGCGTCCTGCCGACGGGCACGTTCGACGCGGTGGCCGGCTGGGACTGCGAGGCGGCGGCGGACCGCGGGTTCGATGCCCGTGGCCGGATCGGGGCGTGGCGCACGATCGGCAAGGGAGGCTGGTCGCAGGGCGGCTGCCACGGCACCGCGGTGACGCTGCCGCGGCCCGCCAGCAGGGACGGCCGTGCGGCCACCGGACAGTCGGCGACCTGGTGGTTCACCCCCGGGCCGAACATCAGATCCTGCGCCGTCAGCGTCTACCTGCCGAAGACCGGCTCGGCGCTTGTCAGTAAGGCGACGTACATGGTCGGAGCCGGCGCGACGGGCACGCCGTTCGCGAGTTTCACAGTCGATCAGGACGCGAACGCTGGCAAATGGTTCGACGCGGGGACCTACCCCGTGCACCAGAACCAGCTCGCTGTCAGCCTCGACGCCTCGAACACCTCTGGTGCGAGCAACGCCCGTGTGGTGTTCGGACAGGCGCGGGTGAACTGTGGGTCCTGAGTCTCTCGCCGCGGGAACCGCCGCCCGTACGCCCGCGACCGCCAAGATCGAACGGGTTTCCACACGCGCGTGGAGTCGGCACAGGACGATCGGTGCTGCCGTGCGGGCGGCCAAGCCCGGTGCGGTGGTCGCGGTCTCCCCGGGCACGTACCGGGAGTGCCTGGTCCTGGACCGCGACGTCACAATCGTCGCCGAGGACGAGTCGGCAACTGTCGAGCTGATCGCGCCGGAGGGACCCGCGGTCCAGCTCCGCGGCGGTTCGGCCACTCTGCGGGGCCTCACGATCCGCGGCAGCCGGACGGGAAACGCCGCAGTGGTGGTCTCGGCCGGGCGCCTCGAGCTGACGGACAGCCGGGTCAGCGGCGGGTTCGTCCACGTGGCCGGCAGTTCGGCGGCCAGGCTCAACGGCTGCACCGTCGAGGAAACCTCCACGTGTGCGCTCAACGTGGCCGACGGCGCTCGCCTGGAGGCCTACGACCTGCGCGTCACGAACGTTTCCGGCGTCGCGGTGGCGGCGGGCGGCTCGTCGTACCTGGCGCTGTCCGGCGCGGTGCTCAACGACGTGCGGGGTGTCGGCGTACGCGTCGGCGAGACCGCCACCGCTGTGCTGGAGCGCTGCGACATCGGCTCGGCCGGGGACGCGGGCGTGGAGGTTCGCGAAAGCGCGGGCCTGCGCCTGCTCGACAGCCACATCCACGACATCGAGGGCGACGGTGTACGCGTCCTCGGCAGCGCCGGCTTCGGCGCCGACTGGTGGCCCGAACTGCACCCCGGCCGGCCCGACGACCTGACGCCCGCCGAGCCGGGCACGACCGGGGGAGTCGTGGTGCGGCGGTGCGAGATCCGCCGTACCGGAGCCGCCGGCCTCGTGACAGGTGGCGATTCGGTGACGCTCGTCGACGACACGGTGATCGACCGGGCCGGCAGCGCGGGTGTGCTGGCCGCGCACGACAGCCGTGTCGTGGTCCGCTCGGTGCGCGTCAGCAACAGCACCCAGACCGGCGTGGCGCTGCGCGACAGCGCCCAGGTGCGATGGCGTGGCGGCTCGCTGACCGGTTCGAAGGCCAACGGCGTCTTCGCGGTCGGCGACAGCCACCTGCAGTTGCGCGACGCGGAGGTGCGCGAGAGCGGCTTCACAGCCGTCCATCTCACCGGGAGTGCGTCGGTGACGCTGCTGGGCGTCGCTGTCACCACGACCGCCGAACTCGGCATCCGTGCCTCCGGCCGTTCGGTGCTCCACGCGAAGGGCACCGGCATCGACCGCGCCGACCTCACCGGCGTGCAGGTCGACGACGTGGCCGACGCGGTCCTGCGCGACGTGACAATCGCCAACTGCCGCACAGGTGTTCGCGTGGACACACCGCACCGCCCTCTGCTCGCCGACTGCACCGTGCGCGACATCGCCCAGACCGGTGTGGAGATCGCGGCCGGTTCGGCGCCCACGCTGGTGCGTACCACTGTGGCGGGCTGTGGGGCCGCGGGCGTCTTCGTTGACGTCGACGCTGAGCCGGTGCTCGACAACTGCCGGATCGAGACGATCGGCGGCAGCGGTCTCGCGGTGTGGACGGGCGCCCGCCCGACGCTGCGACGGGTGACGATCACCGAGGTCAAGAAGAACGGCCTCTACTTCGGGACCGGTGCGCACGGCGAGGCGGAGGACGTGACGATTTCGCGTACGGGCTACCCGGCACTCTACGTCGGGGACGCGGCTGACCCCGTACTGCGCCGATGCGTCGTGCTCGACTGCGACGAGGACGTCAGCCTGGGTGCGGACGCCGAGCCCGTCTTCGAGCAGTGTCGCAGCGAGCGGGTCGGTTCGGCGGTGTGGCCGGCGACCGCGGGGCCGGCGCCCGCCGCAGCGCAGACCTCGTCAAAGGCACCCGAGGCGGGCACCCCGCCGGAGGCCGAGGCGTCGGAGGACACGCTGCAGCCACTGCTCGGTCAGCTGGACGAGCTCATCGGTCTGGTCAGCGTCAAGCGGGACGTGGGCACCATGGTCAAGCTGATGCACCTCGTGAAGCGCCGCCGCGAAGCCGGGCTGGCGCCGCCGCCCATGTCCCGCCACCTCGTCTTCGCCGGCAATCCCGGTACGGGCAAGACGACTGTCGCCCGCCTCTACGGCCAGTTGCTGGCGGCGCTGGGCATGCTCAGCAGCGGTCATCTCGTCGAGGTCGACAGGGGCACGCTGGTCGGCGAGTACGTCGGCCACACCGCACCCAAGACGCAGGCCGCGTTCCAGCGTGCGCTGGGCGGTGTCCTCTTCATCGACGAGGCTTACGCCCTGGTGTCCGAGGGGCAGAGCAGCGACTTCGGCAACGAGGCGATCTCGACGCTCGTGAAGCTGATGGAGGACCACCGCGAGGAGGTGGTGGTCATCGTGGCCGGCTATCCCGACCAGATGGGCCGCTTCATCGGCGTCAACCCCGGTCTGTCCTCGCGGTTCTCCCGCACGCTGACGTTCGCCGACTACAACGAGACAGAGCTCGTGCAGATCGTCGACAAGCACGCGGGGGACCACGACTACCGGCTGTCGGATGAGGCTCGCACGCGCCTGACCGAATACTTCCGGACCGTCGACCGCGGTGAGGGCTTCGGCAACGGCCGCTTCGCCCGCAAGGTTTTCCAGGAGATGACCGAGAACCACGCCGGCCGCATCGCCGAGCTCGACGACCCGAGCGACGAGCAGCTGAGCACCCTGGAGGCCGCCGACCTGACCGACGTCGCGTTCGACGTAAGAGGCTGAGGAGCCCGATGAGCCGCCTGGCGTTCCACCGGCCCGCCCGGATGCTGCTGCCGCAGCTTCCCTCCCAGCAGGTCACCCTCCCCAACCCGCCGGAGCCTCCCAAGGAGAACCCGGGCAACAACGCGTGGAGCCTCGTGCTGCCGCTGCTGTCCAGCGTCGGCATGGCCGCCTACATGGTGACGTTCGGCAGACCCGCCCTGATCATCATCGGCGTGCTGTTCTTCCTGACCTCCACAGGCGCGGTCGTCGGCATGCGGATGTCGCAGCGCAGCGCCAACGGCAAGCAGGCTCGCAGGGCCCGTGTCCGCTACCGGCGCCACCTCGCCCGGGCCCGTGACGAGGCGCGCGAGGTCGCGAACGCCCAGCGCGCGGTTTCGATGCTCGTCGACCCCGACCCGCACCGGCTCTGGTCGATAAGCGCCAACCGGCACCGGGTGTGGGAGCGGCGCCAGAGCGACAAGGACTTCCTGCGGGTACGCGTCGGCCACGGCACGGTCCGGTTGGTCACGCCGATGGGGCTGGACCCCGGCATGGACCCGCTCGGCGACTACGACTGGGACTCGTTGCAGGCCGCGCACCGGCTCATCGACCGGATGGGCCACGTCGAGAAGCAACCGATGATCATCGATGTGGGTCGCGCCGGCGTCATCAGCGTCGTGGGCGACCCGACGCGGGCAGACACGCTCGCCCGCTCCATGCTGACCCAGATCGGGGTGCTGCACGCGCCGGACGACGTCACCATCGCCGTCGAGACCTCAGGCGCCGAGCACTGGGAGTGGACCAAGTGGCTGCCGCACACCTTCGAGCCCGACGTGAAGGGCGAGAGCGGCACGGTGTCGCTTGTCGCCGAGGACCCCGAGGTGCTCGGCGCCTTCCTCGCCGGTGAGCTGGCCCGGCGCAACGAGCAGGTGCTGAGCCGGCGCAACATGCTCAGCAGCGAGCGCCTCGGGGACGCCAAGCAGCGCCGCCTGGTCGTGCTCTTCACCGGCTTCGCGCCCTTCTCCGACTGGGGCCGCTCAGACCTGATGAACGCCCTGTTGCAGGCTGCCGGCCCGCAACTCGGCATCACCCTGATCTTCCTCAGCGAGAAGGACCGGGACGAGCCGAGCCGCGTCGACCTCCGGATCCGCTTCGACGACGAGGGCAACATCGTGACCGAGGGGCACCCCGACACGGTGGTCACGCCCGCGCACCGGTGCAAGCCCGACCATCTCACCCCGCAGTTCGCCGAGCTCATCGCCCGCAACCTCGCCCCGCTGCGGCTCAGCGACGAACGCGAGCAGGTGCTGACGCGTACCCGCTCACTCAGCGAGATGGTGCTGGGCACCGACCCCGGCCGTGCCGACCTGACGGGCCGCTGGGTCACGGCGGGCGACCCGCGCATGCTGCGCGTCCCGATCGGCACCGACGGCGACGGCCAGACAGTCGTCCTGGACATCAAGGAGTCCGGCCAGGGCGGTTCCGGGCCGCACGGGCTCATCGTGGGTGCGACGGGCTCCGGCAAGTCGGAGCTCCTCCGTACGCTCGTCACCGGCCTGGCGCTCACCCACTCGCCGGAGCTGCTCTCGTTCGTCCTGATCGACTTCAAGGGCGGTGCGGCGTTCGCACCCCTCAAGGAGCTTCCGCACGTCTCGGGCCTGATCACCAACCTCGCCGACGACGCGGCGATGATCGATCGCGTCCTGGCCGCCCTCATGGGGGAGCAGCAGCGACGTCAGCGCATCCTGCGCGACGCGGGAAACTTCGACACGGTACGCGAGTACCAGATGCGCCGCGCCGCCGGCGCCGCCGGCCCCGACGGGGAAACCCTCGAACCGCTGCCCACGCTGCTCATCGTCGTCGACGAGTTCGGCGAGCTGCTCTCCGGCCGTCCCGAGTTCGCCGAGCTGTTCGTGCAGATCGGCCGGGTCGGCCGGTCGCTGGGCATGCACCTGCTCATGGCCACCCAGCGGCTCGAGGAGGGCAAGCTGCGCGGCCTCGATTCGCACCTGTCGTACCGGATCTGCCTGCGTACGTTCTCGGCCGCCGAGAGCCGGACGGTGATCGGGACGACCGACGCGTACAAGCTGCCGCCGGTCCCCGGGTCCGCGTACCTGAAGGTCGACGAATCGGTCTACCAGCGGTTCCGTGTCGCCCACGTCTCCGCGCCGTACGTCAGCGCCGAGGACCGCCTCGCCAGCATGACCGCGGGCGGCACCTCCATCGTGCCGTTCGACCTGCGCTCCGACGCTGTAGTCGTCGAGCGTGAGAGCGACGAACTCGCGCGGCTGGCCGCCCGGCCCGGCCCCACCGAGTTGCAGGTCCTCGCCGACCGGTTGCAGGCGATAGCCAGCCCCGCGCACCAGGTGTGGCTGCCGCCGCTGCCCGCCGCCCTGGCTCTCGACCACCTCATCGGGCGGCCGGCACCCAAGGCCGGCCGCGGCTACGCCGCCCGCGTGTGGCCGCTCGCCGGGCGCCTCGCCGTGCCGATCGGCCTCATCGACCTGCCACTCAAGCAGGACCAGGAGACGCTGGTCATGGACTTCGGCGGCGTGCACGGGCACCTGGCCGCTGTCGGCGCTCCGCGTACCGGCCGCAGCACGTTCCTGCGCACCATCATGATGTCCGGGATGCTCACCCACACCCCCGACGAGCTGCAGTTCTACTGCATCGACTTCGGCGGTGGGACGTTGCACCCGTACGCCGCCGCGCCGCACGTCGGCAGCGTGGCGGGGCGTAACGAACCCGAGCTGGTCAATCGCATGTTCGCCGAGATCCGCGGGCTGATCGTGCAGCGCGAGCGGGAGATGCGCGAGCTCGGCGTCGAGTCGATCGCCGAGCTGCGCGAGCGCCGCCAGGCAGGGCTGCTACCTGACGGGCTGCGCATGGCCGACGTCTTCCTGATGATCGACAACTGGGGGGCGCTGCGGGCCGAGTTCGAGAGCGCGGAGGTGTACGTCACCGAGATCGCCGCGCGTGGCCTCGGCGCCGGCGTGCACCTGGTGCTGACGTCCGGGCGCTGGAACGACATCCGTCCAGCCCTGCGCGACAGCATCGGCACCCGCATCGAGCTGCGGCTCAACGACCCCACCGAGTCGGACGTCAACCGCCGGCTCGCCGCGAGGATCCCGGCCAACATGGCCGGTCGCGGAGTCAGCACGCCAGGCGTCTTCTTCCACCTGGTCCTGCCCCGCCTCGACGGCATCGACTCCGTCGACGGGCTGCGCGAGGCACAGGACGAGGCGCTTGCCAAGATCTCCCAGCACTGGAACGGCCCGGTGGCGCCGCCCGTCCGGCTGCTGCCGCAACGCGTGCTCGTCGACGAGTTGCCGCCGCTGGCCGGTGACGCCGTGCCGATCGGCCTCGCCGAGCACGACCTCTCCCCGGTCGGACTCGACCTCTTGGGCGGCGATCCGCACTTCCTCATCTACGGCGACGCCGGGTCGGGCAAGAGCTCACTGCTGCGCACCTGGCTCACCGGGCTCACCGAGCGGACCTCGCCGTACGACATGCGCGTCGTGCTCTTCGACTACCGGCACGGGCTCATGGACGTCGTGCCGGAGGAGCACCTCGGGGCGTACGCCGGTGACGCGGGAACCGCCCAGGTGTACGTGCAGCAGGTGGTGGAGAAGCTCAAGGAACGCGTGCCCCCGCCGGGCATCACCCCCGCGCAGCTGAAGGCGCGCGACTGGTGGGAGGGCACCGAGATCTACGTCGTCGTCGACGACTACGACCTGATCGTCGGCCCGCAGAGCGTGCTCGCGCCGTTCCTGCCGTTCATCCCGCAGGCCCGCGAGGTGGGCCTGCACCTGGTCCTCGCCCGCCGCGTCGCAGGAATGGTCCGCACCGGCATGTCCGACACACTCACCACACGCATCCGCGACATGGGGTGCGGTGGCCTCATCCTCTCCGGCGACCCCAAAGAGGGCGTCGTCCTCGGCGACGAACGCGCGGCGCAGCGGCCTCCGGGCCGGGGCGTGCTCGTACGCCGGGGCCAGCCCAACCGCCTCGTCCAGATCGCAGTCACCGAAACCACCCAGGGGTAGACCCGTCATGGCCAACGAACAGACCCGCGTCACAGTGGTAGGCACCTACCGCAGCGCCGACGTCGCCCTCCCGTCGCTGAGCCCGCTCGGCGAGTTCACCGCGCGGCTCGCCGAGGTGTGCGGTCAGGACAGCAACGACCAGCTCCCACCCGTATGGACACTGTCGCGCCCCGACGCCGGCCCCCTCGCCCTGGACACCAGCCTGTTGCAGGCCGGCATCGTTGACGGTGATGTGCTCTACCTCTACGACCTGGCGGGTGACCCGGTCGACGCCCCGATCGTCAAGGACATCGAGGAGATCGTCGCCGAGCAGACCGAGGAACTGCGGCTGCGCTCGGCGCATCCCGGCCCTGTGGTCATCGGCATCGGCCTGCTGTTCCTGCTGGCCGCGGCGGTGCTTGTCGGCCTGCGCTACAACGCCGACACCGGGGCGGCGATCGGGCTCACCACGGGCGGGCTCCTGCTGCTCGGGATGGCGTGGGGCGTGCGCCAGAAGGAATCGGCGACGCCGCCGCTGCTCGTCCAACTCATGGCGCTGACCGCCGTACCGGCCATGGGCGCCGCCGGCGCCCTCATCGCGCAGGGCCTCACCTTCTCCGGCTGGGCCGGCGCCGCGATCGGCGCCAACACCGCGATGCTCATGGCCATCGCCATGCTCGGCGACGTCCTCCTCGTGGCGATCGAGCTGTCTCTCGCCGCCGGAGCCGGCCTCGTGGCGCTGACCACGGGCCTCGGAGCCGACGCCGTCGAATCCAGTGCCGTCGTCGCGGCCGTTGCCATCGGCATGCTGGCGGTGTCACGTCGGCTCGCCGCCACCATCACCGCCTGGGGCCAGAAGTTGCCGCGAGGCCGGCAGTCCTTCGCCGAGGCCACCACCGGGCTCGTGAACCGTTCCGCCTGGATCACCGGGGTCGTCATGGGCGGGCCGGTTGTCGCGCTCTGCGTCACGTTGCCGCTGATGGCGTTCTCCGGACGTACTGTCGCTGTCATCCTTTCGGGGATCTGTTGCCTGGCCCTGTTCGCCCGCGGACGGATCGCCGCCTTCACCGTCGAGCTGTGGATGCTCGGCGCTGCGACAGCCGCCGGTGGGTTCGGCCTGCTGGCCGCGCTCGTCATGTCGATGGGCGGTGCCGCCGCGTCGGCGGTGCTCGTGGGCGTCGGGCTCACGACAGTGCTGTTCGGCATCGGCATGAGCGTGCTGGTGCCACCCCGCAAGCGGCACACCGGTTCGGGCCCGAAACCGCCGATCCGCCGCAGCCGCTCGGAGGTCGTCGGCGCGGGGGCCGCCATGGCGATCGCACCCCTCACGCTCGGCGTCTTCGGCGTCTTCGGCCACCTGGTAATGGTGGGCCGGACGCTGTTCTGAGAAGTTCCGTCCCGGTGCTCAGCGGTCCACGGGCAGGAGGTGGCCGAGTTCGATCGCGCGGCGGGTCAGCTCCGCCTTGTTGCCGGCGTTCAGTTTCGCGCGGATGCGCTTCGCGTACGTGTTCACAGTCGCCTGTGACAACCCCATCCGCGTCGCGATCTGTGAATGGGTGTAGCCAGAGGCGATCCACCGCAGCGTCTCAGCCTCGCGCGGCGCCAACGCGCCCGGCTCCTCCGCCGACACCTGGGAAAGCTCCTCCGGCAGCCGATCCGCGAGACGTCGGCACAGATAGAACCCACCCTTGACTGTTACCCGCATCGCCCCACGCACCGCGTCCTGATCCGCCTGCCGACTCACGCAGCCCCGCGCGCCCGCGAGAATCGACTCCATCAGGCCGGTGCGCCCCGGCCATTCCGCGCAGACCAGCACCGGACCGTGCGCAATTGTCCGGGTAATCAGCTTGCTCACCGTGGGCTCCGGCCGTGCCACATCCAGCACCACCAGGTCGAAGCTGCCCACCAGCTCCTCGACGTCGGCCACCGCGACCTCCACCAGCCGGTCCGGGTCGTCCCCGGCCAGCTTCTCGAGACCAGCGCGCCAGATCGGCTGCTCTGCCACCACAGCGACTTTGTACACGGCGCTCCTCCACGCACTTCCCCGGTGTGTCACCGGAGATCTCACCTGAGACGTACGCGGGGGCCCCTCGGTTCGAGGACGCAGGCGACAAATGCCGGACGTCCCCGAACGGATGTCTTGTTCGCGATCCCGGTCGGCTCATAGCCTCTGTCGCTGTCCGGGACGGTCGACCGCAGGAGTGTGCCGGTGCCCACCCAGAACCTCGCCGACGGCACAGTTGTGGAATACGACGACGACGGCCGCGTCGTCCGCGAGGAGCTCCCCGACGGCACGGTCTTCGACCGCTTCACCGCTGATGGCAGGCCGACGCATGGCACGTTGCCCGATGCGGGTGAGGTGTCGATTTCGTACGGCGGTGGTGGCGGCAGTACGTGGAACTACGCCGACGGGACGATCGTTTCGCGTGGTGCTGATGGCGGTGTGGTCGGTCAGGTGACCGCGGATGGCGCAGTCTTTGACGCGTTCACGTCTGATGGCAGGCCGACGCATGGGACGTTGCCTGACGCCGGTGAGGTGTCGATCTCGTACGGCGGTGGTGGCGGCAGTACGTGGAGCTATGCGGACGGGACGGTTGTTCAGCGCAACGCCGCTGGTGACGTCACCTACGAGCGGACGGGCGATGGGGCGTCGTTCGATGCGTTCACCGCTGATGGCAAGCCGACGCATGGCACGTTGCCCGACGCGGGTCAGGTCTCAATCTCCTACGGCGGAGATGGCTCAAGCACCTGGAGCTACGCGGACGGGACGGTTGTTCAGCGCAACGCCGCTGGTGACGTCACCTACGAGCGGACGGGTGACGGTGCGTCGTTCGACGCGTTCACCGCTGATGGCAAGCCGACGCATGGCACGTTGCCCGACGCGGGTCAGGTGTCCATCTCGTACGGCGGTGACGGTTCGAGTACGTGGAGCTATGCGGACGGGACGGTTGTTCAGCGCAACGCCGCTGGTGACGTCACGTACGAGAAGACCGGCGATGGGGCGTCGTTTGATGCGTTCACGTCTGATGGCAAGCCGACGCATGGCACGTTGCCGGGTGGTGATGGTGCCGGCGCGCAGCAGGTCTCCATCTCGTACGGCGACGACGGTTCGAGTACGTGGAGCTACGCCGACGGGACGATTGTTCAGCGCAACGCCGCTGGTGACGTCACGTACGAGAAGACCGGCGA
>NZ_JBNCKQ010000001.1:1464453-1465499 GCF_049841615.1 Micromonospora sp. DT63 | reverse complement strand
ACGGTGCGTCGTTCGATGCGTTCAGCGGCGATGGTAGGCCGACTCATGGCGTTGTTGGTGGGCAAGAGGTCACCATCGGTTACAACGCTGATGGGTCGAGTACCTGGACTTATGCCGATGGGACGGTCTCGGTTCAGGATGCTGACGGCGATCCGCTGCGCCAGACGTCTCCCGACGGTGCGTCGTTCGATGCGTTCAGCGGCGATGGTAGGCCGACTCATGGCGTTGTTGGTGGGCAAGAGGTCACCATCGACTACAACGCTGATGGCACGAGCACCTGGAGCTATGCCGACGGCACTGTCTCCGTGCAGGACGCCAACGGCGATCCGGTTCGTCAGACGACGGCGGACGGCACGGTCTTCGACCGGTTCGATGACCAGGCCCGACCGATGCACGGTACGGTCGGCGGCCAGTCGGTCGACATCTCGTACGCGGCCGACGGCGCCAGCACCTGGATGTACGACGACGGCAGCACGATCCAGCGCGACCCCGACGGTGACGTCGTGCGGCAGACGACTGCCGACGGCGCGGTGTTCGACCGGTTCGACGCGGACGGGAGGCCGACGCAGGGCACGGTGGGCGGTCAGGCCGTCGACATTTCGTACAACGGTGACGGCTCCAGCATCTACAACTTCGCCGACGGGTCCACGCTGGAGCGCGACGCGAACGGTGAACTGATTCGGCAGCGCACGGCAGACGGCGCGGTGTTCGACAAGTTCACGTCCGACGGCAGGCCGACCCACGGCACCATGCCGGGCGCCGGTGGCGGTCCGCCTCAGGACGTCGACATCTCCTACAACGGCGACGGCTCCAGCATCTACCGATACGGCGACGGCAGCAGCGTCGATCGCAACGCCGCCGGCGACGTGGTGCGGATGACCACCCCCGAGGGGGCGGTCTTTGATCGGTTTACCGCGGATGGGAAGCCGACGCACGGCACGGTGGGTGGTCAGTCGGTCGAAGTCGCTTACAGCGGCGACGGTGGCAGCGTCTGGACGTACGGTGATGGCACCACGGTGACCCGTAACGCCGATGGCGATGTGGTG